>CAYXCZ010000003.1:0-161483 GCA_964463695.1 uncultured Lentimicrobiaceae bacterium | reverse complement strand
ACTATTCAAAAGAGTGTAATTTCCCTTTTCAATTGTCTAATGCGTAATCTGGGTTTAAGAGGATTTTTTCAATTATCATTCCGGGCTTTTGGATCTGATTGGGTAGTATCCACGAAACAACATTATTTTCCTTTCAAAACTCATGCTTAAATTTAGTTCGGTTGTAGGACATGGTTAAGGTTTGACTTAATAATAGGAATTATATTATCATTTGCACCATGAAATTAAGTGGGCATTATCCATGAATTGATGGCCAATACTGTCCAGATTATTAAGTGTAAGCAAAGAACTCAAAAGTGAAATCTATAAACCTTTTTGCTATTACAGTTCAATATTTTTAATTATTGGCTGGTTGCAACATAAATTTTCAATAGTAACAACTTTACTCTAAATAATTGATCATTTTCAATAGTACTTGGAATGTAACTGATTTATAATTTCATTCTGGAATTTGATCTTGCCTTATATCAATTTAGTTTATGTTCAAATGTTTAGACTTTTGTTCTGTTGCATTCAAAACTTCTAATCATAATTACTTAAATAGATTCTACCGTTTGACAAGGTAAATACAAAGTAGTTAATAGCTTGAGAAAGAGACAATGGACTGATGCGAAGAATTAAAGGAAAAGAGTTATTTCCGACTCTTCATTTCTGAAGTAATTGAAATTCGTTCGTTGTTGCTGTATGCAACTACGAATGCATCAAATATTCCGCGATTTTGCATTGTTCTGGCATAAGCCTCTGCTTCAGAATAAGTTCTGAAACTACCTGTTGAATACCTGAACAAACCATTGAACCTATTTTCAATAACAGGATATTCAAAAGTAACGTTTCGGTATACTTTTTGACCAATTGCTGCTGATGAGGTTTTTGCATAAATCTGTACCCTAAATTCAAATGGGGGGAAAGTTTGAGCGTTTGAAGGTTCATTCTTAGCCGGAAGTTGTAATTGAGGGAGAGTTTCTTTAACAGGCTGTTTTACGGGTGGATCGTTATAAATTTCGTAATCAATTACACTGATTGGTGTTTCCGGCTCCCAACTTCCAACCTGTGATGGTTTAGAAGTTTTTTTGTTTTTAACTTCTCCTCCAAAATTGTAGGTTAAACCAATATGAGCCGAGGTTAAAATGTCGTATTGATATCCATCGCGGTAAAAATCAACTTCATCGGTTAAGGCAGTAATAAGGCTTGCCTCAAACATAAGTTTAAGATTTGGAGCCAAAGTATATTGAGCCCCAATAGTTGCCGGAAATGAAGCTCCTTTTGTTATAGCTGATGCAGTAGAATTGTTTGTGATGATTGCATTAGTGCTTATGTTCGAAAGAGTGCCATTCCAAAAAAGATAACCTATGCCTAGTGTACCATACAACTCAAGTTTTCGTTCTCTTTCACCAAAAAAGAAAGAACTGAAATTAAGAAAAGACTGTAAAGAAATTTGATTGAAACTCCCATCATATTTTCTATCAAAAACAGTAATTCCATCTGATTTAAATTCTTTTGCGCTGTAGATTGATGAATGTTGAAAGTGTATTCCAAGACCGTGTTTTGAATTGAAATGATGGCGGGCAAGAAAACCAAATGAAAGTTTTGTTTCTCCTGAAAATTGTTTAGTCCATGATTTATTACTGATGTCGCCGTGATATTGTGAAATTCCACCAAAAGCGCTTATTTGCCATTTGGGTGTCACTACCTCTTGAGCCTTAAGTGTGCCAAAATTAAACAATAGCACATAGAGAAATAAGAGAGATATTTTACCTGAGGTTTTCATCAGCATCTATTTAGTTAAGGAGTTTTTTGACCACAAAAATCATAAAGGTATTCACTTGCACTACCATAGCCTAGGTCATATGCTTTTTTCCAATCTTCGCAAGCTCCGGTTCCGTTGTTTATGTAGTATTTAGCAACGCCGCGATTAAAATAGTTTCTTATCCAATTTGGGTAATCAACAATTCGTTTTGGTCTGAGCATTAAAGCTTTGTCAAAATCAGCGATAGCATCAGTGTGTAACCCCATTTTGCTGCGTGTGTTCCCCCTATAGGAGTAAATCATGAAATCATCTGTTTTTGGGTTTTCTTCAAATGCTTTATTGAAAGCCTCCAAAGCACCTAAATAGTCCCCAATCTGGTATCTTAAAACACCCCATTGATAGTTTGCATCAAATGCAGTTGTTGCTTTACCCAGCTCAACATAATAAGCAAGTGATTGGTTTATGAAGTTGTTGTAAATATTAAAGTCAACCTCATAAAAGTTTTCTGCAAATATATCTTTCCAATTATCAGGTGATAATTGCATTTTATTCAAATTTTCATGCTTATAGTTCTTGATAAGCTTAAATCTTGTCACTTCTTTATCTCCTGATCGGATGGGAAATAAAGCGATAATTAAATTACCATCATTAATGGTTTTTCCAAGTTTCCGATCTTGAACAATTCGAACAATGAGATCGTAATAAGCAGTACTCGTTGTTTGAAAATTATTTATGACTCCTGTTGTGTAATTTACTAGGTTCAAACCATCTACGGTAAACACAGTTTTGTTATAGTTTCTAATTTTTCCAGTGACATAACATTCAAGGTTTACCAGATATTTAACATTGAACTGAACATCTTCGGGCATTAATTCTTTAAGTTTTTCACTTTTGAACACCCAAAATTCCATTGAATGAAAAAATACCCAGTTTCGCTGTAAATATGAAAACTCAAACTCGCCATCATTATATTTTTTTATAAGCACATTGTATTGCTCATCATCAATCATAATTTTTCGCAGCTCCAGTGAAATAAAGTTATCCTGGCCTAATTCATTCAAGCCACCTGGTCGTGCATTATTGGATCTGCTATCGGTATAAGGTATTTTATTTGGAGCATTAGCCCATGTTCCATTATCCTGCATTGACCAACCCTTGGCATCATAAATACCGGATTGTACAGGACTCATTATAGAAAAATTCTCGAGATCGGCTACGCTTTGATTTTGACCAGATAGTGACCAACCTATGTATGTTAGAAAAAGCAGTATTATTGTTTTTTTCATCTTATGACTGTGTTTGTGCAGTTTGTGAGTATTCTGAGCACAATTTGCTGTAAATGTAGCAATTTTTGTTACAATACCTTTTTCAATTCCAGTAAAAAAATACCAGAATTTATTAACATCACTTTTAACAACACATGGTTATTCAAGTGGTATAGTCTTTAAATAATTGAATTACAATTTATTAAGCTCGGTTAGAATAATATTTACAGCTGCTAATATCCCATCCAAATTTTTGCCTCCAGCAGTAGCTAAATGCTTTTGTCCGCCCCCACCACCTTGAATTTCTTTAGAAATGGCTTTTATATAGGCTGAAGCATCCAGGTTTTTTGATAAAACCAAGTCATCGGTAAACATTAAGCATATCATAGCTTTGCCCTCCGCTTTACCATGAAGCAATACAGCAGTATTATTGGTGATTGTTTTAATTTGCAGAGCAATAGATTTAGCCATTTCTATTGATTCATCAATTTCGGCTACGATCAATTGAAAGTCATTTACTGCTTTTGATTTACTCAGTAATTGCCTGGAAATTGTAATCGCTTTTTCCTGCAATAATGCTTCGTTTCTCTTTGTGACTTCAGAGTAATTTTCGGTAAGCGAAAGGATGCCTTTTACCAGATCGCCAGTTGTTTTAACGATTTCTCTTATTTGTTGGTGTTCCTCAATAAACTTGTTGACATAATCCTCTGCTGCCTGAGCAGTAACAGCTTCAATACGCCTTACTCCGGCTGCAATTGCACCTTCGCTAACAATTCTGAAGCTGCCGATATGGCCTGTTGATTCAGTATGTGTCCCACCGCATAACTCGACTGAATAGCTTGGATCAAAAGAAATAACTCTAACAAAATCACCGTATTTTTCACCAAAAAGTGCCATAGCACCCATTGATTTAGCTTCTTCGACAGGCACATCAATATGAACGGTTCGATGAATGTTTTCTCTGATTTTTTTATTGACGATTTTTTCAATAGTTTTGATTTCGTCAGGTGTAACTTTACCAAAATGACTAAAATCAAAACGCAAACGCTCAAAGTTTACCAACGATCCTTTTTGCTCAACATGAGTTCCAAGTACCTGACGTAAAGCCGAATGCATTAAATGTGTTGCTGTGTGATTATTGGCAGTGGAAAGGCGTTTTTCGGCATCAACGGTAGCAAAAAACGATTTCTCAGGGAATAAAGGCAACGCTTCAGTATGATGAACTATCAGGTTGTTCTCCTTTAAAGTGTTAAAAACTTCTATAGTTTCATTCTCATTTTTTAACCACCCTGTATCGCCAGCCTGACCGCCAGACTCAGCATAGAATGGCGTTTTGTTCAAGACAATTTCATAGGTTTTTTTCTTTTTTGAGACCACTTCTCTGAATTTTACGATTTGAACTTCCTCTTCAAGATGCTCATATCCGGTAAAAACCGTTGTTCCTTCAAGTGAGGTTACCTCAACCCAATCACCAGCTGCCACTTCGGCCGCTTTACGTGAACGGTTTTTCTGTTCATTTAACCTCAAAGCAAACCCTGGCATGTCAACCTGCAGGTTTTTTTCACGTGCCAGCAAGTTTGTTAAATCTATAGGAAAGCCGTAAGTGTCGAATAATTCAAAAGCAAATCCTCCTTCAATTATATTAACATCTTGATTTTGTGTCACATAATTTTCAAATCGACGAATGCCTTGTGCAAGTGTGCGAAGGAATGAAGATTCTTCTTCAAAGATGACTTTGCTAACGAGCTGCTGCTGTGATGCAATTTCAGGAAAATTGGATGACATTTGAGCAGTTAAGACCGGAAGCAGTTTGTAAACAAATGGTTCTTCGAAACCTAAGAAAGTAAATCCATATCTGAC
Organism: uncultured Lentimicrobiaceae bacterium; assembly: GCA_964463695.1. Taxonomy (GTDB): domain Bacteria; phylum Bacteroidota; class Bacteroidia; order Bacteroidales; family F082; genus JALNZU01. The sequence goes on along the minus strand of CAYXCZ010000003.1, from coordinate 156,611 downwards.
AGCCCGTCGTAATATTCTCCGTATTACATAACCTGCACCGGTATTGGAAGGGATCTGGCCATCAGCTATCGTAAATGATACAGCTCTTAAGTGGTCGGCAATTACGCGCATCGCAATATCACGCTCTTTATTTTCGCCGTAAGTGCATTTGGCAAGCCGGGCAATTTCCTGAATCAGAGGTTGAAATATATCGGTGTCATAATTCGATTTCTTGCCTTGTAGCGCCATAGTGAGACGTTCAAAACCCATGCCTGTGTCAACGTGTTGTGATGGAAGTTTAACAAGTGATCCATTTGCTAACCTGTTGAATTCGATAAAGACTAAATTCCAGATTTCAATCACCTCAGGATGGTCATGATTAACAAGAGATTTCCCATCAATTTTTTGGCGTTCGGCATCATCTCTTATATCCACATGAATTTCGGAACATGGTCCACACGGACCACTATCGCCCATTTCCCAGAAATTATCTTTTTTACTTCCAAAAAGGATGCGGTCTTCAGGTATAATTTGTTTCCACAAATCGAATGCTTCAAAATCCTGATCAAGGCCATCACTTGCATCACCGCCGAAAACGGAGACATATAACCTGCCTTTATCAAGGCCATAAACTTCGGTTAAAAGCTCCCATGCCCATTCAATAGCCTCTTTTTTAAAATAATCGCCAAACGACCAATTGCCCAACATCTCAAACATGGTGTGATGGTAGGTGTCGTAGCCAACTTCTTCAAGATCATTATGTTTGCCTGAAACGCGTAAGCACTTTTGAGTATCAGCAATACGGGTTGATTTTGCCGGGGCATTGCCTAAAAACGTTTCTTTAAATTGATTCATCCCAGCATTTGTAAACATGAGGGTTGGATCATCTTTAACTACAATTGGTGCCGAGGGCACAATCAGGTGTTGTTTTGATTTAAAAAAATCAAGAAAAGTGCTACGTATTTCTAAAGAGTTCATTTTATTGATGTTATATTCTTTTATCGTTTTTTAACAGGTAAATAAAGCTTGCAAATTTAAGGTAAAATATTATTTTTGTGGTTCAAAAAAAAATATACCCTGAAGTTTCGTTCATGGCAAAGCAAAAATATGTTTTCAATCATAAAACACTGACCTACGAGAGGTACTTTGTAAATTGGAAACAGAGGCTTCTTGGATTTATATCTTATCTGTTAACCACCGGTACGTTAGCTCTTACTTTTGTGTTTATAGCTTACTACTTTTTTGGTTCTCCTAAGGAACGTATTCAAAAAAGAGAGCTCGACTTTTTACAACTTCAGTACGATATCTTAACCGACAAGCTCGAATCGATGGAAAAGGTATTAGGCGATATGCAGGAAAGAGATGATAATATTTACAGAGTAATATTTGAAGCAGAGCCGATTCCGTCCACAATAAGAAAAGCTGGTTATGGGGGTGCTGACCGTTATGAAAACATGTCGGGCTACAATAACTCAGAAGTTGTGGTAGACGCGGCCAAACGGCTCGATCGTATTGCCAGTCAGCTTTATGTGCAATCGAAGTCGTTTGATGAAGTATTTGACCTTGCAAAGAGGAAAAATGAAATGATGGCTTCTATCCCAGCTATTCAGCCAGTAAAGAATAAAGATTTAAGAAGGATTTCATCCTATTTCGGAGTACGCCTTGACCCTTTTTATAAAGTGAATAAATTTCATGAGGGGGTTGATTTTTCAGCACCAACAGGTACTGAGGTCTTTGTAACAGGTGATGGTAAAGTGGAACGGGTAGAGAAGAGTTACTTCGGATATGGTAATACAATTATTGTCAATCATGGGTTTGGATATAAAACTGTTTATAGTCATTTGAGTGCTTTTAATGTACGACAGGGCGAAAAGGTTAAGCGCGGGCAAATGATTGGAAAGATTGGTAGTACAGGAAAGTCAACTTCTCCTCACCTTCATTACGAAGTGAGAAAGAATAATAGTCCTGTTAACCCTATCCATTTCTTCTTCAATGATTTAAGTCCTGAGGATTATGAAATGATTTTGGAATTATCTTCAGTTCCATCCCAAACATTAGATTAAAATTTTAACAATGGCAAAGGTTGAGAAGTTATATTACAGCATTGGTGAAGTTGCAGCAACATTTAAAGTGAACACTTCTCTAATTCGCTTTTGGGAGAAAGAATTTGATGTATTGAAGCCTAAGAAGAATAAAAAAGGTAACAGGATGTTTACTGAACGTGACATGCGCTACCTACATATGATTTTTAACCTGGTGAAAGAAAAAGGCTATACACTGCAAGGGGCCAAAGATGCACTGAAAAAGGATTTTGAAAGCATTGAAAAGAACATCATTCTTATTGAAACACTTCAGAATACAAACAATTTTTTGAAAGGACTTGACCTTGTTTTAGAGGATAAACTACACGCTCAAAAGAAGATTCCCTTTTCCAAATAGTTTTGTATGTAGTCGCCAATGCCGGTTTCAAGGCTGTAAAATTCTTTAGAGTAGCCTGCATTTCTAAGCTTATCCATTTTTGCTTCTGTGAAATATTGATATTTATCACGAATATCAAGCGGAGTATCAATATATTCAATTGATGGTGTCAAGTGAAGTGCGCTAAATGTTGCAGAAGCCAAATCGTTGAATGACCGGGCTGTGCCAGTTCCAAGGTTGTACAAACCGGAAGAAGGTTTTTGCTGCATCAGAAAAAGGATTACCTGAGCTACATCTTTAACATATACAAAATCACGAAGTTGCCCGCCATCGCTGTAATCCGGGTGATGCGACCGGAATAATTTTACCGAGCCTTTTTCTTTTATTTGCCTAAATGCATGAAAGATTACGGAGGCCATGCGTGATTTGTGGTACTCATTTGGTCCGTAAACATTGAAAAACTTCAATCCAAACCAATTTGGCGGACAGCTTTTCTCATTCAAGACCCATTTGTCGAAATCATTTTTTGATTCCCCATAAGGGTTTAATGGATGTAATTTGGATACGATTTCGTGGCTGTCAGTGTATCCCCATTCTCCGTTTCCATATGTTGCAGCTGATGAAGCATAAACTAACGGAATCTGATGTTTGACACATAATTTCCAGATCGATTTTGAATAATTCAGATTCAATTCATTGAAAATTTCAATGTTGAATTCTGTGGTATCTGTTCTTGCACCAAGATGTATAACCCATTTAACTTCAGTATTATGTGCTTCAAGCCAGGATGGAAATAAGGCCCTGTCAACAAGTTCAGCGTAATTTATTGTGAGGTAGTTCGGTGTTTTATCAGTTCGGGAAAAATCATCGACAAGGACAATTTGTTCGGGAGATATTTGTGATAAATATCCAGCAACCACGCTGCCAATGAATCCTGCTGCTCCAGTTACTACAATCATATGAGTTGGTTTTTATTGATCCTAAATGAGTTATTGTTTTTCCAAACCAGCTATTTGTTGTTCCAGGACTTTAATGCGTGCCTCAGCATCAGCTTGTTTTTTACGCTCTGTTAAAATTACTTTTTCAGGAGCGCCGGCAACAAAGCGTTCGTTTGATAATTTCTTCATTACCGACTCAAGAAAACCTTGAGTGTATTTCAGTTCTTCATGCAATTTTTTCAGTTCGGCTTCTATGTCGATATTTTCAGTTAATGGAATAAAAAATTCTGTTGACCTTGCAACAAAACCAAATGCCCCCTCGAGGCTTTGATCTATATATTCAATTGAACTGATGTTGCATAATTTGCTAATAAGTGGATCGAAATCAGCATGTTGATTCGCGCCATTCAATTTCACTTTTAAAGCAATGCTGTCGCGATAAGGGATGTTTTTCTCTGCCCTGACTTTCCGAATACTATTAATTACTTCGGATGCTGATTCGAATTGGGCAAGGATTGTTTCATCAAAAGCTCTTACTTTTGGTTTAAGAGAAATGATTAAATCATCGCCATCTTTTCTTTCTTGCAGGTGATGCCAGATTTCCTCAGAAATATATGGCATAAAAGGATGAATCAACAGCATCAGTTCTTCGAAAAAACGAACCGTTTTTTGAAGTGTGATTGCATCAATTGGTTTGCCGTATTCGGGCTTGATCATCTCAAGATACCAGGAGCAGAAATCGTCCCAAATCAGTTTATATGTTCCCATCAACGCATCCGATAAGCGGAATTTTTCGAAATGATCTTCAGTCAGGGTGTGAACCTGATTGAAACGAGCCTCGAACCATTCGGTCGCAATTTTCGCAGTTTCAGGTTGCTGGATAGTAGTATCAATTTCCCAGCCTTTCACAAGGCGAAGCGCATTCCAGATTTTGTTGCTGAAATTTCTTCCTTGCTCACAAAGTCCTTCGTCAAAAGGAAGGTCGTTGCCGGCAGGTGCAGTTAACAGCATGCCAACACGCACGCCATCAGCACCGTACTGAGCTATAAGGTCGATAGGGTCGGGAGAGTTGCCGAGTGTTTTCGACATCTTTCTGCCTATTTTATCCCTAACGATACCGGTGAAATAAACGTTTTTAAATGGAATATCATTGGCATATTCGTTTCCTGCCATGATCATTCTAGCTACCCAAAAAAAGATGATATCGGGTGCTGTAACAAGATCGTTTGTTGGATAGTAGTACTTAATTTCCCTGTTTTCGGGGAATCTTATTCCATCGAAAACAGCCATTGGCCAAAGCCATGAAGAAAACCAGGTGTCAACAACGTCTTCATCCTGTTTAAGGTCAGCTGCAATGAAATGACTTTCGGGGAACATTTCATTGGCGAGTTTTAACGCTTCTTCTGCATTTTTGGCTACTACCATTTCCTGGTTAGGAAGGTAGTAAACCGGAATCTGCTGACCCCACCACAACTGTCGGGAGATGCACCAATCCTTCACATTTTCCATCCAGTGCTTATAGGTATTTTTAAACTTTGGAGGATGAAATTGTATGCTTCCGTTTTCCACAACCTCCAGAGCTTTAGCTGCGAAAGCCTCCATTTTCAGGAACCATTGGAGTGATAATTTGGGTTCTATAACAGCATCTGTACGTTCCGAGAAACCGACTTTATTGATATAGTCTTCAATTTTGACGCAATTTCCAGCCTGTTCAAGCATTGGAATGATGGCTTTACGAGCCTCAAAACGATCCATTCCAACAAATAGACCTGCTGCATTGCTCAAAGTTCCGTTATCGTTAAAAATATCGATGGATGGCAACTTGTGTTTCAGCCCAAGGGTATAGTCATTGATGTCGTGGGCAGGAGTAATTTTTAGTGCACCGGTTCCAAATTCCCTGTCAACATAAGGATCAATAATAACTGGTATTGGACGGTTGATAAGTGGCACTAAAACTTTTTTACCATGAAAAGCATTGAAACGCTCGTCTTCCGGATGAACGCAAATAGCAGTATCGCCTAAAATTGTTTCGGGACGTGTTGTTGCAATCGTAATGAAATCATTCTCTCCTTCAACCTGATAGCGCAGATAATATAGTTTAGACTGTACTTCCTTGTATATAACTTCTTCATCAGAAACAGCAGTGAGCGCTTGGGGATCCCAGTTTACCATTCTTACACCACGGTAAATCAATCCTTTATGATATAAATCGATGAAAACCTGAATTACAGATTCATAAAGTTTCTCATCCATCGTAAATGCTGTGCGGTTCCAGTCGCAGGAAGCACCCAACTTTTTCAACTGTTCGAGAATGATGTTTCCATGTTTGTCGCGCCATTCCCATGCATGCTGAAGAAATGTTTCGCGGCTTATGTCCGATTTCTCAATCCCTTCATTTTTCAGTTTTTGAACAACCTTGTTTTCAGTTGCAATGGAAGCATGATCGGTGCCGGGAACCCAGCAAGCATTTTTTCCCAGCATACGGGCACGGCGAATGAGCACATCCTGAATGGTATTGTTCAGCATATGACCCATATGAAGCACTCCAGTCACATTCGGAGGAGGAATCACAATGGTATAAGGTTCACGATCATCCGGTTCGGAATGAAAGTAACCTTTCTCCATCCAGTGACTGTACCACTTCTGTTCGAGCTCGGCCGGGCTGTATTTGCTGTTGATTTCCATAAATGAAATTGAATTAAGGTATTGCAATAAGGGCGCAAAAGTAGCAAAAAAATTGTTGCAGTTTCTTCCCTTGTGGGGTGATCCTTAAATCGTTTGGCATCCTGAGGGATATAAGCTTGATTTTGAATTGAACAGTAAGTAGTGAATAAACTTGTTAAAATGCTTTTTTTTTCTAAATTTGCTCACAAATCTTAATATAAATTGACGTATATCACATTAATTAACTTAACACATTTCTTTTATGATTAAAGGACACCCCAAAGGACTGCTTTCAGCTGCACTTGCCAACATGGGCGAACGTTTTGGTTTTTATACCATGATGGCGATTCTTACCCTGTTCTTAATGTCGAAGTTCAACATTACAGGTACCGAGGCAGGAAAACTCTACTCAATTTTCTATGCATCAATCTATGTGTTGGCACTTGTTGGAGGGTTTATTGCCGATAAAACCCGTAATTACAAGGGCACAATCATTGCCGGACTGCTGATTATGTCGGCTGGTTATGTTTTACTCTCCATGCCATCACTCATCACTACAAAGTATATTGCCCTTGCAGCTTTGTTGGTGATAGCTTTTGGTAACGGTCTTTTCAAAGGAAATTTGCAGGCTGTTGTTGGCCAGATGTATGACAACGACGAGTTCAGGAATAAAAGAGATTCCGGTTTCCAGATTTTTTATATGTTTATCAATGTTGGTGCGATGTTTGCCCCTTTCCTTGCAACTTGGGTGCGTAACACCTTCGTATCGATGCAAGGTTTTTCTTATAATGCAGAACTGCCTGGCATGTGTCACCAATACCTCGACGGAAAGATGTCGGAAGAGGTTGTTAATGGAAGGTTTACCGAACTGGCATCTCATGTTTCAAAGGATATTATGCCAGCAAATCTTAGTGATTTTGCAGTGAGTTACCTCGATGCTTTTAATACTGGTTTTCATTATGCATTTTTAACAGCTGTTGTGGCAATGCTCATTTCGCTGGCAATCTTCATGTTGACCAAACGTACACTTCCTGACCCAAATACTAAGGCAAGGCCAGTAGTATCCAAAGAAGAAGCTATGCAGGATGCAAAAGAGATCAAACAGAGAATTCTGGCCCTTTTTGCAGTGTTTGGCGTTGTTATATTTTTCTGGTTCTCATTCCATCAGAACGGTTTAACTCTCACAATGTTTGCCAAAGACTACACCTTACTTGGTGGAATCTTCCCTTCAGTGGAAATATTCCAATCCATTAACCCATTCCTCGTTGTGTTTCTAACTCCATTGGTAATTGCCATATTTTCATTTTTGGCTAAAAAAGGTATAGAGCCTTCCACACCTAAAAAGATTGCTATTGGTATGGGAATCGCAGCCCTTGCTTTTGTGGTGATGGCTTTAGGTTCACTTTCAGTGCCATTGTTTAAAGATGTGCAGGAAATGGGTGGTTTACCTGATGCTCAACGTATTACTCCCTGGCTTTTATTCTTTGTTTATTTTATTTTAACAGTAGCCGAACTCTTTATTTCACCTCTCGGGTTGTCTTTTGTTTCGAAAGTTGCTCCTGCACATCTTCAGGGATTGATGCAGGGCGGTTGGCTAACTGCGACTGCTGTTGGTAACGGCTCTCTTTTTCTAGGTGCTATGATGTATGAAAGTATCTCAATATCAGTAACCTGGACTGCTTTTGTTGTAGTTTGTTTGCTTTCGATGATTGCAATGTTTGCTATGGTAAAATGGCTTGAAAGAGTAGCTAAATAAAGCTATAACCTATGGTCAAAAGGCTGTTTCCTTGTACTTATGGAGTTTACTCCTTGATTGAAGAAACAACAGACAGTCCAAAAAGTTATAGAATTTATTATCTGTAAATGATATTCAGAACAGGTCAGAAGGGTTTTCTGGCCTGTTTTTTTTAAAATAGTGTGATTGAAATAAATGAAGGATTCAAGTCAAAAGCCATACAGAAGCTACTCCAACTATTTCAAGGATATTTTTGGTGCAAGGGTTCAGAAAATAAGCGTCGACGCCGGTTTTACATGCCCAAACCGAGATGGTACTAAAGGTATAGGCGGATGTACATTTTGTGATAACAATGCTTTCAATCCATCATACTGCGAATCAAAAAAGTCTATTACGCAGCAAATTGAGGAGGGGATCGAGTTTCACCGCAAGCGCTACCGCAGAGCAAAACAGTTTCTGGTCTATTTTCAGGCTTACTCAAATACCTACAAACCTCTGAATGATTTAAAACCTTTGTACGAAGAGGCTTTATCGCACCCGTTGGTCGTGGGCCTGGTCATTGGAACCCGTCCGGATACAATTGATCAGCCAAAACTTGATTATTTGAAAGAACTGCAAGCGAGGGCCTATATTATGCTTGAATATGGGATTGAAAGTGTGTATGATGTTACGCTGCACCGCGTTAACAGAGGTCATTCTTTCAGAGAAGCAAGTATAGCAATTGAGCTCACCCACAAAGCAGGAATTCCTTGTGGTGGGCATTTCATTTTTGGTTTACCAGGTGAAACAAGGGAGATGATGCTGGATTCAGCAAAAATAATTTCTGAACTACCATTAACAACGGTCAAGTTTCATCAACTTCAGATTTTTAAAAACACCCGAATGGCTGATGAATTTAAACTTCAACCGCAAGATTTTTATCTTTTTTCGCTCGGTGAATACATCAATTTTATTGTTGATTTTTGTGAATTATTGAGACCCGACATCGTAATTGAACGTTTTGCCGGTGAAGTGCCTCCCCGATATTTGGTAACGCCACCATGGGATAACTTACGTTATGATGTTGTTTTGCAGATGATTGAAGATCGTTTTGCTGAACGAGACACCTGCCAGGGAAAAAAATGGGTGATGGAATAAAATCTTTTTTAAAAAAAGTAGCAACATTAACTATCAAATTCGTTACTTTTGCCTTTATCAACTTGATTAATTAACCAAAATTTTATCTTATGAGAAAATTTACTTTTATGATGTTAGCAATGGCGCTTTCTTTTTTAGGACTTGTTGCCAATGCTCAAAACAACCGTGCAGTCGTTTATGCTGACGACTTTGAAAGCTACACAGCTGGCGCTCACATTGCTCAGTCAATCCCCGATTACTGGACAACATGGTCAAATGCACCCGGTGGTGCAGAAGATGGAGTTTTTTCTACGGAATTTGCTTCAACCGGTGTTATGTCTGCTATGATTTCCGGCACGAATGACAACGTTCTAAAGCTAGGAAACAAAACCTCCGGAAAGTATATTGTTTCATGGAATATGCTTATTCCCACCGGTTTTGCCGGATATTACAACTTCCAACATTTTGAAGCTCCAGGTAACGAATGGGCTTTCGAAGTGTATTTCGACAACAATGGAACTGGTTATATGCACGCTGGTGGTAACAATGCAGCGACATTTACCTATACCAATAACCAATGGATGACTGTTGATAACTTCATCGACCTCGATGCTGACTGGGCTCAGGTTTATTTTAATGGTACTTTGATTCATGAATGGCAGTATAGCCTTCAAGCTCAAGGCGAGCCAGGTACGAAACAACTTGGCGGAGTTAACTTTTATGCTGGTTCAACTGCTGGCATGACTCCAAAGTATTTCCTTGATGATGTTGAGTATACTGCTGTTACTGAGGAGTTTATCTATGCTGACGATTTTGATGCATACACAGCTGGTGCTTTTGTGGCTGTAACAGTTCCTGAATTTTTTACAACCTGGTCGAATGCTCCGGGAACTGCCGAAGATGCAGTTTTTTCAACTGCTTTTGCTGAATCAGCTCCTAATTCAGTTAAAGTTTCAGGCACTAATGACCTTGTTTTTAAGTTAGGAAACAAAACTTCAGGTAAATATTTAGTTGCATGGGATTTTTTAGTTCCAACAGGCTTGGCTGGATATTACAATTTCCAACACTTTGAAGCTCCAGGTAATGAATGGGCATTTGAGATTTATTTCGACAACAACGGAACTGGTTATATGCATGCAGGTGGCAACAACGCTGCAACATTTACCTACACTCAGGGTGCCTGGTTCCATGTTGATAATGTTATTGACCTTGATAATGACTTAGCACAAGTTTATTTCGATGATGCTCTGATTTATGAATGGCAATATAGTCTGCAAGCTCAGGGTGAGCCAGGAACAAATCAATTAGGTGGTGTAAACTTCTATGCAGGTTCAACTGCCGGAATGACCCCAACTTATTATTTTGATAATGTAGTTTATGCTGCACTTGTTGAAGGTGCTCAGGATCCTGCTATCGGTGTTTCAACTTCACCAATCATCACAACAATTCAGGAAGGAAATGTCTTTTCACAAAACCTGCCTATCACCAATACCGGTGAAGGTACATTGGTATTCGACATTGCCAAATCATTCGACATGCCAACAGCAGCAAATCAACCTTCAGGTCTTGTTCCTTCTGGCACAACCGGAAAAGTTGTTGCTGACTTTGTTGTTGACCCAACTCCATTCAGAGGTGATGCAGCTCCTTCAAACAGAGACGTTACTTTGAATTATGATGGTGAAAACTCAACAGGTGTTGGTCTTACAGCCGGGGCTCAATGGCGTGCTGCTGTTCGTTTCCCTTCTTCAATGGTTGCTCCTTACAATGGAATGTACCTGACATCGGTTATGATTTACATCAATGAAAATGCCAATTCACACAAACTACAAGTGTATGATATGGGATCTATCAATGTTCCTGGTCCTGGTGCATTATTAGTTGAACAAGCTTTTGAACCACTTCCTGGTTGGAATACTGTAACCTTGACTACACCATTATATGTTAATGGAAAAGAATTATGGGTAGGTTATTGGATGGATCAGCCAGCAGGATTATTCCCAGCAGGTTGTGATGCAGGTCCAGCTCATCCTGATGGCCGTTGGATTTCAACTGGTCCAGGTTGGGGATTCCTTTCATTGGATTATAACTGGAACATCCGCGCCGAACTAACAGGTGATGCAGGAAATGTTTGGTTGTCAGCAACACCTACAAATGGTGAACTTACAGCCGGCCAGGTTGCCGACATCGCTGTTGGAATCAATGCTGCAGGTTTAGCTCCATTAACTGTTTACAAAGGTAAATTGCACATCAGAAGTAATGATTATGCAAATGAACTTGTTAACGTAAGCGTTTGGATCACTGTTTTGGTTGGAGTAAATGAAACAGGCGAACAAGCTTATGTTTCCATGTATCCAAATCCAGCAAACAGTGTTTTGAATCTGAAAGCTAATACCGAAATTCAACTGATAACAATCACCAATAATCTCGGACAGGTTGTTTACACAGGTAATGTTGATCAGCAGGAAACCAGAATCGATATCAGCGCATACAAAGCAGGTATGTATATCGTGAAGATTGAAACTGCTAACGGAACAGCGACTCAAAAATTAATGGTTGACTAATTAACCTAATATTTAAAGTATTTAATGAGGCCGGCTTGCAAAAGCCGGCCTCTTTTTCTTGTACCGGTTTTTACCAAACACAAACATTTATCCTTTGATCTTTTTTAAATACGTATCTCGACAAAGTTCTTGCGCAAACCAAACTTTTTTTGTCATTTGTCGGACAACTTTTATTGCAAATCAGAAATTTACTTTATGTTTGTAAAGAATCTGTAAGGAAGACATTTTAAAGCTTTTTTCTTTTTTAGAGAATAGAATTGTAAACAAACATATTAATGTCAACATCCAATTACTTCATTCATTTTTAATTTGTTACGAAATTATTGTCAAACCATTTAAATGCCTCAATGCTATGGATTACAGGAAAAGAATGATTCTGAGTGGTATTATTTTTACATTTTCGGGTTTCGCAATGCTTGTAGTTAACTGGGAAAGTGATTTCAGCTTTTCGATGGTCTTATTTTCGATTGTTGCCTTCGCATCTTTTTTGAGTACTTTTTATTTTATAATTAAAAAGGATATCAAACAGGATTACAGAAAAAGAATGATACTGAACGGTATTTTTTCTGCAATTTTGAGTTCCGCAATGCTTGCAGGTATCTGGGAAGGCAATGGCCCTTTTTCGATGATCCTCATTTCGACGATCATCTTTTCGATTTTCACCTTGGTATCTCTGGTGAGTACTTTTTATTTTATTATAAAGAAGGATATCAAAAAGCCTGATTACAGAAATAAGCAAGGGAAACTTCCAATGGAGGTTATCAAACCATTTTATTCCAACAGGACAAATATCCTGATCTATCGTATGAGCCTTGTTTTAAGCTTATTACTTGCAGTGGCAGCGATTTGGGCAGCATCAATAACAGCTATGGTTGCTTGTGTGGTGCTCGTCTTCATTCAGCTTCTCATCATTGCACCATTGTTTGCTGTAAAACTTTACATGTAACAAGATTTACAGAAATAAGCTTCCGGTATATCCATCTATTCATGACTCCGCGATGAGCTATAGGCTGATAATAATGTAGATAGGCGAGGCAAATCATACCGGACACGAATGAATTACAATCATAAACAGAGGCTGGCTTTTACAAGCCGGCCTCTGTTTTTCAAACGAATTAAAATGCAAACTGAGTATATTAAATCGAACGAATTATTCGCAGACAAAGGCTTTGAATCACTTTATCAGTTTTGTAAGAAACCCATTCTGGTGGCCGACCAATTGAGAAACCCTGAAAATGCCGGAGCGCTGATTCGTTTGGCTGACAATATTGGTGCAGCTGAGATGCTTTTTATTGGAGATTCATCGGCAATGCGCATGATTCGGCTAAAACGGGCAGCGGCAAGCAGTGTCGGCAATATTCCCTGGTCGTTTGTATCCGATGACGCTATCATTCAGCATATTCCGGCAGGGTATACGAAAATTGGCATTGAAACCACAAGAGATGCGTTGAATCTTTTTACTACAGAATTACCTGATAATGTTGTTTTTTTCGCTGGAAACGAAGGTAAAGGCATGCGGGATGAACTGATATCACAAATGGATTATTGTGTCTACATACCTGTTCCCGGGCCAACCCGTTCATTGAATGTTACACATGCGGTAGCCGTGGTTGTGTTTGAGTGGCTACGGCAAAAGATGCTGAAGTTTAATGTAAAATAACATTGGGTAGTATACAAAGTGTTGGTTAATAAATATATGTGACATGAAAACATTAAAGTACAAGCATATTTTCTTTGATCTGGACCACACCTTGTGGGATTTCAATGCCAGTGCCGCACATACCTTTGAGATGATGTATGAGTATTTTCAGCTGGTTAAGATGGGTGTTCATTCACTCGATGATTTTGTTAGTTTTTACCATATCCACAACGATGCCGCATGGGCTTTATACCGGGAGGGTAAAATGGAGAAGGAAATCCTGCGGAACATTCGTTTCGAACTGGCTTTGAAAGATTTTGGCATTGAAGATGCTGTGCTGGCCGAAAAACTCGCAGATTTTTACCTGTATCATGCACCGCGGAATGTGTTTTTATTTCCTGAGGCCATCGAAACTCTTTCATGCTTAAGTAAAAAGTATCAATTGCACATTATCACCAACGGCTTTCAGGAGGTTCAATATATCAAACTGGAAACCAGTGGGATGGATGTCTATTTCAAAGAAATTATCACTTCGGAGGAAGCGGGGGTTAAAAAGCCCGATCCCGGAATTTTTCATTATGCATTGAAAAGGGCAGGGGCCATTGCTTCGGAAAGCCTCATGGTGGGCGATGACGCGGAAGTGGATGTAGCAGGTGCGCTGGCAGTAGGGATGGATGCTGTGTTTTTTAATCCGGAAATGGTTTTAACACACTTAAAGATTGATAAGCAAATAGCCAATCTTTCGGAACTCTGCATTTTATTAGCTTAAAGTAGAGATGATTAAGTCAATATAGCCGACCTTATATAAAAATCACTCTTGTCTGGAGACAATCTTGCAAAGATATGAGAGATTCTTCACTCCACTTTCCTACATATGAGGGATTCAGAATGACAATGCATTAGAATAACAGGGAGGGGTCTTGGTGGCGGCTTCGCCGCCACCAAGACCCCCCCCCTCTTGAAAACCTACATAAATCACAGTTATTCTGAGCGTTAGCGATGAATCTGATATTTTAACCACAACTTTGATTAAAATTAGCGAAGAGAATGAAATTCTTATTGCCCTTTATAATTTCATTTGAGAAAATTATAAAAGCAGTTTGGGGTCCTAAAAAAACAATATTTGCCGGATTTTATGGCTGATTTTGGAGAAATGATCTTTTTTGGACAATCCATTCGATAAATTTTTCTTTATCTAATAGAGCATTGAAAGTATAAAATAATCCTATCAGACTTATAGATAGTGCCCGATAAGTAAACCAATAATGCCTGACTGAATGATCTGCCATAATTATAAACCAAAGAATTGGGATTAAGGAGATAAGACAATAAAGTATAGCATTGTAAATGCCTTTTGGTTTAAAGAAAAACAGCAACAAAAGAATCTGGAAAAGAAAAATGATATTTATGAAAACCAATGGTAATTGATTGATATTCTTTATTACTGGTAAAAATAAATTAGTCGGACTATTATTTGTTACAGAAGATATTTCATTAAGCACATTTGTAAATATTTGAAAATCAGTGAAAAATGCTGTTAACATCCATTTTGTTAACCAAGTAATGGAATAGGCTCCTATCCAAAAAACTCCCATTAATACTATTTTTCCGAAATGTTTACTAAAAGACAAATTCGGGTTGATCCGAATCCAGATCAAAACAGGTAATCCAAATGTAATGAGAGGAGTTGTTAAAAGATCCATGAAGCTTGTAGCTGCACCAGCTACTAAAAATATAATTAGTGTTCGGGTAAAACTCTTGGAATTTTGATAGATTATTGATATTGAGGTAAGTAAAGTAATAATCAGTACAGGAGCGAACTGCATAGAGAATTGACTTATATAACTATTTACGAAAACAAACCCAAGGAAAAATAATAGTGTGTCTACCATGTTAGTTTTTTGAAAAAGCATCAAACCAAATATTAAAAACAAAATTGATGTTATGAAATAAATGGCCCATTTAACTCCATCAAAATCAGTGAATAGAAAAAAATATCTAAAAAGAGATGCTCCTCCATGCCAATATCTGGGATAATTTAGATTTGGGGAAATACTATCGTTCTCGATGCTGAATTTTAGTTGATCCCATTTACTTAAATCAGGAAGGTCGCTATGCTTTGATGATGCTAAGATGGCTGATTTCAGAGGGTTTTTATTGTCAACCGAGTAAATGATATTCATTGTAAAGGCATCCATGCTGTAATCCAAACCATGTTTACGTTTTTTTATCATGGGTTCAGGATAATCCCCTTCTTTAATTACTGATGAAAGAGATTTAGAGATGTTTTTGCGGTAATTTTCGTTTGGAAGCCAGGCAGAAATTATGATGAAAGAAAAAAATAAGGTTTGAAGCAACAAAAGATATTTAGAAAATAACCATATATATTTTAGAGGGGCGGATTGTTTCGAAATGTTATTTTCCATCACCCTGAATTAATGTAATTAAAGTTCTGCCAAAACTGTGATCTGGCCTTTAACTTTATCACCTATTTTTACCTGTACATTGGCATCAAGCGGTACGTAAAAATCTACACGGGAGCCAAAACGAATCAATCCGAACTCTTTGCCTAATTCAGATTTATCACCTTTTTTACAGAACCAAACAATACGACGAGCCATCATTCCGGCAACCTGGCGGATTAGCACTTCCCTTCCTTTTGAATCCTTCACTACCAGTGTATTGCGTTCGTTTTCGGTAGAGGATTTCGGATGGTTGGCTATGAGAAATTTCCCGGGATGGTATTTCATATAGCTAACCTTTCCATTCATTGGAAACCAGTTTACATGCACGTTGAATGGTGACATGAAAACAGAAATTTGAATCCTTTTATCTTTAAAATACTCTGATTCAAGCACTTCTTCTATAACAACGATTGTGCCATCGGCCGATGAAATAACAGCGTTTTCAGTTAGGGTTGCTTTGCGATGAGGAACTCTGAAGAAACTAATAGTCCAAAGCATCACCAAAAACAATAATGAATAAATACCTGTTGTTATAAAAGTAAAATCGGGCTCGATCCAAAATAAAATCGCAGCAAGCACTATAACCAGAGCAAAAACTGAGAGTATGATCCCATAACCTTTGGGGTGAATATGCATATTAGTTAATCATTATCAGGTAAACAAAAACAAATGGAATCGCAAAAAAAGCTGCATCAAAACGATCAAGAACACCACCATGTCCAGGTAAGATTTTCCCGGAATCTTTCACATTAGCCTGCCTTTTTATCATGGATTCGATGAGATCGCCCAAACTGCCTGTTACAACTACAATTACGGCGATAACCAAAGCGTCATTGAGATCTAATAAATCAGTAAAATGCGCTAATGACCAGGCTGCTATTAGTGTAAAAAGTAGTCCTCCAATACTTCCTTCCCAGCTTTTTTTAGGAGAGATTCGCTCATAAAGCCGGTGTTTTCCAAATTGAATACCAACGAGATAAGCGAAAATATCATTGATCCAGATGAAAACAATAACAATTAAAAGTAAGGGATACCCTGCCATTGATCCTACAAATTTCTCATCGTAGTAAAGTAGCATAAGGGAAGCCGGCAAGGCAACAAATAAAAGTGATGACCAGTAAATAGTTGCTATTTCAGCTAATAGCAGGCGTTTTGAAAATAGTGCATGAATAAACGGAAACAAAAGTGCCGGAATTAAGAGAACAAAAGATTTTTGATCAACCCAGTCGAGTGCGATTGAAGAAATAATTGCGTAAAAAAACAACGAAGTAATGTAAATGAAAAACCTATCGTTACTTCTGAGTTTTACTTTTTTGTTCAACCGGATCATCTCGTGTGTACCAGTTAAAACAATCAGTAGCATTAAAGCAGCTAACAGTTTCATGCCGAGAATGATAGATCCGATCATCACTACAGCAAAAAGGAATCCGTAAAAAGTCCGGGTAAGGAAATTGTTCATATGTCAGGCATTAGTGCCAAAAGTAAAATGCAAACATATCAAAAAATGACTTCTAAACAAAAATGTTAAAAGTCATCGATCAGAAAAACAAATAATTCTTTTGGACCATGCGCTCCTTTAACAAGTGTTTTTTCAATGTCAGCAGTACGACTTGGTCCTGTAACAAAGGTGAGTTGAGAGGGCAAGACACCACTATATTTATTTCTTAGGCTGACAAGTGCCGATTTAATAGTAGGAGTGACCTGTGAATTATATGCAACAACCAGATGAATATCAGGGTATGAAAAAGCTGCCCGACTGCTAATTTCAGCATCTGAGACAAGGATGGTGCCTGTTCGGGAGATGAGTTTTTCGCAGGTAGTAATCCCAACAAGAGATTCCGTTGCCTGATCGAGTTTGCTAAAATAAGGTATCTCGGCCGTGTGAAGCAATTGCGTAATCCTTTCATTCTGACACCAGAGTGATTTCCATCCACGATCTTGCATCAGATCGGCAAGATTATCAAGGAAGCTATGCTCGTTTTCACAATAGATGAAATTACCTCCAACGGCAATCAATTCCTGGGCAAATAACACCTCTTGTTCCTCATCAGGATCACTTGATTTGATAACATCAATAATCACATCATTTTCAAGGTAAGGATTTTCCGTCTTTTCAATCAAAGCATTTCTGATTTTACTCATTATCTGCTCTTTTGGAGTTGCGTCCTTCATGGTGTCAGGTGAATTTATTTGACAATCATTTTACGATCATTCTGTAGCTGCTGTTGGTGGAGTCGCAGGTTGTTCCTGATATTCAGTTCCGTTTACAACATGTTGTGCTATTTCTTCTTTTGCCCATTGACGTTTTCCGAAAATAGCTTCCAAATCTTCGCCAAAAATAACTTCTTTTTCAAGTAACTTATTCGCAAGTTGGGTTAGCCCTTCTTTGTTATCAGTGAGTATCTGAACAGCTTTGGCATAGGCTGCTTCAACGATCTGGCTAATTTCAGCATCAATCACCTCATTAGTTTTTTCACTGAAGGGTTTATTAAATGCATACTCTTGTTGACCAGTTGAGTCGTAAAAGCTGAGATTCCCTACTTTTTTACTTAAGCCATAGTATGTTACCATAGCATAAGCTTGTTTAGTAACTTTTTCGAGATCGTTAAGCGCTCCGGTAGAAATTTTCCCAAACACAACTTGCTCAGCTGCTCTTCCACCAAGAGTTGCAACCAATTCATCAAACATTTGCTCGTAGGTAGTAATGCTTCTTTCCTCAGGTAGATACCATGCAGCTCCAAGTGATTTTCCACGAGGAACAATGGTAACTTTAACCAAAGGGTGAGCATATTCAAGAAGCCAGCTTGCTGTGGCATGTCCTGCTTCGTGGAAAGCCACTACTTTCTTTTCTTTTGGAGAGATGATTTTATTCTTTTTTTCGAGGCCTCCAACAATGCGGTCAATGGCATCCATGAAATCCTGTTTGTTGATAGAATCATGGTTATGTCGAGCTGCTATTAGTGCAGCCTCATTGCAAACGTTAGCAATATCGGCGCCGGAGAATCCGGGTGTTTGTTTGGCTAAAAATTCTTTGTCAACACTTCCGTCCAATTTTAATGGGCGCATATGCACATCAAAAATCTCTTTTCTTCCTTCAAGATCAGGTAGTTCAACATAAATTTGACGGTCGAAGCGGCCTGCACGCATGAGCGCTCGGTCAAGAATATCAGCTCTGTTAGTTGCAGCTAAAATAATTACACCGGAGTTGGTTCCAAAACCATCCATCTCGGTAAGTAGTTGGTTAAGCGTATTTTCGCGTTCATCATTAGCTCCTGTAGCAGGGTTTTTACCTCTTGCTCTTCCGATAGCATCAATTTCATCAATAAAGATGATACATGGGGCTTTTTCTTTGGCCTGTTTGAAAAGGTCGCGAACACGAGAGGCTCCAACTCCGACAAACATTTCAACAAAATCTGAACCCGCAATAGAGAAAAACGGAACGTGTGCTTCGCCAGCTACTGATTTGGCAAGCAATGTTTTACCCGTTCCGGGAGGGCCTACAAGTAGTACACCTTTTGGGATTTTACCTCCAAGTTTTGTGTATTTTTCCGGGTTTTTAAGAAAATCTACTATTTCTATTATTTCAACTTTTGCTTCTTCAAGTCCTGCCACATCTTTGAAAGTGACATTAACATTGGTGTTTTTGTCGAAAAGTTGAGCCTTTGATTTTCCGATATTGAAAATTTGTCCGCCAGCGCCACCGCCACCGCGACTCATCATTCGCATGATGAAAAACCAAACTCCTACTAATAATAGTACAGGAAGAATCCATCCAAAAATCTCCGAACTCCAATTTCTTCTGTTAACATTGTTTGCGTAAACAGGGGTGTCGATAGTTTCTTGAGCTCTGCGGAGGTCCTCTTCAAAAGTACCTACTTCGCCAATCTGATAAACAAAATTGGGCTGTGCAACTCCAAAACTGCGATCTGTTGTTTTCCCTTGAGAATCTTTTTCAAGGTATTTGGGAAGTTTGTCTGCTTTAATAAAAATTTCTGCTATCTCTTTGTTTACCAAATCAATACGCTCAACATCCTGCTCTTGAAGCATTTTTATCAATTCGCCTTTATCGATACGTTTAGCACCAGCGTCCCAATTATAAAATTGTAATGCCAAGAAAACAACCGCTAGTAAACCATAAACCCAATAGACATTGAATTTCGGCTTCGTATTGTCGTCTTTTTGAGGTTTTGGAGGTATCGGAGGTATTGGGGTGTCTTTTTTTTCTTTCTTCATGAAAACTTTTATACAAATAATTAATTCTCTGTCTTATTCTTCATAGCTTTTTTTCTCAGCATCGGCCCAAAGTTTTTCCAATTGATAGAAATTCCGGGTGGTATCAAGAAAAACATGTACTACTACGTCAACGTAGTCAATCAAAATCCATTCCGCATTTTCAAATCCTTCTTTGTTATATGGTCGGTGTCCACATTTAACACTAACATCATCCACAATGTTCGATGCAATTGCATCAACTTGTGTGCGTGAACTACCATGACAAATAACAAAATAGTCAGTAACAGATGCATGTATTTTCTTTAAATTCAGACTGATAATCTCATGTCCCTTCTTTTCCTGCATGGTGTTTATAATGGTTTGCAGGATTTCTTCTGTGTTTTCAGTTTGATGTCTTTTTCTCATTTTTTCTATTTAAAACAATCAACAAAATTAGGCAATTTTGGTTCATAATGGATGGATATGTTTTTTACTGTCAAAAGGTCATGTTTTTTATACCTTGCTTTGTTTATTTTTGCTAAAGATATAAAGTGTCTGATTAGTCATGAAGTTTGATGTAATTTTAAAAGAAGAAATCGATTCCACAAATGCTTTTGTGAATGAGATGTATTTAGCCAATAACGCTTTAGATGGATTGGTGGTCAGGGCACTGTTTCAAACAGATGGAAAAGGGCTTCAGAGAAACACATGGCATAGTAGCAAAGCACAAAACCTTTTGGTGAGTATTGGCCTTAATCTTGATTTCATACAACCTGAAGATCAGTTTGTTATTACTAAAGCTGTGTCACTGGCACTTCTTGAAACGCTAAGAATGTACATAAAAGAGCCAAGCGATTTGGCTATAAAATGGCCTAATGATCTTTATTGGAGAAATAATAAACTCGCTGGCATTTTGATCAAAAACATGATTAGTGGCAATAAAATGGATTATTCTATCATTGGTATCGGTTTGAATGTGAACGAAAAAATATTTCCCTCAACTATACCAAATCCCATTTCTATGTCTCAAATTGTTGGAAATGATTTGGATTGTGAACAAATATTAAACGAACTTTTAATTCATTTACAAAGCAACTTTTCACAACTTAAACGCAATATTAAAGCTTTGGATCAAAAATACCTTCAGAATTTGCTGTATTTTCAACAAATGGCTGACTATTACCACGATGGAAAAGTGATCAAAGCAAAAATCGAAAATGTTACTTCTTATGGTCATTTACTGCTGAAAACACAAGAAAATAAACTGATTAGCTGTGATTTAAAAGAAGTTGAATTTATTCATCAATCACAATAGAGGGTACTAAAACGACTTCTGACTCAGTTTTTCAGCAATAATATCAACCAAATTTTGAAGGGGACGCTTTGCCATCATGGCCATCATAGGATTGAGCTCTGCGGCTATCTCAACCATTGATTCGGATGTTTGGGGTGTTTTTTCGCGCAGATGAAGCAGTAATTCAAACTCAAAAGGTGATTTGCCATCGGGAACCAATCGAATGCGTTTTTCAGGAATTTGTTCTTCGATACGAAGGCTGAGGCTAGTCATTCCCTTGACTGTGAACGAACAGCGATCCTTTTCAGCTTTCCAGTTCACCACTTGCTCAGGCATCAGGTCACCCATATTGCTGAGGTCACTAACAAAACTGTAAACTTGCCCGGTGCTTCCTTTAATTTCTTTCCAATTACTTGAGATATTCATTTTTTTTGGTTTTAGGTACTATATTCGAGCGTCGCTCCATGCTTTAGGGTCCATTTTCCACTCCATAAGCGAGCGTAACTCATCTTCATTGATATAATTTTCTTCAGCTGCTTGCTGAAGCAAAGTTTCAAAATCGGTAAGAGTTGTGAGTTCACAATCAGATTTCAAAAAACTTTCTGAAGCAGCTTTCATACCATAAGTGAAAATAGCCATCATTCCTTTTACAGTTGCGCCACGCTCCCTAAGAGCCTCAACAGCCTTTAAACTGCTCCCACCTGTTGAAATAAGATCTTCGATAACAACGACTGATTGACCTGTTTCCACCACACCTTCAATCATGTTCGTAAGACCATGTGACTTTTTTTCTGACCTAACATATGCAAAAGGAAGTCCAAGTTCCTGAGCTACAAGCGCTCCCTGAGCAATTCCTCCGGTAGCGACACCAACAATTAGATCTGGTTTTTCGTATTTTTCGAGAATCAAGCGTACAAATTCCTGTCGGATGTGTGTACGTATTTTAGGATATGATAGCGTAATACGGTTGTCGCAATAAATCGGACTTTTTAATCCTGATGCCCAGGTAAATGGTTTGGCAGGATTGAGTTTAATTGCTTTAATTTGCAAAAGAAAACCTGCGAGGGCTAGTGTCGATTGATCATTATTTTTCATGGAGCAAATGTATAAAGTTTTTTGTGAAAGCAGAAGTATTACACTGGTAAATCAGGATAGTGAAATGTCGTTAAATGGAGCTTTTCCTAAGTATAAAACGACTGATTTCATGCCTCCATCATCTGCATTAATCACCGATTGGTTAAAGGGATTGATATCTTTCGATTTGATAATAAGTAGTGAAGCTAATCCTTATTTATTTTTTAGTGCATGGATACCTTCCATGAAACAAGTAGAAGCGGCAGGTGGGGTAGTCAAAAATGAAAAAGGTGACATCCTTTTTATCTATCGAAATCAATTCTGGGATTTGCCTAAGGGTCATGTTGATCCGGGCGAAGTTCACCTGCAGACTGCTCTTCGTGAGGTTGAAGAAGAAACGGGATTAAGCGAAATGCAAGTGGGTATGAAGTTGCCTGATACCTGGCATTGTTATTTCATGAAAGGTAGTTGGTATATGAAACACACATGCTGGTATGAGATGTTTTATAATGGCAATAAATCGCCTAAACCGCAATTATCTGAAGGTATTACGCAATCAAAATGGATCGATAACGCCGAGATGCCATTTGTTTTAAGTCAGTCATATCGCTCGGTGCAGGAAGTTTTAGGTAATTTACTCCTGTCATCTTTAAAACATGAAAAGATATAATAGTTGAAATATATGAAAAGAGCAGTTTTCCCCGGTTCGTTTGATCCTGTAACACTTGGTCATGAGGCACTTGTGAAAAGAGCCTTGCCTTTGTTTGATGAAATAATTATTGCCATTGGTAATAATTCTCAAAAGAATTATTTTTTCCCCTCTTCGTTTCGAAAACAATGGATCGAGGAAGTGTTTCGGGATTTCCCAAAAGTTAAAGTGATGGAGTATGAGGGGCTTACTGTTGATTTTTGTAAGAAAGTAGAAGCAGGATATATTTTACGTGGGTTACGCACTTCGGCAGATTTCGAGTTCGAGCGTGGTATTGGTCAGGTAAATAAAATTCTTACTCCTGAGGTTGAAACCGTTTTTATGCTTACTTCGCCGGAATTAACTCCTATCACTTCCAGCATTATAAGAGATGTATTCAGAAATGGAGGAGATGTAAGTAACTTTATCCCAAAAGGAATCAAATTGACACTATAAACGAAAATAATTCGTTTGTAACCAAATGGAATCCACATGCGTTTACTTGTTTTTTTGTTGTTATTTACCCATTTAGGTGTTGTTTCTCAAAATGTTACCATCAAGGGAAGTTCAGTTTCGCCGGTAAAACCTGTCCGTATCATTGTAAAAGAAGACTTTGTTTCAGGATTGGAAAAAGTGCTTGCAACCTCTTCAACTGATTTCAAGGGTAGTTTTCAAATAAGTGTTGAAGTCGGAAAAATTGAGATAGCTGAAATTGCTATTGGCTTGAATAGGGTTCCAATCGTCTTACAGCCCGGTGCTGAATACGAGGTTGCTTTGACGATCACCTCTGAAAATCAAAACTCATATTTCGACCCGCAGCCAATGGTGATCGAGATGAAAAAAACGACAGATTCAGGTCTTCAAAAGCATTACGAAACAATCAATTTTGTTTATAATACATTTGTTATCAAGTATTTCAATCAAATACAACGATTCGGACAAGCTCGTTATTTAGATAGTCTTCAATTGGCACTATCAAATGCTTTGCCTAAAACAATAGATCCATTTTTACAAAATTATCAATTCTACAAGGTGTCTTCCCTTGCCCCTGCAATAAAAAAAATGACACCTCAACAAATCTATGCTACCTTTTTTAAATCCAGAATCATTCAATATGACAACCCGGAGTATATGGCAATGATTGACCAATATTTTGGTGATTATTTTACAAGCGGAAACAAGCAAATTCCTTTTGATGCTTTGGTAGAAGCTGTAAACCAAGGTTTTTTTGCATTGAAAATGATGGTTGTATCAGATCCTTTAATGACAGAAAGTGATCAGTTCAGGGAGTTGGTGTTGCTATTTCACCTAAATGCCAACTATTATAACCCCGCCTTCTATTCAGGATCCATCAGCAGGGTACTTCAGCAAATAGCAACACAATCAGCTTATAATCAGCACAAAATCATAGCGGAGAATATTCTGAAGAGAAGAGCTTACTTGTCGCCGGGCACACCGTCTCCTCCATTGAAATTATATGACTCTAAAGGAATTTTTGAATTTAATATGCCAACAAACGCTTTGATAGTAGCTCTTTTTGTTAAGAATGACTGCGAGGTTTGTAAGAAAGAAATACTTGATTTTTCCGGTATTACTGAAAAGTTTGGAACCGACATAAACGTGTTGATTATTACGACACATGACGCCTACAAAGCGACCCAAAATTTCATGACTTCAAATAAACTTAGCTGGCAGCTGTTTCATACCGGAGACGATGTTCTTGTTTATGAGCGATATAATATCAAAGTTTTTCCGGAATATGTGCTGCTGTTCCCTGACGGACGAATTGCTATGACTCCTGCACCTCCTGTTAGTCAAAATCTTGAATATCACATCGGCCGGCTGATTAAACTGCTCAAAAAGGAATAGATCCATTCTCATGTTTTGACAGATTACAATTCCTTTTCTGTGGTGGGTTGAAAAATATGGTAATTTTGCAGCTAATTAGTTAATTTTCGGAATGATTATTGACTTCACTCAAAATTGAATTATAAACTACCTCTATAGTCATGCTAAGTTTTTTTAAGAAATTATTCGGAGATAAAGCTTCCAGAGATTTAAAAGCCATTCAACCTTTGTTGGAGCAAACTATTGCTGCTTATTCCACTATCAGTAAGCTTTCTGTGGACGAATTAAGGGCGAAAACCAACTACTTTAAATATCAAATCCGGGAGGCTATCGCCAACGAAGAATCTGAAATTGCCCGGTTAAAACAGCAATTAGAAGATCAGTTTGACCTTGAACCAACTGAAAAGGAAAAGCTTTATAATCAGATAGATAAGTTGGAGAAATTGCAATACGAAAAAACGGAAGCAAAGCTTAGCGAACTACTGCCTGAAGCATTTTCAGTGATGAAAGCTGCCGCTTCACTTTTCAAAAACAACGACTTTGTTGAGGCAACCGCAACTGATTTGGACAGAAACCTTGCTGCAGCGCACGATTTTGTTACCATCAAAGATGACAAGGCAATCTATAGCTCAAGTTGGATGGCAGGCGGAAACATGACCCGATGGGACATGGTCCATTACGATGTTCAGTTTATCGGAGGTATCGTATTGCATCAGGGCAAAATATCTGAGATGGCGACCGGGGAAGGAAAAACACTCGTTGCAACAATGCCGGTATATCTTAACGCATTGGCAGGCAAGGGAGTACATGTTGTTACTGTTAATGATTACCTGGCCAAACGTGACTCGGAATGGATGGGCGTTTTATATAATTTTCTTGGACTTACTGTTGATTGTATCGACAAGCATGAACCAAATTCAATCTCCCGTCGAAAAGCATACTTGTCAGATATTACATACGGAACCAACAATGAGTTTGGTTTTGATTATCTCCGTGACAATATGACAGGTAATCCTGATGAGTTGGTTCAGCGTAAGCACCATTATGCTATCGTGGATGAGGTCGACTCTGTGTTAATCGATGATGCACGTACGCCTTTGATTATCAGCGGTCCAACTCCAAAAGGAGACCATCAGGAGTTTGACGTGCTGAAACCTGACGTAACCAAACTTTACAATGCTCAAAAAACCCTTGTCAGTAGTATTCTCGCCGAATCGAAAAAACTCTTGCAGGGACCAAAACCTGCCGATGAAAAAAGAGGAGGTGATTTACTTTTCAGAGCCTACAGAGGTTTGCCTAAAAACAATGCGCTGATTAAATTTTTAAGTGAGGAAGGAATGCGTAGCCTGATGCAAAAAACAGAGAGTTTTTACTTGCAGGAACAGGCAAAAAATATGCATGTAATTGACGATGAGTTGTTTTTTGTAATTGATGAGAGACATAATTCTGTTGAACTTACAGAAAAAGGGATTGATCTTTTATCGGCTTCCTACAACGAACCTGGATTTTTTATCCTTCCCGATGTTGGAGCTGAAATAGCTGATATCGAACGCCAACAGTTGACTGAACCGGTTATGCTTGAAAGAAAAAGTGACCTGATTCGCAATTTTGGAATAAAATCTGAGCGCTTACATACCGTACATCAATTGCTAAAAGCATACACCCTTTTTGAGAAAGATGTTGAGTATGTGATCATCGAAAACAAAATTAAGATTGTTGACGAGCAAACCGGACGTATCATGGAAGGCCGCCGCTATTCCGATGGTTTACATCAAGCTATTGAAGCAAAGGAAAATGTTAAAGTCGAAGCGGCCACACAAACTTATGCAACTATCACCCTGCAAAATTATTTCAGGATGTATGGCAAACTCTCGGGTATGACTGGTACTGCTGAAACGGAAGCAGGTGAGTTTTGGGATATTTACAAATTGGATGTTGTGGTAATTCCTACAAATAAGCCAATTTCCCGAAAGGACCGTGAAGATTTGGTTTACCGAACAAAACGTGAGAAATTTAATGCAGTAATTGATGAAATCATAGCATTGGTTGAAGCAAAACGTCCAGTACTTGTTGGTACTACGTCTGTTGAAACATCGGAGTTGTTAAGCCGGATGTTGCAGCGTAAAGGTATTGATCACAATGTGTTGAATGCCAAGTTGCACCAGCGTGAAGCACAGATTGTACGAGAGGCCGGACAGGCTGGAGTAGTAACTATTGCTACCAACATGGCTGGTCGTGGTACTGACATTAAATTAGGTGCAGGTGTAAAAGAGGCCGGTGGTCTGGCTATCATCGGTACGGAGCGTCACGAGTCGCGACGTGTTGACCGACAGCTCAGAGGTCGTTCCGGACGACAAGGCGATCCTGGAAGCACTCAGTTTTTTGTTTCCCTTGAGGATGAGCTCATGCGTATGTTTGGCTCGGGTCGTATTGCAGGTCTCATGGATCGGTTGGGCTTAAAAGAGGGAGAAGTGATTCAGCACTCAATGATCACTAAATCAATCGAAAGAGCACAGAAAAAAGTTGAAGAGAATAACTTTGGAACACGTAAACGGTTGCTGGAATATGATGATGTCATGAACGCACAGCGTGAGGTTATTTATAAAAAACGTCACCATGCATTGTTTGGCGAACGTCTTTCGGTAGATATCTCCAATATGTTATTCGATCTGGGTGAGAATCTTATCAATGAGTACCAGCAACAGCGCGACTTTGAAGGATTCAGGATGGCGGTACTTAAAAGTATGGGAATGGAGCCTCCGTTTAATGAAGACACCTTCTTTGATTCGAAAACAGAAACACTTAATGAACAACTCTTTGCCAAGGCTGGAACGTCTTATAAAGATAAAACGCGTAGAATTGGTGAAAAGACCATGCCTGTTATTGCCGATGTTTTTGAGCGTCAGAAACAATACGAAAACATTGCCATACCTATTACCGACGGGCATAAAGGGATGCAGATTGTTGTTAACCTGAAGCGGGCAATCGACAATGGAGCGCGTGAGGTGACGCTTTCGATCGAAAAAAGCATCTCACTGGCACTAATCGATGAGTCGTGGAAGGAGCATTTACGTGAATTGGATGATTTGAAACAGTCAGTTCAAAATGCAACTTACGAGCAAAAAGATCCTCTTTTGATTTATAAGTTCGAGTCATTTCAGCTTTTCAAGAATATGATTCAGCGGATTAACAAAGAAGTTATTTCATTCCTGATGCGTGCTGATATTCCTATTCAGGATTCATCCAATGTAAGAGAAGCTCAGCGAGCAAAAGGTATCGATCGAAGTAAGATTAAAGAGGAACGCTCAGATTTATTATCGCAGGCACACAGCAATACCCAGCAAAAAGAAGTTACACAGCCTGTCATAGCCGAGAAAAAAGTTGGACGCAATGAGCCATGTCCTTGCGGGAGTGGAAAGAAATATAAAAATTGTCATGGTAAAATGCTCGGAGAGGACTGATTTGTTGTATTTTAGTGCCTGAAACATTTTTGGTGCACATGACTTTTTTCATGTAATATAATTTCAAGTTAAATTTTAAATGATGAAAAGGTTTGTTTTTCTTGTTTTAATCAGCGTTTTATTGACTTTTGTATCATGTAATACGGAGAAAATAGAAGGAGATGACAGACCGGCATATGTGTATACACAGGATATTGTTAATCCACCTGATGATTTTCTTATACTCTTCAACAACCTCTCTGTAGGTCAAAAAGTAGCAAAAGTTACTTTCGCTGACAGCCTTGTGTGGCAGATTGAACGTATCGGTGATGGAAGACAAACTGTTTCAATGAAAAATGACACAGGCTATTACTATGTTAATTTGACTGATACTGTTGGTTTGGCAGGAAGTTTCACCTATGAGATCAATGTCAATAGCTTTCTTTATGGTGAATCCAAAACAGTTTTTGTTGGGTTTAGGAGGATTAACAGAGATTATCTTTCCTTTGAGCCAAAATTTTAAAAAAACAACTAGTTATGAGCGTTAGATCTATAATTATCGCTTGTCTGCTCACACTTTTTTTATTTTCAGAAACATCATTTTCTCAGACCAGACCTCGTGCAACTGATCCAAAGCTTGGTTTGGTTTTAAGTGGTGGTGGAGCCAAAGGATTTGCCCACATTGGTGCGATCCGGGTTTTTGAGGAGGCCGGGCTGCAGTTTGATTATGTGAGCGGCACTAGTATGGGAAGTATTTTTGGCAGCTTGTATGCCCTTGGTTATCATCCTGATACCATGGAAAAGATTGTAAGAAGTCAGAATTGGGATTTCCTTATGAATGATAAAATCGAACGCAGATACATTCCTATCGAAGAAAAACAAAATTCTGACCGTTTTTTAATGACATTCCCAATCGTTGAAAAAAAGGTTAAAATTAAAACCGGACTACACAGCGGACAAATGGTGGACTTATTGCTTGCCAGATATTTAAGTCCGGCATATAAAACGCAAGATTTTAGCAAACTTTCAGTTCCATTTTTATGTATCGGCACCAATCTGGGGGATGGCGCAAACGTCATTTTGAATAAAGGTGTTTTGCACAAGGCAGTGCGTGCAAGTATGTCAATACCCAGTTATTTTGTCCCTGTTGACATTGATGGGAACATATTGGTTGATGGGGGAGTTATAAATAATTTTCCTGTGGAAGAAGTTAAAAAAGAAGGAATGGATTTGATAGTAGGTGTTGATGTTCAAACTGGTTTGCACAAAGTTGAGAATATCAATTCCATCCTCAAAGTTTTAGATCAGGTGACTTCCTTTTACAGAGTTGAATCAAACGAGAATGCTATCAGGCTTACCGATTATTATATCAAACCCGATCTTGAAGGTTATGACATGATGAGTTTTAACGATTATGATACACTCATCAAACGAGGTGAAGATGCAGCGAGAGCGCAATTGCCTCAATTAAAACGACTTGCTGATTCAATAAATAATATTCGTCCCCGAATACCTCGCATTTTGAATGCGACACCAGTTGATTCGATTTTTATAACGCAATTCAGATATGAAGGTCTGAAAAGGGTTTCGAAGGAATATCTAGATGGTGCTTTGGGAATTAAACCTATGACCTGGGTGCATCTCGATGAGGTTGACGAGTCGATGAAAAGGGCTTATGGCAGTGGCTTTTTTGAACTAATCAATTATTACTTTGTGCCAAATGAACTTGGCGCAGGCTTGGTTTTTGAGATTACTGAATCAAGCTCAGGTTTGTTTGGAGTCGGTATTCATTATGATTCAGATTATAAAGTAGGATTATTACTTAATGCAACTTTCAAGAATGTTTTAGTAAAAGGTTCCAAAATTTTTGCTGACATCAATCTGGGTGAAAATCCGCAATTTAGAGGGCTTTTTCTTGTTGATCGTGGGAAGAAGGTTGGTTATGGATTGCATGCTTCGGGTCTTAATCTGGAGTTGAAAATTTATGACGGGGATAACATCGGTGATATATTCAAATTTAACCTATACAGTTTTGGTGCTTTTGCCCAATGGACCTTTAAAAATACAATGCGACTTCGTGTTGGGACACGTCTCGAAACCAATAGTTTAAGAAGCGGTTTTGGAAACCCTCTTTTTGATAGGAACTTTGATGCGCACCTTGTTTCTGGTGCCAGCTGGGCGATTGATAGTTTTGATAAGAATCATTTTTCAACAAAAGGAAGTAAAATGAATTTTTCGATAAAACATTTATTACCTTTATCTAACGACTCCCTTGATATTTTTAGTTCCAATGCATTAATTTTAGCCGTTAATTACCAGAAAAATTTCCCGATAACAACTAAAAGTACTTTTAAAACCGGACTGTCTGCCGGGATAACCTTCAGAGATGGCCCCATTCCTTTAGCTCATTGGTTTTATCTTGGAGGACAATCTTACTTCAATTATCTAGAAGGTTTTATCCCATTCATCGGCCATCGGTTTGTTGAGCAAGGAGGTTTGAATGAGGTTTCATTACACAACGCATGGCAGTATCAGATTTTTGACAAGTTCTATATCACACCAAAAATTGACCTGGGAATTATAACCCTGGATTTTGAAGATATATTTCATCAACCGGAAATCCTTGTTGGTTATGGAGTAACGTTCGGATATGAGAGTTTTATTGGCCCTGTTGAGTTAACGCTCATGGGGGGTAATCGCAGTAAGGGATTGGGTACATTTATTAATATTGGTTATTGGTTTTAACGATTGATTATGAAATACAAAAGAGTTTTATTGAAACTAAGCGGAGAAGCTTTGATGGGTGATCAACAGTATGGTATTGATCCTCAACGCTTAAAAGACTATGCAGATGAAATCGTAACCGCTTCGAAAGCAGGTGCACAAATTGCCATCGTGATTGGTGGAGGAAACATCTTCAGAGGATTACAAGGCGCAAGTCAGGGTATGGATCGTGTCCAGGGCGATTATATGGGAATGCTCGCCACTGTTATCAACAGTATGGCATTGCAGTCAACGCTCCAGTCACTTGGAATGAAAGTAACCTTATTATCAGGTGTTTACATCGACAGAGTTGCAGAATCAATGAGTGGACCAAAAGCGATTTCATTGCTTGAAGAAGGACAAATTGTTGTAATAGGTGGAGGTACAGGAAACCCATTTTTTACAACTGATACTGCTGCTGCACTACGAGCTGTGGAGATCAATGCAGATGTAATTTTGAAAGGCACCCGTGTTGATGGAATTTACACTGCTGACCCTGAAAAAGACCCCAATGCCATTCGTTACGACCATCTTACTTTTGAAGAGGCATACGAGAAGCAGCTTAAAATAATGGATCTCACAGCTTTTACGCTTTGTAAGGAGAATGATCTGCCAATTCTGGTTTTTGACATGAATAAAAAGGGTAACCTTATCGATGTTTTAAAAGGCTTGCCTGTTGGAACGATTGTCACCAATTGAAATCTTCGCTTAAATATTACACCTGGTTATCGAAAAATGCAGAGAAAGTTGCAATCGTTATCATTCTGATTGCTGCAGCGCTTCTGCGTTTTTGGCGTTTGTGGGATGTACCTTTCATGCATGATGAGTTCAGTGCCTTGTTCCGTGTTGGATATGAAAGCTTTACGCAACTCATTCGTGAAGGTGTAACACCAGATGCTCATCCCGCAGGGACTCAAATCCTTCTGCATTATTTGGTGGCCATTGCCGGCACTCATGCCTTTTGGCTTAAGTTGCCGTTTGCGCTTATGGGAATTGGGTCTGTTTGGCTGGTCTATCAAATTGGAAAGCAATTGTTTCACGAAACGGCCGGACTTATAAGTGCATCTCTTATTGCAACGATGCAGTATTTTGTTTTTTTCAGCCAAATAGCGCGCCCATACAGTTCGGGACTCTTTTTCGTTTTGTTAGCAGTTTTTTTTGGAATTAAAGTTATAAAAAGTCAGTCTAAAACTATTGGTATTGAGACTGTTGGCTTCGCATTATCGTTAGTTTTAGCATCAATGATGCATTATTTTGCAATGATGATGGCCGGCTTCATTTTTATTAGTTTCTTTTTTCTTGCAAATCGCGACAACAAGAAGAAGTTGATATACACAGGACTTCTTTCAATTCTCCTTTATCTACCGAATCTTGGGATTTTTTTCCGACAGTTATCAGCCGGAGGAATCGGTGATTGGTTAGGAAAGCCTTCACCTGATTTTGTGACTCAATTTTTACTTTACACCTTCCATTTTTCAGCTGTTTTCATAATCACCATACTTAATGTTTTTGTTCTTGCATTAAACTATATGGATTTTGGACGCAAACCAAAGCTTATCTATTCTCTAAATCTCATTTTATGGTTTGCTCTTAGCCTTGGAATTGGATGGACTTATTCCATTCTCCGCACACCAGTAATTCAGTTTAGTACGCTTTACTTTTCATTTCCATTTCTGATTCTTGGTATTTCCGGGTTTACACGACAGCTAAAACCACAATATAACGTATTGATTGTTATAATTTTGGTATCGATGGGTGCTTTTACTTTGATTAATAGTCGGCAACACTACAAAACAATGTATGAGCAGGGTTACGATCAAATTGCTTTGAGATTTGATAAAAACCAGGATATTTATAAAGAAGATATAACGCAGGTGGCAGTTGGGGGATCGGTGCGCATGCTTGACTTTTACCTGCAAAAGCAGCAAAACACAGGAGTCATTCTTTTCAACAAAAACAATAGTTCAACAGAACTTTCATTGCTTATCGATTCATGTCAAACACGTTATTTTGCTATCGGCTGGACTGATTATACCTCATTTAACTGGGTTGAAACGGTAAGAAACAAGTATACTAAAGTTGTTGAGCAACAAAACTGGTTCAATTCAGGATATTATTTATTTGAACGTGAAGAAGTTGAAGGTGAGACGCCATTTTTAGATGCTAGGTATTTGGTAAAAGACAAAAAACAAACCGGAATCGTTCGTTTTACAGAAAAGGATGAGTATGGTTTATTATGGGAATCGGCAATTGATAGCACAATTATTAGTGACGATGGTATTATTGTTTCTGGTTATAGAATCAAGGCTTTGACTGAAATCAGAGATCTTAGTGTTGTTCTTGAGATCAAAGTTTCAGGAGTTTCTGAGCCTGTGATGTGGCGATCAGGTACACTTGATGGGCGTATTATTAAAGAAGGTGAAACATTTACGATGATAGTTGTTCATCATTTAGATGCAGGGCCCGCTATTCCACCCAATTCAAAATTACGTACTTATGTTTGGAATAAGGCAAAAGCGTCATTCGATGTAACAGAAAGATGGGTCTATATAAAAAAACAAGATCCATGGCTTTTTGGATTATATGGCAGTTTAAAGTAGCAAAGTGATTGTTCAAATGCAGTTTTATTAGTATATTTGTCAGCAAAAATTTTCAGACATGACAGAAGAATCACAATTTGTTTTAGAAGCAACAAAAGATAGCATGGAACATGCTATTGTTCATTTTGAGCATGAATTACATAAAATCAGAGCTGGAAAATCGAGTCCTGCGATGTTGAATGGGGTAATTGTAGAATACTATGGAGCGCATGTTCCAATTGAACAGGTTGCCAATATCAACACACCTGATCCAAGGCAAATTATCGTTCAGCCTTTCGACAAGAGTTCAATTTATGCTATTGAAAAGGCAATTATGGCCGCAAACTTAGGCTTCAATCCTATGAATGAAGGTGAACTTTTGAGAATCAACGTTCCACCTTTGACGGAAGAACGGCGCAAAGATTTGGTAAAACGTTCAAAAAATGAAGCAGAAGATGCAAAAGTAAGTATCAGAAATGCACGGCGTCATGCCAATGACGAAGCCAAGCATCTTGAAAAGGACGGTACACCTGAAGATGAGGTAAAACGTTTGGTTGAGAAAATCCAGGAGCTGACTAATGCCTATATTGCAAGAGTTGATAAAATATTGGAGCTGAAGGAAAAGGACATTCTAACTGTCTGATACACCTTCTTCTTTAGCACCATCTTTTTTATTTCTTCTCAAGGCTCGAATAGCAAGATCCAAGACCGTAATTATCAGTGTTGGACTTGTTAGCATGCTCCCGAAAATATTTTTGATGATATTCACAGGTTGAAGTTGATCAGTAAGACTGTCGAAATCGTTTTGCATTTCCAGCTCGCATCGGTTGACTTCTTCCACCAGGTATTTTATCTGGTCATCAATAGTTTGGAAACCAGCTGGCATTGAGCCACCTAATCCTGTAAAATCGCCGGCAGCAATTTTCTCATTAATTTTATGGAGGACAGGGTCGACAAAGAATTTCTTTCTGCCCAGGTACACGATAAGGCCTAACAACAAGTAGATCAGAGCCATAAGAAGAAAACCCTGATAGTAAGTCCCCACATGATGGCCAAACCAAAAAACAAAAGCAAAAGACAGCATTAAGATGACCATCGAAGCCAATCCGGTTATAAGTACCGCCGTCACTAAAAACGAAGAAAGCGTTGCAATACGCTTACTTAGCATCAACCCAATAAGATTTAGTCGCAGGTTAAAATAAACCTTCAAATCTGTGGTGAGATTTCCAATTTCTGAGCCAATATTTGTTGCCATTTTTGTTGAAGTTATAAGTGGGAAATGAAGAAGATGAGAAAGTTTTAAGATTTGGATTCGTCTTCAAGATTATTTTTTAGATTTTCCAAGACATTTGCAAGTTCATCAGATGCTTTGTCGGTAAACTCAATCGCTTTCTTTTTGATTGTTTCCCGTCGGTCTTTGTTTAAAAGATATACAGCTGCAGCACCAGCAAGTGCGCCTAAAACCAGACCTGTACCAAAATTGAATTTATTTTTACCCATGTGAATTACTGTTGAAATTTTTGTTAAAGATAAATTGTTTTTGTCTTCCTAAAAGAAGGACAACCAATTCGCGTATGATTTTTGGGTAACAAATAGTTAATTAATGCATTGAAGGGTTTTCGTTATGTTTCTCGCCAAGTCCAAGTACTAATTTGAATCTGAAATTTTCTTGTCCGTTTTCCAAATGATAATTTCCATATCGATAGAAAAATCCTGTTCCGACACTTAAGTTTTCAAGTTTAAGTAGGTCATGTATGAGTATTCCTCCCTCAAAAAAGCCCTTTTCAGGAGCTTTTATGGTTATAAACTGATGAGCCTGATCATTTTCCATTGAGCCATAAATAGCCTGATTCATTAGAGATAAGCGAGGCTGAATGAATGAATTAAGCCTCAAAGGTTGCCGGATATTATACACAACAGCGGCAGAAAAGTACCGGTCAGCTGTAAACTCATTTGGTTTCATTGTGGCAAAAGAATTAGGGGCATAAATACCGAATCGATTCCAGGTTCCCGGAAGGTTAAAAAGTTTTTGATAAGGCACTTTTTGAGAAACAATTGCTGCAGAGATTTCAGTTAGAAGTATTCCCCCTGAACCAATGAGAAAATATTTTTTAAATCGTCCTTCGAGTTTTGCGTAATTAAATTTTTGGGCAAACGATGGACTATTTCCAAAAGTGACCATTAACTCTACTAAATCATGCTGATCACGGGTCCTGAAAATTGTTTGATTTTGTTTTGTCCGGACCGGCAAAGACCAGGAAGATTTGATTGAGACTTCATTGAATATAAATTGCTGATATGTTGTTGGTTGTGTTTGATCAGCAATGAAACTGTAATTATATCCTGGTTCAGAAATCTGATAGGAATATTTTACTTGTGTTTTTAATGATGGACTGCTTAGCACATTTAAAGATGTTTCGAATGCTTTAATGAAATCCATCCTATTGACATAGAAGTTTTTAAAATTTTCTGTTTTAAAAAGGGTCATACCCGAAAGCTCGAAACCACTACCTCCTGAAGGTATATAATCCGCGTAACGCTGAACGGTCCAGTTCATTTTCATTTTTTTGTCAAGACTAAACACAAAGCCATAGTTGTAATACAAACGTTTTGTCCAAAGTCCAACCCCAACAGATCCAGCTAAACCAAGTCGCTTACTAAATTTGTGATTTGTTTGAGCACCAAGGCCAAATTTGAAACCCTCAAAGTCATTATACCCAATGAACTTACTCACATCAATATCAATCAATCCAATTGGAAAAAATCCTTCATTCAAAACATTTAGAAATTTTTGGTTCTCACGATGTTCATAACTTTTTGTGATTTCAAATGCTGATGAATTTAATTCATTTTCATTTGAAACATTTTTTAAACCTGTATTTACTTTTATATCAGCTATTTGAATATTTGAGGAGGCATAAAAGTTTGTTATCTTGTTAGCTGATTGAACATGAAGTTGTGTATGAATTTTTGAAGGCAGATAATAACCGGATTGAGTTAGAGAATATGAACATTCCGTTGATGAAACAAGCGATCGGTTACTATCTGATTGAAAAACTAGTATTTGAAATAAATTTGGGGATTGTGTCTGATACTGAAAAATCCCGGAAATTGAGTTTTGAGCTTCATTTTTGCGAGGGAAAAAGGCGAAAGTATAAATTGAATCATTATTTGAAGAAAGATGTTCTGAGATGAGCCGGTATTCATACATATCAGAATTGGATCTGAAAACAGGACTGGGATAATTATTACTGCTTAATTCCCAAATGGAATCAAATTCGATTTTGGTATCAAGTGCTGATATTAAGTAGTTGAAAATGGGGTCTTTACCACCTTCTGTTTGTGATTGAATTATTTCTTTTGAATTGAAATCCGGATGAATGAATTGATGTTTTTGAGTTTCTTCACCTTTTATAAGTCTCTTCAAACTAAGGCTGTCTTTAGTTTTTTGCAGGTTATTTTGGATGCTTTCCAGGCTTTTGAATGTAAATAGTTCATATTCATTTGTAGATATAAAGCTATAATCTTCGTGCTGTCGGGCTGATTGTTTGCTAAGGTGGGTTAATACACGGTCAAGCTTTTGCTTGATATCTGTTTCAGCCAAATTTGAAACAGGCAGGAAATTCAGAGTTAGAATGGAATTTGGTTGTACCGTGTCGGGTGAAAAGGCTGAGAAGTTGTATGTATCATTAATACAGTAAATCGTTGAAGATGATTGTTTTGTGTCTAAACTAATTTTGCCTTCAAAATCTGTGGAAGAAAATTGTGAACCATCAGCAGTGAGTAATCCTATAAAATTATAAGGTTGAAAAAGTTGTTCTTTTGCATTTGTAATGACAACTGATTTACTAGTCTGACTTTGCAGATTTTTCGTATTAGACAGCAAAATCAAAAGTAGTAGCAGTAAACCCAGATCAAAGTCTTTGATAAGCCAATTAAGTGATCTGCTGTTCATCTACGTTTTATGATATGAGAGCCTTTTAACTCTATACGGCAAAATAGGATTCCAATGATGCAAGAGTATCATTATCAGTATGTAAGTCGTGAACAATTTTGCCATTTTCCAAAATGACAACTCTGTCACAAACTTCAGCTATATGATTCAAATCGTGGCTTGATATTAAAAATGTACTTTTTGTGGTAGCTTTTTGCTTTTTAATAAGTTGTTTCAGTCTGATTTGGGTTGAAGGATCGAGGCTGTTAAAAGGTTCGTCAAGGATTATTATTTCAGGATGACCCATCATTGCAGCTGCGATACCAATTTTTTGCTGATTTCCCATCGAAAAGTTACGTATAAGCTTCTTTTTTCCAAGAACTTCGCCATTGAAAAAGTCTTCCATATCAGCAAGATAGAGTTGAATTTCCTCCTTAGTCAACCCTTTTATTTTTCCTGTAAAGTTGAAATACTCTTCCGGACTTAGAAAGTCAATCAAGAAACCTTGATCCAGGTAGGAACCGGTAATTTTTTTCCAGTTTTCATTTCTTGCCACAGCCTGATCTTTTATGAAAGCCTCTCCGGAATCTGCTTTCAATAAGTCGAGTAACAAGCGGAAAAGCGTGGTTTTACCTGCGCCGTTATTGCCTACAAGGCCGAAGCTTTCACCTGCCGGAATAGTTAATTGTTCAATATCGACTGCGAGATTCCCGTTATAACTTTTTTGTAGATTATTAATTTGTATCATGTAATAAGAATTTATTTTTTTTAACGAATAGAATAACAACACTTTATGATTTATCACGAAAACCTTCAGCCATTATATATTTTCTTTCGTAAAGGTTGTCAACGATGTTTTTTATGAACCAAGGTCTCAAAAGGAGTCCAAACAATCCCAAAGCTCCTAAAACAATCAAGCCCATTGTTGGGTTGCCAAACCATTTGAAAGGCAAATAAATGAAGATTGGAAGAATAAAAACCGGTATCATTATATAGAAATGCATAGCGCTGATGCCCTGATAGTTGAAAGCGGAGCCTTTTGTGAGAACCATAGCTTTCTTGTTATAAGTCGCAAAAAAGAGAATCATTGGATTTATTATTCCCATACTAAATAAAAAGCATGCGGTATTAGTAAAAAAGACTGTTTTACCAAAATAGATGTAAGGTATAGTGATAACATAGGAAGCGATAATAAGAACAGTGCTAAGTTGCAATTTGGCCGATACATAATCTTTCATTCTTAATCCTAAGGTGAGAAGAAAATCAAAATGGCCTCCTTCAGATGAAAACGAATATTGTAAATAGTTGATTGATAAAATACTGGTAACAAAAATTCCAATAAAAATCATAAAACCACTTTCACTTCCATATTCTTCCTGAGGATAGAAAAACAAACCATATCCAAGAAAAAGTGGGGCAAGCATCAGCATTGAACGAGTTCTTTTGTTGCGTAGTTGCAACTTAAGCTCAATTGCGATCAGCTCACCAATCAAGCCAATTCTGTCGAGAAGACTAAACTGACCGCTAAGGTATTTATCTTCACGTGATGTTTTAGGCTGAAACGATTCGAGATACATGCCATTTTTTAGGTAGGCGTAATTTAATGCATACAGTAAAATTGCTATGATTGGAAGAACAGCAAACAACCAAGTATGTATCAGAATGTAATCAAGAAAACCAG
The DNA here is from genome assembly GCA_964463695.1 of uncultured Lentimicrobiaceae bacterium. Classification (GTDB taxonomy): domain Bacteria; phylum Bacteroidota; class Bacteroidia; order Bacteroidales; family F082; genus JALNZU01. Next base: position 117,583 of record CAYXCZ010000003.1, on the reverse strand, counting down.
CTATTGTCGCAGAGAAACTATACCACCCGAGATATTCAACAAGTGCAAGCGTGCCCAAAACTGCAAAGAAAATTGCAACTATTTTTAAATTGGTTACCATTTGTTTCTTGACATAAATAACAAGAAAATTAATTGCCTGATCGAGGAATAACAATCCAAAAAGCCAGATCCATGCAGTACTTGTGCCATGATAATAACTAATCTGGAAGATTGCAAAAGGAATAAAAAACACCAGACTTATCAGGCTGAAAAAGTTGAAAACTCCTTTAACAAGCACAAAATGAATTAGATGTCGTTTTTTGATTGGAAGTTGTTGATAAGGTCTTATTTCTAAAGCCGGGAGTTTTTGCATGAAAAACCGCATCGTAAACATGCCGGCAAAATACCAGGCAACTGCCTGATGATAGACCGAAACAGGCTCTCCCGTTGTTATAATTTCGTGCCATTTATTCGATAAATAGAAGGCTAATATGACTACTTCGGCAAGAAGTATAAATATAAAGAAACCCATGATCAGGTTAACAGCAAGATTACGCTGCCAAATTGAGGAGCGCTTGGCCTGTTTCCATTGGTGACTTAGAAATTGAGTAGCTAGCATATTATTTATTTTGCAAGGGTTTTTGAAGGAAGTTAAAAACAAAGGGCAGGCGAATTAAAGGATTAATTTCACGTCTTAAGGCTCTTTTAGTTTTGGATTATTTACATGTCTTAAAGCATCTCTTTGATATTTTTTCAACATATTTTTTTCGAGAGCTTGAGTTAGATCTACACCGGTTTGATTTGCCAAACAAATAAGGACAAACAAAACATCAGCCATTTCATCAGCCATATCTTCTTCTTTATCAGTAGGTTTCGATGACTGATCACCAAATTTACGAGCCATAATGCGTGCCAACTCACCCACTTCTTCCATTAATACTGCTGTATTTGTGAGTTCGCTGAAATAGCGGACACCAACTTTTTGAATCCACTGATCTACCTGATTCTGTGCCTCGTGAATATGCATATTGTGGTTTTAATAAACAAAGATAGCATATAAAAATTAGTCTGAAATGGGCTTTGTTAATAATTCGCTAAAGTGTAATTATTCATTAATCCGGGTTTAAAAAGCTATTGGTGGGCTAAAGTTTGTTTATTTTGCAACAAAATTGAAAACGTGCAATACAACTTTGATAAACATATTGAAAGATCGAATACTGCCAGCATCAAACATGACTTGAAAGAAATCATTTTTGGGACAAAGGATGTTATCCCTTTTTGGGTGGCTGATATGGATTTCGAAACTCCTGACTTCATTCGTGAAGCTGTGATAGAACGAGCAAAACATCCCGTTTATGGGTACACATTTCGTGATGATGCTTATTATCAGAGTATTATTGGGTGGATGAAACGCAGGTATCAATGGGAAATAGAGAAAGATTGGATACTTTTTTCTCCGGGAGTAGTTCCTGCACTTAACATGGCTATCCTGGCTTTTTCTGATCCGGGTGACGAAATTATTGTTCAGCCTCCGGTTTATTTTCCTTTCTTTTCAGCAGTAAAGGACCATAACAGAACCCTTGTTTACAACCAATTAATTAAGAGAGATGCTGATTATGGGATTGATTTTGATCTTTTTGAGAAGCAAGCTCAGACAGCAAAACTGTTTGTTTTGTCTAATCCTCACAACCCTGTCGGACGTTGCTGGAATGCAGAAGAATTAAACAAGCTGGCATCTATTTGCCTTAAAAATAACGTATTGGTTCTTTCAGATGAAATCCACAGTGATTTGGTGCTTCCGCCAAATAAACATCATGTCTTTGCTGCGCTATCAAAGGAAATATCAGAAATTACTGTTACGCTCCATGCCCCCAGTAAAACATTCAATTTAGCTGGGTTATCGAGTTCTTCGGTAATAATAGAAAATCCTGAGCTAAGAAAAAAAATAAAAACAGTTCTTCAAAGTATGCACATTGAAATGGGTAATATTTTTGGAATTGAGGCGACAAAGGCAGCATTCAATCATGGGGAACCATGGCTTGAACAATTGTTAGTTTATATTCAATCAAATGTAAATGAAACTGTTAGCTTCCTGAATATAAATTTACCTGAAGTTAAGATTTTTGTTCCTGAAGCAACATATATGATTTGGCTCGATTTTAGTTTCACAGGACTATCGGATGAGGAACTTAGGAATAAAATGATTCATGAAGCAGGGCTTGGGCTGAGTCCTGGAAAAGATTTTGGTCCCGGAGGCTCACAAATGATGCGACTTAATGTTGCTTGTCCGAAAGAGATTTTGATGAAAGGACTGGAACAAATGGCTAATGTATTTGCAAAAAAATAGTGAAATTATGTTTTCATATGTTTACTTTTGACATGTGTTGATCGTAAAAATTAAGCTGTTAGTAACTTAAATAAAAGGATTATGCGATTATTAAAATTTGTTGGGATAGTATTTGCGGTGTTTTTGGTAGTACTCCTTATTTTGCCGGCCTTGATGAAGGATACCGCAGAAACTAGTCAAAGTATTGTTATTAAAGCGAATGCACAAACGATTTTTCGTCAGGTGAATAGTTTTCAAAACTGGCAAAAATGGAGCCCGTTTGAATTAGGCGACACAAATATGGTTTCTGTATATGAAGGACCGTTGCAAGGTGTTGGTAATAAGCATGTCTGGAAAAGTGAAAGTATGGGGGATGGCAGCATGCTTATCCTGAAAAGTGAACCTTATACATTCATTCAGAGCTTGTTAGATATGAATGGAAATGGAAAAGCATTTGATGAATGGACCTTTGTGGAAAAAGCAGATGGAGTAGAAGTAACCTGGGCTTTAAAACTGTCGGGGTTAAAATATCCATTCTACAAGTATTTCGGCTATTTCATCGAAAGCATGATGAAGCCGATGCAAGAAAAAGGTCTGGCAAAATTGAAGGAAATTGCAGAGAATGAAGTTCCATCACTTTCAATCGAGCGCATTGAACTTGAGAGCATGCCATCTTTGACGATTTATGATTCTGCCATGATGAATATGATTGGATCTGTTACAGAGCAGAATTTCAGCGAATTAGCTCTGACAATGTCTCGTAGCCGTATTGCAGCAGCAGGGCCAGCTTTTGGTCTCTATTATAACTGGACCGAAGATGCCCCAATCCGAATGAGGGTAGGATTCCCTGTAGCAGAGGAAGCCAGGGAAAGTGGACGGGTTACGTTTTTCAAGCGTCCAGGCGGCACAACATTGAAGACAACACTCACTGGTCCCTATAGTGGTTTGTACAAAGCTCATCTTGACCTTGATGCGTATATGGCAGATTATCAATTATCTATGAAAAATGTGGGAGTTTGGGAAGAGTATGTCGTTGGCCCAGCAACCGAAAAAGATTCAACAAAATGGATAACTAATATTTATTATCCATACACCCAAAAGCAGCAATAGTGTTTTATTACTATAATCTGACCTAGTCAGTTGGAATGAACAACATCACTTCTCAGATGTTTTTTTGAGAAAGCAATTGAATTATGCAGGATACTGAAACAAAAGTAAAAACCAAGTTGAGCTGGAAGGGCTTTAACCAATTACTTTCATTGCTTAAATATGTGTTGCCAAAAAAGTATGCCTTTATTGGCGGATTGGTTGCTTTATCGATATCGAGCTTAACAACTTTGGCCTTTCCGATGTTGCTGGGTGATCTGATTAATCAAGCCAATCCTGAAGCTAGTTTGCAGCATATCAATCAGATAGCATTAATTCTTTTAGGTATTTTTGCTGTGAATGCTATTTTTGCTTATCTGAGGATTTATTGGTTCGAGCTTGTGACTCAGCATATGCTGGCTGAGTTAAGACAAACAACTTACAATCATATAATCAGGCTTCCAATGAGTTTTTTTTCAAAGCATAGAGTTGGAGAGTTGAATAGCCGCATTTCTGCTGATATTTCTGTTTTGCAGGAAACCTTTACTTTTACTTTAGCACAGTTTGTCAGGCAGATTATTACTATTGTTGGTGGGGTAATTTTACTTTCACTTGTGTCAGTTAAACTCACTCTTTTTATGTTAGCTTTTGTGCCCCTTGTTGCAATTGGAGCCAGATTTTTTGGTAAACATATTCGGGCACTTTCAAAAAACACTCAAGGTCAGGTAGCTCAGTCAAATATTATTGTCGAAGAAACCTTACAGGGAATTGCAAACGTTAAGGCCTATGCTAATGAATCATTTGAAGGTCAGCGTTATACAAAAAGCACAAATGAAGTTATTTATATAGCCATAAAGGGAGCTAAAGCTCGTGCACTTTTTATATCTTTAATTGTGTTCAGTCTGTTTACAACAATTGTTGGAGTGATTTGGTATGGCGTTTATTTGGTAAACAGTGGAGAAGGTATAGCTGCCGGCGATTTGTTTAAGTTCATTTTATACACAGTATTTATTGGAGCATCTATTTCGGGCATGGCTGATCTTTATTCGCAAGTTCAAAAGGCTGTTGGAGCAACAGAGAGTTTGATGGATTTATTAAAAGAGGGTGCAGAATTTCAGGAGACTGAAAATAAAGGTTGCGATACCAAACTTGGCGGTAAAATAGAATTCAATCATGTTCTGTTTTCCTATCCGGGTAGGTCTGATGTTGAGGTGCTTAAAGATATTCATTTCAAAATAGAAACAGGTCAGAAGGTTGCCTTGGTTGGTGCTTCAGGCGCTGGAAAAACTACGTTGACATCTTTGCTTTTTAGGTTTTATGATCCCACAAGCGGAGAGATTTTATTCGATGGACAACCTTCCACCTCAATACATCAGAAATGTTTGCGTCAACAAATGGCTATAGTCCCACAGGAAGTCATGCTTTTTGGTGGAAGTATTGCCGAGAATATTGCCTATGGCAAACCGGGAGCATCAATGGATGAAATCAAACTTGCTGCTAAAAGAGCAAATGCGCTGGAATTTATCGAAAGTTTTCCTGAAGGCTTTGAAACTACTGTCGGTGAACGCGGCATTCAGTTGTCAGGCGGACAACGTCAACGCGTTGCTATAGCACGGGCAATTTTACGAGATCCCAAAATTTTAATTCTTGATGAGGCTACATCCGCACTTGACAACCTCTCTGAAGGACTTGTTCAGCTGGCTCTCAATGAGTTGATGAAAAACAGAACGTCGATAATTATTGCACACAGGCTTTCGACAATTCTTGATGCTGATTTGATTGTGGTAATGGAAAATGGAAGAATCGTTGAAAGTGGAACTCACAACGAATTGATTCAGCGTAAAGACGGTGTTTATTTTAAACTCAGTAAACGGCTTGAAAAAGACTCTGAGAAGAATTAATTATCAGTTTTATTCGTTTGTGGTTATAAAAGTTTTACATTTGCATCATTGTTGCATTTAAATCAATGTTGCATTCATGAATCCTGCTGAAGTATTACAAAGACACCATTTGAAGCGCACAAGTTGTCGGGAAGGAATTCTTGATGTAATTATGCGTTCTGATAAAGCTATGTCTGAGAATGAGATACGTGAGAAATTAGCAGGAAATTATGATCGGACAACTTTCTACAGGTCGTTTAAAACCCTGGAGGAATCCAGAATATTGCATAGAATTGTGGTCGATCATCTAAATGTTCGTTATGCAATCGATCCGGCGGTTAATTCCAATCCGTTGCACGCACATTTTTATTGTGAAGCCTGCAACGAAGTCAAATGTATGGAGATGATTCCTGTTGCGGTTCCGGTTTTACCGAAAGGATATACGGCTAACGAAACAGAAGTAATTATAAAAGGAGTTTGTCATCATTGTCAGGATAAATAAGGTTTTTTGAAAAAATTTAAACAACATATTGCCCTTCTATTACTTTTGCTGTTTGGTTATCCAACAGTATATCAGGCTATTCATACACTTGAATTTCATACAGGAGGCAGTTGTGACCATTCCTGTGTCGGCAAAAGAGCTGATGTTGATGATTATTCAACACTTGCCTGGAAGACAGAACATTCCAAACAAAAAAGCTGCCTTGTTATTGGGTTTAAACTAGCTTTAAAGGATATTCCTGTCAACTTGGTTTCATTTAGGGTAATAGAAGGAATTGAATTTCGTTATCTTGTTAATGCTGAATCTGTTACATTTACTGATATTCATCATCTGATAAGTCCGCGTGCTCCACCGGTATCACTTCTTTAAACACAGGAAGTCCAATTTTTTATCACCATTTATTTTATCTTATGAGAAGGTATTACCTTCTGATTGTTATTTTAGGTTTATCCTATATGGCAAACAGCCAGACATTTACTTTAAAAGGAACGGTTTCTGATGACCTTGGGATGCCACTTCCCGGTGCCACAATCGTGCTCAATCCAAGCTACTTTGGTCAAGCAACTGATGCGAACGGTAATTTCGTGTTTAGCTCCATGCCAATGGGAGACTATACGCTGGAAATTACTTATATAGGTTATGTTGCATATAAACAATTACTTACAATAAATAAGAACATGGATCTGTATGTTACCTTGTTTCCTGTAAGGCAAACTTTGCAGGAAGTTGTTGTAACAGGTCATTTGACCGACCCGGTACATAAGGAGAATTCGCTCACGGTAGATGTTGCGAACACTGCTTTTCTGAAACAGCACCTAAGTGGTGATTTGATGAAAACCCTTGACAGACTGCCGGGAGTTGATGCCATGAGTATTGGTTCAGGACAGTCGAAACCTGCTATTAGGGGTTTGGGATTCAATAGAGTAGTGGTGGTAGAACACGGAATCAAGCACGAAAGTCAGCAATGGGGCTCAGATCATGGATTGGAAATTGATCAATATGCGATTGAGCAGGTAGAGGTTGTCAAAGGACCGGCATCGCTCATGTATGGTTCTGATGCTATTGGTGGTGTTATTGATCTGAAGCAGAATAAAATACCGGAACCATGCACTGCCGGAGGCACTCTTGATTTTACGGCTAACAGCAATAATAATTTGTTGGGTGGTTCTTTGTATGCTTTTGTAAGGAAAAGCAAGTTCTTTTTTACTTTAAGGACAAGTTTGGCTGATTTTGCTGACTATAAAGTGCCAACAGATAGTGTTGACATTTATTCTTTTAAGGCAGCGCTACATGAACGACGATTGCGAAATACCGCAGGAAATGAGCAAAACATTCATTTTTCGATTGGTTTTGTTGAAAGGCACTTCACTAACAGAATCTTTATGAGTGTATTGAATGCCAAACAAGGGTTTTTTGCCAATGCTCATGGCCTCGAACCACGAAGGGTTGACACAGACTTGCACGACGCTTCATCACGGGATATACACTTCCCTTATCAGGAAGTTCGGCACATTAAAATTGTGAACAAAAGTGATATTTTCCGTGAAAATTACCAATGGTCGGCCGAAGTTGGTTATCAACAGAATTTGCGTCAGGAATGGAGTAATTATGTGAATCACGGGTATATGCCGGCGGTTTTTCCTGATACTTTGGCATTTCCTGCCGATCTTGAGCGAGCTTTCGACAAATCTGTAATATCAGGTAACACAAAAATTTCAATTATGCCATTTTCGAATGTTGAAGCCAAATTTGGTTTAAGTGCAGAATATCAATCGAATACCATTGATGGAAGAGGTTTTATTATTCCAGCATTCAAACAATTTTCGTCAGGTGTTTTCACTTATTGGAACTACAGGCTTTCCAATACCGCAGTTTTACAGGCAGGAATTAGATATGATGCAGGTTTCCTCCATACAGATGCTTACTACGACTGGTTTGAGAGTCCAAAAGGGGAGGGAAGTGATGAAAAGATTTTTGTTCAGCGCGCATCGGAGCTCGATAGAAGTTTTTCAAATATTTCATGGTCAGTTGGTTATGTTGCTACATTGCGAGATTTCGATTTCAAAGCAAACTTAGGAAAAAGCTTCCGGATGCCTATTGCTAAGGAGTTAGCTGCCAATGGGGTAAATTATCATCATTTTAGTTATGAAAAGGGAAACGCTGATTTATCGCCAGAGGTTGCTTATCAAATCGATTTTGGTTTGGAGTGGCAGTCCGAAAAGCTGGCAATCGGACTTACCCCTTTTGGAACCTATTTTGTAAATTACATCTATTTGAACCCAGGTTTTGAGCATGATAGGTTGTATGGTAATGGAAATCAAATATTTACATATTCTCAAAGTGAAGTACTCCGATATGGTGGAGAACTTCATGCACATTATGCAATCGGCTCAAACTTAAGATTGGGAATAATTGGCGACTATGTTTATTCTTTACAAACATCAGGCGATAAAAAAGGCTTCGCTTTGCCTTTTTCGCCTCCTGCTTCGTTATTGCTGAATGCCAGATTCGAGCCGCAAGGAACAAAAACATTTGCAAACCCTTACCTGTCTTGGGATGTCAGGTTGGTAGGAAATCAAAATGCAATTGTTCCGCCTGAAGAAAAAACGAGCGGATATCAAACTGTCAATGTTGCGTTTGGTACACAGATAAAATGGAATAAACAGTCATTCAATGTTGCAGTTCAAATTCAAAACCTATTTAACTCCAAATATTTTAATCACACAAGTTATTACAGGCTAATTAATGTTCCTGAGCCTGGCCGGAGTTTTGTTTTAAATATTACTATCCCTTTTAATAAATCAATTAACAACTAAAAATTTAACATAATGAAAATCAATTATTTAATACAAATTATTATAGTTTTAGCAGTTTTTTCTTTTACCTCATGTAAAAAGAATGAGCAAGTTGCAAAGCCAGTAATCACAATAACTGAAATAGGTTATGAAAATGGTAGAATTGCCTACCTTGGCAATGATTTACATATTGAGGCTGAGATTGTTGCAGAAGGAAAAATTCAGCAGATTGCCGTCACCATACATCCTGAAGGTGAACATGTTGCAAAAAGTAGTTTGGTTCTTTTCGACGCGGGCCTTTGGGAAGTTGATACCGTTTATACTAAATTCTCTGGATTAAAAAACACCACTTTCCATGAGCATCTTGAAGTGCCGTTTGATGCTGAAGTCGGACATTATCATTTTCATTTTACTGTTACTGATATGGAGGGAAATCAAACAGTTATTGAAGATGAAATAGAGCTAAAGGTTCCTGTGGATATGACTGCTCCTGTTCTGAATATAACTTCAGCCCCTGAAAATTTACAAGCGTTCAGTAATGGGAGCAGCATCACAATCAGTGGGTCAGTTTCGGATGACATGGCTTTGGATGCATTGTATATCGCATTGGTACGGGTTAGTCAAAATCTTACCGATGAACAAGTTAGCTCAAGCAATACAATTGCTTTGTTGCATACCCATGAATTTGATTCTCCTCAGACCGACAATTTTAGTGCGACTATTACAATTGGATCTTTTGTTGATAACGATCTTCCTCAAAAAGTGATTGGAGGTGCTTTCGGTTGGCAGTCGGGGGAGCATTATTTATTAATTAAAGTAAAAGATGCCTATGGTGCAAACTGGGTATATTCAGCTCATTATCCTATTGTAATAAACATGTAATCAATATTTTAATTAAATGATATGAGAAATTTAATAATTAAGAGTTTTCTGTTTACTATCTTTTTAACTGGTATTTATGGCTGTCAAAAAGATGAAATCGATGACCAAAAACCCGTAATTGATCTTTTGGGTGAATCAACATTTCCGTTAAACTGTGATACAATTTACTTTAATGAACCTTTTATAGTAAGTCTGTCAATTTCGGACAACAAAGAGTTGGGCTCATACAGTATTGCTATACATCACAATTTCGATCATCATTCACATAGTACTGAATTAACAATTTGTGAGATGTGGCCTGTGAAAGCACCGGTAAATCCATTTGTTTTTATTCAGGATTTTAACATTCCAGCAGAAACAGCATCGTATCAGGTGAACCAGGTCCTTGAAATCCCACTTTCAAATTCCAACGGGCTGTTTGATGAAGGCGACTATCATTTTTTCATCAGTTTGACGGACAAAGAGGGTTGGTCGGCTCAAAAGGGATTAAGCATTAAGATGTTGCGAAGAAATTAAACTTGTCCTAATGAATTTGTAATCACCCTTGAGTTAATTAAAATCCCGCAGTTACTGGAGTAATTGCGGGATTTTTACGTTTCATTGACCAGGCATTGTTTATAAAGCGTGATCTGGTATTTTACCGGTAAGACTTTTGAAGAAAGAAATCATTTTATCTATTTCTTCTTTGCTCAGTTCTTTGCCAAGTTGAGTGAAAGCCATGATTCGTACAGCTTCTTCTAAGCTTTCCACACTTCCATCGTGGAAATAAGGCGCAGTTTTTTCAATATTGCGAAGCGAAGGTGACTTGAAGACATTTTTATCAGATTCAACACCCGTGACTGTATATTTTCCTTCGTCTTTAAGGTCACTTCCTGTAAATTCCCAATAGGGGCCATGAACAAGTCCGAATCTTTGCATCATATTTCCCCCTAATCCGGGTCCGATATGACACGCTATGCAACCTGTTTCGATAAATAAGCTGAGTCCCTCTTTTTGATAGTCATCCAGCATCGTTACTGCTCCATCAAGAAAAGCGTCGAAAGCGGCAGGTGTAGCCAGCGTTCCCTCAAAGTCAGCAACAGCAAGGGCGAAGTTGTCAAAAGTGATTGGATCCGTCTGTTCAGGAAAAGCTTTCTTAAACATTTCAGTATACTCAGCTGAATTTTTAAGAACAGAAACGACATCTTCAACACCTTTCATGCCCATTTCAATTGGATTCAAAATAGGGCCTTTGGCTTGGTCAGCGAGGTCAGGTGATCTGCCATCCCAAAATTGAGCTACATGAAAGTAGGCATTGAAAGTTGTCGGACTGTTTCGAGTGCCTCTTGTCCCGTCGTGCCCAGGTGAAGTACGCTCATTATCAACACCATAATTGGAAATTGGATGACAGGTGTTGCAACTCATTTTTCCATTGGCAGATAGCGTTTCATCGTAATAGAGCTTCTTCCCTAACAAAGCCATGGGTGTTGTTGGATCATTTGGCTCAGGAAGTTTACTGAAATAAATCTTCGCAGTCTCGATTAATTTCATGTCAGCTTCCGATATGGTCTTATCCTCTTGCTTGTTTCCTTGATTTGTACAGGATGAGAACAGCAGAAAAGCTGACATTCCTACATAAAATAACTTTTTCATTGTTTAATTAGGTTTGATTTGTGTAACAAAAATAAACATAGTTGTTTGAATAACAAAAGAACGCTAGTGTTAATATGTGTACAGATTCAAATCAAAGCAACCAGATTCAAGGTATGAAAGTGGTTAAAAACATTTTTACTGGCATTCTTCCATTTAATACCTTATTTTTGATGTGTTCGGATAGATTTTTTTGAACACAAAATAAAAACATGATTGCTATACCCACCACATCTTTTATTCGCGAAGCGGATTCTTACACTATTATTAATGAGCCTGTTACTTCAATTGATCTGATGGAGAGAGCAGCGACAGCTTTGTTTAATGCGCTTGTTGGAAAGCTACAGCCATTGCAACAGATTGTGATTTTCGCCGGTAGTGGCAATAATGGAGGCGATGGACTTGTTTTAGCCCGGTTGTTCGATCAGCACAAATTTCCTGTTAAAGTTTTCATCGTCCGTTTCTCTGAAAAAGGTAGCCCTGATTTTGAAACAAATCTGCTGCGTTTAAAGGAGCAAACATCAATTGTTGCAAAACAAATATCCAGCGAAAGTGATTTTCCTGAGCTACCCTCAGATTCGATTGTGATTGATGCACTCTTTGGATCGGGTCTTAACAAAGGTGTGACTGGTTTGGTTGCTGATCTGATTAATTATATCAATAAACATGAAGCAGTAATTATTTCGATAGATATTCCTTCAGGTTTATTTGCAGATCAACCTACTGATATTAAGTGTTCTGCAGTAATTTCTGCTGATTACACATATACGTTTGAATGGCCAAAACTTGCTTTTTTTCAACCTGAAAATGAATTTTATGTGGGTAATTGGGAAGTTGTTCCAATCGGTTTGCATCCAGATATGCATAAAAAGGCGGTTACGAAAAATTATTTAACGCTTCAGGATGATGCCCGAAATATGCTTCATGTAAGGAATCGGTTCTCACATAAAGGTTCTTATGGCCATGCGCTGTTGCTTGCCGGATCATCTGACAAGACAGGTGCAGCAATCCTTGCTGCAAAAGCCTGTTTGCGAAGCGGGGCGGGTGTTATTCATGTTCATTTGCCTTCAGAAGCAGTTCTGCCGTTGCAAAATCACTTGCCGGAAGCGATGGTAAGTATTGATGAATCAAAGGATTTTATTAGTCAACTTCCTGACTTGTCAAAGTTTAATGCAATAGCTGTTGGGCCTGGAATTGGCGTTAATGTTTCGACGGCTTCAGTAGTTAAGTTGCTGATTCAAAACGCTTCTGTGCCACTAATTATTGATGCGGACGCATTAAATATTCTATCAGAGAATAAAACCTGGTTAGCATTTTTGCCGGCTAACAGCATTCTGACGCCGCATCCTAAAGAGTTTGAACGATTGGTTGGAAAGTGGCAAAATAGCTTTGAAAGGATTCAAATGCAAATAGACTTCTCAATCCGCCACTCGGTTTATGTTGTTTTGAAAGGAGCTTATACCTGTATCAGTTGTCCGGATGGGAGGTGTTTCTTCAATTCAACTGGAAACCCAGGAATGGCGACAGCAGGTAGCGGTGATGTGTTAACAGGTATTTTACTTGGCCTGATGACGCAGTCATACACCCCATTTGAAGCAGCTGTTTTAGGAGTTTTTTTACATGGATTAGCTGGTGATTTGGCTGCTGAACAACTATCACAGGAAAGTATGATAGCGAGCGATATTGTCGGAAATTTGGGAGCTGCTTTTAAACAAATCGCTTCAAAAGACTAAGTTTACCTATATAATCCCTTGATTTATAACAATTTTGCGAATAATACTGCCCTCTTTTGTTGAGAGGTGTAAGAAGTAAGCTCCGGGTTTGCAGTTTGAACAATCGATTTTTTCATTTAAAAGCATCGAGCTTTTTGTGTTTTGGTAATACACCTGTTTTCCTGCTAAATCAGTAATCTGGAAGGTTACAGAAGTATTTTGTTTAAAATCGGCTTCCACAAAAAAGATTCCATTTGCAGGATTTGGGTAAATTTTCAATGAGTTAAGATTTGGGATATCATTGATGTCGGTTAATCCGTTAATTTCTAGCCAGTTGATATTGTATTCGCCTGCAATTGAATATAACCGCAAGGTTTGATTGCCTGCCGGAAGTGTGATATTAATTGTTTGTGTTGTCCAGGTTTGCCAGCCTCCTGTTGAGGTAAAACTGATTGTTTGAAGGGCTGTGAACGTGCCGCTGCTGTTAGTCCTGATTGAAACCCTTCCGTTGGAATAAATCGAAGCAACACGAAACCTGAAACTATAAACACCTGCCTCTGGTACAGAAATATTATAATCTAAATAATCGCCGTTGTTTGCAAAGCCAACATTTTTACCTCCGCCGGTATCTGTGCAGTCTTCCAATTGAAAACCATAATTGTAATTGAAATCTTCTGCCTGAATTTTAGTTGGTGGGATATGGCGCAGGGGCAATAAGTTCTTGATTGCTTTATTGGTGAAAGCACTTAAAAGCTGGTCGCCGCTAAGAACTGAACTTCCTGTATAGCTAAGCGTAACTGTTTGATTAAATTGCAGTTCTTCAGACAGATGAAGGATTAATAACTGACTGTTATTGGGGTCAATTTCAAGTGATTGAATAGCGAATGAATTACCGTTGACTTTCAGATTGAAATCAACAGGTGAGGCATTTAACTCAGTGATTGGTTTGTTAAGAGTTAAAATGATAGCATCACCTTCAACTGATGTTTCTCCCGAGATGTATCCAAAAGAAACCCCTGAAACAGCTGTTGGATTTAAAAAGCGGAAGAAATTCATGTTTGAACCGCCTTTTTCGAAATACACCCTAACTGCATTACTGCCAGCTGGAAGTATTACATTATCGATGGTAGTTGAAAGCCATGTTTGCCATCCTCCTGTAACTGGTAATTGTTTCGGGGGACAAACGTCAACACCGTTTACTTCAAAATGAACGATTGCAGGTCCCGATGCCGAGGCGGTTCGAAGCATGAGTTGATATGCCGCTGCACTGTCACTTTCAATGGTAAACTGAAGCCATTCGTTATTTTCGGTCCAGCCTACACCAAAACCATTTGAAGATGAATGATTGTCATTACATTCTTCAATATCAACTCCATCATTGCGATAGCTCCATCCTTGATTCCAGCTGGTGAATGAGTTGGTATTCAAGTGATAATTTGCTGTGTCCGTGTCCCAATAGGCAAAAGAACATTTCCCCAAATCGTAGTTTACGAAATGGATTGGATTGTTCACATGATGCGGTTTAAAGGGTAAAGTGGCATCCGAATGTGGCTGACGTAACATGGCATCGATTACATCCTGTTGAACAGTACAGTTTTCAAATAGATGATTATCAGCCCAATCCATAACAGCAGCAAAAGCTTGATTGGCAGTAATTTGCGGACTTCCGGTTTTCCAATACGAAATAAGATTATTGTATTGGGCGCTTTCTGAAACCATGAGAACATTGTTAATACCTGCTTTTTTAACCGGCCACCAGGACCATCCTATTTTATTTTGTTCCGAAAGTGCGATGAGGCTTGTAAACCATGAGTTTGAGTTTTCGCCTGTTTCACCTAGCCATATCGGGATGTTGTGCGTATTTCGCAGGTTGATCATCCATTGAATAGATTCCTGCGTATTATAGGTCCAGTATTTGTGAAAACTGTAAACCAAATTATCATCCCAGGGAGGCGTTAGTCCTGTGTAATCATTTGCAAACCAATTACCTTCGATAATTATCATATGGTTGTTGTCAACCTGACGAATGGCATTTGTAATGTTGACATAAGTCTGCTTGAGTAATGTTCCGTTGGGAAGCTCCCAGTTTGGTTCATTGATTAGGTCGTATCCGCCAATCCAGGGTTCGTTAGCATAGCGTTGAGCGAGTTTGCGCCAAAGAGCGACAGTTTTTCGGCGATTTTCAGCACTTTCCCACAAAGAAGGTTTGGTGGGGTCATAATCCGAAATATTGGCGTCGTGTCCTTGACCGCCGGGCGCCCCGTGTAAATCAAGAATAAGGTATATTTCATTATCTTCACACCAATCCAACAAGCTGTCAATACGTACAAACCCACTTTCGAACCAGGTATCTTGACCTACAATAGGTTCATCTTCAATAGGTAAGGTAAACCATTTGTAATGCATAGCTACACGAACACTGTTGAACCCCCATTCCTTCATAGCTTCAACATCACGACGGGTGAAATGATTATCAAGCCACTTTTCATAAAAGATATTGGTATTATTTACACCAATCGTTTCGATTAACTTATTACGAAACTGAGTTTGCGTTCCTGCAAAATCAGCCGTCTTCATCATATAACCTTCTTGTAAAAGCCAGTTACCTGTGCCGATGCCTCTTAAAATTATTTCATTTCCGTTTCCATCGTGAATAAATTTACCGTTAGCATGCAAAAATCCTTGTGCTTTTGCTGGCTGCAATTGGGTAAAAAGTCCCAGACAGACAAAAAAGAGTATTAGTGTATTTTTCATAAGGATGAAGATTTATAATTTTCTTGTTTTTTTCGACCTTTATAATTTATAAGATAAGGCTACAAACATACGTTTTTAGCTCGTACTGATAAAGTCAAATTATACATCAAAAATGCATCAAAAGGCGTCTGTTGATGCATTTGTTGGCTGAATTGGCGTTTTTCTTATTTTCTTTGTGTCTGAAATCGAACACAAGATTGACATCAAAACAATGTCTTGTAGATTAATTCACATTGTGATTATTTTCACAGTGATTTGTTTAACTGATTGAATATTTGTGTAGTTTTGCTTTCTTTTTTAAAATTCGAATACAAAACAAAATCAGATATGAAGAAGTTAGCCGTAGTTGCTTTTGGTGGCAACGCACTTTTAAGATCAAACGAAAAGGGTACAATTGATGAACAGGAAGCAAATGCTTTTGCAGCATGTACAAACCTTATAAATTTGATTAACCGTAATTACAACATCGTGATCACCCACGGAAACGGGCCACAGGTTGGTAATATTTTATTGGCAAACACAGCAGGACACAAACTCTATGGAATGCCTGATATGCCGTTGGATATCAGTGTTGCATATTCACAAGGATTTATTGGTTATGTTATTGAGCAGCAGCTCCGAAATGTGTTGATGGCCAGGGATATGGATCGTGATATAATTTCTATTATCACACAAGTTCTGGTTAACAAAGATGACCTCGCTTTTTTAAACCCAACCAAGCCGATAGGTCCTTTTTATACCAAAGAAGAAGCAGAATTGATAACAGCTGAAACTAAATCAGTTTTTAAAGAAGATTCCAGGGGAAGAGGATGGAGAAAAGTTGTTGCATCGCCAAAGCCTTTAGTGATTTTTAACAGGCAAACGATTGAAAAAATCGCACGCGAAGGACATATTGTCATTGCCGTTGGCGGTGGTGGAATTCCTTGTTTTTATGTTGAATCCAACAAGTTGCAAGGGATTGATGCAGTAATTGACAAAGATTTGGCGAGCTCATTGCTGGCATCACAAATCCGTGCTGATAAGTTTTTCATTTTAACCGATGTGCCAAAGGTTTGTATCAATTTTAACACACCTCAGGAAAAAGCATTGGATAAAATCACCATTGCGGATGCTAAAAAATACCTTGAAGAAGGACAGTTTGGCGAAGGTAGCATGGCACCCAAAGTAAAGGCTGCCATTAAATTTGTTGAAAGAAGCGGGAAAGATGCAATTATTACCGAATCAACCTTACTTGGTGTTGATAATGGTGGAACTCGTGTAACTATCGTTTAATCAAATAAATACATAAAAAAAGGCGCTCATTGGGCGCCTTTTTTTTTATGCTTCTTCTTTTTCGTTCAGCTTGACGTAAAAGGCAACCTTTTCGAGAGAAGTGATCATGTCGTATTCTTCCAGATAAACTTCTTTGGGAACAGTAACTGGTTTTGGGGTATAATTAAGAATTCCTTTGATTCCGGCTTTCACTAAGGCATCCGTCGTTTGGCTGGCAAACTCAGCAGGAACAGTCATAATGCCAATCCGGATATCTTTTTCCTTGATAACTTTATCCATTTCTTCGGAAGAATAGCAGGGCACTCCCGACATCGAATTACCTATTTTATCCGGATTGATGTCGAAGCTTGCCACTATCTTCAGATGCGAGCGTTTACCTGAAAAATAATTGATGAGCGCACGGCCTAAATTCCCCATTCCGATGATGGCTACATTGATACCTTCTTGTGAATCAATTATTTCGCCAATAAGGTCGATGAGTTCTTTAACGTTATATCCTTTTCTTAAGGTTCCTGTATAACCAATAAGCATCAAATCACGTCGTACCTGAACAGCGGTAATATGTTGAATTCGCGCAATTTCATGGGAATAAATGTGTGTTTGCCCTTTATCGAGACAGATCAACAATGCGCGTCGGTATTGACTTAACCGCTCGATCGTTTTGTGTGGAAGATGTTTCATTAGCCCTTTGCTTTTTGGTTTTATTAACAGCTCAGCAAAAGTAGTCAATACGAAATGTAAAATGCAAGTTTTTTGTTATTTATTTAACATTGTTAGTTTATATCACTGTTGTTAACATCCGTAACGATCATTATTGTTTAAATGTTATATTATTTAATATCAATTATATACATCTTAGTTGTCTTTTTATATACCTAAAGGAAAAGCAGATAAATTTCTTGCGGAGAAAGAATTTAAAGCCAGAATAGTATTGAAAAAGTATAATCCAGGAACTAACTATCAATGTTGATCCGCAATCCATTTGTACCAATCTTCGAAACCCTGACCAGTTTTAGCGCTCAATTCGATGAAAGTCAGTTGAGGATTCACTTTTTTAGCAATTTCAAGAAAACTATTCATGTTGAAATCAAGATATGGAAGCAGGTCGGTTTTGTTAATGAGGCACAATTGAGCAGTTTGAAACATATTGGGATATTTCGCTGGCTTATCTTCGCCTTCTGTAACACTTATAATTACAACGCGTTTTGTTTCGCCCAGATCAAAAAGTGCAGGGCATACAAGGTTACCAACATTCTCAATGAAAAGCGTGCTTTTTTGTGAAACGCCCAGTTGTTTGATAGCTTTGTTTACCATAAGGGCATCGAGATGGCAGCCATTACCGGTATTAATTTGAATGACAGGAGCACCAGCTTGTTCGATCCTTTTAGCGTCATTGAGCGTTTGCTGATCGCCTTCAATGACATAACAATTAAAAGTTGAACCTTTTTCTTTTATGGTACGTTCCAAAATGGAGGTTTTCCCCGATCCGGGTGAACTGACTAAATTGAATGCCACAATTTGCAAAGCGTCGAAATACCCACGGTTTTGTTCGGCTTGCAAATCATTTTTCGAAAGTATATTTCGTTGAATATGAATTGTTTGACTTTCTAGATTGGTATGTGCATGAGAATGAATGTGCTCATGAGAATGATCATGCTCATGCAAATGGTCGTGGTCGTGAGCGTGTGGATGGTCATGATCGTGATCATCATGATGATGGAAATGTGCATGTGCATAAGGCCCATGCCGATGCTCATGTGTATGGCTTTTTGCCTCTTCTGAAGGTTTTTTATAAGTGATATGATCATCTTCACCGCATCCGCAAGTTCCGCACATACTTTTAAAGTTTTAATTATGAATGAAATAGGGTTTCATCTTTGTTGCTATTTTCAACTTTTTTGCCAAAAAACCAAATGAAATCCAATGCAAAGTAAGCATTATTCAGTGAATTACATTATGTGATTCTCAGATATAAAAGCATTTTCGTGACATTAATTCGGAAAGGTTAATGACAGTTTTTGTTACTGAAGAAGATAATTTTGTGATTGAGCCACTGAAAAGTGTTCCATAACAGCGTATTAAACAAACGAATAAAACGAATTTTGAATTTTTCTCAGGTTAAAGTAAATAGTTTATTAAAAAGCAAATTTTATAATCTTTCGATAATCACCAACTTACCCTGATTGCGCAGACGGTCAGCGATTTTTTGTATTATGCGCTGACGTTTACGCAAACCCTGCTGTTTTATCTCAATTGCGGCTTCGTTCAGGTTTTCGGCTAAACCTAACCAAATGTTTATCCTATCCGCATTCTTCAAATAATCAGCGAGTTCAGTTGCAGGTGATGAGTCGGGTATGAGTTCAATGTCTTCGTCAAGCAAATGATATGCTTGATTGAGGGTAATCATCCCTTCGGTAACAAGTTCAAATCCATCGAGGGAATAAGAGGGAGGTGTAATGGTGTTATCAGGTTCATTTACCGATAAATGTAAATTTAAAATTCGGGCAGTAATCCGGGCTGTAGACCCTCCGCAAATCAAATGAATACCATTGCTTTGTTGAAAACTTTTGACCCAGTTTTCGTCATCTGCCGTTCTGTTAGGAGGACCGCTCAACAGGTTTACAACTATACCACGCCTGTTTACAGCTACCAGAACTGAACAATCATCCCCTTTATTTTCAGGCCAGTAAGACCTTCCTTTGTCATGAACACTTTTTGCAATGAATTGACCATCAATTCTTTCGATTGGAAGATGAGTCTGAAGAAATTGCCGTACACCTTCTGCACCCCAACCTTCCGGGAAGTGCAATCCAATGCCGGCCTGTGAAATCCCATCGGAAATCAAAACTAAAGCCTCGCCTTTGGAAACCTGGCAGTCGGACTCATGAATAATTGCTTTCTGGCGTGTATACACTCTGTCGCGCAATACCTGAGCATAGGAATAGTTGAGTTGCAAAGGAGGAGGCATTTCATAGCTCAGGATGGTTGTTTGACCGTTGTTTAAAATCCGTGCAATGGAAAAAACAGCAAAAGGACTTCCGTTACCCCAAACTAAATCCATTGTTGCAGATACAGCATCAAATGCCTCCCGAATTGTCATGCCCATCTTGATTAATTCCAGAAGCCGCGAAACGCACATCGATGCCGCAATATTGGCTTTTATACCAGAGCCCAGCCCGTCGGCCAGCACAAGTGTTGTGGCTTCTGAATCGCGCACTACTCCCCAAGCATCACCACATGGCTGACCATGTTTTTTTGAGGATTGAACTGCGAAAACATCGGTGTGGATATACATGGAATTATTTTTTTATTGAATCGATGAGTTTTTTCATCAATATCTCACCGGCGGCTGTATGCTCTCCAAGAAACTTCGCAAGTTCCTGAGCCATACTTATTTGATGTTCAATAAGTTCCTGCGCTTTTATGACAGTTTCAGATTGCAATTCGCGAAGTTTTTCCTTACTTGAACTCGTATCCGTGATGTCCATAAAGATACCGACATAATGCTGGTTTTCAGGAAGAACATAAGCAATCAGGTGACAAAGCAAATTGTAATTGCTATAGTTAGTTTTGCTTCTGTAAACATCAACTTTTTTAGTAACCAACTGTTCAAATGGATCAGGATCAATAAGATAACTAATTTTCTTGGCTAACAAAGCGTCTGAACATGAAAACATCTTTTTAAATGCCGGATTCATATGGATTATACGTAATTCATGATCTAATAAAACAATTCCATTAGGATCATAATCGATCATCGTATCAAACTTCTGTTCGGCAATACGCCTCATATAAGGCATACACATTTCAGGTTCAGCCAAACCTTTCAGTACAGCAATAGCTTTGGTGCGGCAATCGGGATAGCCGCAAGCAGTGCAATTGAGCTCGTCAGATGGAGTAAGTTTGCCAGTTTTTTTAAGAACCTCACGTATCTGATCTTCACTAAAGTCGACTTTTTTACCAGATTGAACCGTATCGAAATGTGTTGAAGTAGATTTCAGAGAACCGATGTTTGCAGGATCGGGTTTTCGCTGTTTTGCAGCGTAATTCAGAATGGCTGCCCTGTTTTGAATTCCTGTATGTTTGTGACCTGCAAACGGACCGTTTATACAACCATTTTTACAAAACATAGGTTCAATAATCAGGTTGCCCGTCTTTTCATTAAGGGCTTCCAGAGCATCTTTCACTTCCCGGAAACCGCTGACAGCAATCACATGTTCATCGAGCATATCGGTCTTTAGTCCGGCAGTTCTCAATAAACCACCCTCCAAAGGGAAAAGACTTGCATCTCCCGGAACAAGTTCGTCGAATGAACTTTCCTCACATTGGTCAAGATTTATTTGCCTGATGCTGAGTAACTCATCTAATTCATCAAAAGTAAGAACTGCATCAACAAGATCTTGATTTACAGCCCATTGAGCTTCATCTTTTTTAGCAACACAAGGTCCGGCGAACACAACCTTTCGTTTAGGTGCTGTTTTTTTTAGCATTTTAGCATGAGCTATCATAGGAGAGACAACCTCAACGAGAAAGCCGGCTAATTCTGGTTTTTCGTGCATCACATAATTAACTGTAGCAGGACAAGCGGTGCAAACATTTGCACGATAGGGATTTGCGCTTACATATTCAGCGGTTGCTTTGGCACTTTGATAGGCTCCGATAGCTGTTTCTGAGATATGTGAAAAACCAGCCATACGCAAAGCCGAAGGTAGTCGTTTCTGTTGCCACTCATCGTAATAAATTACAAAAGAGGGGGCAATACTGATCGCTATTTGGTGGTTTTCCTCCATCATCATCAGCACCTTGTTATAATCTGTACGATATGCTTTTGCTTGCTGCGGGCAGGCCGTTATGCAGGTTCCGCATGCAATGCACAGTTCTGTAATGACCTCAGCCTGACCATCTTTCATACGGATAGCCTGAACTGGGCAAACACGCACACATCGGTAACAATCGCGGCATTTGGCCCGGGAGGTGTAAACAACCGGGAGTTTATCTTTCGGGCGGGTTTGATGTGTCATGATAATTTATTTGTTTGATAAAAAAGCTTTAATCCGAAAATTATGGAACTCACCCGAGACTGAAAACATACATATTGTATGAAACCAAAACGGGTGAGTTTTCCATTATTCAACTAATTCTAACCAAAATTAATTCAATATTTATTCGATACTTTTAATCCTATTCTTTGTATCTCGCTATCTAATAATGCTTTAGCTTTTTCAAAGGTTGCGTGCTCCAAAATCTTCTCATTTACACGTAAAACTGGCCCCCTGTCGCAACGCTCAAAGCAGAAAGTAGCTTTCACATCAACCATATCTTCCTGGCCTTCAAAACCAACGATGTCGGAGAGTTTGTTATCAGCAACGTAACGACTCATTTTCTTTAGCAAGTCCTGAGCACCACGCATGTAACAGTTAGTCCCAACGCAAACGTAAACTTCAATTTTTGGATGTTCGGTATTACGAATCGTAATTACTTGATCTGTAATACGTTTCCTTCCATGATAATGCGTATGCAACAGTTCGTGTGCTTTGTGGCCGCCGATTTCACCTAACGTCATCTGATACAATTCTTTAACGTAAGGATTATCTTGCGATTTATGTAGTTCCAGCTGTTTATCTGCGTTATATAATCCCTGCATGCGTTTTTTTCTGAAGTCAGGGTCAAAGCTCACTGGCTGTCCACCTCCTGCGATGCAACCTCCCGGACAGGCCATGACTTCAATAAGGTCGTAGGATGATTCGCCGGCGATGATGCTATCACAAAGTTTTCGGGCATTGGAAAGCGTATGTGCGATGCCAAGGCGCAAATGAATTGACCCAAGCTGCATTTCAACAGTACGAATACCATCGAGTCCGCGGGCCATTTTCAAATCGGTATCGATAAGCGTTTCGCCTGTAATTTTTTCATAGGCAAACCGAAGAACTGCTTCACTCACGCCCCCAGTATTGCCAAAAATGACTCCAGCACCTGTTTTAAATCCTAAAGGCATATCAAATGACTCTGGTTTCAATTTAGTGAACTGCAAACCTGTTTCATGAATCATACGGCCAAGGCCTTCAGTAGATAACACATGATCAACCTCTGGCAAACCTCCATGGATAAATTCTTCCCTTTTAGCTTCAAATTTTTTCGCTGTACAAGGCATGATTGAAACAATGACAAGGTTCTCAGGTTTTACTTTAAGGAGCTTTGGCAAAATTTCACGTGCAACGCTACCAAACATTTGTTGAGGTGATTTGCAGGAGGATAAGTTAGGAAGTAATTCAGGATAGTACTGTTCTGCAAATTTCACCCAACTAGGGCAACACGAGGTAAATTGAGGTAGGTTTTCATTGTTTAACTTACGCTGAATGAACTCGGTAGCTTCTTCAAGAACGGTGAGGTCGGCTGCAAATGAGGTGTCATAAACCTGATCGAAGCCCATTCGTTTTAAAGCTGCAACAATCTGACCGGTGCTGATCGTTCCTGCTTCCATTCCGAAACCTTCCCCTAAAGCAACTCTTACTGCCGGGGCAAGTTGTGCAACAACATATTTTTCGGGGTTGTTTATTGCTTTCCAAACTTGTTCTGTTTCAGGTTTTGGGACGAGAGCACCCACCGGGCAAACAGAAACACATTGACCGCAATAAACACATTCAACATCATTTAAACTTTTATTAAAAGCTGGACCAACAATGGTTTTAGCACCTCGGTTGATAAAGTCAATTGCTCCGACAGCTTGCATTTCCTTACAAGCTCTAACGCAGTCACCACATAAAATGCATTTATTGGGATCATGAATAATTGACCAGGAATGATCATCGATGGGTGCAATTTTATCTGTTTTTTTAAAGCGAACCTTTGTTACACCGAGTCTGCGAGTCAGATCCTGTAATTTGCAATTATTTGATCTTGCGCACGTTGGACAACTAATGTCGTGGTTAGCCAATAGCAATTCCAGATTCACTTTTCTGATCTGGCGCACTTCAGCAGTATTTGTTTTCACAACAAGACCATCTTTTGGTTCGATGGAGCAAGTGGCCTGAATGCCCATTCCTTCAATGTCACAAATGCATAAACGGCATGCCCCGTATGTGCTAAGGTGTGAGTGATAGCAAAATGTTGGGAGTTCAATATCAGCTTTTCGTATGAGTTCAAGGAGGTTTTTTTCTCCTTCGATTGGGATCGACATCCCATCAATAGTTACCATTCCTTTTGTTTCCATGATATTTTTTTTGAGAAGGGTGAAAGGATTCATGCCCTTCATTTTATTTTTATTCTGTAGCTTTTTTTGAGTCTTTACTTTGATTGAAAATGATGTTTCATGATCTAATTAAAACCAAGGACTGCATCAAACTTGCACACATCAAAGCAAACACCGCATTTTGTACATATTTCAGGATCAATTATATGCAATTGTTTTTTCTCTCCGCTGATAGCACCAACCGGGCATTTACGAGCACAGGCTGTGCATCCGATGCATTTTTCGGCATCAATGCTAATGCTTCGTAATGCTTTACAGTTATTTGTTGCGCATCTTTTTTCGTTGATATGCTGAAGATATTCTTCTCTAAACTTCACTATAGTCGAAAGTACAGGGCTGGGGGCCGTTTTTCCAAGTCCGCAGAGTGATGCCTTTTTTACCACCAATCCAATCTCTTCGAGCATATCAAAGGTTTCCATAGTGGCACGTCCTTCGATTATATCGTCAAGTAAGGCCAACATCTGTTTTGTTCCTTCGCGGCATGGAACACATTTTCCGCAACTTTCACTTTGGGTGAAATTCATAAAAAACCGTGCTATCTGCACCATGCACGACTGCTTGTTCATCACGACCAATCCGCCTGAACCAACCATGGCACCTTTTGCGATAAGATTGTCATAATCAAGAGGCAAATCGAGATCTTCTTCAGTCAGACATCCGCCAGAAGGGCCTCCGATTTGTACCGCTTTGAAACCCTCACCAGTCACCTTACCATCGTCATTTGTAACGCCACCACCAATATTGTACACAATTTCTCGCAAAGTCGTTCCGAAAGGAACTTCAATAAGCCCTGTGTTGGCCACATGCCCGGTAAGGGCAAAAGTTTTTGTGCCTTTCGATCCGGCAGTACCGTATTGGTTAAACCATTCAGCGCCATTGCGGATGATAAGTGGGACAGCGGCTAGAGTCTCCACATTATTGATCACTGTTGGCTTTCCAAAAAGTCCCTTCTGAGCAGGAAATGGAGGTTTTGGCATAGGCATCCCTCGTTTTCCTTCGATGGAAGCCATCAACGCAGTTTCTTCGCCGCAAACAAAAGCTCCTGCACCTTCCATAACATGAATATACATGTTATGACCGCTGTTGAATATGTTTTCGCCTAAAATACCTGTCTCCATGGCATCTTCAATTGCTTTTCGCATGCGCTTCACAGCTAATGGATACTCAAGACGCACATATACATAAGCTTCATCGGCACCGATAGCTCTGGCCGCAATCATCATACCTTCAAGAACACGATGGGGATTGCCTTCCATAAGGCTGCGATCCATAAATGCTCCCGGATCACCTTCATCACCATTGCAGATGACATATTTCTTTTCGCTTTTTTCTATTCGTGTCAGATGCCATTTGCGGCCTGTAGGAAATCCGCCACCGCCACGTCCTCGCAAACCAGATTCGATCATGGTGGTACAAATCTGCTCACCGGATAATTCTGTAAATGCTTTAAATGCAGCAAAATAGCCGTCATGCGCAATGTATTCACGAATGTTTTCAGGGTCAACATGACCACATTCACCCAAAACCAAGCGGTTTTGACGTTTATAAAACGGTATATCGAGCTGACCTTTGTTGTGCTCACCACTAACAGGGTTCACATACATCAAACGATCGATTAAGTTGTCTGTCAGAATAGATTGTTCCACGATAAGAGAAGCATCTTCCGGCTTAACTTTCACATACATTGTTTCGTCAGGAAGTATGTTTACAAGAGGCCCTTGAGCGCAGAAGCCCTGACATCCACTTCCGGTTATTTGAATGGAACTGCAGTCATGTTGATCGAGTTCGAGTTCAACAAAGAGTTCCAATCCTGAGTCAAGTATAGCTTTTTCGAGCGCCTTATGAACGACGAGTGCGCCATTTGCGATACAGCCTGTTCCTGCACAAACGACAATGCGTTTTTGGATGCGGGATGCTGCTTTATTGTATGTTTGTTTGATCTGTTTCAGATCTGTTGTTATGATAGTTTCCATGATTGCTTATTTTACTTGTTCCGCTGTTTCCTGTTGAATGATTGTATCAATGATATCATCGCAGCGCTTACTGTTTACTTCGCCATAAATTTTTTCATTTACTACCATAACAGGAGCTAAACCACAGGCTCCCAGACAGCTGACGGCTTCTATTGTGAACATCATGTCGTCGGTAGTGTGCTTTTCGGCGTTTAGTTTGAGTTTTTTATACAAGGCATCAAGTAATTTTGATGATCCTTTCACATGGCAGGCAGTGCCATCGCAAACTTTTACGACATATTTCCCTTTGGCTTCGAGTGAAAAGTGTGCATAAAAGGTCGCGACACCGTACACTTCAGCAACAGGCATATCGAGAGCGGTGGCTACATAAGTGAGCACTTGAGGAGGTAAAAAACGATAGGCATCCTGAATTTGCTGCAAGATAGGAATCAAACGCACCTTGTCGTGGTTGTTACGCTCGATGATTTCAATCACTTGTTGAAACTGGCGTAGATTTTTATTCGGTTCTGTTTTCACGTTATAAAATTTTTAGGGAACTAACCCTGTTTATCCATTTTTTTGTTGTCCCAACTTATTGATAATGACCGCAAGGTTGGCATAAATATGTGTGTCTTGTACGATGATATGCTCAGGTACTTTAAGTGTGGCAGGTGCGAAATTCCAGATAGCTTTTATTCCCCAAACCACCATCAGATCGGCTATGGACTGCGCGGCTCCCGGAGGTGTTGTAATGATGCCGATCGTAATATGCAGCCGTGCTGCCAGATCGCGGAATTTTTCGAGATCGAAAACTGGCACACCTTGTATTTCTGTTCCAATTTTCTTTTTATCCGTATCGAAAGCAGCAACAATTTTCATCCCTGCTTCGCGAAAACCCTGATATTGAATCAAAGCACTTCCCAGATAACCTGCTCCAACAAGAAAGGCCTCATGCTTGCGGTTAAATCCCAGAAATTCTTCGAGTGCATGCTGCAGTTCTTCAGTAGAGAAACCAATACGGGTCTTTCCACTTACACCCGTATATGACATATCTTTCACAACTTGTGTAGGATCGACATGCAAAAGCCGGGCAATTGTGGGGGCTGAAACATATAATTCACCCTGTTCGCGCAAGGTCCTTACCAAATGAAGGTACTGCGGCATCCGCCTAACGCTGGGTTCAGGCACAGGCAGGATTTTTTTTGCTGATGTCAAAAGTTCTGTTTCCATCTGATATAATTCATGCAGCAAAATTAATCATTAAATCAATTAAATAAAGAAAAAAATCTTTAATAAATGTAATTTTGATTCAGTCTAAATAAAGTAATATATTACGATACTTTTAACAATTATTCATTATAATATTGATTAACAATATATTAAATTATTTTAAGATTATCCCTCATTGAATCATAGAATCTTTAATTAATGTTGGATTATTCTCATAATTAATAGATATTATTCGTTAATAGTGATTTAGTTTGAATAGTGTAAGCCGATAAGTTGAAGAGCATAAATAGTTAATTGAAAGAAAAAAACGGGAGAATGAAGGCCTGTTTCGGTGGTAAAATTATCTTTGCATAGGTAAACATCACCTAAGTTTAAAAATCCTGATGCGATTTATAAAAGGATATCTGTTGATTTTGATGCTCTTCTGGGGTTTGAGTGCTGTCGCAACACATCAGCGCGCAGCAGAAATTACGTATCGATGGGTTCAAGGGCTTACCTATGAAGTGACCATAACGATGTACACGTATACCCCTAGTCCGGCTGACGATGTGCGGACTTCATTGCCGATAATCTGGGGAGATAACAGTCAAAGTGAGATTCCCCGTATACAGTTTCAGGCACTCGCAGATAACTATACCCTGAATATTTATCAGATGAATCACACGTTTCCAGGTTCAGGGAATTATATTATTTCGGTAGAAGATCCTAACCGAAACTTTGGGGTTGTAAACATACCAAACTCAGTGAATGTCCCTATTTATGTGGAGAGCTTGCTTGTTATCAATCCTTTTTTGGAAGAGAATAATTCGGTTCAGCTGCTGAATCCACCTATTGACCAGGGTTGTGTTGGCAAAATTTATATTCATAACCCCTCAGCTTTCGATCCTGATGAAGATAGTCTGAGTTATAAACTTGTGAATTGCCGCGGTATGCAAGGACTTGAAATTCCGGGTTATACCCTTCCCCTGGCTTCCACGAGTTTCGAAATAGACCCTGTTACCGGCGACCTTACCTGGGATGCTCCTGTTCTGCAAGGTGAATATAATGTAGCATTTGAAATTGAAGAATGGCGCTCTGGAACAAAAATTGGTTCGGTTGTTCGTGATATGCAAATACTTATTGGTGCCTGTGATAACAATCCGCCTGTGATAACAATGGCTTCCAACCATTGTGTTGTGGCAGGAAACCAGCTAACTTTTGATGTTTCGGCCACTGATCCTGATAATAATGGAGTTACACTAACAGCCACGGGGGCCCCTTTTGAGGACAGCAACCCGGCTACATTAATTCCTGATCCCGCCACAGGAACACCAACAGCTTCAACAACTTTTTATTGGAATACTACCTGTCAGCAAGTGCGGAAAATTTCTTACAATGCTTTATTCAAGGCAAAGGATAACCATCCGGAGGTGAGTCTGACTGCATTTCAGAGTACGGTCATTTCTGTTGTTGCTCCGGCTGTGGATGAATTTACTGGTGAAGCTTTAGGCAAAGGTATCAATCTGAGTTGGAACTATAGTCAGTGCGAAAACAGCAAAGGCTTTTATCTTTACCGGCGAAATGGTATTTCTGATTTTGTGCCGGGAGAATGCCAAAGCGGAGTCCCGGGGTCAGCTGGTTTTAGCAGAATAGCAATCATAACTGATAGAAATATAAATAGTTACCGTGATGACGATCAGGGTCAAGGACTAGTGCCGGGAGTTGATTATTGTTACCTCATCACTGCCTATTTTGAAGACGGAGCTGAGAGTATTGCAAGTTTTCAGGTATGTGCAAGCCTTAAGCGCGATCTCCCGGTTATAACAAATGTGAGTAACGATAGTCTTAATCTCGCTCAGGGAAAGGTTCTGCTTGCCTGGGCACCACCTACAGAACTCGATGTTAACCAATATCCGGGGCCATATACGTATCAGGTGTACAGATTGAATGGAGCTGATCCTCAGCTTGTTTATAACGGAATTGGACTGAATGATACTATTTGTAGTGATGCAACCTTCAATCTCAATAACTTAGGTAGTGAAGCTGTTTATGAAGTGCTTTTAAAAAGTGAAACTGTTGGCGAAATAGGTAGCAGCAAACGAGCGGCATCTGTCTTTTTGCAGGCTGTTCCAACCGATAAGGCGCTCCTTTTGAGTTGGACAGCAAATGTTCCATGGACAAACGACAGTACTGAAATTTATAAGCAAAACGGGGGTGTTTTTACGAAAATCGGTAGTAGTCTTACAGACTCTTTTCTCGACGAGGGTCTTGAAAACGGGCAGGAATACACTTATTATGTCAAAACAACAGGAGGTTATTCTACAACAGGTTTTGTTGATCCGATCATCAACTATTCACAAATTGTGACAGCCATCCCTAAAGATATTGTTGCACCATGCCCACCAGATATTAGTGTTGAGACTGATTGTAAAGAGATTTCCAACCTTATAAAAATCAATCGGTTGTATGATAGTTGTTACGTTGACACAAAAGAATATCAGATTTTCTATACCATTTCATCTGGCACTGATTTCTCCCTATTGGCTACTATTCCGGCAAATCAAACCGAATTTTTGCATCAGGGAATCGATTTTGTAACAGCATGTTATTATGTAAAGGCAATTGATTCAACAGGTAATATTTCAGATGCATCCAACACTGTTTGTATTGATTGGGACACATGTCCGCTTTATGAGCTGCCGAATGTTTTTACACCCAATGGCGACAATTTCAATGATTTGTTTATTCCAATGAATTATCCATCAACCAATCCCAAGGCCAATGTGGAACGTGTTGAAATGACAATATTTAACCGATGGGGGAATGTAGTTTTTAAAACCACCGAACCTGCAATTAATTGGGATGGAAAAGATGAGAAAACAGGAAAAGATTGCGCTGAAGGCACCTATTTTTATACCTGTAAGGTATTTTTTCAGACACTTGAAGGATTGATAGAGCAACAGTTGCAAGGAAGTGTGGCGATTGTGAGGTAGTGGAGAGATAGAATCGAGTGATTAAAATGGGCATAATCCTTTATGTTCATACCCCTCAAAAATCCTGAATTGTAATCAAAATCATTTAAGCTTTAACCAAAATGAGTTGATATTCACTATTTGCATCATAAAGTTTGCGATAATTTGACCCTAGCCAAATTGGATTGTTTGGTTTTATTTTTTGGCGACCTGCTTCTTTTGGAGTAGGTCGCTTTTTTAGCAATACACCTTATTTAAAAGATATTGATTCACTCTTGTCCGGTTAAATCTAGAAAAAGTATAAGAGATTCTTCACTCCACTTTCCCGCACATGCGGGATTCAGAATGACAACGTTTTAGAAAAACTGGGAGGGGGCTTAGAGGCGGCGAAGCCGCCTCTAAGCCCCCTCCCCTAAAAACCATGTAAGTCAAAGTCATTCTGAGCGTTAGTGAAGAATCTCATATTTTCCCCAGACAATACTAATTTCAAATCACTATTGTCCGATAAAAATCTATTTCGTCTTTACGAGACCTTATAGATAATCTGTATCATGCTTACTACCTATATTTTGTCCGCTATGGCGAACAAACCCCTTTAGGAGCTAAATAGTAGTAGATCAAAAGCAATCCCTGCATCTTCAAAGTCCGCCTGAGGTTGTCGAAATATCACAAGCATTTTAGATTAGTTTATATGAATTTACCGGATAGTATTGATAACTAATCAAGATTTCTCTTGAAATTAGTGATTCAGTTTATAGGTTTTACAGCATTATATATTGAAGAAAAGATGGATGAGTTTTTATTATAATCACTTTCCCTAAGTAAAAAAACGTACAGAATATTTTTAAATTTAAGTATGACTTTTATTGTAGTTCCAAGATTTGAAGCGTAATTTTACTTTTTCTTAAAATTAATATTGACCATGCTGCATAAGGACAGCGAGGTAGAATAAATTAAACGAATGTGGGCTCAACCATATATTGGATATACTTGACTGGTAGATTATTTTAATACTCAGTATAAATATCTAAACATGAAAAATATTACAATGAAGAATTTACTACCCGCACCATTTGCACTTCTTTTGTTTTTGCTGCTTCCGGATGCAAATGCACAATCTGTGTCAAAATGGGATCAGGTGCCTGCCAATATCAAAAACCGAAACTCATTTAAAAGACTGGAATGGTTTTACAGGCCCAGGATGAATGAACAGGATGTTTTCCCGGGGGCATTCATTGAGAAACAAAAGGCTGATGAATATGCAAAAATGTTGTCCCAAACACTTAAAACTGACACGCTGCCACATTGGATAAACCTTGGTCCGGGGGGAATTGATTTCTCAGCTGATGGCATGGTGCCTCACTGGGGCGTTGTCAGCGGAAGGGTGAGAGGCCTTGCCGTGCATCCAACAAATCCTGACATCGTTTATGCCGGTGCTGCAAGCGGAGGTATATGGAAATCGACTGATGGCGGACAAAGCTGGGTTGATAAAAGTGGTGGATTAAACAACTTAACTTTTGGCGCTATCGCCATTGATCCTGCAAATCCCGAAGTTATTTTTGCTGGCACGGGCGAATATCATTGGTTACTTACAGAAAGGTTCTACAGTGGAGATGGCATGTATAAATCGACCAACGGAGGCGATTCCTGGGAAAAAGTAAATGCAGAATTTGGCAGTGTGACGCATTTCTCCGACCTGATCATTTCTCCGTATAACCCGGATGTCATGATGGCTGCTATTGCCAAAAACCTTCAGGGTGCAGCACCCAACGAAGGCCTGTGGCGGAGTGCCGATGGCGGCCTGCATTGGACATATGTTTTACCCGGAGAAGGAATGTACGATCTTTCCTTTCATCCCTCCGATGCTAATATCGTATATGCAGCTTGCGGAAATGAGCAATCACAGGCAGGTTTCCTTATATCAACCGACGGGGGTCTTTCATTTACATCAAGCAATACGGGGCTACCTGCATACAATCACATCGGGAGGATTCAGTTTGATGTTTCAGCATCAGATCCTTCCGTTTTGTACGCTGTTATCTTTGATCAGGCACCACTTCCCGGAAGCTTTCCAACGAGTGCCTATAAATCGGTAAACGGCGGAACTTCTTGGTATCCAATTTCGCAGGGAATCAATCTCTGTGAATTTAGCGATCAAGGATTCTATGACCTTTGTATAGCCGTGAATCCTGCTAATCCTGACAATGTTTTCCTTGGAAATGTGGAGTTTAGCAAATCAACCGATGGTGAAACCTTTTCGAGTATCAGAAACCCGGCTGCACCCGGTGGCGGGAGCAATCCCTTCGATTCCTACACCCATCTCGATCATCACATCATTCGGTTTGCTCCATCCGATCCCTCAGTTATTTATGTGGGCTGCGATGGTGGTGTGTTCAAATCAACTGATTCCGGAGCCACTTTTCTCGCAGTAAATAACGGTATTAATACCATTCAGTCATACCGTGTGGCTTCGCACAACACAAATCCTGATGTGCTATACTCCGGTGCACAGGACAACGGCTTTATTTCGACCCAAAACCGGGGAGCAAGCCCCTTTAAACTCGAATTACTTGGCGATGGCACCGAGTGTTTTATGGATTATTCCAACCCTGACATCATCTACTTTGCTACAATTGGTGGGTATTTTGGCAGAAGCGCCAACGGTGGGCAGAGCTGGGATTTATTGGTTGATCCCATTACACTCAACGATTCCTCTGCGTTTTTATGCCCATACTGGCAGCATCCGGTTAATCCTGACATTATATACGGCTGTTTGAAACAAAAACTCTATAAGTCGACCGACAAAGGCCTTTCATGGGAATATACCACAAGTTCGCCCATCATTGGCTCGGCGATTTATGCTGCGGCGCAATCACCCATCAACACCAACAACATTATGGTAGCTGCCAGAAATGGCGCACAAAGTCTCGTATGCTCTTCCGACGGAGGAGCCAACTGGCAGGATATTACCGGAAATCTGGGCGACCTGTCCGGTGGCAATTTCATGCGCTTGCAGGCCGATCCTTTTGATGGAAATACCTTTTACCTGCTGAAAAACGCTTATTCAGGAGCAATTCTTGTTAAAACCTCCGACTTTGGTACTACCTGGTCCGACATCAGTTCCGACTTGCCAAAAGTACCCGTAAATGATATTTTTATCGACGGGGACAATGCCGGTGTTATGTACCTTGGCAACGATTTTGGGGTTTACAGAACAACCAACAATGGCGGAAACTGGGAAAGGATGAACAACGGAATACCTTTCGTTCCTGTGCTTGATTTTAATTTATTTAGTTTTGACAACTACCGTCTGCTGCGGGTTGCCACTTACGGCAGGGGTATCTTTGAACTTGATCTGGAAGGTTTTACCTCAGTAAATGAAGCTGTTTCCAATGCTGCAACGATCAAAGCTTATCCAAATCCTGCTTTAGATGTTTTGTGGGTTGAGCTGCCTCCCATTGCTGCTGATAAATACATACTTTCGCTGATAACAGCAAACGGCCATGAAGTGGTAACTAAAACTCTTATTACTAATGGGTCAAAATTCAGAACCAGTATGGATATATCTCAGTTGAAACCGGGAAGCTATCAATTGGTTTTTAAAGGTGTCGGGGTATTTCAAACAGCAAAGGTGATGATCGTGAAGTAAAATAAAAAAACAATAATTAAACAGATGTTAATTCACTTTTTACTTTCATTGCCCTTTAATTTGAAATGATAAAATTGAATTTTAAAACTAACCCTATGAAAAAGAAAAATCTTTGGCCAATCTACCTGTTCTTCATTTCGCTGGGTTTCATTTCCTGTGAAAAAGACAAGATTGATCCTCAACCCCTTACCAACGAAATTATTGATGCTTTTGCCTCAGAAACGGGATTAGGCGCTGTGTATTTTGTTGATACCACCCTGTTGAATGACGTAATAAGCTGGCAGGGACAGGGCGACTATCCGGGTGTTGATGACTGGACAACTGCCAAAATACCCGGCAATTTTGATTTGTATGGAGGTTTGCCCGGCCAATCGGAATATTACACCATCAGTAAAACTATTTCCGATTCAGATACCATCATGGTTGACTATTGGGAAAGTCTTCAGGTAAAAGCCCATCCACAGTTTGGTTACCGGTCGATGGTGGGGGTGTTCGACATCATAAACGACTCAATTGTGGTGGCAATCTCAAAAACGCTGGCAAATTCGCAATATGGAGCGGGTGGGGCATGGCAGATTTATGTCGGGAATTTTAATGAGGTGTTGCAAGCTAATGACACTATTTATCTTAAACAATATTGAATGAAAAAATCATGGTTAAACAATATCAAGAAGAAAAATGCTCTATCTTAAGAAAGTATAATTACTTTTTTGATACATAAAAATTGGAAAAACCACCTCTTGTTTATCATATAATGCGAAAGTCATCCAGGTTTTAAGTCGATATCAAAATGAATGAATTCAACTCATAACACAATTAAGCATTTCATTTAGATTAAACATGTTTATCTTCAATTGGTTTTAAGAGCGCAAAATTTGACCTTCAGGACTATCAGTGTATTCCTCCAAATTCCCTCAATCTGATAACCATAGTTGAATCTTAGTTCACAAAGTGAAAATAGAAAAATAGTTCGTTTCTGTTCTGTATAACTGAATCATTTTATAAACCCACTTACCTTTCTCCCGAAAATGATCTCGTTTTGTGTATTTTTGCATCTTAAAAATAGAGCATGCACGAGCTTTCCATTGCCATACAAATCACCGAAATTATAGAAGAAGAAGCTAAAAATGCAGGTGCTGCTTCTGTTTTACAGGTTCAACTTGAGATTGGTGAACTATCAGGTGTTGAAATGGAAGCTCTCGAAATGGCCATGCAGGAAGCCGTTCGCGGAACCATTATTTCCACCGCTGAACTCGTTTACCACCTTATTTCGGCTAGAGCTGTTTGTGAGTCGTGTTGCAATGAGTTTGATCCTATCGACGTATTTAAAATATGTCCTTTTTGTAATAGTTTACATACCAGTCTTTTAAAAGGAAAAGAATTGAAAATTAGATCAATTGAAGTGGTTACAAACTGATTGCAATCTTTATCAGTGTTTGATTTTTCTTTCTCCTTCTTTGTTAATACCTCCAATTGCTTTCAACTTTTTTCTATTTTTGTCCTCCGAAACATTCTTGCAATGAATTTTTTGGAACAAAATTGTGTACAGCAGCAAATTGCCCTCTCTTCAGAGGTGAACACAGTTATTTATGATATTTACCGGACGGCATTAGCCGTCTTTTTTTTTTGCCAATTTTAAACCATGAAAGATAAAAACTATCGTAAAGCAACTTTAGTGCTGGAGGACGGACTGTCGTTCAGTGGCTGGTCGTTTGGTTATGAAGCAGCCACCAGTGGCGAAATAGTATTCAATACCGCCATGACAGGTTATCCAGAGAGCCTAACCGATCCTTCCTACTGTGGACAGATTATTGTTCTCACCTATCCCTCCATTGGAAACTACGGTGTCCCCGCCAAAACAATGGAAGACGGTATGTACCGCTTTTTTGAGTCGGATCGAATCCATGCTTCCGGATTGATCATCGCTGATTATTCCGAGAAATTCAACCACTGGAATGCTCAACAAAGTCTGGGTGATTGGCTAATTGCAGAGAAAGTACCCGGTTTATTCGGAATTGATACCCGCATGCTTACTAAGATCATTCGCGAAAAAGGTACAATGCTCGCCAAAATTATTTTTGATGAAGACATCGCTTTTTATGATCCTTCGTTGGATAATCTTGTAGATCAAGTGAGTATAAAAGAAAAAATAGTATATGGTACTGGTAAGAACAAAATAATGCTCGTTGATTGTGGCGTGAAAAGTAACATCATACGCTACCTCTTGCGTTACGATACAACCGTCGTCCGTGTGCCCTGGAATTATGATTATTCACAGGATGAATACGATGGGCTCTTTATTTCGAACGGTCCTGGTGACCCGGTTCAATGTATGACAGCTGTGAATCATTTACAACACTCTATTCAGGGCGATCAGCCTATTTTTGGGATTTGTCTGGGGCATCAGCTTTTGTCGCTGGCAACGGGTGCTGAAACATATAAGCTCAAGTTTGGTCACCGGAGTCATAATCAACCTGTTTTGGAAGTTGGGACTAACAAGGCATGGCTTACATCTCAAAACCATGGCTACGCAGTGAAAACTGAAAGCATTCCTTCTGATTGGCTGCCTTATTTTGTTAACCTGAACGACCAGAGTAACGAGGGCATCAAGCATGCATCAAAACCATTTTTCTCAACACAATTTCACCCTGAGGCCTCGAGTGGGCCAACAGATACAGCTTTCCTTTTTACTCATTTTATCAACGCAATTGAAGCATGGAAAAAATAACTAAAGTGCTGGTTTTAGGCTCAGGTGCACTCAAAATTGGTGAGGCCGGAGAGTTCGACTATAGCGGGTCGCAGGCGCTGAAAGCTTTGAAAGAAGAAGGAATAACAACCGTTCTTATCAATCCGAATATTGCCACCGTTCAAACTTCTGAAGACATTGCCGACATCATTTATTATCTGCCGGTGACACCCTTTTTTGTTGAAAAAATTATTCAGAAAGAAAAACCGCAAGGGGTTTTGTTGGCTTTCGGCGGTCAAACAGCGCTTAATTGTGGCATCGCCCTTCATCAGGATGGGGTCTTCGAAAAATATGGTTTAAAAGTGTTAGGCACTCCTGTTCAGGCAATTATAGAAACAGAAGACAGGGAGAAGTTTGCCCAACTCCTGGGTTCGATCAATATTAAAACCCCGCGATCGGTGGCTGTGACTACCATCGATGACGCACTCAAAGCCGGTGTTGAAATTGGTTTTCCTATAATCGTCAGAGCTGCTTTTACCCTCGGTGGTCAGGGGAGTGGGTTTTGCAACAATGTGGATGAATTGAAGAATCTGGCAGAAAAAGCCTTCTCTTATGCTGATCAGGTACTTGTTGAAGAGTCACTGAAAGGATGGAAAGAGGTTGAATATGAGGTGGTTCGTGACTGTTACGACAATGTGATCACTGTTTGTAATATGGAGAATTTTGATCCTTTGGGTATTCATACGGGCGAAAGTATTGTGGTGGCACCATCTCAAACACTCACCAACAGCGAGTATCACAAACTTCGCAAAATCTCTATCGAAATTGTTAAACGAGTAGGTATTGTTGGCGAATGCAATGTTCAGTATGCCCTCGATCCATATTCGGAGGATTACCGAGTCATTGAGGTCAACGCTCGCCTTTCGCGTTCCAGTGCTTTGGCTTCAAAGGCAACAGGATATCCGTTGGCATTTGTTGCGGCAAAACTGGCACTTGGTTATGGACTTCATGAGCTTAAAAACAGTGTAACCAAAACAACGACAGCTTTTTTTGAGCCTGCGCTGGATTATATGGTTTGTAAAATACCGCGCTGGGATTTGAATAAATTTCAAGGAGTGAGCCGTGAGATTGGTTCAAGCATGAAAAGTGTCGGTGAAATTATGGCTATTGGCCGATCATTCGAAGAAGTGATTCAAAAAGGATTACGCATGATTGGCGTTGGTATGCATGGTTTTGCTGCAAACAAGGAAATTGAAGTTGCCGACATCGAGCTGGCGCTCAGTAACCCTACCGACACACGTATTTTTGTTATAGAACAAGCTTTCCGTCAAGGTTATACGGTAGAAGAGATCCATCAGAAAACAAAAATAGATCGCTGGTTTCTGGAAAAGTTGATGCGCATTCATGAAACTTCTCTCGAATTGGAGAACTATCATAGTTTGGAAACGCTGCCCGATTTATTACTTCTTCAAGCTAAGCAGCAAGGTTTTTCTGATTTTCAGATTGCTCGTCTTGTCCTTTCTGATACCGATTATGGACGCAACGACCAGATTCAGGTAAGTCTGCGCAACTGGCGAAAACAAAGGGGTATAATTCCTTATGTGAAGCAAATAGATACACTTGCTGCTGAGCATCCTGCTGTAACAAATTACTTGTATATGACCTATCATGGGTCGGAGCATGATATTGATTTTGAAGCAGATGACCGTTCTGTTATCGTTTTAGGATCAGGAGCTTATCGAATAGGCAGCAGCGTTGAATTCGATTGGTCAGGGGTGAATGCGCTGAAAACTATTGATAAAGCGGGATTTCGGTCGGTAATGATTAATTACAACCCCGAAACGGTGAGTACCGATTACGACAGCAGTTCGAGGCTTTATTTTGAGGAACTTAGTCTTGAGCGTGTGCTGGATATCGTAGAGTTGGAACAACCCTATGGTACAATCGTTTCGACAGGAGGACAGATTCCAAATAATCTGGCCATAAGACTTTACAATCAGGGTGTTAAGTTACTTGGAACTTCAGCTTTGTCCATCGATCAGGCAGAGAACCGTCACAAGTTTTCGGCTATGCTCGATAAAATTGGCGTTGATCAGCCTGCTTGGAAAGAGTTAAGTTCTGTTGAGGATATTGTTAAGTTTACCGAGGAGGTGGGATTTCCGGTTTTAGTGCGGCCATCATATGTTTTGTCGGGGGCTGCTATGAATATCGTATCGAATATCAGTGAGTTACGACACTTTCTTGAGCTGGCAACGAAGGTATCAAAACAGCATCCTGTTGTAGTTTCAAAATTTCTTACAGATGCCAAAGAGATCGAAATGGATGCTGTCGCGGATAAAGGAGAAATAATAGTGTATGCCATTTCGGAACATATTGAGTTTGCCGGTGTTCATTCAGGCGATGCCACCATTATGTTCCCACCACAAAAAGTGTATGTTGAGACACTGCGCAGGATAAAAAAAATAAGCAGAGAAATTGCGATGGAATTGCAAATCAGTGGCCCTTTTAACATTCAGTTTCTGGCTAAAGATAACGATGTAAAAGTGATTGAATGTAATCTGCGTGCTTCCCGAAGTTTGCCTTTTGTTTCTAAAGTGTTGAAAACCAATTTTATTGATTATGCAACACGCATCATGCTAGGGCAGAAGGTTGAAAAACCCGGTAAGACTTTATTTGATATAGACTACATTGGAGTGAAAGCCTCGCAGTTTTCTTTCTCGCGCCTGAGTAAAGCCGATCCGGTTTTGGGTGTTGACATGGCATCAACAGGTGAGGTAGGATGTATTGGCGACGATTATTACGAAGCAATTTTGAAAGCCATGCTTTCTGTTGGCTATAAGATTCCAAAGAAAAATATCCTCATTTCTTCGGGTCCGATGCGTTCGAAAACTGAATTGCTTCAGAGTGCTGTGATGCTTGTTGAACGCGGATACAATTTATATGCTACCCGTGGAACCTATCAGTTTTTTGTAGAAAATGGAATTCCGGCCACTATGGTTCATTGGCCCGATGTGCCTAAAACACCTAATGCTTTTGATCTTTTGCGTGAGCGTAAGATTGATATGGTTATCAATATCCCACGAAATCTTACTGAAAGTGAGTTGCAGAATGATTATACCATCCGTAGGGCAGCTGTGGATTTCAATATTCCATTAATTACCAATGCCCGTCTGGCTAGTGCTTTCATTTATGCTTTCACACGCTATTCACTGGACGATCTTAGTATCAAAAGCTGGGGAGAATATTGATACTGTGGACTTCTCAGTTTTGTATGGAAAGAAAAGTGAATCTGGAAATCAATCCTGAATGGAGGACAGTTTGATAAACTTTTTCGTGAATTTTTTATTCTCGGTTTCTGCCACAAGGAGGTAAAGTCCATTACTTAAATGACTGATATCAATCATGTTATTGGTGAGGGTAATTTTTTTGGTGATGGGTCTTCCTTCATTGTCGAAAAGCTGAATGCTAAGCAACTCGTTAGGTTTTGGAAGATTTATATATAGCTTATCTCTGACAGGATTAGGGGAGATGCTAAGTGTACTCTCTTCGGTATCACTTAATCCTAAATGGAAATTAGTATGTAGATAGTGCGTAGGGGTGAGGATAAATCCGCGACCGTTTTCTTCAAAATAGACTTGAAGCAGATCATTTTCAATACCTGTATTTTCAACACTCCAACTTTCTCCCGCATCAATTGTTTTAAGCAACTGACCGTTATTACATGATATAAAGCCCCGCTCACTACTTACAAAATAGATATCATTTACAGGTTCATTCGTCAGATTCTCTTTCTTAATCCAACTATGGCCCGAATCGTAAGTCGTATATAATGTGCCATTTCTGCTGACTGCGAAGCCGTTAGTCTGAGAAGGGAAGTGCATAGCTTTGAGGGTATCAGCTCCGTTTTGAATGACTTCAGTCCAACTGCTTGCTGAATCCTGTGTTCGAAGCAAAACAGAATTATTCAACGTATCACGGCAAACAATAAAACCAGTCGAATCATTAATGAAATGGATCAGATTCGCCTCCTTGTATTTTAGATCAACACTTTTGGTGGTGCAGTTACCATTGTTCGAAAGAATTAAATTAAAGTTTCGTGAAGAGAAACTGTAGTAAGAGACATAGTATCCCAGATTCTCGTTTGGATAGCAAATTTTTTCTACTCCCCAGGTTGGGGTGTTGTTTTCGACTTTTGTCCAGCTTGAGCCTCCATTGGTGGTTTTATTAATTTGTCTAAACATATCGTATGAGACTGCTGAATAACCTTTATATTGATCAACGAAATGAATGTCTATCAGATAGACCGAAGAATAATTTCCTCCTTCCCCGAATAGCGTTTGTATGGAGTCGTAATCATTGATCGTCTTTCCAATAGTATAGTCTGACCTATGAATTCCACTTTGTTGATACGAATAAAA
This sequence comes from uncultured Lentimicrobiaceae bacterium, assembly GCA_964463695.1. Taxonomy (GTDB): domain Bacteria; phylum Bacteroidota; class Bacteroidia; order Bacteroidales; family F082; genus JALNZU01. The sequence continues at coordinate 76,631 of CAYXCZ010000003.1, read as the reverse complement.
TGTGATACCGGGCTCAGGAAAATAAACTTTGGTATTATACCGATCCATACCCCAAGGAGTTGTCGGAATAGGAAACAGCCTCAAACTATCAAGCCACTGCGATTGCCCAAAGAAACAGGACATGCTAAAGACGAAAGTAAATAATACTGATTTCATAATGTGTGTACTTTTTGGTGTCTGAATACATTCAGTCAGATATGCAGAATTAAACCGTAAAATTAATCATTCAGCTGTTCTTTTCATCATATAATAAAAGTATATTTTGTGATAATGGTATCAATTCGGGATAGAAAAATGGATTGAAAAACAAATTCTTAGGATAGAGTCGCCTCCATACAAGTTGCCATTGTATTGAGTTTTTTGTGGCACACAAAATGCTCTGGCAGCTTTTTTACGATTAGGTCAGGCTAATTACATATCATAGTCAGTAGTTAAATTACCACCCTAACGATAAGATTCAACTGAAAAGATCTGGTGTAAAGAAAAAAGCTGTCCTCTTTGCAGAAGACAGCTTATGGGGGATTATTCAGATTGAAGGCTTTATTGATTTGCCTGATACCATGAAATTGTTTTTGAATCCTTTTCAGCATCTTTTTCAACTGCTGATTTCTGCTTGATCTCCAATGGCTTGTCGGATTTATTTACAGGTTTTTTCTCTGCAATGCTTGGAGCGATAACCAAAGCTACAACTGTCATCAGTTTTATGAGGATATTGAGTGACGGTCCACTTGTGTCCTTGAAAGGATCGCCTACTGTGTCGCCCACAACTGTTGCTTTATGTGATGCGCTGCCTTTTCCATGCAGAATCTCTTCATGCATAACGCCTTCTTCCATCATTTTTTTGGCGTTATCCCATGCACCACCGGCATTCGATTGGTATATAGCCAGAAGCACTCCCGAAGCCATCACCCCGGCGAGCATACCGCCTAGCATTTGTGCTCCACCCAGAAAGCCAACAACGGCAGGAGCAATAACAGCGAGCAATCCTGGCATAATCATTTCTTTCAAAGAAGCTTCAGTAGATATTTCAACGCATTTTTCATATTGTGCAGCATGTTCTGCCTTTTCCATAATTTTCTTTTCTTCGACATTCACTTTTGAAACATCTCCGTCATACTTTTTTAATACTTCGAGAGCGTTTTTCAGCTCAGGTATGTCGGCAAATTGTCGCCTCACTTCGTTGATCATTTTTTGGGCAGCTCTACCTACAGCACCCATTGCCATCGATGAGAACAAGTAAGGCAGCATACCGCCAACAAGCAATCCGGCCATGATAAGTGGCTGTGAAACATCAATTACAACGATATTGGCTTGTGTCATAAACGCTGCAAAGAGAGCCAAAGCTGTGAGTGTAGCTGAAGCGATGGCAAACCCCTTTCCAATAGCTGCGGTGGTATTGCCAACAGCATCCAGTTTATCGGTCTTTTGACGAACCTCTTTTGGTAACTCGCACATTTCGGCTATACCGCCAGCATTGTCAGCAATCGGGCCATAGGCATCCACTGCAAGTTGAATACCGGTGTTGGCAAGCATGGCAACAGCTGCTATTGCAATACCATATAGACCTGCAAAATGATAAGAAAAAATGATAGCTGCTGCTAACCCTATTACTGGAATAGCAGTGGATTTCATGCCAAGTTCCAGTCCGGCGATGATGTTTGTTGCTGCACCTGTATGAGATTTATCTACAATGGATTGAACGGCTTTTCCACCACTTCCGGTGTAATATTCAGTAATTTTACCAATACCAATACCAATGCCCAAACCAATTAAAGTGGCATAAAATACTCCTAAAGCCGTATATTCAATCATTGTTCCATCGGGTTGCATAAACATCCAGCTTTCAGGAAGGAAATAGGTGATTAGGAAATAGGATAACACAACCATCACTCCTGATGAAATAAATTCACCTTTGTTTAAAGCTTTTTGTGGATCAGCATTGCCACTCACCCGAACGAAAAACGTTCCGAAAATACTCGTTAATATTCCAACAGCTGAAAGTGCAAGGGGAAGTAATACCGGCCCTAATTGGAAATGATCGGTAATTTGTGGCATGTGAATGAACACCACGCCCAGAACCATTGAAGCAAGTATTGCTCCAACGTAGGACTCAAAAAGGTCGGCTCCCATTCCTGCAACATCGCCCACGTTATCACCAACGTTATCAGCGATAGTAGCAGGGTTAAGATAATGATCTTCAGGAATTCCGGCTTCAACTTTTCCAACGAGGTCGGCCCCGACATCGGCTGCTTTGGTGTATATTCCGCCACCAACACGTGCAAAAAGTGCTATGGATGAGGCTCCTAAACTGAAGGCTGACAAAACGTTCAGGATTACTTCCATTGTCCAATCAACACCGATAAAGTTGTTATAAAGGATAAACAACAGGCTTAATCCCAGTAATCCAAGTGTTACGACACCAATTCCCATAACACTGCCACCGGTGAAAGCAACAACAAGTGCTTTATTAAGTGAAGTTCGTGCAGCTTGTGTTGTCCTGACATTTGCCTTGGTTGCAACTCTCATACCTATATAACCTGCAAGACCGGATAGTACCGCTCCAGCAACAAAGCTAAGAACAACAAAAGCATTTGAGCCGGGCTCATAGGTACCTTTGACAAAAAGTAAAACTGAAACGGATGCAACGAAAATGGCTAGAATCCGATATTCTGCTCTCAGAAACGCCATCGCTCCTTTGGAAATATATCCTGCAATGCGTTGCATTTTTTCATTTCCAGCATCCTGTTTGTCTATCCATTTGGATTTCAATAAAATAAATACTATTCCCAAAAGTCCTGCTAAGGGAATATACCATACAATTTGCTCCATACGTGTGTGGGTAGTTTTTTGGTTTTTAATGACTGAATTTTAATTGAAGCTCCTGAAGCTCAATAGTGGCGGCAAAAATAGGGAAATGAAGATATTCTGCAAATCTTTATTTCATTATTGAACTACTTCTTTACTTAATTCTTGTTAAAAAACAATCGGTTGCGATAATTAGTTTGTATTGTAGTCGATTGTAAAAGGCTTTCACAATTGGTCAAAAAAAAGGCTGCCTAAAAAGACAGCCTCTCTTGTGAAACAGGATAAATTCTTATTGTTCAACAATGAAGTCAAATTTAGCTTTATCACCTTTAAGATATAGATCAATTACTTTTGCGTAGCCGCGTTTTCCTTCTTCGGTTTTGAAGTAGATTACATTGCCGGCAGCAAGCTGATTCGCTTTTGAAGTTGCGCTTGCATCAGAAAATTCAGGGAAACTATAAACACCTCCAATTGCATCAAATTCTGCTGCGGTCATGCTTACCTTGATGAAACGTGTTTTCTTTTTAGTTGTCCAGGTATCAAGATTAAATTCATCAATTGTTGCTGCATCTGTATCATCAGGTGCTGCTAGCGTATTGCCATTTGTTGCTCCTTTAAAAAAGATAATATTCACAAGCGCCTGATTATTGGCAGCTCCTGAAATAGTATAAACTGTTTCATTTGATGTAGCATAGAAACTTCCAATCGCATCGTTAAACGAACCAAATTCAACATTGGTTTTTTTCTTCACAGCTACTCCAGCCTGTTCAACCGTAACCTTAAACGATACCTCAGCAAATTTACCATCTGCATCTGTTACACGGGCAACAAGACTTACTTCTCCAACATTAGGGAAAGTTATCTCAAAATCCTGTGAATAGACTGCTTCCTGATTTTCATCGAGTGTGTTGTTAATCAACGTAACAGGTGTGTTGTTTTGTGTCAGAACAACAGTAAAGGTTTTAAGTTTGCTCTTGGTGTCAGCATTCTGTGCAGCATTGATGCCAACAGTAATGGATTCACCGGCTTTTATGGTAACATCAGCTGAGGTGTATGCACTTCCGCCTTTAAAGTTAATTGTAGGTTCCGGATTAAGAACTTCGTCTTTTTGGCAGGATGTCAAAAAGGTAGCTGAACTTAAGAACAGCAAAACAACAAATAAATGAATTTTTCTCATAAATTTTAAATTTGATAATTGATACTTGTATTTTCTTTTTTATTCAGAAGATTTTGATTTACAAAGGAATAATACTAAAACAGTCGATGAATTTTTTCCTATTAGAAAAAAATTACGGTTTCATTAATTCAATTGCTATAAAAAACTAATCTCTCCTGCCCATATAGATGGCCAGATAGTACAAAAGGGTTGCAAGTGATGATAGTGCGGCAACAACATAGGTATAAGCCGCCCAACGTAAAGCTTCCTGAGCTTTGGGTTGTGTTGCCTGACTTGTGATGCCACTTGCACTTAACCAAACGAGTGCTCTGCGACTAGCGTCAATTTCAACAGGTAAGGTGACGAAACTGAAAACTGTTGTCAAAGCAAACATCACAATTCCAACAAGAAGGAGCTGCGGAAAGGTATTAACTAGCAGAATTCCTGCCAATAAAACCCATTGAACCCATTTCGAGGAAAAACTTACAATTGGAACCAATTGGCTACGCATCTGTAACCAATGATAAGCTGTAGCATGCTGAACAGCATGTCCGCATTCGTGAGCAGCTACCGCTGCTGCAGCAACACTGTTGCCATGATAAACATCAGGACTTAGATTAACTGTTTTGTTAACAGGGTTGTAGTGGTCGGTTAGTTCACCTTCAACAGATTGGATTTTAACATCGTAAATGCCATTGTCGTTCAACATTTTCTGTGCGATATCGCGGCCATTCATTCCATAATTGACAGGAATTTTGCTAAATTCCCTAAATTTACTTTTCAGTCGGCTTCCAACCAACCAGCTTAGAAGCATAAACACTCCAAAAATTATCCAGATCATTGTATTTCGTTTTTGATTTAAGTGATTGCACAAATTTACTGCCAATTCTTGCAATAAAAGGGCAAGCATCTTTAATTTTTGAATTATTTAACAGCTAGAGGCTGTTTTGTCATTCGATATGATAGAAATCCGAATAATAAAAGATTGCCTAAGGAGTATTTTTTGCGCACTAACAGGTCAAAATAGTACTTTTGCCTTCAAATTGGGAAAATATGGCAAGTAAAAAAACATTTCTGAATGAGTTGAAATCATACAGTATTATCACTCTTGGTTTGTTTGTGATGGCTTTAGGCTGGACTGCCTTTTTAATTCCAAATGAAATTCTTGGAGGTGGGGTTACCGGTATTGCAACCTTGATTTTCTGGTCAACAGGTTTACCTGTCGGGGTTTCTGTTTTGGCAATTAATGCTGTGCTTATTGTATTTGCGCTCAGGCTTTTAGGAGCTGGATTCGGTGTAAAAACAATCTATTCAATAGCTGTTTTGTCGCTTTTTTTTGCAGTGCTGCAGTATTATATCCGCGAGCCTTTTGTTACCGATAAATTCATGGCTTCTGTAGTTGGAGCTGTTTTGGCAGGCTCAAGTATGGGACTCATTTTCACTCAGGGTGGCAGTACCGGAGGAACTGATATTGTTGCTATGATTGTTAATAAGTACCATAATATAAGTCCCGGAAAAATAATTCTGTTATTGGATGTTTTTATCATTTCCAGTTCTTTCATCATTTTTAGAAGTATCGAACCTTTGGTTTATGGCTTCGTTGTCATGGCAGTTGTTAGTTATAGCATCGATTTGATTATAACTGGTAACAAGCAATCAGTTCAACTGTTTATCTTTTCTAAGAAAGCAACAATAATAGCTGATCGTATTGGAAATGAGACAGGTAGGGGAGTCACTTTTATCAAAGGCGTTGGTTGGTACACCAAATCAGAGAACGATATCTTGATGATTATTGTAAAAAGAATGGAATATCCCGAAGTTTTTCGGATTGTAAAGCAAGAAGATCCGGATGCCTTTGTCTCTCTTTCGTCGGTGATGGGGGTTTACGGACAGGGATTTGATACCATGCGGTGATTCGTTTTTTGGTATAACCTGAAAGTTATACAGAATGCTGCAATTGTGTCAGGTCTGTTGTTTTCTTCCAGGAAGATATTGCGTTATTATGACACCTGTCAACATCAACGCAGCCCCCGAAAGTTCTTTCAACGACATATATTCCTGCAATATCAGGTAGCCGCCTAAAAGAGCAAACACAGCTTCGAGACTTAAAATCATTGCTGCATGATCGGCACGTGCCTTTCGCTGTCCGGCAATTTGAAGGGTAAATCCGATTCCGGCAGAAACGATACCTGTGTATAGTATCGGAATCATTGCTCCTTGAACAGCTTGCCATTCAAAAGGTTCAAGTATTAATGCAAATATCATACTGATGAATCCGGTGATGAAAAACTGAAGAAATGCAATAAGCCGGTAGTCATGCTGAGGGGCAATATAAGAAAGAATAATAAGATGAAAAGCCCAGAAAATAGCGCTAATTAGTACTAAAACATCCCCAATCTGCATATTGAATCCATCTTTAACCGATAATAAGTAAAGCCCTGCTGTTGCAAAAAGCGCCCCAATCCAAATTTGTGATGATGATGGTTTACGGCGCAATAATCCGATCAAAGGAACAAAAAGCACGTACAGACTGGTGATGAAACCAGCATTTCCAGCTGTTGTATAAATCATTCCAAGTTGTTGAAATCCAGATGCAAATAGCAGAACTATGCCTGCCATAACGCCATGCAGAAACAGTCTTGGTTGAATCAGATCCTTGGGTTTTAAGTCAGGAATTGTGAAAAAGCTATAGATAAGCAAGGTAAGTGCACCTAATAAAAAACGTATCCCGTTAAAAGTGAGAGGTCCAAGATGATCCATGCCTTGACGCTGAGCAACAAAAGCAAGTCCCCAGATAGCTGCTGCGGCAAGAAGCAGAAGATTTGCACGTATGTGGGTTGATAATCGATTTTGAATCATTATGATTGATAAGAGTTAAATCAGAATTTCCGTATTCTTGCTATAAATTCCAAAACCAGTTCATCGAATTGATTTCATTGAAGCCTTCAACAAGTTTTAATTCATAACTATGGACGTGGTTGGTAATTAAGTCGTTTGTTTTTTGCGATGGACAGATAAAGCAAAGATTAAAATGATAAGGTAAGAAGGAATACAGATCCAATAAGCGGCTTGTGTTGAAGTAATTTCAGCAAGATATCCATAAAGGAGTGGAATGGTAGCTCCGCCGGCAATTGCCATGATTAGCATCGCAGAACCTGTTTTAGTGAACCGGCCTACACCTTCGAGTGCAAGCGGCCAAATGGCAGGCCAAACCAAACTATTTGAAAGTCCCAACAGAGCAACAAAAAGAACAGTATAAGGAATCGTTAACTCAATGCCCTGAAAGGTGGTAAAATCGATAAAAGGCATTGAAAAGTTGAGTTGAGTAGAAGTGAAAATAGCCATAAGTGTGAAAACAATACCGCTAAGTGAGCAGGCTATCAATGCGTTCTTCTGACTTAAATACTTGGGAATGAGTGCTACGCCGACAAAGTATCCAACAACCATAAATACTAACATAAGCGAAGTAAAATATTTTGCAGAGTCCATCGAGATGCCAAGTGAATCGCCATAACGTATGATCGTATCACCTGCCACAACCTCAACACCAACATAAAAGAACAAAGCGATCACCCCAAAAATAAGATTGGGAAATGCGAAAACAGTTTTTTTAGTATCTGATTTCTGTGTTTCATCTTCTTCATCGATGGCTATTTCGGGTAAATGTGTGAAGCGTATGAAGATAGCAAGAGCAATTAAAAATCCTGCCATAAGCAGGTATGGAAATATCAGGCGATGGGAAAGTTCGTCGAGTAGTTGTGCATGCATCGCAGGATCAGTTGCAAGGGCCAGCTGTTCGTTGAGTTCAGTGGCATTTTTAAGCACGACAGAGGCAAGAACAACAGGGGCGAGCACGCCTGCAAATTTATTTGCAATACCCATGATACTGATGCGTTTAGCAGCGCTCTCCAGCGGCCCAAGGATGGTCACATACGGATTAACGGCTGTTTGAAGCAGTGCCAAACCAGTGCCTATTGTAAACAAACCAATAAGAAAAACAATATAGGATCTTTCCAGAGCTGCAGGAATAAAAATCAATGCCCCTAAAGTCATTACCAGAAGTCCGATAGTCATCCCATTGCGAAAACCGGTTTTCTTTAAGATCCAGGAAGAGGGAAGTGCCATGACAAAATAGGAGATATAAAAAGCAAAAGTCACAAAATATGACATAAAATCCGATAGCTGACAGGTTGTTTTAAGGATAGGGATGAGCGCCCCATTGATCCATGTGACAAAACCAAAAACGAAAAAGAGTATTCCAATAATCAATAAGGGAACAAAATTGTTTTTCTGCGCTGAGGATGATGCTTGTGTCATAATGTGATTTTATTTGTGAAGCAAATATACGTTTTTGACCTTTCACTGGATTCCTCTCAGGTGAAAGAAATCTCATTAACGATATATTTCAGTCATGTTTCATTGAAAAAAGTAAAAGCCTCAGTTTTTCGATAAGATGGGAAATGAAAATTACCTTTACCTTAAGATAAACCAACGTATCCGCCAAACGAGTGGCGGTAGCTGCAATTTTTCATTTAGATTCACTACGGGTGTTATTTATATAAGTGTTGCCTTTAATGATCATTTGGACAGTTTCTTTTCATAAGAATTGGATAGAAATAAAATGGCAAGTTCTACAGCCCTTGCTGTCGTTAAGTTTCAGAGGTATTTATGCAATTTTCGGTTTGAAACGAAAAATATCTAGATAATTTTCGGTTTGAAACGAAAATTAACTACTTTTGGCCCATGATGATTCAGAGAATTTTACAAAAACAACTTGAGTTGGATTTCAATAGGAAGAATATCCAGGTAATATTTGGCCCACGTCAGATTGGAAAGTCAACATTGGTAGAGATGGTCTTTAACAATTTCAATGGGAAGAAAATATGGCTGAATGCTGATGATGCATCTGTAAGAGCGCAGTTTGAAAAGCCGGATGGGTTGCAGCTCGACAGGCTATTCAGGTCAACCGAATTGCTTGTGATTGACGAGGTGCAACGTATTAATAATGCTGGCCTGACCCTCAAAATTCTTGCTGACCAGTTAAAGCATCTCCATGTCATTGCAACCGGGTCAAGTGCGTTTGAGCTTAGAGATAAAATCAAGGAAAGCATGGTTGGTCGTGCATTTGAATATAAATTGTTTCCATTTTCGACGCAGGAATTGATAGATCATACATCTTTTTTTGAAGAACAACGACTTTTAGAGCATCGCCTCACTTATGGATGTTATCCGGAAGTGATTAATCATCCAGGTGATGAAAAGAGAATTTTACAGCAACTCAGTGACAGCCTGCTTTACAAAGATCTGTTCTCGCTAGAAAGTATTAAAAAACCTTATCTTCTCGAAAAACTTCTCCAGGCACTGGCTTTGCAACTTGGAAACGAAGTGAGCTATCAAGAGCTCGCCAATACCATTGGTGCCGACAAAGAAACTATTGAACGTTATCTTTTTTTTCTTGAGCAGGCTTTTATTGTTTATCGTTTGCCTTCATTTAGCAGAAACCTTCGCACTGAATTACGCAAATCAAGAAAAGTGTATTTCTACGATAACGGTATCCGCAACAGCCTTATTAACAATTTTACCCCTATCAGTTTGCGGAATGACAAGGGGGCTTTATGGGAAAATTTCCTCATGACTGAGCGGTTGAAAAAAATCACTTATCAAAACCAGTATTGCAATAGATATTTTTGGCGGACAAGAAATCAACAAGAGATTGACTATATTGAAGAATTTGATGGCATTTTGCATGCGTATGAATTTAAGTTTAATCAGGATTCAAAAGTTAGAGCTCCCATGAGTTTTGCGAAATCTTATTCAGATCAAATTTTTCAATTAGTAAATATAAATAACTATATGGATTTCATCACTGGATAATAACATTAATATCTTAATCTAAATAAAAGATATTGCTAGCCAATGATTTGTCAATGGAGGTCAATATTTTGACAAAAAAAACGCCGATCTAAACAGACCGGCGTTTATTATGCAGTAAGAAAAATTATTTCTTATCTTTTTTCTTATCTTTTTTCTTATCTTTCTTCCCTTTCTTTTCGTCTTTTGCTTTGGAAGCCATCTTTTCTTCGACAGCAGCCTGAGCAGCGGCAAGACGTGCGATTGGCACACGGAAAGGAGAACAACTTACATAGTTGAGTCCTGCTGTGTGGCAGAATTTCACTGAACTTGGTTCACCACCATGTTCACCACAGATACCTAACTTAATGTTTGGACGGGTTTTCTGACCTCTTTTAACTGCCATTTTAACCAATTGTCCAACGCCTTCCTGATCTAAAACTTCAAAAGGATCATGTTTCAGGATGCCTTTTTTCTTGTAAACATCAAGGAATTTGCCAGCGTCATCGCGTGAATAACCGAAGGTCATCTGGGTGAGGTCGTTGGTTCCAAAACTGAAAAATTCGGCTGATTTTGCAATTTCATCAGCAGTGACTGCAGCACGAGGCACTTCAATCATTGTTCCAACAAGGAATTCGATGCTGTCGTTACGTTCAGCAAAAACTTTTTCAATGGTTTTACGAACGATATCTTCCTGCATACGGAGCTCAGCAACAGTACCTACAAGTGGGATCATGATCTCGGGGAATGTAACTACACCTTTTGCTTTCAGGTTAAGAGCTGCTTCGATGATGGCGCGTGCCTGCATCTCGGTGATTTCAGGATATGTATTACCCAAACGACATCCACGATGACCTAACATGGGGTTAAATTCGTGCAGATCTTCCACTTTTTGTTTGATAACAGCAGCAGAAACGCCCATTACATCAGCCATTTCCTGCTGTCCTTTTTCATCATGAGGAACAAACTCATGTAAAGGTGGATCGAGCAAGCGAACAGTTACAGGCAGGTCGTGCATAGCTTCAAATATGCCTTCGAAATCTTCACGTTGGATAGGGAGTAATTTGTCGAGTGCAACACGACGTCCGGCTTCGTCATCAGCGAGGATCATTTCGCGCATAGCAACGATTTTGTTTCCTCCAAAGAACATATGCTCGGTGCGGCAAAGGCCGATACCTTTAGCTCCAAAACTACGCGCTACTGCTGCATCATGTGGGGTGTCGGCATTGGTTCTGACATACATTTTCGATTTTTTATCGGCCAGTTCCATCAGTTCGCCAAAAAATCCACTCATTTCAGGAACACGGGTTTCGATTCGACCTTCAAAAACTTCTCCGGTGCTTCCGTTAAGTGAAATGAAATCGCCTTCTTTAAAGGTTTTGCCGTCCATTGTCAGGGTACGTGCTTTATAGTCGATTTTGATGCTTCCTGCACCTGAAACGCAGCATTTTCCCATTCCGCGTGCGACAACGGCAGCGTGTGAAGTCATTCCACCACGGGCTGTAAGAATTCCTTCAGCCACATTCATCCCTTTAAGGTCTTCAGGTGATGTTTCGATACGAACCAAAACAACTTTCTTTCCTGTTGAAGCCCATGTTTCAGCTTCGTCGGCATGGAAAACGATTTGTCCGGTTGCAGCACCAGGTGAAGCAGGTAGGCCTTTTGCCAATGCTTTGGCTTTTGCAAGCGCTTCTTTAGCAAAAACAGGGTGAAGTAACTCGTCGAGTTTGTTTGGTTCAACACGAAGAAGAGCTTCGTTTTTGTTGATTACACCTTGCTCCAGCATTTCCATTGCGATTCGTACCATAGCAGCGCCTGTACGTTTTCCACCGCGGGTTTGAAGCAACCAGAGTTTACCTTCCTGAATTGTGAATTCGATATCCTGCATATCACGGTAGTGATCTTCCAGTTTTTGCTGAACACTATCGAGTTCTTTATAGATTTTTGGCATTGCCTCTTCCAGGGAAGGATATTGCGAAGCGCGCACTTCTTCCGAAACATTTTGCAAAGCTGCCCAGCGGTGTGAGCCTTCGAGGGTGATTTCCTGTGGGGTACGAATACCAGCTACCACGTCTTCACCTTGTGCATTAAGAAGGTATTCTCCATTGAAAATATCTTCACCTGTACCGGCATCACGTGTGAATGCAACACCAGTTCCTGAGTTGTTGCCCATGTTACCAAATACCATAGCCTGAACGTTCACTGCGGTGCCCCATTCTTCAGGAATGTTATTGAGCATACGGTAATAAACAGCACGTTCGTTCATCCAGCTATCAAAAACAGCCATAACAGAACCCCATAGTTGTTCCCATGGATCAACAGGGAAATCTTTTCCTGTCACTGTTTTTACAGCTGCTTTGAAACGTTTTACGAGTTCTTTCAGGTCTTCAGTAGAAAGATCTGTATCGAGCTTAACGCCTTTTTCTTCTTTAAGGTGATCGATGATTTCTTCAAATGGATCATGATCTTCCTTTGATTTTGGTTTCATGCCTAAAACAACATCACCAAACATCTGTACGAAGCGGCGGTAGCTATCCCATGCGAATCGTTCGTTTCCGGTTTTTAAGGCAATGCCTTCAACAGCATCGTCATTCAAACCCAGGTTGAGAACGGTGTCCATCATGCCGGGCATTGAGGCTCTTGAACCTGAACGTACCGAAAGCAGACAAGGATTTTCTCTGTCGCCGAATTTGGTGCCCATTACTTTTTCCACGCTGTGGATAGCGTCTTCAACTTCTTTTTTGATTAAACCAACGACGTAATCATGTCCTTTTTGATTGTAAAGGGTACATACTTCGGTGGTTATGGTGAAACCGGGAGGAACGGGAATTCCAATCAGGTTCATTTCTGCCAGGTTAGCACCTTTGCCGCCCAACAGGTTCTTCATAGAGGCATTTCCATCGGCTTTGCGATCGCCGAAGAAATAAACATACTTTGCTTTTGCCATAAGATTAAATTTATAGGTTTTATCTGAATATCAATGTTTTGGATAGCTTTCAGACGCTTTTTTAAAAGCAATGCAAAGATAATAAAAAATGTTGGTTTTTGCATATTTAACGTATAGCGCTTTCATTCATTTTCTGCAATCGGTTGAAAAAATCTGCGGGATTTATTTAAAGAAAGTCTAAATTAACCTTTATTGTTCCAATAATAACAATGAAAACATCGCCAATCGAAAAAAAATCAGCAATTTCGTGCCTTCAAAAAAATATGTATGACAAAAATCATTGGAATCCGTCACGAAGACAAATATCTTATGGAGCGCAGGGTAGCCATCACTCCCCTGCATGTTGGAAAACTTAGCAAAGAAGGCTTGCAGTTTATTGTTGAACGTTCGGCAAAACGCATTTTTAGCGATAATGAATTTGTGAACGCGGGAGCGCAGCTTGCCGATGACCTGAAACAGGCGGAGGTGATTTTTGGCGTGAAGGAAATTCCTGTACATCACTTTGAAGAGAATAAAACGTACATCTTTTTCTCGCATGTCATAAAGGGGCAATCGTATAATATGCCCATGCTGAAAGTGATGATGAGCAAAGGTTGTAACCTCATCGACTACGAAAAAATTGAAAACGAAGAGCGCAAACGTCTCATCTTTTTTGGACGGTATGCCGGTCTTGCTGGTGCTATCAACTCCCTATGGTCAATTGGTCAACGATTAGTGGAACAAGGTGTTGAGAATCCTTTTTCTGGTTTAAAGCAGGCAGTCAACTACAATTCACTCGAGGAGGCGAGGGCAGCAATTTCAGCTGTTGGACACGCTATTAGTACTAATGGTCTGCCAAAAGAGCTTTGTCCGATGGTTATAGGTGTAACGGGTTATGGCAATGTAGCCGGTGGGGCTCATGAAATCCTCAATCTTCTGCCATCAATTGAGATTACCCCCGAACAACTTCTCAAACTCGATGCAACAGAGTCCGCATCAAATATTATCTATAAAGTAATCTTCAGAGAGAAAGACCTCTCTAAACCTATTGATCCTTCTGTGGTATTTGATCTTTCACACTATTATGCACATCCTGAGGCTTATCGTAGTGATTTTGAACAATATATACCAAAACTTAGCATGTTGCTCAACTGCATGTATTGGGACAAACGCTACCCAAGGATCGTAACAAAAGATTATTTAGCACAGCTTTATGCACAGGGCGAACCCATGCTTAAAGTGATTGGCGACATCAGCTGCGACCCCGATGGATCCATCGAGTGCACACACAAAGGAACAGAAATTGAAGATCCCGTTTTTGTTTATAACCCCGATTCACGTCAACCCAGCATGGGATTCAAAGGTCATGGATTGCTCATTATGGCTGTCGACATCCTTCCGAGCGAACTGCCACGGGAAGCTTCCTTAGGTTTTGGCGATGCCCTTTTCCCTTATGTGAAAGCTATTGCTGATGCCGATTTTAGTCAGCCTTTCGCTGATCTGGTGCTTCCTAATCCAGTGAAAAAAGCATTGATTCTGCATCGGGGAAAATTAACACCTGCATTTGAATATATAAATAACTATCTATAGGTGAGATCGTTCTGTACGATTTCTCTCATTTTCCAGAACAATTAATAGTAACAAGCATTTATGAAAAAAGTATTGATTCTTGGAGCTGGGATGGTAGTAAAACCTATCGTCACCTACCTGCTCGAAAAAGGATTTGAAGTAACAGTGGCTACGCGTACAAAATCGAAAGCTGAAGCCATGATCGGTAATCATCCCAACGGCAATGCCATAGCCTGGACTGTTGAAGATGAAGCTACTCTTGGTGAAATGGTTGCCGGACACGACCTCACGGTAAGTCTGCTGCCCTGGACCTATCATCTCATTGTGGCAAAACATTGCATCGCCAACAAGAAAAACATGGTTACAACCAGTTATGTGAAACCTGAAATGAAAGCGCTCGACGCTCAGGTACGCGAAGCAGGTATTATCATCCTCAACGAGTTGGGCCTCGATCCGGGCATCGATCACATGTCGGCCATGCGTATCATTGATCATGTGCATGGATTAGGTGGTAAGATTGAAGAGTTTTACAGCATTTGTGGTGCGCTACCGGCTTTGGAAGCTGCAACCAATCCTTTCAGGTACAAATTCAGTTGGAGTCCGAAAGGCGTGGTAATGGCCGGCAATAACGATGGCAAATACTTGCGCCATGGTAAGTTGGTAGAGGTTCCAACTCAGGATTTGTTTAAAAATCCCTTCAGGGTTGAGTTCCCTGAGGTTGGTCCGCTTGATATCTATCCAAACCGCGACTCCATGCCTTACATCGAACTATACGGAGTGCCTGAAACCAGCACAATGATGCGTGGAACGTTTCGCCACCCGGGCTGGTGCGAAAGTATTGATGCCATCAAAGCACTCAAACTTATTGGCTACGATGAGCATGATTTCACAGGAAAAAGCTATGCAGGAATGCTGGCAATGCTGATGGGAGCTGAAGATTGCAGCAATATCCGTCAGAAAGTAGCTGACTACCTGCATCTTCCTGTTGACGCTTATGCACTCGACACCATGGAATGGCTTGGATTGTTTAGTGAAGAAGATATGGGTCGTGGAAAAACTTCAGCTTTTGAAGTTACTTCCGACCTCATGATCGCCAAAATGGAACTAGGCCAGCACGAACGTGATATGGTGGTCATGCAACACATTTTCCGTGCTTCCTATCCCGATGGCAAGCAGGAAATCATCAAATCATCCATGCTCGATTTTGGCACATTGGCAACCGACACCGCCGTGGCGCGCACCGTAGCTTTGCCCGCTGCTATTGGTGTTGAGATGATTCTGAAAGGCGAAATCACCGAGACAGGAGTGCACATCCCTGTGTTGCCCGGCATCTACAACCCCATCCTTGACCGCCTCGAAGACATGAACATCCGTATGGTGGAACAATATGGCCTGCCGCTGAGCGAAAACATTCAGTAAACCAGGCATAAACAGCCTTATAACGCTGTTTCAATGTCATGTAAAAAAAGCACAATCCTGAGTGGGGGGTTGTGCTTTTTTTTGTTAACATCTCGCTTATGAAGTAATTGAATTGGCAGGTATGTATTCATTGATTACAAGTTTGGCCATTTTTGACTGTTAACTGAATTTTCACTTTTTTGCAATTGTCAAAAAAGAGTTCAGGAGGTGAGTTGAAGTTACTGCAGAAGCAATCAGCCGAATATCAGAAAACGTCTAATTGTTGCGTTTGCCGGGAATGTTGCGTACTATAGTTTTACTGAAACCCCGACGTTTATTTCTTTGTAATATCCTGTTTTCAAGGGTTCTGTGAATGGCATGTCATATCCGTACTCAAAGTACACACCCAAATACCGGGTTAAATAGTATGCCGCACCTATTCCAAAATAATACCTGGGCCATATTGTTTGATTTACGTTTGCTTGAAAATATTTCACGATACCAAGCTTTCCGGAAAGGTAAGATTCAAAACGAAAGTTCTCTTTATCAATTATTAATGGAAGGAAATGCCAATTGCCAACAGCTCCAAAGTTGAGAAACCCGCTGGAGTAATCATCATACCCGCTATACAGCGCCGTAGAAAGTCCGGCTTCAAGAAATTTGTTCAGGCGCCTGTTCATTTGCACTTCGATGTGGCCATTATGAAACACACGACTATTGTCAACATACTCTGGCCAGCCAGAGGCTTTAATATACCAATAAACAGGTGATTGCTTTTCTTGTGCCTTCAGTTCATCTGCAAGAAGAAAGAGAATAAAAGCGATTGTAAAAAATGTGTGGAAAAGTTGCTGTTTTTTCATGTTGCAAGATTTTTAAAAATGTTGTTTAGTAGTCTTTATTGCTATCAATTCTGAAATTCACATTATTGAAAATTCGTTGTAAATTCCGTAAAAAACTTAACTGGCGAATTGCGGATTCAGCAGATTTTGAGTTCGAGATTAAATGAGAAAGAATGAATGCCATCCTGAACAGAAATTTTAATATTGAACAGAATGCCTTTTCGATTCGCTTATTTCGCATTGCAGGCCACTTTCTATTTAATGTTCAAGGTTTGCTAACCTTAGAATTGTTAATCAAGGTATTGGAATAATATCCAGCCTCATGCTCTAAAAAATTATTATAATAAAAAGTACTGGTATTTCTTTCCCAAGCATATATGCCCAATTGGACGTAAAATGATAAGTCAGGATAAATATACTTTGCCAATTTTCTTGCGGTCTCATTTCTCATAGATAGATTTATAATTGGTTTCTGGTAGTATGAATTAAAGATTGTGAAATCATTTTGTTGGTATAGATGAATTATTTCATGTGCCTGAAGCTGTGGGAAACTTTGATATCCTTCTTTTAAAACCATAATTCCCGGGAAAACAGCTCCTATTGAATTTCCGGCTTCAAACCTTGGATCATTGGAGGAGAAAACCCAATGTGCAGATTTAAGGCTTTGCTTTAGCTCAAGGTCTGTTTGAACAAGTGCCAAAATTGTGTAGAATGAAGCGATTGGCAAAGCTTTAGCCCTGAGCCGGAATTGATCTTTTGTATGCAATTCAATGCGTAAAAACCCCAGATGCAAGTTCCATTGTTCCCAGAAATCACGATTCAAAGCAGCGTTCTCTTTGATAGAAGTACCAGCAGCGTTTAACAACCTCGAGGCCCAAAACAGTTTCCAGTCATCATGCACATAAGCTGGCTCTATTATCCTTTTGCTTTCGAAAGTAACGTATCCACCCAGAGCACCTTGCCAAAATCCTTTAACAATAACCGGAACAGGTTTCTCGCCTTTACTTTTATTGATCAACGCACCGATTGAACTGATTGAAGCTCCGATTGCAATATTATACATCGCGGCCTCTAAATTATTTTTTTGACAAAAAGATTTGTTTAGTACGAATACCAATATCAAAATCAAGCTAAAATACTTTTTCATATAACCTATTTATTTTCGTATATAAGCTTAACTTATTAATCCTGTAAGCGTTGACAATCTGAAATTCGCTTGTAACTTTTTCAGCAACATCACCTTTTTCGTTAATAACAACTGAGATTCCTCCACTTGAGCACTTTACAATATTCCTATTAGATTCAATAGCCTTCAAACGGATAATGTTTAAATATTGTTGTAATCCAAAAATTGAATTATTCATAAAATCCTCGCTAGTAAGTAAAAAAATCAAATCAGAGGATTGCAAATTATCTTGGATAAACCCTGAAAATAATGATTCGTAACATAAAAGAGGCATAACACCATATTCCGAAATTATTTCATCCTGGTCATCATCTATATTCAGTTCATAAAAACTTTTTCCGAAAATCAAATTAAGATATGAAGGTGTGTATTCTTGCACAGGGATGTATTTTTTTTTACTTTTTACGAATAATTCCATACTATTATAAAAAATAATTGTATTAAATAATTTGCCATCATGATTTTTAACCTCAGCACCTAAAACCAATGTGGCAGGGGGATTTTCAAGCAATACCTGATCTATGAAATAAAAATTATGCTTTCTGTTAAGAGAAGACGATAATTGAACGGATTTAAGAAATAGTTCTGGAGTTAGTATAAAATCAACTGTTGAATTGAATTTTGAATAATTATAGAGAGCTCTCGTTTTATCAATATTTTTTAGGTTCGGGTTCTCAGGAATATAAACTGAGATTTTGACAGGCGCATCCTGATGTGATGGAATTAGAAAATACTGAATAACAGACAATAATATTGGAAAGTTCAATACTAAAATAAAGCGTTTTAATCTATTCTTTTTCTCTTTATTTTTCCTTGCTTTAACAATTCCGTTTAACATAAATCCAAGAGTAAGCAACCATCCAGATACCGAGTAAATGCCAAAAAAAGATACCCATTGAACAAAATAATGAGCATTGGACATTGCATTCCCAAATGTTAACCATGGCCATGATAAAAACAAATAATGATTAACCATCTCATAAATCAGCCAAAGCACGACGAAAACAAATGGCATTGATATTTTCATTGATTTCTTTAAAAAGTATATCGCAATTATTGGTAATAGCATATTCAGCGAGCTAACAATATGCGCAAAAACTGCTTTGATTGGATCAACAGAAAAAAGCCAAAAAGTTGCAGACAAAACGATAGCTACAAGAGAAGGAAAAATATGGAGTACAAATTTGAAGAAATTAAGCTGCAACGCACTCTCAAAGATGTTGAAAAAAACAGCAAGAGATATAACAAAAAACAAACCAAAATAATTCCAGGCAAAAAATGAGGAAGAAAATAAACAAAGAATAGACCAAATGGGTCTTCTTTTATTAAATACAACTACAAGACTGTCAGTAAAAGTGACAGTCCCGTAGTTATTTGACTTACTTCTGAATGAAAAAATCATTATTTGACACGGTATAGCCAGCTACTGAAAACGTATTGCCATTCCCATTGTTGGTGATTAAAAATCCTGCTCTTCCAACATAAACCGAAACTAAAGAATTGTTTGGCAAGTATTGCAAATCAGACTCTTTTATAACATACTCTCCGTTGTCAGCAACAGAAATACCACCTAGTCTTCCCTCAGGGTATTGGGAAGATATTTCTTCATCATACTGTGAATAAGGACTATATTCGAAAGCAATTACTACCCCATTTTCGTTACTTCCATCGAAGTTCCAGGAAATAGTACTCCCAACTACTACTTTACCGGCATCCAAACCGCTAAATTGAACATGAATCAGATCAGGTATATAAAGACTCGCTGTTGAATCCGCACCACTTTGCGAGTCTTTTAAAACTGCTGCATTTGACTCAAAATCGATAGTAAAATTATTGCCATAAAATTCCTGTATTTCTATATCGGTTATCACAGCGCTGCTCTTGTTATTCGATTCATTGTAGAAGTAATTGTCAAAACTTAGCATTTTGTCCTCAACTCTGAAGTCGAAGGGGATTCTGTTTCCATCAAAAGAAGAAGTGATCGTGAATGACTGCCTGCCTGAAGCATTCGTTTCAAAGCTTTGTACTAGAATACTGCCGTTAGTAGGGCTATTAAAAAACTCGAAATAATCCTCTATTGCTGTAGCATTTACTACTTTATCATCTTCAATAACATGTGTCTTTTCTTTGCAAGAGACTAAGGACAATTGCAGAAGAACACTTAAAACCAATAATTTGTACTTTTTCATCTTAATAATATTTAAAATTACCATTTGTAACTAATCCAGTTTAACATTCAGGAGCATTAATTAATGAAAACTGATAATCATTGAGAATAATCGTCGAATTTGGATTCGTAATAGATGAGTATTTGAACTTTGCTCTTCGTTTTAATGGATTCTGACTATAATACATTCCGCAACCCTCATATATTTCAACCGTTAAAGTGAAGGGAGTTGCTGCAGGAATTTCGATTTTCATACCTGGCTGATTACCGTTGTTTGCACTATCCCAAATGTAAGTTTTAACATTACTATTACCATATCCTGTACATCCTGAAGAGGTAATAGTTATCAAACAATAATTCAAATGCGGATTAGTTGATAAGTTTGGTGTACTTGCCGTCTGAAGTCCATTAAGTATATTTGACTGAGGTTCAAAGTTGGGGTATGTAGGGTTGCGCCCGGTGATATTTTGAACATTTAAGTTCAGAGGTAAGATCAAATTACAGTTCATTAAATTGCATGGCGGATCTTGAGTTGGACAGGTTTTACAGTTGCCTGGGCCTTTTCCTCCACCTTCTCCACCAGCACTTAGCAAGAAAAATCCGGCAAATAGCGTGCTCAATACTATAAAATATTTGATTAGGTTAAATCGTTGTTTCATACTGATTATTTTTTTGATTACTTTTTTACATAACTTTACTAAGAATCCACTCGGCCTGAATGTAGGCCTGAGTGGCAAAATTCAGTCAAACTTATTCTTCCCCAGCCAAAAAATATACTTGGTTGTGCAACAAGGTAGGTAATGTGCACCTTCGAAAATCTGTGTAATGGTTATATCGTTCTTACAAACCTGGAAGCCATTCAAAGCCGCACAATGAAAAAGGCAAGTAGCTTTTCTGGGGTAGGTGCTGTTGTTTGTATGGCATGGTTGATTTGTCATTGCAACTGTAACTGGATTTTGATGGTCTGTTTAACTTGATAATGCTGGCATTGGTTCTCTTGTTTAAGTGCGATAGCTGTTCTCTGCGTTTTTCGATATTCGTTATATGTGTTCCTTTGTCGGTGCAATGATACAACACAACCTACGCCAAAAACTGGCGCACCTACGCCAATCTTTAGTTTTTACTGAACTTTTTTGTTTATAGCGTAACAGCTTGAAATAAAAGCATATAGAGATGTATTTAATTAAAGAAATCACGCCTTTGCGAAAAAAAGGCCCTGTGAAGCACGAAAATTCGTGATGCGCCTTTTCAATTTGTCAGTTTTTTTTATGTGGTCAGGCAAAAAAATGTAATTAGAAAAGAAGGCTGTGCCAGGCAACCCGCTTTTGCTGTTTTTTTAAAGATTTCAAAGAACGAATACATTGTGTTTTAGTTATGATGAAAATTGTATCACAACTCCTCCAGCATGCACATGCGCGTTGTGATGCCGTTGATCTTGTTTTCAATTTCTACGATCCCAAGGCTGTCAACAAAAACGAAAGCGGCATCGCCAACCCCAAATTTCGATCGTGATATTGCACGCACAAGCCTGCCTTTCAGAGGTCGGCCACCAAACTCAATTGTGGTGTCGGCACCCAACTGATACCGTGAAACAATACGTGTGTTTTTCGGTAGCTTATCCCATCCGTCCATGACGACAATAGTGCTTTTCCATTGATATCCTTCCTTTTTTCTGAGTGGGACTTCCGGGAAAGGCAGCAATTCATGAATTTCGTTGATGCCAGCCCTTGGTGGGTGAATCTGATACCATCTGCGGTTGTCATCAGCCAGTGTTTCTTCCCATGTGTAAACCATTTCTTTTTGCAATGAATCCAGACTCAGATAATAGGTGTAGCGTATCAAAGTTTGCCTGTACAATGGATTGGGTTGCACCGATAAAACAATGTAATACGCCGACGCAGTGTCAGGACTGCACACAGTCTCTTTGTACAGAAATCTTTTCCCAGGTACAAGCACTGCATTGTCAGCATTGATATGTCTGCCAGAAAATTGCGCCACCAATCCAATAGGAATCGCAGCTGCCATCAATAAAATGAGCGTGCGCATTTTCATCTTTCAATGTATCGGTCTGTTATCACTCTGTAATAGGTTTTGCGTTGGTAGCAATAGCTGATCTGTTGGCCCATCTCTCTGGCTTCGGCCAACATGCGAACAAGTGTTCTCCTTGAAACGCAAAGTTTGATGCACAACTGCGATGCACTTCCTGTTGCTTCCTCTTCGATCAGATTAAGCATCTTTTCCAGTCTGTTTGTTTTCCATAAATATTCCATACCAACTAGTTTTTTAAACTGATTGCTATTCTTGTTTTCTATCTGTTTCGCATACAATCATCTTTCAAATGGTTGCCCATGCTTCAAAACGACTGTTTGCTGCCGGCAGAACAATAGTCTTGTATGAAATTGTTTTCTTTGCCGTTTTTTGTTCATAATTCAATAAGTTGCTCTTAGAGCAAAAGTAAAAAAATATTCGTTAGCTTCTACCAAGTTACTTGAATAATTATATGATAATGAAAAGGTTATGTATAATTACTTATTTTTATTATTCTTCCGCTTATTGCTAAGAATCGGATTTATTCTGATTTTGTGTGCATGAATGGATAGGTAATTACGTGGTTATATCTAATGATGATTTCAGAAAACTGGTTGATGCAAATCGAATTTAAGCCATGATTTTCTTGTTAATTCATCCTTGATAGCCGGTCATAAAACATAGCCTTGAAAGTATGACGACATCATCACGCATTTATGAATATAACCGAAAGTTCTATCATTCTTGATATCTGATTCATTTTTTTCTGCATAAAGTGGAGCAACACATTTTCCGTGCTTCCTATCCTGATGGCAAACAGGAAATCATCAAATCTTCCATGCTCGATTTTGGTACATTGGCAACCGACACCGCCGTGGCGCGCACCGTAGCTTTGCCCGCTGCCATTGGCGTAGAGATGATCCTCAAAGGAGAAATCACTGAGACAGGCGTCCATATTCCGGTACTTCCAGGGATTTACAATCCTATCCTCGATCGCCTCGAAGACATGAACATCCGCATGGTGGAACAATATGGCCTGCCACTGAGCGAAAACATTCAGTAAACCAGGTTTCAACTGCCTTGAAACGCTGTTTGATTGCCGTTTAGAGAAAGCACAATCCTGAGAGGGGTTGTGCTTTTTTGTGCTGAAACATACTTTATAAAAGAGGATAAAAACTGTGTTTTATGAAGTACACTTTATAAACAATGAATTAATTTGACTTTTGTGAAGTATATTTACTATCTTTGACTAAAAATACAGATGAGTCCACGTCCTGATAAAATCATTATCCGACAAAAGTACCTCGACAAAGCATTGTCATTCAAAGGAATAAGCTTGATAAAGGTATTTACTGGTCAACGACGCACCGGAAAAAGCTATCTGATGCATATGGTGGCTGATGCCATTGTAAAGATGGAGCCGAATGCCCATATCATCTTTGTGGATATGGAGCTGATGGAATTTGCGACCCTGAATACGGCATCCGACCTTTATGCGAAGGTGAAGTCCAAGCTGAAAGGTGATGTTGCTAATTATTTGTTTATTGACGAGGTGCAGGAAATTGAAGATTTTGAGCAGGCGCTTCGGAGCTTGCTCAATGAACAACTCGTTGACATTTGGTGTACTGGCAGCAACGCCAGTGTATTGTCAGGCGAATTGGCTGACCGGCTCAGTGGCAGGTTTATCGAAATTTCTGTGCATAGCCTGAGCTATCCTGAATTTATTGAATTCCATTCACTTAACAATGAAAACAATAGCCTGCAATTGTACATGAAGTACGGAGGTTTGCCTAATTTGATTCATTTACCCTTCATGGACGAGGTTGTGTTTGACTACCTGAAAACCATCAATGCCACCGTAATGCTGAAAGATGTGGTGAGGCGGCATGAAATTCGCAACGTAGCCATGCTAGAAAACCTGATGCGCTTTTTAGCCGACAACACTGGAAGTTTGTTTTCAGCAAACAGCATCAGCAAGTTTATGAAGGCTCAGGGACAAATGATTTCGGTTGCTATCCTTACCAATTACATTCAGTACGCGCTGGATGCGTTTTATCTGGTTAAGGTTCAACGTGTTGATTTGCAAGGCAAAAAATATTTTGAAACCAATGATAAATATTATTTCGAAGATCACGGACTACGCAATGCATGGATTGGATACCGACCCATGCATGTCAATAAATTGATTGAGAACATCGTGTTTAAACACTTAGTTGTCAATGGGTACAAGGTGTATGTTGGCGTTTCGGCAGAATATGAGGTTGATTTCATTGCTGAGAAAGATGACAAAAAACTATATGTACAGTGTGCCTATTTGATGGAAAGTGAGCAAACCCGTCAACGTGAGTTCAGAAGCTTGTTAACGATTCGGGACAATTTTCCAAAACTTGTAGTAACGATGGACGAACCTTCAGGCGGAAACATCGAAGGAGTGGAACACTGGCACTTAAGAGATTTTTTAAGCCAAGATTGGTAATGAACAATGCATCTCCTTTGTCATACCTATTCTAAGGCTTATAAGGCAATGAAAAAAAATTCATCACAAAAAAACCGGTGCCGTCAGAGCGACACCGGTTTTTTAATAAAAAGGTTCAGCCTATTCCACCAAAAGGCGTGCAGTGCGGAATTTGTCTGCTGTTTCGATGCTGACCATATAAACGCCTGTTGTCAGGTCGCTAACGGTTTGTGATAGTCGATGTTGTCCTGCTTCAAGTTGTCCAAAAGTGTTGCTTATCATCAGTCGTCCGCTTAGGTCGTGAATGAGGATTTTAACCTCTGATGCTTGCATAAGATTGAGTGAGAAGCTGAAATCATTGCTTGCAGGGTTGGGTTGCAATTGAATCTTTGTTTCAGCATTAGTTTCATCCACACCCACAAATCCATAAGCAATCTGATTACGTTCTTCGTAGCCAAACGACTGACCAGAGAAGATCGGGGTGGTATTCGACCCTTCAAGAATGGCATAAAAGCCGATACCATCTCCACAACAGAGTCCGTTTCCTGCTGCATCTTTAATCACAAATTCGTAGCACGCACCTTGTGGCATGTTCAAAACTTGAGTAATGATAGCACCAGGTGTCGTGTAAGGTCCTCCCGACTGCACAACTTCTCCATTGCCGTTGAGTAACTCCCAACTTGTTTCTTGAGGTTTAGTGTTCAAAAGAAGATATACCATGACAGGATCAGTGAGGATAGGCGCGGATACAAAAGGTAAAGCAAAGGTGTTGTTGGCAAGATAACCATCGGCACTGCCGTTGGCTGTGGTGATAGTGGCAGTTAGCTCATTGCTGTTTAAAAGTCCAAAACTTATCTGTCCGGCTTCAACAACGGCTGTTTGTCTGAAAGCCAGAGACCCAGTCCAGTTAACAGTCTGAACTGTTTGTCCGTTGACAGCAAATTCAACAGTAGCAGATGTCAAAGGAGCTGAGCTGTTGTTTGTTATCACTGCCTTAGGGCTCATGCTACCACTGCAATTGAAAGCTGTACCGTTCTCAATAGATTTCACTTCAGCATCATTGGTATAAAAAGGTGAGACAGGATCGGTGGTACTGTTTGCAGCTTGATACACATATTTGGTAGTATTGTTCTGAACAAAACCAACAGCTGCCAACTGATTGATATTATAGACGTTAGCTAATTTCCAGCTTGCCTCGAGGATCACATATTCATTAGTTTCAAAATCAGGAAGAACTGTTCCGTTGCGGGTAGGGATGAGGGCTTTCATTACATTATAAAAGTCTTTCTCTCCATTGGTGCCTGGAGCAGTAGTGAAATGAATTTCTTTTTCAATCACAGCAATATGAGCGATGAGGGTGCCGCTAACAGCAACATTGGCTTTAATGAGCATGGTTACGAAAATGCTATCCTGACTGGCATTAAGACGGTGTTGCATCACAACATCAAAATCAGCAGGCTGGTTTGCATTGTTGTTGATCGTTGTCTGATTAATCTGACTTGGCATGCCATGAAAGATGTTGCCGCTGAGATAAACGTGAGGAACCGAATTGATGTTGTAGTAGGAGCGGCGGGCATTGTTGTCAACGGTGTTGTGCAGGTACATGGGGTCGTTGCCCGGAGCAGGCCAGCTCATGTGATATTTGATCGAAGTGATCTTATCAAGATTGTTGTGCAGCAACGCATCAAAAGCTGGATTCTGTGATGCGCAAGGGCCACAGGTCGAACTGGTGAAACCTTCAGCAAGAAGCATACGGTTGCTTTGAGCATAGGTGGTTAGCGCAAAAAAGCTAAGTAATAAAAGTAGAGTAAGATTTTTTTTCATGTTTCAAAGAATTTTAATTCGGCAACGAAGATATAAAAAGTTTACAGACATGGAATGCCCATTTGGTTTTCTCTATTCAAAAACATCTTTTATATACTTACTGGCAAAAACAAAAAAGATCGTATTTTCGCCCTCCCAAAAATGCCACCCATGGATATTGCCACATATGCACAAGTTATTGCAAATGAGTTACAACTGGAATACCAGCATGTTCGTAACACCCTAACACTGCTCTCAGAAGGGGCTACTATTCCGTTTGTTGCCCGTTACCGAAAAGAGAAAACAGGCGCAATGGATGAGGAGGTGATTGCCGAGGTGCAGAAGCGCTGGCAACAACTCGAAGCTCTCGACAAACGTAAGGAATCTATTAGAAATTCCATCACCGAACAGGGAAAGATGACCCCCGAATTACTCACTTTGATAAACGATGCACCAACCATGCAGGAACTGGAGGATATTTACCTTCCTTATAAACCCAAACGTCGTACCAAAGCCACAATCGCCCGCGAGAAAGGTCTCGAACCGCTTGCTAATCAGTTGCTTCAGCAGGATTATACAGATCCGGTAACTGCTGCTGCACGATTTGTGAATCCGTCAAAAGATGTTGCAGATACCGCTGTTGCTCTGGCAGGTGCACGTGATATCATTGCTGAAATGGTGAGTGAGGACATCAGGGTGCGCGACCGCCTGCGCAGGTTATATCACAAAACAGCTGTCATTACCAGCACAGTAGCCAAAGATAAGGAAGAAGAGGGGAAAACTTACCGCTTATATTTCGATTGGAACGAACCATTGGCAAAGGCTCCCTCTCACCGTATTTTGGCACTTCTCAGAGGTTTGGAGGAGGAAGTTTTGAAAGTGAAAATTGAAATTGAAGATGAGGCTGCTGTGCAAATAGCTGAACGTATTTATGTGCGAAACAATAGCCCAAAAGCAAAACAAGTTGCTTTAGCGGTTGCCGATTCCATAAAGCGTTTACTTGCTCCTTCCCTCTCAAACGAGATGATTTCTTATTACAAAGAAAAAGCCGATGAGGTGGCTATTAGGGTTTTTGCTGGAAATTTACGTCAGCTTTTGCTTTCTCCTCCTCTTGGTTCAAAACGCATCTTAGCCCTCGATCCGGGTTTTCGTACAGGTTGTAAATTGGTCATCCTCAACGAGAATGGGATGTTATTACATAATGATACCATTTATCCGCATCCTCCTCATCACGAGGTGAAGCAGGCTATTCAGAAGCTGAAATCGCTCGTTCATGCTTACAAAGTAGATGTAGTGGCTGTTGGAAATGGAACGGCAGGTCGTGAAACAGAGGATCTTATCAAAGGAATTCCTTTCGATAGGGAAGTGATGGCAGTGATGGTCAACGAGAGCGGTGCCTCGGTTTATTCAGCCAGTAAAGTGGCGCGCGATGAATTTCCGGATTATGATGTGACCGTCCGTGGAGCTGTAAGCATCGGGCGTCGTTTGATGGATCCGTTGGCTGAGCTAGTAAAGATCGATCCAAAGTCGATTGGTGTTGGTCAGTATCAGCACGACGTGGATCAAAAAGCCTTGCAGGAAAGCCTGGTGATGACGGTTGAAAGTTGTGTGAATGCGGTAGGAGTGGAGCTCAACACTGCGAGCGAACAATTGCTTTCGTATGTTAGTGGCCTTGGACCTCAGTTGGCTTCCAACATCATACAATTTCGAACTAAGAATGGAGGCTTTAAAAACCGGCGTCAGCTACTTGAGGTAAGTCGTTTGGGGGGGAAGGCATTTGAACAGAGTGCTGGTTTTCTACGTATTCAAGGTGGCGACAATCCTTTGGATGCCAGTGCTGTTCATCCTGAAAGCTATGATATTGCTGAACGTATTGCGGCCAGTTTAGGGGAGTCGGTAGCTGGTATCATCGGTAGAAAAGACCTTAGGAAAAATGTTCAGGTTAGCGATTTTGTGACCCCTGAAACAGGGATTGAAACCATTACCGACATCTTGCACGAACTCGAGAAACCCGGACGTGATCCTCGTAAACAATTTGAAATGTTCTCATTTGCAAAGGACATCCGAAGCATCAACGACCTTCATGAAGGTATGGTACTCGATGGTGTTGTGACGAACATCACAGCTTTCGGGGCTTTTGTTGATGTTGGTGTTCATCAGGATGGTCTCGTTCATTTAAGTCAGCTCGCTGACAGATTTATACGTGACCCTAACGAAGTAGTTCGGCTGAATCAGCATGTTAAAGTGAAGGTGTTGCAGGTTGATGTGGAACGAAAAAGGATTAATCTGACAATGAAACTGGGCAGCGAGGCCTGAGACTGCTGAAAACAGCTCATCTTAAAAGTCCGGCAACATATCCTGTTGACCATGCTGCCTGCAGGTTGTAACCTCCTGTTATTCCATCAATATCAAGAACTTCGCCGGCAAAATAAAGGTTGGGGATGATTTTGCTTTGCATGCTGTTCATATCTACATCAAGCAGACTAATTCCTCCGCAAGTAACAAATTCATCACGAAATGTTGTTTTACCTTTTACAGAATAAGTGTCATTTGTAAAACAATTAACTAATTGATTGAACTGTTTTTTGCTGAGGTCTGACCAGCGTTTTTCAATTGAAATGGCGCATTTTGCCAATAGAAAATCCCATAAACGCTGCGGTAAATCAAAGGGTCGGTAATTTGCCATTTGCTTAAAAGCAGCAACTTTCATTATTTGGTCCAAAGCAGAGGCAACTTCAGTTTCATTCTTTCCGCCAACCCAATTTACACGGATATCGAATTGGTAGTTGTGTTCGAACAACCAGCGGGCACCAAATGCAGAAAGTTTCAAAACTGCCGGTCCGCTCATCCCCCAGTGTGTGATAAGCAGCGGGCCATCAGCTTTAAGTCGTGTTCCGTTAACAGCAACAACAGCATCATCTATTACGATACCCATCAGCTTGGTAACATCATCATCAGGAATATTAAAGGTGAAGAGCGAAGGAGCCGGTGTTTCGATGGAGTGCCCAAGGTTTTTAAGCCATTGTAATCCTGATAAAGAAGGTGATCCTCCTGTTGTGACAATAATTTTGTCACAATTAAGATCATTTTTCGTTGATAGTTCGAGTTTGAATCCATTTTCCACGGAATGAATTGCGAGAACTTTGGTGTTCAGCTGGATACTAATGCCAAGATCTTCAGCATTTTTTATGAGCAAATCAACAACAGACATGGCGTCTTGAGAAGTAGGAAAAACGCAACCGTCATCCTGTGTAACCAATTCCAAGCCACGCTCCATGAACCAATCCATCGTTTGAGGTGGACTAAAACTATGAAAGATTTTTTTCAGACTGTTTGCGCCCCGTGGGTATGCAGCACAAAATGTTGATATTGATTCATATGCGTGTGTCAGGTTACATCTGCCACCTCCCGAAATACGGACTTTGGACAGTGCCTGACTGCTTTTTTCGATGATGAAAACTGAAGCTTTGGTGTAGTGTTCTTTAGCAGTGATGGCAGCGAAAAATCCTGCAGCACCTCCACCAATCACAACAACTTTCATTCTTTGGTAGCTTTTATTAAGGGTCATTTTCCAGCTTCTGACAGCCTTTCAAGGCGCTTAACATTACGGATTCCTTCCAGCTTCTGGAGACGTTCTATAACTTCTTTCAGACTCTTCAGATTTTGCACATATACAGTGATATATGCAACAACAACACCGCTGCTGCTTTCAAGTTGAAGGTTGCGGATGTTTAATCCAAGGTCAATCGAAATGATTGTTGTAAGACGATGGATAAAACCGATAGAGTCGAACCCGGTTATTTTCAATCCAGCCAGAAAAACGATATCCTCTTTCTGTTTCCATTTTGCTTTGATAATGTTGTTGCCGTATTGCGACATCAGGTCAATGGCTTTTGGGCAATTAACACGATGGATGTGCATTGGCTCACCTTGAAAAGCAAGCGCAACTACGTCGTCGCCAGGAATTGGGTTGCAGCAACTTGCAACAGTATATCCAAGATCAGTAGTTTCTTCGGGAAGAATATCAGCTTTGATATCAGTGGTTTCATTTTTATCAAGCTCTTGATTAGCAACCTCTTCGATAGGTTTGTGTCGCATAAAAGGACTAATGAGGTATTTAAAGAAACCGGAACCTCCGGCTGGTTTTTCTTTGAATACATCTTTAATCTTCTGGAGAGTCAACTTGTCGGTTGCTAAATAATAGTATAAATCAACCAAGCCAGAGAGTCCTTCTGCATCAATCAGGCGAGTGATGTTTGCTTTTGTAGCTTCTATATTAAGTTGTTTAAAATGAGCTTCAAGTTTTTCACGGCCAGGTTCTTTATAAGTTTTTCGGTGCTCTCTGATAGCTTCCCTTAGACGCGATTTTGCTCTCGCAGTGATAATAAAATCGAACCATTCTTCTTTTGGAAACTGAACTTTCGAAGTGATAATTTCAACCTGATCACCAGTTTTTAGCGGATGATTGAGTTGAACCAGCTTGTGGTTCACGTTGGCGCCGATACATTTACTTCCAAGATTGGTATGGATGTTAAATGCAAAATCGAGCGCTGTAGAACCCTTTGGTAATGAAATCATTTCGCCTTTAGGGGTAAAAACAAAAATTTCATCGGAGAAAAGGTTCAGTCTGAAGTTGTTGAGAAACTCTAAAGCGGAAGCATCTTCTGAAGAAAGGACTTCCCGTACCTTGGTAAGCCACTCATCGAGACCGCTTTCACTTGTAGGTGCATCTTTATATTTCCAATATGCGGCATAACCTTTTTCTGCTACTTCATCCATGCGATCCGAACGAATCTGAATTTCGATCCATTTTCCAGCCTTGCTCATCACAGTGGCATGAAGTGACTCATATCCATTGGCCTTAGGAAGCGAAATCCAGTCGTGAAGACGCTCATTGTTTGGTTTATAAACACTCGTTATCGCTGCATAGACTCTCCAGCAATCGACTTTTTCTGTTTCAGGACTTCCGTCGACAATAAAGCGAACAACGAAAGTGTCGTAAACATCAGCAAAAGGAATTTCTTTTTCTTTCATCCTCGACCAAATCGAAGAAGCAGACTTTTCAGCAATAAGAATACGACCTTTGATATCCATCCTGTCCAATGATTCTCGAACCGGCACCAAAAAAGCTTCTATCATTTGGTTGCGTTCGTCGCGACTTTCTTCAAGATTTTTTTTAACGGATTCATATACTGATGGTTCGGTGTATTTGAGCGCAAGGTCTTCGAGCTCGCTTTTTATAGCATACAATCCCAGACGATAGGCAAGAGGTGCAAAAAGATACGATGTTTCAGAGGCTATCTTCCATTGTTTGGTAGGAGGCATTGCATCAAGTGTACGCATATTGTGCAGCCTGTCAGCGAGTTTAATAAGGATGACGCGCACATCGTATGAAAGCGTTAGCAGTACTTTTCTGAAATTTTCAGCTTGAAGACTTTGCACGTCAGAACCCTCGACCATTGTGTCAATCTTAGTGAGGCCATCAATAATACGCGCAATCTGCTCACCAAACATCGCAGTGATATCTGTTAGTTTGTACTCGGTATCCTCAACAACATCATGAAGCAAAGCGCAAATGATAGAAGTCCGGCCCAGGCCAATTTCACCAGCAGCGATGGTGGCAACTTCAAGAGGATGATAGATATAAGGTTCACCTGTTTTCCGGCGCATATCTTTGTGTGCATCCACCGCTAACCGGAAGGCTTTTCGCACCATCCAACGGTCAGTCACATCTTTGCGGGTATGCCATACCTCAATTAGATTGCGATAACGACGCAAAATCTCTGAACGTTCGGCCGGACTGTAAGTATCAAGGACTGACATATTTTTTTAAATGGCTGATAGGAGACCAGAATGAACTACAAAAGTACAACAACCACCTGAATAATTTACCAGTCAAAAAGGAAAGATTTTATGAAGTTTTAACGCAATTATTGCATTTTAGCGCTTAAAGACCTTCGATGATGAACTGATTTGCTGTTGTTGACCATTTCTAATAACAACAGCATTAACAATTTGTTTAGTTTTCATTCATTTGCAGCACTTTTGGCGGGGCGCTTTTAAATAATCGAATTGAACTAACGATAATTTGCTTTGAGCAATTGTTTACTTAAACGCAATGCTCCCATTATTAAATTGATACGTTTTGTATTATTGGTAATGGTTGAATTTATATATTGGCCGGCTAATAGTCAGCCTCCTATTGTAGTCAGTAGTTATTTAAATTCAAACAGTATTGAAAATGAATGGGTTGAATTGATTGTTGTTCAAGACTGCCTGAATATAAATGGATGGTCGCTTAGAGATATTATATGTTACACGAACTGGTTCAGTTCTTTTGATTAGGTGATAAGTGTCGGTTTTTGAGATCAAATTCCTAAAGCATTTGATAGAAATTAATTGTTACCTGACAGAAACTTAGCTTTTATTCAATTGAATGTTGTAGTAGAAATTATTATAGAATTAAAATGCAATAAGTTGAGGTGTGTGGATTCGTAATATACATTAAATCAGTATTATAGAATTGAATATGTGAAGGTATGTATTTTTGTTTTTTTGATCTTTTTAAACATTGTAAATTCTTTGTAGTAGTAAAATTGTGACCTTCTTATAAAGATTATTAATACTTTAGCAGCAAATTTTGAAAATACAATGCTTGACAAAGATTTTTTCAAAAAGGCAGAGAGGTGGGGAGTTTATCTTTTGTATTTCCTCTTATTTGTTGCCTTTTTATTTTTGATGTTAAGATGATTTTCTAAAATAGAAAAAATGAATTCAAACGAAGAGAAATTATTAATTGAAGCTTGTCTCAGAAATGAACGACAGCCACAATTTCGTTTGTATGAGTTTTTTGCTCCCCGCCTCATGCCTGTTTGCAGAAATTACTCCCGAAATAGCTGGGATGCAGATGATATTTTACAAGAGGGCTTTATTAAAGCTTTCAGGTATCTCGATGATTTTAGATTTAATGGTTCTTTTGAGGGCTGGTTGAGAAGAATTATGGTAACTACTGCTCTTAATTTTTATAAACGAAAGAGAATTACCTATACTGAAACAGAGTTAAATTATTTCCCTGACGAGGTTATTCCTGAAATGACTGTCATTGCTGGCTTACAATACGATGATCTTATGCATGTTGTAACCAGCCTGCCAAATGGTTATCATCAGGTTTTTAGGCTTAACGCAATCGAAGGCTATTCTCACAAAGAAATTGGTCAGATGCTTAACATTTCCGTAAACACTTCAAAATCGCAACTAATGCGTGCCCGTGACCACCTTCAAAAGAAAATTGTTGGTAGTTCTGTGCCTACAAATAATCAAAAGGATGTTTTACAAACAGCATAATAAATTAATTCACCAAAACACATTTAACTTATGAAAAAACTTTTTACAATTTTAGTCGTGCTTTTCCTGGCTCAGGCTTCGTTTGGCCAAACCCTTCTATTAGAAGAATTTAGTGGTAGTGCATGGCCTCCTGCAGGCTGGTCTTTTGATGGCTTGCCCGCGCAATGGGCAAAAAGTGCTACGGCAGCAGCTGGAGGAACTGCTCCAGAGGCTAAGTTTACCTATGTAAATCAAAATACTACAACTCGATTTATTACTCCTGTTTTCGACTTGAGTTCACATAGTAACGTGACTCTGAGTTTTAAATATTTCTACGATTGGTATGCAAACGGCGTGACATTTGGCGTTGCTAAACGCTTTGGAACAGGTGCCTGGGAAGTTGCTTGGTCAGTTACTCCAACAGGAAATCAAGGCCCTAAAAGCCAAACTGTTGAGTTTACCAATGTCGGACAAGCTGATTTTCAGTTTTGTTTTTACCTCACTGGTAATCTCTACAACATGGACTACTTACATATGGATGATGTAAAATTGTTTGTGCGTCAGAATCTTGATGCCGGACTTCAAACAATGGCTGTTCCATCTTATTTCCTTGAAGCTCAAACAGTGACAGGAAAGGTTATAAATGAAGGATTGACGGCACTTACTTCTTTTGATGTGAATTGGTCGTTAAATGATGGACCTGTGAATACGACATCTTATACAGGTTTGAACCTCGCAACTGACGCAACTTTTAACTACAGTTGTACTCAGCCTCTAAATCCTCCTGCCGGACTACATACACTTAAGGTTTGGGTGTCAAATGTGAATGGTGTTGCTGTTGACGACAATCCGGAAAACGATATGATAACAAAGAATATCGGAGTACCAACACAGACGCTTCAACGTCGTCCGCTTTTTGAAGAATTTACAAGCTCTACCTGTGCTCCTTGCGCTACTTTTAACAATTCAGTTTTCAATCCTTTTATCACTCAATATGGTGTTAACATTGGTTTGATCAAATACCAAATGAACTGGCCAGGTTCTGGCGATCCTTATTATACTGCCGAAGGTGGTGTCAGAAGAAATTATTATGGCGTGAGTGCCGTTCCAATGCTTTACGCTGAAGGAAAAAACGTGGCAACATCTTCTGCTGCTGTAAATAATGCTTATACTACAGGTATGGCCGATCCTGCTTTTGTTACTCTCTCCGGCTCACACGAAGTAAACGGAAATAACTTCGCTGTTGTTGCAAATATTACTCCTTATGTAGCTTTGACAAATGCAACAGTTCATATTGTAGTTATCGAGAAAATCACTACCGGAAATGTTGCTTCTAATGGTGAGACTTCATTTAAACATGTAATGATGAAAATGTTGCCTGACGCAAACGGAACAACAATGAATATGGAAGCAGGTGTTACCACAACCCTGAATTTTAGTCATGATATGACAACTACGAATGTTGAGGAGATGGAAGATCTTATCGCTGTTATATTTATTCAGGATAACTCAACCAAATATGTATTCCAGTCAGTTTATACCGAAGAAGCTGGAAGTGTTGCAGCGCTTGTTTCATTTGATCCTGTTGCCGGTACAACTGGCGTCACTACTGAAGCTGACCTCCACGTTAGTTTTGATATGCCAGTATTTTTAGTTGGTGGTGCGGACATCACAAATGACAATGTTGCAGCTTTGATATCACTCAAACAAGTAAATGGTGCTGATTTCCCATTCACAGCTACTATCAATGATGAAAAGACTATAATTACTGTTAATCCTGATGGTTTGCTCAATTCTTACACAAATTACGAATTAGGGATTGCTGATGTTCAGAATACCAATGCTGTTGTTTCACCTGCTTCTTCAACAACCTTTGAAACAGGAATGCATGTCGGCATAAATGAAATCGCTGCTGGAATCATTGGTATCACCCCTAATCCTGCAAAAGATGAAATGCAAATTCGTTATTTCCTGAGCGAAACCGGAAATGTTGAAATCACTTTACATGATTTAAGTGGTCGTCTTGTTAAAAATATCTTTAACGGTAATGTAATTTCAGGTCAACAGAATTTGACATGGAATGCCGCAGAATTGCCATCTGGTGCTTATATCGTTAGAATGCAAACCCAACGAACAGTAAATACGACTCGTTTGGTTGTAAATAATTAGTTTTCATAAGTATGGTTGTTTGACCGTCCCCATTTTGGGGACGGTTTTTTTCATAAACACAGCAAATAATCATCAACTTGTTTTTGTAATAGCAATTCTTTTTCTGATATTCTCAAACTCAAATTCAACATTCGTTATGAAAAAATTTCTTACCCTGATTGCAGCAATTATGATTGCTCAATTTTCCTTTGGACAGGTCTTCCTTAACGAAGATTTCAACGGAACATTTCCTCCAACAGGTTGGAGCAGAGATGGTGTTCCGGCTCAATGGTCTAAAAGTGAAAGTAATAACGCCGGAGGAGCTCCCGCCGAAGCGAAATTTACTTATATAAATCAAAATACTACTTCCCGACTCATATCACCTGTTATTGATATGACTGGTCAAACAAGCGTTTCGTTGTCGTTCAAATATATGTATGACTGGTATGCCAATGGCCCAGTGCTTGGTGTTGCTACACGCTTTGGAACAGGTGCCTGGGAAGTTGCATGGTCTGTGTCCCCAACAGGTAACCAAGGTCCAAAAACACAAATTGTTGAATTAACAAATGTGGGTCAAAGCGACTTTCAATTTTGTTTGTTCATTTCCGGTAACCTTTATAATTCTGATTATTGGTACATCGATGATGTTAAACTTTTCATTCCTTTATCTCTTGATGCAGCTCTTACTGTCGTGCAGATGCCTCAATATTTGGGTGCTAATGCTCCTTTCGAACTGGAAGGTGTGGTAACAAATGAAGGAATTAATCCATTAACCTCTTTCGATGTTGCTTATACCGTTGATGGTGGCGAACCACAACAGTATTCTATTTCAGGAGTAAACGTTCTCATTGGAAATACCTACGCGTTTACACATCCAACCCCAATCGTCCTAAACGAGATTGGCTCCCATGCCATAACAACAACTATAAGCAATATTAATGGTGGCGATGATCTTAACCCTGATAATAACAGCATAACTAAAACAGTTGGAGTAGTTCCTTTTATTCCTGTTAAAAAGGTTTTGGCTGAAGAAGCTACCGGTACCTGGTGTCCATGGTGCGTGAGAGGCACATGTTTCATGGAATATATGTCTGAAACCTATCCTGATACCTGGATCGGTGTTGCTGTTCACAACAATGACCCAATGGTCTATGCGCCTTATGATGCGGCAATTGGTTCTATTATACCTGGTTTTCTGGGATATCCCAATGTAACAACTGACCGTACTGCAGGTGATTCTGACCCTTCAGATCTTGAAGCTGCCTACAACCGCCGTATCAATGCCATCAGCCCTGCTACCATCGATATCGTGGACTTCAGCTGGAATCCTGATACTCGTGTTGTGACTTTCAACCTGCAATCTGAATTTGTAGCTGATGTGATCAATGAACTGCGATTTGGTGTTATTGTAACCGAGGACAGCCTTTGGGGAACAACTTCTCAATGGAATCAGGCAAATGCCTATGCAGGTGGAGGCAATGGACCAATGTGCGGTTATGAAAGCATGCCTGGTACTATTCCTGCATCACAAATGCATTATAATCATGTTGCTCGTACAATCCTCGATACTCCTTATGGAACTCCATCAAGTCTTACTGCTCCTATCGTAGCAGGAAGCATACACGCATATAGTTATACATTAAATATTCCTGAAACATGGATTTTTGAGAAATTGCATTTTATTGGTTTCCTCGTGGATTTCAACACAAAAGAAATCCTTAATGCCAATAATGTCATAAGCAATTATGTTAGTATTCGTGAAATTAGTAACGCAATTCAGCTTAGTATTTACCCAAATCCAGCTGCAAATGAAGCTAATATAGCTTTCAGTCTTGATGCAACGACAAACGTAAGTGTTGAAGTTTTTGATATTTTTGGAAAAAGTGTCATGCAAACAAATCCATTAATGCTTAGTGCCGGAAGTCAGGAAATTAAAATCAATACCTCCTCGATGCCAGAAGGAACTTACCTCCTCAAGGTTACAGCTGGTGATGAGCATTTCATCCGCAAAATGATGGTCAGTAAATAAATAGCTGTCTTAAATTAGAAACTGGCTGGTATTTTTTGCCAGATAATTGATAATTAAAACCGTTGCCTGCAAAGACAACGGTTTTTTTGTTCCCATAATTAATAATTTGACTAATTTGCCACTCCTTTAAAAATGATGTTATGAAACGATTAACCTTTTATGCTCAGTTATTGCTGTATGTTGTTCTTTTTCAGGTTGCTAATGCACAGAATGAAGACCTTATAAATAAGATTCGTCAAATAGGAATCGATAGTATCAGGCCGTTTGAGATCAATAATTCAAGATACAAAGCTGCTTACGAGCTTTTTGTTTCGCAAGATATTGAACATGCTAAACCTGAGTCAGGAAAATTTTACCAACGTGTTATATTGAGACACCGGGGTTTTGATCGTCCTACTGTTATCGTAACTGAAGGTTATGCTGCGGGTTATGCATTATGGGCTGATTACGATGACGAGATTGCCGAGGCTCTCGATGCTAACCTCATTGTTGTTGAGCATCGCTATTTTGGGAAAAGTGTTCCTAAACCTAAAGTTTGGGAGCATCTGAATCTGGCAAACGCAACAGCTGACCTTCATTTTGTCAATCAAATGTTTCGTAAAATTTACCCGATGTCTTGGGTAAGTACCGGTATAAGTAAAGGAGGACAAACATCCATTTACTATCGCTACTTTTATCCTGATGATGTTCAGGCTTCCGTGCCATATGTCGCTCCTCTGAATTTTTCGGTTTCCGATAAAAGAGTCTATACATTTCAGGATACTGTTGCCAATGCACATTGCAGACAAAGATTATTGGAACTACAAACCGATCTTCTAAAGAGGAGGGAAGTTTTTGAACCTATGTTTGCCGACTCTGCTGCCAAAAGAGAGTTAACGTTCGGGTTAGTTGGTGGTGTTGCTAAAGCTTTTGAATACAATGTGCTCGAATTTGGCTTTGCTTATTGGCAATGGTATCCTATTAGCTGTGAAGCACTTCCAGAACCGGGTAGTGATAAAAACCTAGTTTTTGGTGCTTTTGCTGAAGCTACTGGGTACGACTTTTTTGCTGATCAAAGTATTCGGGCTTTTCAACCTTTCTTCTACCAGGCTTTAACCGAAATGGGGTTTTATTCTTATAATGTGAAGCCATTTAAAGAGTACCTTAATGAGGTTAAACAACCCTCGTTTAATCATACCTTGCCTGACGGGATAAAAGCAAATTATAACAAAAAATTAAGTAAAAAGGTTAGCCGTTGGCTGCAAAAAGATGGTAACAATATGTTGTACATTTATGGTGGCTACGATGCATGGTCAAGCACAGCTGTTCAAACTGGCGATAAAACAAATGCAATTAAGCTTGTCCTTCCAGGTGGTTCTCATGCCACTAGATTAGGAAATTTTGATGAAGCAACACGTTTAGAGGCAATAAGTCGGCTAAAGGAATGGACAGGAGTACAATAGAATAAATTTCAAACCAACCAGTTAGTTTAACCTGGAAAATTGCTACACATATCTAAACAAATCACTACATGAATTTATTGCCGCAATCGTTTGTGCTTTCAACTGAATTATTAACTTTGCATCCTAATCAAACCACGAAGTAAAACTTAATAACAGCATTTATGTTTAAAAACGAAGAAGTGCTCAGGACTGAACTGGCACAATATGGCATCTCCGATGTCCGTAAAATATTTCACAACAGCTCTTATGAGGAGCTTTTTCAGCACGAAACCGCGTCAGGTTTGGAAGGCTTTGAAAAAGGTTTTGTGACAGATACTGGAGCCGTTTCAGTAGATACAGGTGTCTTTACTGGACGCTCTCCTAAAGATAAATACATCGTATATGATGATGTTTCTAAAGATACTGTTTGGTGGTCAACACAAGGTAAAAATGATAACCGACCCCTCGATCCAGCTAAATGGGATAAGCTTAAATCAATAGCATCCAAGCAATTAAGTGATAAAGATATTTATGTAATGGATGCATATGCAGGAGCCAACCCAGATACACGTCTCAAAGTACGCTTTGTAGTTGAGGTAGCATGGCAGGCGCATTTCGTAAAAAACATGTTTATCCGTCCTACAGCAGAAGAATTAGCTGAATTTATTCCTGATTTTGTTGTTTTGAATGCTTCAAAAACGGTTAACCCAGATTGGAAAGAAATGGAGATGAACTCCGAAAATTTCGTAGTTTTCAATCTTACCCAAC
This sequence comes from uncultured Lentimicrobiaceae bacterium, assembly GCA_964463695.1. Classification (GTDB taxonomy): domain Bacteria; phylum Bacteroidota; class Bacteroidia; order Bacteroidales; family F082; genus JALNZU01. The sequence goes on along the minus strand of CAYXCZ010000003.1, from coordinate 36,760 downwards.
GGATGTCGCTAATAGGTGGCAGCTGGTATGGCGGCGAAATGAAAAAGGGAATTTTTACCATGATGAACTATTATCTTCCCCTAAAGGGCATTGCTTCAATGCATTGCTCAGCAAACATGGGGAAAGCAGGTGATGTTGCTATTTTCTTTGGATTGTCAGGAACTGGAAAAACAACCCTTTCAGCCGATCCGAAACGCATGTTGATTGGCGACGATGAGCATGGCTGGGATGATGACGGCGTTTTTAATTTTGAAGGTGGCTGTTATGCCAAATGTATCAACCTGAGTGAAGAAAACGAACCGGATATTTTTCATGCCATTCGCAGGGATGCACTTTTGGAAAATCTTGTGGTGAGAGAAGATGGCTCAATCGACTTTGACAGCAAGGCCAAAACAGAAAATACAAGGGTTTCTTATCCTATTTTTCATATTGATAACATCGTTAAACCTGTATCGAAAGGTGGACACGCAACCAAGGTAATTTTCCTTACCGCTGATGCTTTTGGCGTACTTCCTCCTGTTGCAAAATTAAGCAGCGATCAGACAAAGTATCATTTTCTTTCCGGGTTTACTGCTAAACTAGCTGGAACTGAGCGTGGTGTAACTTCGCCTCAACCTACATTCTCTGCATGTTTTGGAAATGCATTCCTCGCTTTGCACCCCACAAAATATGCTGTTGAACTTGTTAAACGCATGGAAGCAGTTGGTGCAAAAGCATATCTGGTAAATACTGGCTGGAATGGAACCGGAAAACGTATCTCCATTAAAGCTACCCGTGCCATTATTGATGCAATACTCGATGGTAGCATCGAAAATGCTCCAACCCGTATTACTCCGCGCTTCCGACTTGAAGTGCCAACAGAGCTCGAAGGAGTTGATTCAAATATACTTTTTACGCGTAATACTTATGCTGATCCGGCTGAGTTCGACAAAAAAGCCAATGAACTTGCTAAAATGTTTATCGAAAACTTCGATAAATACACTGATACTGAAGAAGGAAAACGTTTGGTTGGTGCCGGACCGTTGACTTAATTTGTAAGCTATTTTTTTCAACTACTTCAATTGGAGTGGGTTGACACAAAATTCTTTATCTTTTAAAAAGAAGGGAGCTTAAAACTCTCTTCTTTTTTTCTGGTTTGACCTAAAATGTTTTTGATTCTCCGTTTGAAATAGGAATATTTTTACTTTTGTCGATGTCACACATTAGTTAAGAATCCCTGATGGTGACAGAAAAATAAACCTGATAATCGACTATTTGTTAATAAAACACAAAAGATGGATGCAACTTTTTGCTTAAACATAGCATCTGCTTTTAGCTGTAAATAGTTGTTTTTCGTTGTTATGATAATGAATGGATGAAAAACAGCTGTTAACCGAATGTCTAAAAGGCGACGTAAAAGCTCAAAAAAGGCTTTATGATATGTTTGCGCCCAAGATGTACGGAGTATGTCTTCGGTATGCCAAAGATCAGGATACAGCACAAGATTATCTTCAGGAGGGGTTTATCAGGGTTTTCACACATCTGGATAAATTTCGGCACGAAGGTTCTCTTGAAGGTTGGGTAAGAAGAATTGTTGTAAATACAGCGCTGGAAAAGCTACGAAAGATGGATGTCTTTAAAAATAGTGTTGACGTAGAAACAGCGCTGAATAAAGAATATGATGCTGTGCAACTAATGGATCAGATCAATGCAGACGAATTGCTGCAGCTGATTCAAACATTGCCAACAGGGTTTAGAACGGTATTTAATTTGTATGCTATTGAAGGCTACACTCATCAGGAAATTGCTGCTATCATGCACATTAGTGAAGGTACATCGAAATCCCAGTATTCAAGAGCCCGTCAATGGTTACAGCATAAGTTGAATAAAAAAGAACAGGCGTGATGGAAATGAAGAAAGATGAACTGAGAGATTTATTCCGCTCCAACTTGCATCAATTGCAGGTTGTCCCACCTGAACATGTATGGGATAATATTGCGTCTGCTATCCATAGAAAAAAGCGCACTCGATACCTTTGGTACAGCGCGGCAGCTGTGGCGCTTCTTTTAATTAGTTTGCTTCCACTTACCTATATTTTTCAAGACCCTGCCAAACTTCCTGCAATAGTATCAGAATCTGCACATTCTATTGAATCTCCAGCTATTGAAAATGATCTAAACGTTAAGTCAAAAGCGCAATTTGTTGATATATCTAAATCAAAATCAGAGATATATAACTCACCAGTAAATGTAAGTGATTATAATTCCATCAGTAATGTGAATCAACTTGCAGCAAATGATGGGCCAGTTGCGACTGATGTCGTTGAATTTATTAATCATAATAATGATCAAATTCCGGGAAGCATCATTGAGAATTTGACAGAAACAAGTGATATTACAACAGATGACCAACAACTTGCTGAACAAGAACGTTTAGCTAGAATACGATTAGCTCAACAACTGATAAAACGCCCAAATGACTTCGTTTTGGAAGATGAGTTGCGCATCGACGCATGGGAACAAGAAAAAATAAACATTTCTCTTGCCTATGGAAGCGTTCCAGGCGGTACAGTTACTGCAAATGAGTTGCTGTATGAAAACACTAATGTTCGGTATCGGAATGATGTATTCCAATCTGATATGGCTTATGAAACAAGCTTTTATGAAGAAATTGAGCGTACTGACATTCGCCCGCCTCTAACTTTAGGTCTAAAGTTTAGTTATAAAGTTAGTAAACGTTTTAGCATGGAAACAGGACTAACCTACACAACCTTAAGTGTTCTTACAAAAACTGTATTAATGGAAGATATTCATAGCGAATACCTTAGAACACTTTATTATGTTGGCCTGCCACTAGGGGCACGTTGGGACTTTTTACAATCAAAACGCTTTGTTGGTTATCTTCAGCAATCTGTTATGGTCGAAAAAGGAGTGAGAGCTGTAAATAAAAGCATGCGCTTTGAAAAAGGTATTTTATTTGAATCGGATCAAAATGGAATGCGTATCCCTGGATTTCAGCTTTCTACACTATCTTCAATTGGATGTGATGTGAGTATTTATCAGAATGTTAGTTTATACGGTGAGGCGGGATTACAGATTTTTTACCTTAATAGTACACAACCTTTTAACCTGAGATCAGCAAAAATGACCTGGCCCGTGTTTCAAACAGGTATTCGTCTGAATTTTTAATAATAAATGCAACGGTTTGCGCTCTGATACCGTCTGAGGATCATAATAAGCGCAACAATGAAAATAGCATTTCGCTCTGGTTTCTTTTTTCTTCTGATATTTGGACTTTTTGGAGGTTTTACAGCCTGCCAGGACAAAGTATATGAAGAATTGACCTATGTGGCCAACGTGCCTGTGTATATGGATTATGCTGAGTTTAGAGCATCAGTGAAACGTACCGCACCTCAACAGCTTTCTCAACCCGGGAAAATGTATTTCTACGATAATTTTCTTTTTATAAATGAGAATCAGCAAGGAGTTCATGTTATAAACAATACAAATCCTGCTGCACCTCAGTTTGTTAGTTTTATTGTAATTCCAGGAAATGTGGATATTGCAATAAAAGGTAACATTTTGTTTGCTGACAGCTTTATAGATATGGTAGCAATAGATATCACCGATCCGTTGAATCCAGTTGAAATAGATCGTATTGAAGGAGTTTTTCCAAATGTTATACCTGCAATGGATATCGCATACCCTGTTTATGGATTAGATTTTGAAAAAGGAGTGGTAGTAGGATGGGAGAAAAAAGAGGTAACTGAAGTCATTGAAAAAGGTACTGGTTCAAAAGGTAACCGACTGTATTTGGACGAAATTGGCGTTCCACAACTTGGATCATCCGATGTTAGTCTTGTTGGTTCTGCAATAGGAGTCGGAGGCTCAATGGCAAGATTTACAATCATCGCTGATTATTTATATGCAGTCCATAATAACGCAATAAAAGTTTTTAATATTCAAAATACACCTGGAATGGCTCTAGGTACAGAAGTTGAGCTAAGCCGTACGGTTGAAACAATTTATCCGTTTGAAGGTAAATTGTTCCTTGGAACAACAACAGGGATGCTGGTGTATAGTTTAGAAAATCCTGCAATTCCTGCTTTTGTATCTGTTTTTGAGCATATTAGCTCATGTGATCCGGTTGTTGTTGATGGTAATTATGCTTATGTAACATTACGATCGGGTAACAATTGCAATAACATGGTGGACCAATTGGATGTGGTAGATATTTCATCAATCGAAAATCCGTTTCTGGTAAAATCCTATCCTTTTTTTAATCCACATGGACTTGGAATTGATGACAAGGTTCTTTTCGTGTGTGATGGTGATGCGGGATTAAAAGTTTTTGATGCAACAGACCCTATGGAGATTCATTTACACCAATTGGCTCACTTCCCTGATATTAAAAGTTATGATGTTATACCATTGGATGGTGTGCTGATGATGATTGGAGCAGACGGCTTATATCAATATGATTATACAGATTTAAGTAACCTTCATTTAATCAGTCAAATACCGATTGTTAAACCTTAAAAAGTATTCACTAACCATTTTCGTTCATATACACGGATCGATGATCCAACTGCTGCCTTCGGGTTCCGAAGGCAGCAGATTTTTTAAAACTTACAACAATGAAACTAAACTTCTGGAAAAAAGAACCTCAAAGCACCGGCACAGCCGAGGGGGTTTTATGGCAACTGTCACCACTCAGAAAGCTCATGGGAAACCAACCAACAGCATGGAATAACCGCTTGGGAGGGCAGCATAATTTGCGCAAACACTTAAGCAAATTGTGGAAGCTGAATCAGGTTTCTCTTTGGTAACTGTTTATATGAGAGTTGATGTAAAATTCTTGCAGTTCACCTTTAAAGTCAAAGGCTTGCTTATTATTGGCATCGCCTTGTTATTTCTTTTGACAAATACTCAGTCGCTAAGAGCCCAGTCGAATAAAAAATCAGCGCTTACATTAAAAAATGGTGAAGTGCTTTATGGAAGAATTATAAGTAATGACAGCCTGAATAGGATTTATTTTGAAAACGAATGTGGGATTCGAATCATTCAACAGAACGATTTGGATACCATACAACCTTATGTAAAAGAGAATTTTTTCTCTTTAAACAAGAGGGGATATTATAACTTAAGCTCACTAGCCCTATTGTTTGGCGAAGGCCGGAATGATAATGTTCCGGTTCCTTCGCTAACAATAGTTAATGGATATTATTTTCATCCGCAGGTATTTACCGGATTAGGAATAGGATATGAACACTATGAATGGAGCGTATTACCTCTATTTACAGAAGTAAAATATCTTTTTAAGAAGGATAGGGTAATACCTTTTGCTTCGTTAAAACTTGGGTATGGAATATCACTTAAAAAAGAAGACCAGGTAAATGACTATTATTCCAACGATATTGGAAAAACCTATGGAGGGGCACTTATCTCTCCTGAAGTGGGATTACTGATTCCTGTTGGTCAAAGCGACGCTTTTTTGATCAGCCTCGGATACCATCATCAAGAGTTGTCATACAACAGCTATCAGTATTACTACTGGTTATCATCAACTGATTATATGAAGAAAAGAGTTTACACGAATTACAACCGAATCTCTTTTAGGGTTTCATTTATGTTTAGGTAAACTAACGAATTGATTCTGATCCTTTTACGATTTCATTTACAATCTCAGGGTCAAGAAGTGTACTTGTATCACCAAATTCACTTGTTTTTCCCTCAGCAATTTTCATAAGAATCCGGCGCATGATTTTTCCTGATCGTGTTTTAGGCAATCCACTTACAATCTGAATTTTATCTGGACGGGCAAAAGGTCCAATCATATGACTTACTGCAAGCATAATTGAATTTCTGATTCCTTCCTCACCTCCGGTACTAAACTGAGGACAAACGACATATGCATAAATTCCTTGTCCCTTGATTGGATGAGGGAACCCCACAACGGCCGATTCATCTATTAATGGGTGTTCATTGATGGCGTTTTCGATCTCAGCGGTACCTAAACGATGTCCTGAAACATTAATCACATCATCAACACGACCAAGAATGCGGTAATAACCGTCTTCATCGCGCTTTACGCCGTCGCCGGTGAAGTACAAGCCAGGATAAGTGCTGAAATACGTTTTTACAAATCTGTCGTGATCACCCCATATGGTACGTGCCATTCCAGGCCAGGGGTAGCCAATACAAAGGTTCCCTTCAACGCTGTTGCCCATCAGTTGTTTACCTTCGGGATCTACGATCATCGGCTGAATACCCATTACCGGTAATGTGGCGTATGAAGGCTTCGTTGGGGTAATACCTGCATAAGGACTGATCATAATGCCACCGGTTTCGGTTTGCCACCACGTGTCAACGATTGGGCAGCGGTTCTTGCCGATATGGTCATGATACCAATGCCATGCAGCTTCATTGATTGGCTCACCAACCGTTCCAAGCACTTTTAGCGAGCTAAGATTTTTGCTTTCAAGCCATTCCATTCCTAATGCCATAAGAGATCGTATGGCTGTTGGTGCTGTATAAAATTGATTCACATGGTGTTTATCAATAATTTCCCAAAAACGGCCGGCATCGGGCCATGTAGGCACACCTTCAAACATCAGACTTGTAGCTCCGGCAAGTAATGGTCCGTAAACAAGATAACTATGACCGGTGATCCAGCCAATATCAGCAGAGCAAAAATAGATGTCCCCATCTCCATACTGGAAAATGTTCCTGAAAGTGTATGCTGAATAAACCATATAGCCGGCTGTTGAATGAACCAGCCCCTTGGGTTTTCCGGTTGACCCGCTCGTATATAAAATAAATAGCGGGTCTTCGGCATCCATAGTTTCAGCCGCATTTTCAACTGAGCTGTTTTCCATCAGCTCATGCCACCAGAAGTCGCGTCCGGCTATCATAGGCACATTTTCTCCGGTACGGCGTAATACAATGGCCTTGCTCACGCATTTACAACTACTCATTGCTTCGTCAGCAATTTGTTTGATAGGGATTGTTTTAGATCCTCTGAATCCTCCGTCAGATGTTATAAGTAGCTTTGCTCCTGCATCTTGTAGGCGTTCGCTAAGCGACTGTGCTGAAAATCCCGCAAATGTCACAGAGTGTATAGCTCCGATTCGTGCACATGCCAGCATCGAAACAACAAGTTCGGGTACCATCGGCATATAAATAGCTACACGATCTCCTTTTTTAATGCCTGATGCGAGCAAAACATTAGCAAACTTCTTGGTTTCCAGAAACAATGCTTCGTAGGTGAGGGTACGATGTGCTTCAGATGGGTCGTTAGGTTCCCAAATGATGGCAGGCTGTTGTCCCCTGAAAAACATGTGGCGTTCAAAAATATTTTCTGTAATATTTAATTTAGCCCCCTCATACCACCTCACATGGCCTTTAGTAAAGTCCCACTCGAGGGTTTGATCCCACTTTTTTCGCCAATAGAAGCTGTCGGCAATATTTGACCAGAAACCAGTAGGGTTGGTTACACTTTTCTGATATTCAAAGATATAGCCACCTAATGTTGAAATTTTTGGGATCATATGGATCGTTTTTTAGGTTAAAAAATATTGGAGACGTAAAAATAGTTTTTTTTGCGAGGAAAAAACATACGTTGCCTAATTCTGTTATTTTTGTTCGACAAATAAATGATGAGCTACAATACGTTGAATAATAGAAGGATAGTTTAAATGAAAAAAAAGATGAGCTTATTTTCGATAAAATACCATGAAGGATTACTTCATGTTTGGCTATTATTTTATAGAATCTTGCTTTCGGCTTTTATGCTTACACACGGTTGGCCAAAGCTGATGCGGTTGCTTTCGCAGGAAGACATCAGTTTCCCTGATCCTTTAGGTTTAGGGGTAATGGTTTCTCTTATTCTTGCTGTGTTTGCCGAGGTTATTTGTTCTCTGTTTGTGATAGCTGGATTAGCAACACGCCTGGCCGTCATCCCGCAGATTATAACAATGGCTGTTGCCATATTTATGGTTCACGCCGGCCACTCCTTTGCAAAAAAAGAAATGGCACTTCTCTATCTGATTGGATATATTACCTTGCTTATTCTGGGTTCAGGAAAATATTCAGTTGACAGATACTTTCGTAAATAACAGGTAATAAGCGCTTTGTAATTATTTGGATTAAAGGTTTAACTTCATCTGAATAGCCTGAACTTCTCGTTGCAGCTGTTTTACGGTTTCAGTCAATGGGTCGCGTTCATGGTTGGGTTCCGGCATTTCAGAGCTAATATAATGCACAAACTTCCACACTTCACGGATTTCGCCAATGGGCAGGTTATAAGGTTGATAAAGGGAGTTAAGAGAATGCAAAGTGAGAAGTCCTTCCTCTTTGAGTTTGTTTTCAGCAATTTTGAATACAACACCTTCCTCGCGGGTGAGTATGATGTAGGGTTGATGGCTGCGGATGAAGTTCCAGTCTACAACATACTCTCCTGTGACATAGGATTTGTCGGGGATGGGGAGCATTGAGTCGCCACTGATTTGAAAACTACGGTATTTTTTGTTGCTTGACAGAAAGGGAAGATGAAAAGCAGGGAGTACTTTAATGTATTCCGGATCGGCAAAGCCTGTTGTATAGCCTGCTTTGGCTTTTTCCTCCACCAGCTCAATGTTTTCATTGTTTTGGCTATCTACTGTGGTAGTGAGTATGCGAAGGGTGCTACCTTTTATATATACATCGTAACCTCTTTCAAGCTGACTGATTTGGCTTTCGCTCAATGTTGTCAGATCAACTTTGATCAATGTATCTATTGATATACTGAAATACCTCGAGAAGCCAATCAGTGTCTCAATGCCTGGTTGGGCAATCTGGTTTTCGTAGCCGCTAAGAGTGGAACGTTTCATTTCGAGTGCGAAGGCCACATCGTCCTGGGTGCGGCCACGGCGTTTGCGTAAAAGCTTGATATTCGTGTTGAAGTGTGTCATTGCTTAAGGGTCTGACAAGTTTATAACTCAAAAAAAATCTTTTTACTTGCGTTCGTTTATTAAAATGATTAATTTAACGTCGTAAAAAATGATTAAAAACACGTCAAAGTTACAACAATATATAAAAATGTCAAGTAATTAAGCAAATAAATGCAGCGGGTTAGTTGTTTTGAAGGGTTTTTGCTGGATTCCTTCTTTTTCTGACCTCTGCGAAAGTTTCAAAAACATGATCGACAGAACTATCGTACATATGGATCTCGACACTTTTTTTGTGTCGGTGGAGCGGCTGATAAATCCGGCTCTGAGCGGAAAGCCTGTGATTATTGGAGGGACTTCCGACAGGGGCGTGGTGGCCAGTTGCAGTTATGAGGCACGTCGTTTTGGGGTGCATTCAGCCATGCCAATGCGAATGGCGAAGCAACTATGCAGTCAGGCGGTGTATATCCGTGGTGATATGGAGCTTTATACCCGTTATTCGCGACTGGTAACGGATGTAATTGCAGATCAGGCTCCTGTGTATGAAAAGACTTCGGTGGATGAGCACTATCTTGATCTCACGGGTATGGACCGCTTTTTTGGGTGTTATAAATGGACGCATGAGTTGCGTCAGCAGATTATCAAACATACAGGGTTGCCGATTTCTTTCGGCTTGTCGGCTAATAAAACGGTTTCGAAGATTGCTACTGGTCAGGCTAAGCCTAACGGGGAATTGCAGATTTTACCTGCCGAAGTGAATAATTTCCTTGATCCGCTTTCGATTCGTAAAATCCCCATGGTTGGTGAGGCCGGTTATCGCCTGTTGCGTTCCATGGGCGTGGCTACTATTGGCACATTACGGCAGGTACCTCCGGTGATGGTGGAGCAGGTGATGGGAAAAAATGGCCTTGTTATCTGGCGAAAGGCTAATGGTATTGATCCTACACCGGTGCAGCCTTACACCGAGAGGAAGTCTATCAGCAGTGAGCACACGTACGATCAGGACACGACAGATTTGGTGCTGTTACGGCAAACAGTGTCGTCGATGGTGGAAAAACTGGCTTTCGAAATGCGTTCCAAAGAGAAGCTTACCGGCTGTGTGACCGTAAAAATTCGCTATGCCAACTTTGATACCCACAGTCAGCAGAAGCACATCCCTTACACAGCTTTTGATCACATCCTGCTGAATACTGTGCTGGGCATATTTGAGAAACTTTTTAACAGACGCATGCTTATTCGTTTGGTAGGTGTGCGTTTCAGTCATCTTGTGGGTGGCTCACAACAGCTTAATATGTTTGAAGATACGCCTGAGATGGCTGGATTGTATCAGGCTATGGACCATATCCGAAGGCGCTTTGGGAAGGATATTTTACACAGAGCAGGGGGAGTGGATCGTACGAAGGAAGCAGGCAGCCGCAAGTCGTATAACATACAACAGCTTTAAAATTAATGGAATAAGAAATTATTTGAACGAATAAATAACAGTTATGGAAATTGAATGGATAGGGATGGATGAATTTGAAACCTACCTCAATACCCTCTATTGGGAGCAGGCATTGGATGATCTTCCCGCAGATCTTGTTGAGTTTGAGTACCAACGATTCAGAGGAGAAAGTACGGGAAGCTTTGAACCGTTTTACATTCAAAAATCGGCTTAATAGACTTCATTACGTTGGTTATGGGTTATGAACTATTTGCTTGATTAAAAGCAAGTTGTATCATGCTATTTGGTGTCTGCTGCATCCATTTGGCGGAGAATATCTTGCGCCTCGGCATATTTTTTATCGCTTTCTATACGGTTTGTTTTGGAAAGATGATGCGAATCTGCCATCAGTTTTTCATATTTTTCCTGCAACTTATCGGTGGCCGACTTCTTTTTAAAGAGGTTGAATATCATTGGTAGTAGATGTTGAAATGAATTTATATAATCTAAACAGATGGCTACCTCTTTTTGTTCGGAAGCACAAAAGTTTGTGTTGAGTTTCTAAGTTTCATTCTAGTCAGGCAGAGGGAGGTTATTCCGGGTAAAGGGTTTCTATTGTTGCCGAATGTTTCTCTTCAATACGTTGGAAAATCATTTTTTCAATGGTATGGAAATCAGTTTTTTGACTACTGAAAGCTATCGTTCCTGCTTCAAGATAATGGATATGATCGCAGAGGTTGGTGAGGGTTTCGAGAATGTGAGAGGTGATGATGATCGTTTTTTTCCGACTGATTTTCAATAACAACGACCTGAGCATACGGTTGCTTTCAATGTCGAGTCCATTAAATGGTTCATCGAGAATAAGAATAGGTTTATTTTGACGCATCAAAGCCATGATAGCCAGTTTTTTCTTCATCCCGGTGGAGTAGTGATCAATTAGTTCGTCGAGGGGTAAACCAAAGAGTTCATTCCATTGGTCGTTATTGAAGTTGCTGTTTTTGAATAGTTGAAGGTATTCACGACCTGTGATATATGCATAGAAGAAGTTTTCTGTTTCGAGAAAAGCAATGTTTTTCATTGGTTTACCTTCGTTTTTAAGTCTGATTTTTCCGAGGTCGGGTTTCAGATAGCCTGCAATAGCCTGCAGCAATGTTGTTTTTCCAGCGCCATTCAATCCGACAATTCCGTGTATCTCACTTTCATTAAGATGCAGGTTCAGGCCGGCAAGTACAGGTTGGTTCGTTGTGTAGGAAACATGCAGGTTTTCAATTGTTATCATTTAAATAGGGTGTTAGCCGGGCGATGGATTTAATGTAGAGTCTTATGCAAAGCAGCCAGATTAGTGGAATAAACAATGGAATGAGAAGGGCTACTGCTCCAATGGACTGAAAAAAATTAGCTGCTGCTGAAATAGCATTTGGCTGGTAGAATGAATATTTGGTCAAGATAGAATATACCTGAAGATTGGTAACCAAAAGATAAAAAACGGGCATAATGAACCAATAGCTTGGGTGAAAGATGATAAATGCGATCATTAACGGCAGTAAAACAATCGTTAACAATATGAATTGCACCTTTATTTTTCTTAGGATGAATCGTTGAGGCGAAAGCTCATAAGTTTGCACCATTACTGAAGGTTCATTTTTGTCGTAAAACCCCATGCTGATTATTCCGATAAGTATCAGGACGATAACGGGTAAAACAGGGGTTAAGGGTGATGTGAGTAAGCCAATGATCCACAATGGGATAAGAATAAAAAACACCTTCCTGATACCTGATTTCCATTCAAACGCTTCATCGGGAATCCATTGTTGCAGTTTGGTATGAAGTACTTTTTGTTTTGCAGAACGAATTTGGATCGATGCTATAAGTGGTGTCGCAATAAGGAGTATTAAAAAATGAATATAATGGTGATGGACGATAAGTCCTGCCCAAACCGGAGCAAGAAGTGCCAGGTATTCCGGTGTGAAAATACATTTCTGACATCCCAGATGTCGCCTGACAAAGATTTTGTCTGTCCGCATTTGGTGTAATAGGAATATACCTATGAGTGCTATTAGAATCAGCACCTTTGCGCTGTTACTCTCTGTAGATGAGGCGAATATATATAGAACTAAACCAGTTAAAAGGGCTAATAAAATCACGAACCGAACCAATCCTAACTCGTTAGCAAGTCGGTTCAGTTGAATCCATCGTAGTTGAATAAAGATCTTAAGCACCTTTTTTTGCAACAAATTTAACTCAAAGCATGCATTTTCAGCAGGCATTAAGCATTTTTCACAAATGGGGAAATAGTTCTGATTGATGAAATTAACCGTACTACGCAATGGTTTCAGAATGAAAGTCCCTAAAATAGTATCAGGTTGGTATTTACAAGCAAAAAGCCAACCTGAGCAGATTGGCTTTTTGCTAGTCGGGGCGAGAGGATTCGAACCTCCGGCCTCGTCGTCCCGAACGACGCGCGCTACCGGGCTGCGCTACGCCCCGAACTTACTTCCGAGAAAAAATTCTTCTGGTTTGAAGGTGATTCATCTCAGTTTTTGGGAATGCAAAAGTAAGAACTTTACTGAAAACACTTGTGTCTTTTTGCTTTTTATTTCGCTTTGGAAGTTATTGCTCCGGGTTATTATTTTCGATCTGTTTGGTATATCTCAGATGCGACAGAACAATTTTTATTTCGCCATAACTGTATTCGTCACCCAAAACGTTTTTTGCTTCAACCATCATCGGATCTTGTGTTTCAAGAAAATATTCGGTGATGGTTGCGGCTTTTTCGGGTGAAATAATTTCTTCCGGACTCAATTCGCCTTTGCCAACATATTGAGCCAGATGTCCTTCGATAGTTGAATTCGCAAATCCCCGCTCCCGGGCAATTTCCGCGATCTTTTTGCCTGATTTAAACATTTCAAAGCTGATTAATTCGCTGGCAACTTTTTTTACTTTTGGCTCGGGTTCTTCCAATGGACTGTTATCCAGTGTTATATCAATGTTTTCATCTTCTGCATATGCTTGTATGATGGATAGTATCTCTGACCCGAAGCGGTTGACTCTGATACGTCCTAAGCCATGAATTTTAAGAAGTTCCTTCATGTTCGACGGGATTTTTTCAGCAATCTCTTTCATCGACCGGATTGGAAGTACTTCATAAACTTCCATGTCTTCGGTCTCAGCTGTTGTGTCTCGCCAGGTTTTTAACAGTTGCAGCAACCTGCCTTTTTTTGTTTCTGCAGGACGTTTTTTGGCTGTCGATTTCAGTTTATGTTCACTGCCTGAAGCAGCTGCTTTTGCCCTTACCGAAAGATATTCACTTATCGTAAAACCATTTTTGGCTGCTGTCAAACATGCTTGTTGCACCTCGGCTTCGTTTAACAGACGATTTAGGGCTTCCTGCAGCGATTTTTTAACTGTTTTATTGTCGGTTTCAATAGCACTTTCCAGCTGATTAATAATGTTTAGATGTTTAGGTGCAAAAAATTCACTGGCCTTTTTAATGCGTTCCTGAAGAACAGTATTGCTTTCAACATCAGGCTGTTGGTTTGCTAATTGCTGAATCTGGACATGAAACTTTTTGCTTACTTCAATAAGTTCATTCGTAAGTTGTGTCTCTGTCTGATCATATTTTTCAAGTAATGTTTTATCAAGACTTTGGCTGTTTTCATGGGCAATCTTAACCAGATACCTGAGTCTTCTCCGAAGATCCTCGAAATCAAATAGCTCTTTTACCAACAATTGCTGAAAACTGTTTTTTGCTAACTGAAGGTCGTTTTGATCCGGCAGGTTTTCTTCCACCATCCTCATATAGCCATCAATTCTGCTATTGCTTTTTATAGCACTTGCAGGGATCAACGACCTGAAAACCATTCCCTGAAAACTTCTGCACCGGCTTAAAGCGACATAGACTTGTCCGTGCGCGAAGGCCGATTTTGCATCGATAATGGCTTTGTCGAATGTCAGGCCCTGACTTTTATGGATGGTAATGGCCCATGCAAGTTTAAGCGGGTATTGTGTAAACGTGCCAATAATACTTTCCTCAATTTCTTTCGTTTCTTCATTTAAACTGTACCTATTGTTTTGCCATTCGAGCCTGTTAACAAAAATAGGATCTTCATCATCCGGGCATTTTACTGTAAGTACATCATCCTCAGTATTTATGTCGATGAGTCTGCCTATTTTTCCATTGAAGAACTGTTTAGCAGGATTGGGGTCGTTTTTAACAAACATTACCTGAGCTCCTTTTTTAAGCACTAATGTAGCTTCGGTGGGAAATAAATATTCAGGAAACTCATTCTTTATGATAGCTTGAAAGGAATGTTTTTTACCGGGTAATTCCAATAGTTTTTCATCATTCAGCGTTTGTGCCTGATAGTTATGAGTTGTGAGGGTGATATATCCTTCTGGATCGTTATTGAAAATTTCCGGTAAATAGCGTTTGTTTAGCTCATCAATTGTTTGCTGATCAGGTTGGCTACCACGAATTTTATTCAAAAGTTGAATAAAATAGGGGTCGGATTGCCGAAACACCTGATTGAGCTCGATGCTGATATATTTGGTTTCGCTAAGCGCTTTGCTTGAAAAGAAAAAAACCGAATCATAATGATGTCGCAGCAATTCCCATTCCTCCTCTTTGGCAATAGGCGCAAGCTGATGCAAGTCGCCGATCATCAGTAGTTGTAATCCTCCAAAAGGCTTATATCTGTTTTTATACCGGCGAAGAACCGCGTCAATGGCATCGAGCAGATCGGCTCTTACCATACTGATTTCATCAATTACCAACAGGTCAAGGCTGCGTATTATATTAATCTTTTCGCGGTTAAAACGTTGGTAACGAGCGGCTGCTGTTGATGGGTTTTCTATTTCGTTCTTATACAGATGTTCCAGCGAGCCAGGTACCTGCGGACCAAAAGGCAGCTGAAAAAAGCTGTGAATAGTTACTCCTCCGGCATTCATTGCTGCTACACCTGTTGGGGCAAGAACAACAAATCGTTTGAAGGTTATTTCCTTAAGTTGGCGGAGGAAGGTTGTTTTTCCTGTTCCTGCTTTGCCTGTTAAGAAAAGGTGTGTGTTCGTGTTTCTAACAAACTCCCGGGCTAAAGAGAGTTGTGGATTGGTTTCAAGTTTCATGATATAATTGGTTTTGTCAATTTCGCTGACAAGTCCTGCATACATCAAAACAAACTACCAATTCAAGTAATGAATCGTATATTTGTCTTGCATATAGCTGGCAATAACTGTTTTACGACCTTTTTCGGCATCCTGTACGCTGGTAAAGGCATTGGAGGTTCGGTGACCACGGTCGGCCATGTTCCATCCGGGATAATTGCTTATCAACAAATGGTTAAATTCGTAATTCAGGTCGAAATCCATTTTCTCTTTATGGATATTGGAAACAAATCCATGATACGATTTTTTTCCGGTATTTTCCGGATCACAGTAACAGGATGAAAAAACAAAGTAATATTTCGGGCCGGCAGCCAGTTCAAGTGGTATCGTTTCGATGGGAGATTCTTCTGTATCGATTTCAGGATCGAGGGTGCATCGGTAAACACTTCCAATGAGGTTAAAACAAACATCCACTCCAGCAATATACAAGTCAAGATCGCCATCATTGTCATAATCGCCCCATCGGGCAACGCCATTGCTCACCCCGGGAAGACCTGCAACCAAATCTCTGAATCCTTTTCCCTGAACGTTTTGCAAAACAATGGTATATGGACGCTCGAGGCTTTCGCCTGTGATTACGACATCAACAAAACCATCACCATTGTAATCACCTGCATCGAGGCTTGCATGCATGAGTTGTCGGATTCCTTTTGGGTTTCCTTCGGTAAACTGCTGGTTTTTCGATCCCAGGTAGTAGCGTGTAACCGGACTTCCGTTTTTTCCCTGGCCGGCAATCATGAAGTCGAGTTGTCCGTCATTATTGAAATCAGTGCAAACAACATCGCTATGATATAAAGGTGTAAAATGCTGACGGAGAGGGGAGAAGTTGCCGTTTTTTTGAATAAATATCTTTGTTATGGGGCCTTCTTTTGTCTGACCAGTTATTATTATATCGAGCATCCCATCGTTTGTGAAGTCGCCCCAGGCAGCTTTCCCGAAACGAATTCCGGGTAATGATGCTTTTACTTCTACAAGTTTTCCATTGTCATTTTTTAGGATTTTGGTGTGTGAAACCCCTGATCCATCTTTCCCTGAAATTAATACATCAAGATCCCCATCCCGGTCATAGTCGCCAAATTGAACTGAGCCATCGGAAAGCGCCGGAATTTGCAGATTGTTTTTTTGAAAAGTACCATTGGCTTGCCGATGGTAAATGCCTGATACATATTTGTTTCCATTTCCAATACCAGTTAAAACCACATCTTCAAACCCATCTTTGTTAAAATCAGCTACATCCATAGCTCCAAAAGAAAAATCAGGCAAGTTAACTTGTGCCGGGACAAAATTATTTTTGCTTTTTTGTTGATGAAAAATGGTTCTTATTTGACCTGAGTTGGCTGATATTTCACCGCTGGCTATTGGATGTAGTTTATTGCCTGAGGCTATCCAGATAGCTTCTGCTTGTGCCATTCCAGTTCCGGAGCGGGGTATTTCAAGAAATATTTGAGCTCTGGAAATGAAGCCGTTAAAAAGAAAAAACAAAAGTATAATATAAGTGAAATAGGTAACGATTGACCTTTTTTGATGCCGGTCATGAATTGTAAGTGGGGAGTTGGTATAGTGCTTTTCCATGATTTATCCTTAGTTTAGTTTTTGACAGTGCCGTTGTTCTTGAGGAATAGTTTCATGACGCCAATGACTTTTTCGATGCTTAATGGCTTGCTTAAATATGAATCAAATCCCAATTTCAAAAATTTATCCCCTTCATCAGAAAGTGCAAAAGCAGATATGGCTATAATTGGCTTTTTGAAATTCTTTTTCTTTAATTGCTTCAATGCGTCAAGTCCATCTAGTTCAGGCATTTGGATATCCATGAAGATAAGATCAGGTTGCATTTCGAGAGCCATATCCACAGCAATAAGACCGTTGCTTGCGTGAAGTACATTAGTTTTGGTATAGCGTAGCATCCCATTCATAAGAAAGAAATTCGTTTCGACATCCTCTGCAATGAGAATAGTTTTGTTGCTGAAGTCGGGATAGAATTGATCATTTAAGCTGGCAAAACCATGTGCAGGAAGGGTAAAATAAAATACTGCGCCTTTATTTTGAACTGATTCAACCCATATTGATCCACCAAGTAGTTGGGTTAGATTTTTCGTAATTGCAAGACCTAAGCCTGTTCCTCCAAATACCCGTGTGTGTGAGTCATCGGCCTGCCTGAAGCGTTCGAAAATGACATCCAATTTCGACTCAGGAATGCCAATGCCTGTATCTTTTACGAAGAACTCTAATTTATCACCAATATGGATCATCCCAAATTCGATCTGACCTGTTTGTGTGAATTTGGAAGCATTGCTTAACAAGTTAGTTAGAATCTGAACTAGGCGCATCTTATCCGTTGTGATTTCCAAATCATTTACATTTTCTCTTCCAGAGAGTATAAGTTTGACTTCGCTCTTCCCGAGCTGATCAAGTTGCTGCCTGAAAGTATAGAACAACTCATCGAGTGTAGGAGCTATTTTGAATGTTGTATGCTGGATTTTTAATTCTCCTGCTTCAATTTTTGATATATCAATGATGTCGTTGATGAGGTTTAACAGTAGTTTGCCACTTGAACGAATCATTTCAATGAAATCAAGTTTTTCTTCATTGGTATAATCATCAGATGAAAGAAGGTCAGAAAAACCTAAAATGGCATTCATCGGTGTTCTGATTTCATGCGACATGTTGGCAAGAAATGCGGATTTTAGCAGATCAGATTCTTCAGCTTTGTTTTTAGCTTTAATGAGATCATGTTCGAATTTTTTGGCTTCGGTAATATTCTCCATCACAACAACCAAACCCATAAACCCAATATCATCTTTCATAGGTGCGCCTTTTATGCGTAACCACCTGATAGTATTTGCATCGCGCACCCTGAAATTTAAATCGGGAAGGCTTCCCTGATATTTATGCGCGTTTTGCCAAAATGATTCAACATTTTTACGATCTTCGTGTATGATATGCCGCAACCAGGTGCTATCAGTAAATTCAGTGCCATTTATACCTGTAGATTCCGAAAGCCGTTGGTTAAAAAGAATGATTCTGCCATCGCTATTTGTAACTGCGATGCCAAAAGGGGAGGTGTCGTTAATAACCTTGAGATGTTCCTGACTTTGCTTTAATGAGTTGTAGGCAACTTGTTTTTCTTTGATTTGTTGGTTTAACTGTATCGTACGTTCCTCAACTTTTTGTTCAAGCGTTAGATTAGCTTGTTTGAGCGACTCCTCATTTTTCTTTTTTCGTAAGTACATCCTAAAAATGAAAAAGCCTGTAATAACCAGCAGAATGATAAATGCGCCTGAAATTATATAACGTATTCTATATGACTGTTCTGTTAATTTTAGTTTTAGTATTTCATTTTCAGAATCAAGACGTTGAGTTTCGTAACGCACTTGTAATTCTTGTATCTCATAATTCCTGCGTTCGGTAAACAATGAATCTTTTAAGATTGAGGCGTTTTCAGCGTAATAAAGAGCTTTTTCGTCGTCCTTAAGTTTTTTGTAAATCCCTTTTTGCAACTTATAATTGTAGTGCAGGACAGAAATGTTTTTCAGACCTATGGCGATTCTTTCTGCTTTATGAAGCTTTTCAAGTGCTATTGGAATTTGATTCAGGGATACATGCAGCTCAGCCATCTGATTCAGAACCAGCGATTGACCATATTCATTATTTGTTGTAACATACACTTCAAGTGCTTTATCGAGGTAATCAATTGCCTCTTCCGGTCGGGAAAGCTTCATCATCACTTTACCGATATTGGCATAAACATTCGCCAGTTCAAGCATTTGGTTATATTTCTTTCGTATCGCCATTGCGCTGATATAAAAGTCGAGCGCGCGGGTATAGTCGCCCATGTCAGCCAATACCATACCTATTGCATTTTGGCTGTATGCTATTTGAGGCTGGTTGTTAAGATATTCTTTTAAGAAAAGAGAGCGAAAATGATAGTCAAGTGCTTTTTCAAGTTCATTGTACTGATGATATACATTGCCAATATTAGCAAGTGTGAATGCGATGCCAACACTATCAGAAAGGCTTTCGAAAATATTTAGTGACTCCAGATGAAGCTGAAGAGCTTTCTCAGGGATGTTAAGTTTTTTATAACAAACACCCTGTTCATTCAGTAATTTTGCTTTAATAGATTGATTTCCAGTTGAATTAGCCAAAGCCAATGCTTCTTTTCCGTATGTAATGCCTGCGGCCGGATCAATGTTTCTGATACTGCTGATCAATGAAAGATACGTAAAAAGTTTTTCAGGACCTGATTCTTGATCTAATCGTAATTTTAAGCTGTCAACTTTCATTGGGGTTTCAGCCAGCGCGCTCTGTAAATGAAGCGTAAAAAAGGCTGTCAACATGAAAATACTTAAGGAGAAGAATAGACGCATGCTGAAAATCAGATTTATTGTATAATTCGCAAATATACAGATTTTGTTATGATCTGGAAAGATACATTAGACCTGATAGAAATAAAATCTTACGAAATTGAATGTGGAAATGCAGGAAGAAATGAGGTAGAAAAATTGACTTATTTCTCTATTTTTTGATGATTGTGGTGATCATCTCAATAAGAATTTCAGGATTTACCGGCTTGGTAATATATGCATCGTAAGGTGCTGAACTTCTGTCAAATGCAGGATTATCAGTAAATGTACTTAATGAAATAACAGGTAAATCAGGCCTTAAAACTTTGATTAGTTCAGTGGTCTCTTTCCCATCCATACCCGGCATATTAAAATCCATTAATACAATATCAGTAAGATTTCCATTTCGAATATGTTCCAAAGCTTTATAGCCGCTTTCGGTATAATAAATTTGTGTATTCAATTTTCCAAGCATCGCTTTTACGAGCAAATAGTTTACTCTCAGGTCGTCAACTACCAAAACATGAATCGTTTCGTTTGACGAAGAGGAACTGTTTGCTTTTTTATTTGCGATTTTATCTGGCATGATAAACATGAAGTGTTTTTTTTCTTATTAATGGTAAACCAACAAACGAGCCATTGATTTAAGTTATTGTTAATTAAAGAGATGTGTTAATAAGTTGATTGTAGAAATGTTTCAAATAAGGAATAATTTCCTGTAATTGGAATGATTTATGAACCAAAATCATCTTTTTTAGTTGTTAGTGACACAAAGATAAAATTATGTTAATAAACTGCAAAAAAACTTCGATATAATTTTCAATAAAAAATCACTGCACCTATAATGATTGAAGCATTTGATGTTTTGTGAATTGAATGCAGGAGTTATAATTCCCTTTGACTATAAAACTCAACTATAATCTTTTGATTATTAGTTGAGTGCTTTGCTCCAGAAAGCTATTTGCAAGTCTGATCAATCATAAATTTTAAAGTTTGAACAGACTATTAAATTCAGAATTAATTACTTTAGCAATGACTCAGCCAGTGGTTGTTGATCCCAAAACTAAATTGCTTTTCTAAGAAGGGTTTACCCATAATGAACTAAAGATTTTCGTCGAAATACGTACTAATCTTTCTAATCAAATGGGCGCGGTCTTTGCCTCTTACATTATGCTCGTGACCTGGATACACAAAATAATCAACAAGTTTACCTTCATCCACACACTTTTTAATGAAACTGAGGCTGTTTTGCCACACAACGACAGGGTCGCTGTCACCATGAATTACTAAAAGTTTTCCCTCAAGTTGTGTTACTTTGTTCAAAAGGTTTGATGCATTGTAGCCATCTTTATTGTCATCCGGGTGATCCATGTAGCGTTCACCATACATGATTTCATAGTAACTCCAGTCGATGACTGGTCCGCCAGCTGTTGCTACCTTAAATACTTCAGGATGTGATAGTTTCATATTTATCGACATAAATCCTCCATAACTCCAGCCGTCGACTCCAATCCTGTCAGCATCAACGTATGGAAGGGATTTAAGATAGTCAATTCCTTTCATTTGGTCACTCAATTCCACTTTACCAGCCTGACGGTGAATGACTTGTTCAAAATCTTTCCCTCTTCGATCAGAGCCGCGGTTGTCAAGTGTGAAAACAACGTAGCCTTTCTGGGTTAAATAATGAAGATAAAAATTGGCACCATTGAGCCAGCTTTCTGTAATAAGCTGAGCATGAGGACCTCCATAAACATATACAATCACTGGATATTTTTTTTCCGGATCGAAATCAAAAGGCAAAATCAACCGGCTGTGTAAAACTGTTCCATCATCTGCAGTAAGTTGAAAGATGCTGGTACGTCCCATTTTATAATCTGCTAATGGATTTTCCGCTTTCAGAAGTGACTTTATTTTAGACCCTTTACTATCAAGCAACTGTATTTCACGGCTAATTTCAGCATTGCTGTATGAGTCGATTACATAAGCGCCACTTTTACTTACCTGGCTTCGGTGAGTGCCCTTATCAAGGGTTAGCCGTGTGATTTTGGAAGATTTCAAATCCAGGGCATAGGTATTTTGCTGAAGTGGGCTTTCTTTTGTTGACTGAAAAAACAGTTTTGTTCCTTTTGTATCAAAACTAAGAAAATCAGTTACAACCCATTCGCCTGTGGTGATTTGTCCTATAAGTGTACCATCTGTGGAATAGTGGTAAAAATGATCATAACCATCACGTTCACTGACCCATACAAACTGATCAGGTTTGCCGGGAATAAAAAACAAAGGATGTGATGGCTCAACATATTTTTCGTCTTTTTCTTCAAAAAGTGTGCGGACTTCATGCCCCGTTATGGCGTCGAAGCATTTCAATTTTAAATGATTCTGGTCTCTGTTGAGTATTGCTATATAAACAGCTGAGCTTTCAGGGTTCCAGCTTACAGATGTTAGATATTGTTCAGCAGGGGTTCCTGTTTCCAGAAAAATGGTTTTTGAGTTATTTATACCATAAACACCTAATGTAACCTGATGACTTGACATGCCTGCCATCGGATATTTTTCTTCTTTTAAAGTAGCAATCCGCTGACTGATATCAACAAGTGGATAAGAAGTAACCATCGTTTCGTCCATGCGGTAAAATGCCAGTTTCAGTTCATCCGGCGACCAGAAGATGCCATTATCAATGCCAAATTCGCTTCGGTGAACGGTTTGTCCGTTTACTATTCCTTGTGAATCATTGGTAATTTGAACATGCTTTTCGCCCTCAGCTATATATAAATTGTTCAAAACAGTATAGGCCACTTTCAGGGTTCTGGGAGTAACGGTAATATTTGCAGCATCATCGGGCAGTTGAGTAATCTTTCTTGTTTTTATTGAAGGTAGTTCCAACAAGATGAGGGTATTTTTCGTGAAGAAATATCCCTTTTCAGCATCAATCCATTTCAGTTGTGGAAGCCGAAGCAAGCTGTCTGAGATGCTTGCTTTAAGCGATTCGTTTAGTTGTTTGATAGTTAGTAAAGTATCAGTACTTTTCGATTTGGGGTTCGAGATAAGTATCACATTCCCTTCCGCATAGGTGTATTTTTCTGTTTCACCCATCCATTGCAACTGTGAAAGATTTTTAGAATATAACGAAGAATTTAAACCAACTACCTCTTCAGGTGTGAAGGTCTTCGTTTGTGAAAAGATTGCCAAAGGCAAAAGCAGCGCAACGAGCGAAAATAAAAAGTGATGTGATCTCATAAACAAAGTGTTGAAATGATGTGTTATAAATTACCCGGCAATGATAAACGCTTATGCCAAGTCTTTGACAATGAATCAAGTTATCGGTATTATAAATTAAGAAAAAAGAAATTCATGAGAAAGCAGGAACCTATTCAACGCCATGAACAGCATCTGTGAAAGATTGAAGCAACTCCGGATGCTTTTCAAGAGTATTGCCAATAACAACAACATCAGCACCTGCCTTTAGCTTTTCAACAGCTAATTCAGGCGTTTTTAATCCGCCTCCAATGATCAGTGGAACATTGATACTTTCTTTCACAGCTGAAATCATTGATTCCGGAATTGTTTTCAATGCTCCTGAGCCTGCATCCATAAAAATGAGTTTCATCCCGAGCATTTCGCCTGCCATTGCTGTGCACATGGCGATATCATTTTTATCAGAAGGAATAGGATAACTATTACTCATATAACTTACTGTGGTAGGACGTCCGCTTTCGATCAGCATGTAGCCGGTTGAAAGAACCTCTAAGCCGCTGAGTTTAAGATACGGAGCTGCAATAACATGCACTCCTATTAGCATTTCAGCGTTTCGTCCTGAGATAAGGGATAAAAACAGAAAGCTATCTGCTCTGCTACTTAACTGATGTGTATTTCCAGGGAAAAGAATTACTGGTATATCTGTTTGACTTTTAATGAGTTTGATACAATTATCGAGCCCATTATTAGTAAGAAGTGATCCGCCGACAAATAAAAAGTCAACATTGCAGCGGTTAGCTTCGGCAGCAAGGTGTAGCACCTCTTCATCCGAAGGTTTGTCGGGGTCGATTAAGACTGCGATTTTTTTTCCAGGACTGCAAAATAGATCGTAATTACTCATTTCAATGGCTGTTTATAAAAGCAAAAATAAGCATTACAAGAGTAACGAACGCTTTTTCATCACAAATTATGGTCTTTTTGTTGGTAACAAATGGTTTTGTTCTGGAATTATTGTAAAGAAATAATTTGTGCCTATTCGTGTATATTTTTAAAGGTTTATGATTCACATATATGTACACAGATGGTAAAACATTAAAAATCAATTAAATAAATAATTAGTATTGCTTTTATTTTGCTCAGAAAAACGTTGATTGATTGAATCCTACCGAAAACTTGCTGAGTTGCGAATTTACTAGGGTCGGTAGTACTTTTGCATTCTATCAAACGCGCATATGGTTTATCACCGAATCTCACATCTACTTGTTTTTTTTCTGATACTTTACAGTAGTGTTGGGCTTTTGGCGCAGGAACGAAAAACCCTTACTGCCTCACGACTCGATAACTCAATAAAAATTGATGGACGTTTGGACGAAGTTTTTTGGAAAAATGCTAGTGTTGCAGAGTGCTTTTTTCAGCACGAACCTTTTAATGGTAGGCCATCTACTTTTCCTACACGTGTTTTTATTTTTTACGATGATGATGCTCTTTATATTGGGGCTCAAATAATTGACCCTCAGCCTGATAGTTTATCATTTGAATTGCACGAACGTGATAATACCGGCCTGGCAGATTACTTTGGTTTGATACTCGATCCTTTCAACGATGGGTTGAATGGCTTAGGTTTTGTTGTTACAACAACAGGTGTTCAAACCGATATGAAGTTCAACAATTGGGATGATGAAGAGGATTTGAGCTGGGATGCCGTTTGGAAATCAGCACATTATATCAATGAAAATGGCTGGTCAGTAGAAATTGCTATTCCATATTCTGCCATCAGGTTTCCTGCAAAGGAGCAACAGAAATGGGGAATTAATTTTTATCGCAGCATTCAGCGTTACAGGGAGTATACAACCTGGAATTTTGTCGATGTCAATAAGCAGGGTATGATTTCGCAACTTGGGGAACTCATAATAAATGATTCTCTGCAACCACCACTGCGTCTGAGTGCTACGCCTTATTTGTCGGCCTCATCGAGTCACAGCAGCGAAACAAAGAAATGGTTATCAGGGTATAATTACGGAATGGATTTAAAGTTGGGCTTGAACGAAAGCTTTACCCTTGACCTAACGCTGATCCCAGATTTTGGCCAGGTTGAATCGGATGAATTGGTGTATTCACTCTCACCTTTTGAAGTATATTATGAAGAGAAGCGACCTTTTTTTACAGAAGGTACCGAACTCTTCAACAAAGGTAATGTGTTTTATTCACGACGAATTGGAGCAACTCCTGAAGGCTACTCTGCTGTAAATCAAAGCTATCAAAAAGAACAAATCCTTCGAAATCCTGAAACCGTTCAACTCATAAATGCTGCAAAGTTGTCGGGTAAGACAGCCGGTGGTCTAGGTATAGGTGTTTTCAATGCGATCACTGCAAATATGTTTGCTGAAGTTATTAGCGGGCAAGAAACGGAAAAGATCAAAACAGAGCCATATACCAATTATAACATGATTGTTGTTGAACAGGCTTTAGCGCATAATTCACAGATTAGCTTTTATAACACAAATGTCTTGCAACCTGATAACAAGCGTGTTGCGAATGTGAGTGGCACCGAAATGTCTTTTCGAAATAAGAAAGGCAGTTCGGAGTTCTATGCCATGCTGAATGTGAGTCAGCATTATGATAAGGAAGAAAAGCCGGTATTTGGAGAACGATTCCTGCTTAGTCTGGCAAAAATCAACGGACAGTTCCGACCAGATATTTGGATGAATTTGATGACTGAAACCTACGACCCTAATGATATGGGTTTTCAAAAAAGCAATAACGAAATTGGTAGTGGTTTGACATTACGTTATAATATCTATGAACCTAAAGGGAAATTGCTCCGTGTATTCAATAAATTTTATTTCAATAACTATTCACAGTATAAACCCTTAAAATTTAGCATGTTGGAATTTGGTGGTGATTCTCGACTGACCACCGTCAAACAGCTTACTCTTGGAGGTAATTTCTTATTTTACCCTGTTGGAAAACTTGATTTTTTCGAATCAAGAACCATAGGTCGCTATTTTCAAAAGCCACTCAGCTTCACAGCAGGTTTGTTTGGTTCCCCCGATTACCGTAAAAAGTTTTTAATAGATTACAGAGTTGGATTGAAGTCTTTTCCTGCATGGGATCATTTTAACTGGTGGTTTTCATTATCGCCACGTTGGCGCATTAGCGACAATTTTATGGTTATACCTAATTTTGTTTACGATCAGGCTTTCAATGATATAGGTTTTGTGACTGATTCAATGCAAGGTGCAGAGAAAGTGATCATTTTCGGAACCCGCGATGTCAAAAATATTACTACCTCTATCAGCCTTGACTATGTCTTTTCAGCAAAATCAGCTCTTGCATTTCGTTTGCGTCATTATTGGCTACTTGTTGATTATCAGTCATATTATGATTTGGATGAAGATGGTGAGATTTATACAAACTCATATAATCAGTCGCACGACTTCGCGGTAAATACCTTCAATATTGATATGGTTTACCGGTGGAACTTTGCACCAGGAAGCGAGCTTTTGCTGGTGTGGAAAAATGCTGTTTATACACTTTTCACAGGTGATGATCTCAGTCCTGATTATTTCAATAATATTGAAAATACATTTCATTCCCCTGTAGGAAATAGTTTGAGCATCAAGTTTTTATATTATATCGACTGGCAACAGGTACAGGCGCTAAAACGTAGAAAAGCTGATTAATCCGGCAAAGGAATGTAGCTTTCTTCAGTAGAGCATACTGCTGAAGAAAAGTTTTGTGCAAAATCTCCTAACAAAACGAGCTCATCTGAGTTTAAATTTGATAAATCACTTATATTTAGTGAGTTACGCAGCAGGAATGTGATAACTCCGGCATTAAAAGCATCACCTGCACCAATTGTATTAATAACAGGTATTTGCTTAACACTTAATAATGTATGATGCTGACGATTCATGATGTGGATATCCTGCGAGGCTGCTGTAATAATAAGTAACTGGCAATGAGATGGCTGAATCAATTGAAAAATCGTCTGAATATCGGAAGTGCCAAAAACCTGATCGAAATCTTCTTTTGAGCCTCTGATAATGTCGGCATTGGCAAAATTAAATGTTAATCGTTCTATAGCCTTTAAATCAGTTTTGTCGAAGGTGTTCCGGATATTTGGGTCATACATTACCATGGTTTGACTTTGATGCGCCTCAAGAACTAATTTGCTCAAAATTGTATGAACATTGGGTTCAAGAGCCAGTGTTGATCCAAAAAGAAATACTTTGTA
The DNA here is from genome assembly GCA_964463695.1 of uncultured Lentimicrobiaceae bacterium. Lineage (GTDB taxonomy): Bacteria > Bacteroidota > Bacteroidia > Bacteroidales > F082 > JALNZU01. Next base: position 9,494 of record CAYXCZ010000003.1, on the reverse strand, counting down.
TGATCGAAAATCGATTGTTAAGCCTTCAAAACGAACGGCTGGATAATTTTTATAAAAACTATAAGTGGCATCACCATGCTCGTTCAATGCTGCAAAAGCCAGTGCGGTTTGGCAGGTTTTGCTTCGAATGATGTAGGTTTCATCGATTTTTTCCTTTTGAAGAAAATGCGAGATCAAGTTGCCCGCCGGGTCATCGCCAATTTCCGAAATCAATTGAACCGCAATGTTTGAACGCGAAAGAGAAACCAGTGCATTGAGCACTGATCCTCCCGGTTGAACTTTGTGAACGGTATTGTCTTTTAGAATGATATCAAGCAATACCTCTCCAAATCCAAGAACAGCCTGCGTGACCATCCTTGTTATTCAAGATAGGTATAACCGTATAATCCTGAACGATAGATAGATAAAAACTCTTTTCCTTCTTCTGCGGTAATTTTCCCTGCTTTGACAGAGGTCATAACCCAGGTTTCGACAGTACGGACGAGTTTTTTGGAGTTGTATTGAACGTAATCAAGCACTTCAGCAACTGTCTCACCATCAATAACCTGATCAATATAATAACCTTTTGCATCCACAGAAACGTGCACTGCATTGGTGTCACCAAAAAGATTATGAAGGTCGCCCAGAATCTCCTGATAAGCACCCGTAAGAAACACACCAATGTAGTATGACTCTTTATTTTTAAGACTGTGTACAGGCAAATGGTGTGAGAAATTTCTGGTAGAAATAAAATTGTCGATCTTACCGTCTGAGTCGCATGTGATATCCTGAATGGTAGCATTCCTGTCTGGTTTCTCATCCAGACGATGAATGGGGATGATTGGGAAAATCTGATCGATAGCCCAAGAGTCAGGTAAGGACTGGAATAAGGAAAAGTTACAGAAGTATTTATCAGAAAGTAACTTAGGTAAGTTTAGAAATTCTTCAGGCGGACGCTTCATTTCGGTTGCCATCTGATGTATCTCTTTAGCAACAGTCCAGAACAGACGTTCGATTTGAGCTCTTGATTTGAGGTCAAGCAAACCAAGACTAAACATATCCAATGCCTCCTCACGAATTTGCTGTGCGTCATGCCATGTTTCCAGCATCTTGGTTTGGTTAAGGTTCTCCCATGCATTGTATAGTTCGTGCAACAACTCATGGTCATCCTCTTTTATTTCTTCATCATCATCCCAGGTTGAGAGATGAGCAGATTCAAGAACTTCGAAAACAAGCACAGAATGATGTGCTGTGAGTGCGCGTCCCGATTCAGTGATGATATTAGGGTGAGGGATATTGTTTTTGTCGCTTGCATCAACAACAGCAAAAGTTGCATCGTTTACGTATTCCTGAGTGCTATAGTTTACACTACTGCCACTGTTGGCTGAACGCGTGCCGTCATAATCTACTCCAAGACCACCTCCAACATCCACAAACTGAAGATGAAAGCCCATCTTGTAAATCTGCACGTAAAACTGAGCTGCTTCGCGAAGAGCAATTTTTATGCTACGAATTTTATTCACCTGACTTCCGATATGAAAATGCACAAGACGGAGGCATTCTTTCATATTGTTTTTTTCGAGGTAATCCAGCGCTTCGAGCAGCTCGCTTGAAGTGAGTCCGAATTTACTAACATCACCACCGGAATCTTCCCATTTACCACTTCCTGAACTGGCTAATTTTATACGAATACCGATATTAGGTCTGATTTTTAATCGCTTAGCTACTCTGGTAATTAACTTTAACTCGTTGAGTTTTTCAACAACAAGAAAAATAGTGCGCCCCATTTTTTGAGCCAAAAGGGCAAGCTCTATGTAACTCTCATCTTTGTAACCGTTACAAATTATCAACGAATCGTTGTCGGTGTTAATGGCCAACACAGTGTGTAATTCAGGTTTTGAGCCTGCTTCGAGGCCAATATTGAATTTTTTGCCATGACTGACAATCTCTTCTACCACCGGACGCATCTGATTCACCTTGATAGGATAAACGATGAAATTTTGCGCCTTAAATTCATACTCTGCTGCGGCAATTTTAAAACAGGTATCCATCAACTCGATACGACTGTCGAGGATATCAGGAAATCGCACCAGAACTGGTGTTGATACATCCCGCAGCATCAATTCATCGATCAGGTCTTTCATATCAACTGCTGCTGCATCTTTGCGCGGAGTTACAATAACATTCCCTTTTTCATTGATCGAAAAGTAGTTAATTCCCCAGCCATTGATGTTGTATAACTCAGCTGAGTCTTCAACACGCCATTTTCTCATAAGGCAAATAAAGTATTAGAAATGAATAATATGTGACTTCATTCGGCCGGTGCTATAGGCATTATGTCCGACACGGCAAAACTATAAAAATATCCTATATAAAGTCGCTTTTTTTTTGTGCTTAAAACCCTTTGTAACTAATTGAATTACAAGAGTATAATTTAGTTTTTTAAAAGTATTTTTTGTTGATGCCAAACCTCAGGTAAATTGACCTTGTTTTTTATGACATTAACTTTGCAATGTTTTGTGTAACCGGAAATTGTTCCATAAGGGTTTTTATGAAAACTGTTAATGGAATTGAAAGAATTAATCCGGGAATCCCCCACATAAATCCCCAAAACATTAGCATAATAAGGATTGCTATAATGTTTATTTTGAATGACTTGCCCATAAAAATTGGTTCGAGTATAGATCCGAAAACAACCTGAACCATTGTAAATGCTATAGCAAGAAGGAATACAGTTTGTGGCTGACTAATTTCGATAAAGGCATAGATAATTACCATTGCAGTTGAAACAATTGAGCCAATCATTTGTACGAAATTGAGAACAAATGCCAGTAACCCCCAAAAAAGCGGAAAGCTAAGACCGGCAATCCATGCGATAAGTCCGAATCCGATGCCGGTAAACAAGCTTATAAGAAACTTCACCTTTAAAAAGCGGGCTATACTTCGCTCTATTATCATGTAAGTCCTTACTGAGTGTATTTTGTTTCTGAACAGTGTCTGTCCAAGCATGGTCTCTAAATTTAATGATCCGGCAAGCAGAAGAATTAAAAAGAAAAGTGTCATCAGGAGTAATGTTCCAGTCTCCTGAATGATGGTGATTGTTTCACCAAAATGTCCAAATATGAGGTCTCCGATTTGTTCGCTAAAGAGAATGCTCTTAATAGTGCTCGGATAGGTATCAGTTTCAATACCAATCATTTGAGCGTAGGGTGCGATGAGTATCCCTACTTTATTATCCAATAATTGGTAGAGATCATCTTTTCCTTCCAGGATTTCTTTTCCTGATAACTTAATAAGATAGAGCAATGCAGTAACTCCAATAATAACGATCAGCATCACCAGGGTAATAGCTGGAACACGAGGGATTTTTTTTCTTAGCTGCCAACGGATCAATGGCATAAAAAGTAAAGTGATGAAAAAAGCTATCATCAATGGAGCGAAAATAAAGCCGAAAATTTTTAAAAGATAAAAAACAAGCGGAATAATAAGAATCAGTAAGAGTTTGTTGGTTGTAGTTGTATCGTTTAGTTTCATTTTGTGAGATAATTCTTATATATAAAAGTTTGATGAACAATTAGTTGTGTTTGCCTCTTTCGATAATTATCAACATGAATTTGGAAGAAAAAACAAAAACATGTGATTTTATCAAGGGGATCCCATTCGATAAAACAACAAATCGAAAGCGGTTTAGTTTTATTTCTTTTTCCCTTATTACTTTCAGAAAATCCCGTTTCTCGAATGTGAAATCCCAGCTTCCATCTGTTTCGCTGGTTTTGCTCAATGTATATTCTAAATTCAATTCTTCAAATGTAAATCGCTCAAATTCTGACTTTTTTGATATGAATTCAACAGCAGGCACAGCATTACCTTCAAAGTTGTTTAAAACTTTGAACTTCAGTTTTAAAGAAGCATCATCTTGTTTAGGGTTATGGTCGGTGATACTTAAACGAAATTTTCCTGCAACTTGTTCCGACACTACATAGGATTTAGGTTGCCTGATGTACCAGTTTCTAATCAGATAGCCAGCCAAAACAAGCAGTCCAAATGCTAACATGATTATATTTTCCTGACTCATAGGATGATCAATCGTTTCGGTGAAGAAATTTGAATGGGATAAAGTAATTTTGAAGCAAAGATATAGAGGAAATTATCAGCTTGGTTATAATAATCAATTTACTAACAAATTTTATGTCCGGCTGTTGTGAAACAGTCAGAAATATAGCTTCTTTCAAAACCGAAAACTGAATCCTTTTACAATCAAAGCACTTAATCTTTATTTTTAGCCCTTGAATAATGAAGTTTTAGACTGTTTAATAAATTTATTTTATGAAAAAATCACTCTTGCTGTTAGGTTTAATTATTAGTATTCAGTTAATTACAATCATAAAAGCTAATGCATGTACCAATTATTTGGTTACTAAAGGTGCATCAGCAGATGGTTCAACGATGGTGACTTATGCTGCCGACTCTCACATCAGGTATGGCGAACTCTATTACAGCCCGGCAAAAGATTGGCCAGCAGGCAGTATGCTTACAATTTACGATAGGGGTACTGCAAAACCTCTTGGTCAGATACCACAGATTGCGCATACATTTCAAACCGTTGGTTTCATGAATGAGTTTCAGGTTTCGATGGGTGAAACAACTTTTGGTGGACGCCCTGAACTTACTGATACAACAGGAGTTATGGATTATGCATACTTGATGTTTGTAGCGTTACAACGATCAAAATCAGCACGTGAAGCTATAAAGGTTATTTCAGAACTGGTTGAAAAGCACGGGTATGCCAGTTCAGGGGAGTCGTTTTCAATTGGTGACCCAAATGAAGTTTGGATAATGGAAATTATCGGAAAGGGAACAGATTGGAAGATGGATAAAAAAACGCAGAAGAGTTTTAATGCAAATAAAGGGGCGGTCTGGGTAGCCATTCGCATTCCAGATGGCTACATTTCAGCTCATGCAAATCATGCCAGAATCACATCATTTCCGCTTGCTGATGGAATAACCAGCATAACAAACCAACAATGGCAAAATATTGATAGTGAAGATTTAAGAGTTATATACGCACATGATGTGATTGGTTTTGCCCGCCAAAAAGGGTATTTTGAAGGAGAGGACAAATCGTTTAGCTTCAGTGATACCTATGCTCCGCTCGATTTTGGTGCAGCACGTTTTTGCGAGCTGCGTGTATGGAGTATGTTTAATCATGTGAATGACAGCATGAGTGAATACTGGGGATATGCAACTGGTCAGGAAAAGGATAATCGTATGCCATTATTCATCAAACCTGACAGAAAACTCACACCTCAGGATCTGATGTCGTTCAAAAGAGATTATCTGCAGGGAACTGAACTTGACATGTCGAAAGATGCCGGTGCAGGACCTTTTGGTCTACCATACCGCTGGAGGCCACTTACATGGAAGTATGAGAACAAAGAATTTTTTCACGAACGTGTCACAACCACTCAACAAACAGGTTTTTCTTTCATAGCTCAAATGCGCTCATGGCTTCCTGATGCTGTTGGTGGTATATTTTGGTTTGGTGTTGATGATGCAGGCTCAACAGTCTATGTGCCTTTTTACAGCAGCATCACAGCTGTTCCCGAATCCTGGTCTGAAGGATACGGAGATATTCTGACCTACAAAGAAAATGCTGCCTTTTGGGTGTTTAATCGCGTTGCTCATTTTGCCTATTTGTTTTATAACAGGGCAATGCCTGATATTCAACAAGTTCAACAAGAGCTTGAGAACAAATTTCGTGATTATACACCTGCCATTGATGCTGCCGCTTTGCAACTTTATTCCGCCGACCCAAAGTTAGCAAAGGCATTTCTTACTGATTATTCTTCCAATATGGGCGATTATACAGTTAAAAGATGGAAGGAGTTAAGTGAGTTTTTATTGGTTAAGTATTTGGATGGTAATGTGAAACAGGAAGAGAACGGAAAGTTATTGCGTAATGAATGGGGCTATCCTGCATCCCCAAAATATCCTGGTTATGAATCCTCTTATAAAAAGATGGTTATTGAAGATACAGGCGAAAAGTTTTTAGTGCCTCAGAAATAGTACCGGGGTCGTTTTACATTCATTTAGAATTCTAGATATTTATGAATGTCATCTTATTATAAACTGATTATCAGATAAATAAAAAAGCCGCCTTCTTTTAAAAGCGGCTTTTTTATTTTTTTTTAATATGCTGTTATGGATTCGTAGGCACTTGGTAAATCAGCGCTTCGTTTCGATAACCACTCAGGTTTTTATACCAGTCGGGGAATTGTACACCTCCACTCATCGCCCATTCGGCAAATTTGAGGTGAGCCCAAAGAATCTCCTGTTTTTCGATCGGATAATCGAAATTTTCATAAATGTTTATCGCCCATGGAAGGTTGGCTGCGTTCACATAATACCTGTTACTTGTCGGATTACTGTCATCTTCCCACTGTCCAAACAAAGTTGCATCTACTAAATCCGTAGGTGGATAATAAGGCAAATGCACCTCGTGATTACGGTTCTTGTTAACAATAATGAAAGGGTTAAAATTACTGATATCCAAATCGTTGAAGCTATAGGTATTCGGTTTGAAGTTGATTGTGATAACAAGTGTATCCGGAGTTACATAAGGAGCGTCAGGAGTTGTATTTACCCCTATTCCAATGCCCGGATGTTCCATCTGAGCAAAAGCGTTATCGTACACAATAATGGTAGGTTTTGATTGCCCTGATTCAGTGCCATTAGCTTCGAGTGAGACAAAACTTTCGGTAAGTTCATAGCCGGTAACGGTGAGGTCAGCGGCCTCAATGACATCAGCTAACTGGAAACCAAAACCATTCTCAAAGGAAGCTCCAAAGGCCTTTATAATAAACGTTCCAGTAACCTTATCTACGAAATTACTTGTATTATTAAGGATATGGAACCGATAATCAATCACAAGGTCATTAAAGTCATAGTCGCCTTTTCCAGGCCATAAGTCTTCGAAAGCCAAAGTGCCAAATCCCAAAGCAGGGTAGAAATTATCGATTATGATAATTGTCTGTGTAAATGGCAGGGTAACCTGTCCGGGTAATTCACTTTCAAATCCTGCATTGTCAATGGTAACATAGACAAGTGTAACCGTCACATCTCCATCAACAGGATCAACCTGAATGGGTTGTGTAGGTTCTCCGCTTGCATTTGCAGGTATGGTAATTCCACCAACCGGAAAAGTAACCGAAGTATATGTAGTTCCATTGATGTCGATAGTGTTAGCTCCGGTTGGGAAGCTGACAATTTTTATCGAGGCTACATAACCTCCGTCAAAATCGGAACCACTGAACGAAGTAGAAGGAACACTAACAAAAATGGTTCCACCCGGATTGGTTTGTTCAGTAAGTGCCGATGTTCCTGCTAATGGCCTTTGTTGAATGCCGAAATTTATATTTTCAATGTTGTTTGCCCCAATGAGGATGGTAGCTTGTCCGTCATTACTGCCAGCTGAAGCTCCGTCGCCAGCCAACTCGCCGGCATGTACCCAGTTTGAAGGCAAAGTACGGGCAGGAGCAGGGTTTCCAACAATACCTTTTATGGTACTTAACTCTACTTTTAGTGTGCCTAAAGGTACCCCTTCAAAAGTGTATGTGCCATCAGGATTAACTCCTGTTGATTGCACTATAGTACCTGAGGAATTTACGAGATTAACAAACAAAGGTGTTCCTGCAGCTTCATCAACCTGGATACCATTAACTAAGTTATCCGTAAGACCGTTAATATCGTTAAATACATTTCCACTGATATTTATTACCTTAACCAAACCTGTGAGAGCTATCATATCAATACCGCCGGCACTAGAACTGTTGGTATTGGTCTTAAAAAATGTCCCATTGGTATAATCAACAAAATCAGCAGCAGTGCCTGAAGATGGAAAGTCAGAAGCAGTCAGGGAATAACCATAAACGGTTTGGCCGTCAGTTATTCCAAAGTCAGAAAATTTGAAGAAAACACCTCCGATTCCCTGACCACCTAAAGTTGTACTAACTTTAAGGTCGCCAGTATTGTTGTCGCGACGCAAAACAGCTGAATTTTGATTGGGAACAACATTTACATTTCCATAATTGGAAGAATTTGCTCTAATAAGATTCGAATAAGATGTGGGATTGCCACTTCCGTCAATACTGGTTATTACGCCAACAACAAATGCATCATGTGCGTTTGCTACCCCTCTTTCCATCACAGCAAAACCTTGTCCGTCAGCCGAAACAAGCGAAATGCCTGCTGAAACAACAACATCAAGTCTTTCAATATTGTTGTTGTTACCGTTTCCGTCGCCACTGTTTGCAAAAAGATTGTCAGAGCCTCTTAAAAGATTGGTGTTACCTGTAAAAGCCGTTGCCATTTCATCAACATAAGTTGCTTTTAAATTCAGGCTGTTGCCTGATAAATTCCCAAAATAAAACATCAAATCGCGAACTCCACTAAATGTGCTGTTATTCACACGACGGAAATAAATATTAACAGGGATACTTTCGTAGCGATAGCCAACACTTCCTGTTTGTAGAGAGAGCAGACTGATCTGATTATCAGACAGACCTGAGTTTGCACCATATTTGTAATCATAGGTATTGCCAGCTAAAGGTGAACCTGCTGCACCCGTTGCAGTATAACTTGTTCCAGATACTGAACTGGTTGTTTCAGTATAAATATTTGTGATACCTGATTGGGCAATAACGCTTTGAGAGCTAAAAGCCAACACAAGTATTAGTAAAACAGTAAACCTGCTATTTTTTATTTCCATGATTAGGTTGGTTTAGTTGAATGTATAGTTCAAGGATGCCGATCCTAATTCGAGACTAGTTTCCTGACCCATAAATTTTAACTTAACTGTTTTTTCGTAGGCCGGAACAGTGAGTTTCATCGTATAAGCTTGTCCGGGTGACAGATAGGCCTTTTGGTAAGAAATACCTGAAGTATTATTTACTTCAGCAATACCGCTGGCATTAGAGCTAAGTGTCAGACTGTAATCTTTGGTGGTTTTCCACGAAAATTCAGCCGGAACCTGTAGTTCTTCCATAGTGTCGGGCAAGGTATCAGGATTTTCTGTCCTGTCTTTTTTACATGAGGTAAAAAGGAACGCGATCCCAATTATAAGTAAAAATGCTAGTTTTTTCATGACAGTGTATATTAGTACAAATACTTAGGCTCTATAATTATGCCAAATATTTATTATTTTTTAATTCATTGTTAATCAATAATATATAAATATAGTCTTTTTAATAGTTTTGTGCTATATTGGAATTATTTCCAAAATCTAGAATATGATCTGGTTAAGTGTAAAAAATTCATTGCTCTCTTGAGCCGAAATAAGTGTTTATAAATGAATGTCAAATATAGTTTGAGAATGCAAATTGTGAGAATGCGGAACTCTTAACTCATAACGGATGAACTAATAAAGTGTTTCCTCAATAAAGCGATTTTAAGCTATATTTAGACAAAAAAAGAGGCTGATAGTTTGTATCAGCCTCTTTTTATGATTTTTATGTAAT
>CAYXCZ010000002.1:6256-178220 GCA_964463695.1 uncultured Lentimicrobiaceae bacterium | reverse complement strand
AAAGTAAGATTTTGCGCGTTGGAAATCAATAAGAAATGCTATGAAATCAGTCATTCCGATCAGTTTTGAACGTATTCAACTATCGAAATACCTGACTTTGACTTAGGGTTACATTCATTTGTTGGCGGACAGATTTTGCCAATACGAAACTAAAAACTACGTATTATAGTTTTATGTGATGCATCACTCAATGAATTCCTATGAGATTTTTTCATCGGTGTGGGTTTATGGAAAAATGCTTTCGTAATAGGTATAGCAGTCGCTGGCTTTGGGGTATACTTCTACACAGCTTGTTGTAATGGACTGAGGTCAACATAGCCGCCCTCGAAAAGGATGGGACTAGGAAATGAGATAAAAGGAACTTTAATTGTCAACCACCTTTTCGGAAATAATAGCGTGTTGTTCTATATCTAAACTATTCACCATCAATTATTTCAATCATTTTGATTTTCTCTATTATTTTCTGATTCAAAGCCCTCTCATATTCATTATCATAAAAAATGAAGTCATTTATTAAATCCTTAGACTTCATTAAAAAATAAAATTTACGATCATCGAACACAATAACCATTAGAAAACTAATAAAATAGATCCTTTTTATTTCTTTGAATTTCTTGGAGTCAATCTGAAAACTTCGGAAGATGTTTCTAATCCGAAAGCTGGAACCAGTGAGTTCAACTTCAAAAACGTTGGAATACAGGTAAACTATTATTAACCAGCCTATTGAGGCTGCTAATGCAATGCTGAAAATGTAATTCTCTTGAAGAAAGTACCCAATTGCTAACAAGAAGAGAATGAGTAACAAACCAATCAAAAACACAACTTTTTGATAGAAAACAATATGTGGATCTCCAATTCGAAAGGGTTTTTTCTTGTACATTTTCAATCATTTATTTTTTCAAGAAACTTTTTGTCCCTGTTAATTTCAGGATTCTTTTCTAAATAAAGGATTCTAATCGAATCACCCGTCTTATAATAATCATCATCAACGCTTCCTGAATATTTTAAACTTTTAACTTCGAAAGTATATGTACATCTTATTACACCTTTACTTCCAACTTTTCTCACATCCGTAACAATTGCGCTAGTTTCAATGCCGTTTTTTTTCAGGTCATTATTATCAATCTCATTTCCAATAACAACAATGACAAAATGAATAACAATCCCAATTAGTATAATCCAAATTATACTAACTTTTTTGTTCCAAAGTATAATGGAACTACCCTCAAACCCAAACTTATCTTTTTTCATCTGTTTCTAATTCATCTTTTTCGGCCCTCTCATTTTTCCATATCGTTTGAAACAAGTATGCAAAAATGATAAAGGCAATCAAATTGACACCTATATAAAAATCAGCACTTTGGCCACTATAATATAATTCCAGTTCATTGTGCCACATCTTGCCCAGATAGTCATAACGAAAATCACCTTTCAGCTGCATGAAAACAGCGATAACAGGTCCAAAAAGAACGATATACGAATTTCCTAGAAAATCGAAGAAAACAATCTGAGAGAACCAATAAACAAGGACAAGATTGACCCATAGCTTCTTCGTGATGCCATGAATAACTTTCACGATGCTTGTTAAATAGAGTATTTGAAGCAGAATTGAAAAGATCATTACAATCAACCCCCCTGTATCAACTTTATTAAAATACCAATAAGCATAGTAAAAATCTTGCATTATAATCCCTGAAACAAGGAGAGCGCTATACCAAAGAAGGACATTTCTTATGCTAATCCTTTTCATTGATGACACATTTTTGTGGATTGACACTTTCTTGAAATGTGTGAATTTGGTTCTGCAGACCCGATAAGCTGCTTAATGAATATAATGGCTGATTTTTCATCAGTTGTGTTTGTTTTTCACCGGACCAAAGGTAAAAAAACTGTTGGCACTTTTCGCTCAACAACATATCAAAAAAGAGGAAAGAAATCCTGTTTTCTTTAAATGATTTTGTGTTCCCCTAGATGAAGTTGTTGGAAATGTTTCGGAAAACTAAGTTTCACTATTGGCAAATACCCGATCATTACCAGGCTTTTCATATATAGCTAAAGACTAACCCACAATATATAAAGCACTTATACATACTTCAGCTCATTTTATAGTATGGCAATACGTTTTCGTTGTCATCAGAAGACAAAAAAAAAACGGACTATCCCCTTAAGGTTAGTCCGTTATCTTTATTTGCAAATGAATTAAGCCTTCTGAGCCACAATTTTTGCTGTTAAAAACTCTCTGTTCATGCGGGCGATGTTGGCTACCGAAATCTCTTTCGGGCATTCAGCTTCACAGGCATAGGTGTTGGTGCAATTACCAAAGCCCAGCTCATCCATTTTAGCAACCATCTTCTGAACACGCTCATGAGCCTCAATCCTACCCTGCGGAAGCAACGCAAACTGTGACACTTTTGCTGATACAAAAAGCATAGCGCTCGCATTCTTACAAGCTGCAACACAAGCGCCGCAACCGATACAAGCGGCTGCATCCATAGCTAAATCGGCATCAGGTTTAGGTATTGGAATGGCATTGGCATCAGGGACGCCACCTGTCCGTACCGACACAAAGCCTCCTGCCTGAATGATTTTATCGAAAGCCGTGCGGTCGACCATCAGGTCCTTGATCACCGGAAAAGGTTTGGCACGCCAGGGTTCAATAACGATTGTTTCTCCATCCTTGAAATTACGCATGTGCATCTGGCAGGTGGTGATACCTCTGTCGGGCCCGTGTGGACGACCATTGATATACAAGCTGCATGCCCCGCAAATTCCTTCACGGCAGTCGTGATCAAAAGCAACAGGATCGTCGCCTTTTGTCACCAATTCTTCATTCAGGATATCAAGCATCTCGAGGAAGGAGGCATCGTGTGAGATGTTTCCTACCTTATAGTTTACAAACTTTCCTTTGTCAAGACCGGAGGCTTGCCTCCATATTTTTAATGTTAAATCCATTGTTATCAGTTTTTTGGGATGCTACTTAATGCATTATTTGTAATTACGCTGTTTCACCTCGATGAACTCAAAAACAAGGGGTTCTTTATGCAATGCAGGTTCTGCATCATCGCCCTTATGTTCCCATGCCGATACGTAGGTAAAGTTCACGTCGTCTCTTAACGCTTCTCCCTCAGGGGTTTGATATTCTTCACGGAAATGGCCGCCACACGACTCTTCCCTGTCCAGGGCATCTCGTGCCATCAGCTCGCCCAGCTCGATGAAATCAACAACACGTAATGCTTTTTCAAGCTCGGGGTTAACCATTTCATTTTTACCAGGCACCTTCACGTTTTTCCAAAAATCAACTTTAAGTTCCTGAATCATTGCAATTGCTTTTTTCAATCCTTCTTTGTTTCGGGCCATCCCGACAAAATCCCACATTATAAGGCCAAGCTTGCGGTGGTAACTGTCGACGGTGTTTTTTCCGTTGATACTCAGCAGGCGCTGAATGGTAGCTTTGGTATCTTTCTCGGCTTTTTCAAACTCAGGCAGGTCTGTTTTAAAGGCAGGGGCGCTGATCTGATCGGCAAGGTAATTCTGTACGGTATAAGGCAACACGAAATAGCCATCTGAAAGGCCTTGCATAAGCGCTGAAGCTCCGAGGCGGTTAGCTCCGTGATCGGAAAAATTGGCTTCGCCAGCCGCAAACAAACCCGGAATGGTGGTTTGTAACTCATAATCAACCCAAAGGCCACCCATGGTGTAGTGCACCGCAGGGTATATCATCATCGGAGTTTCGTAGGGGTTTTCGTCTACAATCTTTTCATACATCTGGAAAAGGTTTCCATAGCGGGCCTCAATCACATGTTTTCCAAGACGTTTGATGGATTCGGCGAAATCAAGATATACGGCTAAACCTGTCGTTCCCACACCGAAGCCGGCATCGCAACGTTCTTTGGCAGCACGTGAAGCTACGTCGCGGGGTACCAGATTTCCAAAGGCAGGATAGCGCCGTTCCAGGTAATAATCCCTGCGTTCTTCGCTCAGCTCGGTAGGTTTCATCGTTCCTTTGCGAATCTTTTCAGCATCTTCGGCATATTTTGGAACCCAGATACGGCCATCGTTACGCAAGCTTTCACTCATGAGGGTAAGCTTCGACTGATAGTCGCCATGAACAGGGATACAGGTAGGATGTATCTGCGTGAAGCTGGGGTTGCCAAAAAAAGCTCCCTTTTTGTAGGCTTTCCAAACTGCGCTGCCGTTGGAAGCCATCGCATTCGTCGAAAGGAAAAACACATTTCCGTAACCACCGGTAGCCAAAACAACAGCATGTGCGGCATGACGCTCAATTTCACCTGTAATAAGATTACGCATGATGACACCGCGTGCTCTTCCATCAACGATCACTAACTCGAGCAAATCGCGGCGGGTATACATTTTTACTGTTCCTTTTCCTATTTCTTTACTCAGGGCACTGTAAGCGCCAAGGAGTAGCTGCTGCCCTGTTTGACCCCGTGCATAAAAGGTTCGTGAAACCTGCGCTCCGCCAAACGAACGGTTGTCGAGCAGGCCGCCATACTCTCGTGCAAAAGGGACACCTTGTGCTACACACTGATCAATAATATCATTGCTCACTTCGGCAAGGCGGTACACATTGGCTTCGCGAGCCCTGTAGTCGCCCCCTTTGATAGTGTCGTAAAACAACCTGAAAATACTGTCGCCATCATTGGGATAATTTTTTGCGGCATTGATCCCTCCCTGGGCGGCAATACTATGAGCCCTGCGCGGACTGTCGTGAATGCCAAAGGCTTTCACATTAAAGCCCAACTCACCAAAGCTGGCTGCTGCCGCTGCTCCTGCAAGGCCTGTTCCAACAACAATGATGTCGAGCCTGCGCTTATTGGAAGGATTCACCAGGTTCTGATGTGCTTTATAATTGGTCCATTTCTCCGACAAAGGACCGTGCGGTATTTTTGCTTCTAACTTTCCCATATCTCGTTTTGCTTAGGAAAAATAAATTACTAAAGGTATTGCAATGTAACCAAGGGTGAGGGCAATAGAAAAAAGCGTGCCCACCACTTTGATCACAGGAGTGTATTTGCTATGGTTCAATCCAAGCGACTGAAAAGCCGATTGAAAACCATGCTCGAGATGAAATCCCAGCAGCAGAATGGCAATCACATAAAAGGCCACATAACCTCCATCCTGAAAAAGCTGTACCACTAAAATGCCCAGATCTTCGAAAGTGCCACTTTCGTAGGTGATCTCTTCAAGGTGTCCAAATTTTGCTTTAACAAAAAAGTTGGCAAAATGAATCAGCAGGAAGATGAAAATAATCGCCCCTGTGTGAATCATGTACTTAGAAAAGAACGACATTTCGCTGGAGCCTTTACGGTCATAACCAATAGGACGGGCCATCCAATTCTGAATCTGAAGCACCAAACCCAGAATGATGTGTAATACAAACCCAATGAAAAGAATCCATTGAAACGTTTGAATGAAAGGATTGGTAGCCATGAAATGAGCTGCCTCGTTGAATAGTTGCCGGGTATCATCAAAGAGTATCAACAGATTGATGCTCATGTGTACCACTAAGAAACTGGTGAGAAATAGTCCCACCAGCGACATGACAATCTTTTTGGTGATGGACGCATACATAATCTTTACCATAACGTTATTTTTGATTTTGTAAAGAAAACAATTAACCTTTATTTTTTTGACTGAAGATATTATCCCTTATTTTTGTCGCATACTGTGTTGCAACAAATGTATGGATATATTTTGTTTTCTATATACTTAAATTCATTCTAAATTATCGTTTTTTATTAAAGATATGCGCTACACCACACTTCCACCGGAGCTATTTGTAAATAACCGTCTCAATTTCAGAAGCCTTTTGCCTCCGGGAAGTCTTGCCCTTTTTTATGCAGCAGAAAAGATGCCCCGCAACGGCGATCAGTATTTTGCATTCAGGCAGGATTCTGATTTTTTCTACCTCAGCGGCATCGAACAGGAAAACGCTGTCCTTCTGCTGTTTCCCGATTGTCCTGATCCGCTTTTGCGCGAGGTACTGTTTATTGAGGCTTACTCGTCCACCAAAGAGATTTGGGAAGGACGTGTGCTCTTAGCCGATGATGCTAAAAAAATTTCGGGGATAAACCGCGTCACCACCCATCAGCAATGGGAGGCCATTTTGCGCGAATGCATGAATTATGCCCATCAGGTGTTTCTCAACACCAACGAATACCCGAAGTTTTATCCATTGAATGATACCGCACAGCTTAAGTTTGCCCGTAAAATTAAAACACAGTTCCCGCTGCACGATTTTCAGCGCTCAGCACCATTGCTTGAGAGTCTTCGCACGGTCAAATCACCCATCGAAACTGATATCATTCAACAAGCCTGTCACATAACAGGTCTTGGATTCAAAAAGGTGCTTGAAACATTAAAACCGGGGATGTTCGAATTTGAGATTGAAGCCGAAATAACTCATGCTTTTACAGTTAACCGCGCCGACAGTCACGGCTATCACCCCATTATAGCTGGCGGTAAAAATGCCTGTACGTTACATTACAACGACAATAACGATAAATTGAACGACGGCGATCTGCTGTTGCTCGATTTTGGCGCTGAATATGCCAATTATTCCGCCGATCTCAGCCGCACCGTCCCTGTCAGCGGAAAATTCAGCGACAGACAACGTGCTTGTTATGAAGCGGTGTTGCGCGTTTTTAAGGCGGCCATCCCTTTGTATGTGCCCGGAAATACCATCGCAAAAATCAACGAATCGGTGTGGATGATGATGGAAAAAGAAATGATTGATCTCGGACTTTTTTCGGCCGAAGATGTTAGAAATCAAAATCCTGACGCGCCCATCTATAAAAAATTCCTCATGCATGGCGTGGCTCATCATATTGGCCTCGATGTGCACGACGTAGGCTCAAAATTTACACCTCTCGCTCCAGGCATGGTGCTCACTTGCGAGCCCGGATTGTATATCAGAGAAGAGAAAATCGGCATTCGTATCGAAAATGATATTCTCGTTACCGTCAACGGCCCTGTCGACCTGATGAAGGACATCCCTGTTGAAGCAGATGAAATTGAAGCATTAATGAATCACTCACTTTAAAAAATTTATACCCATGTTTGCAAAACACGTATATGCCGACCGCAGAAACCGGCTCAAAAAAGAAATCACCGAAGGTATTGCCCTCTTTCCTTCAAATCCGGAAGCTTCGTTCAATTATCCGGCCAATACCTATCATTACCGTCAGGATAGTCATTTCTCCTATTTCTTTGGTATCAACCTGCCGGGATTTACGGGATGCATCGACCTGGAGTCGGGCGAAGAAATGGTATTCGGTAATGATTTTGACATCGACGATATCATTTGGATGGGACCTCAGCCATCGGTGTCTGACCTTGCTGCTGAAGCAGGAGTTCATCAAACCTTTGCAAACGAAAAACTCCCTGATTACATCCGCAAAGCGCAACAACAGGGCCGGAAAATTCATTTCCTCCCTCCCTACCGCGGTAAGGTTATGATTGAATTATCGACCCTGCTCGGTATTGCCGCTCAGGACGTGAAAGCCCTTGCAAGCATTGAGCTCATCAAAGCCGTTGTAAAACTCAAAGAAGTAAAAGACAGCCTCGAGATAGCCGAAATAGAAAAAGCTGTAGATGTCGCATGGCTGATGCACACTACCGCCATGAAGATGGCAAAACCGGGTATGGTTGAACAGGAAATTGCCGGAACTATCGAAGGCATAGCTTTGTCATATGGCGGAGCGGTGTCGTTTCCTATCATCCTGAGTGTTGACGGACAAACACTTCACAATCACAGCCATCACAATATTTTAAAGGAAGGCCGCATGTTGGTTGTGGATGCAGGAGCTGAATTGCATTCATTGTATTCCAGTGACATAACACGAACAATACCTGTCGGTGGCAAATTTAATCAACGGCAGAAAGAAATCTATGAGATCGTTCTTAAAGCCAATATGGACAGCATTGCTGCTATCAGACCGGGCAAAGAATACCGTGAAAATCATTTTCTTGCTGCCAGAGTAATTACCGAAGGCCTTAAAGCAATCGGACTCATGAAAGGCGATGTTGATGAAGCTGTTGCTGCCGGCGCTCACACCCTGTTCTTCCCTCACGGACTGGGTCATATGATGGGCATGGATGTGCACGACCTCGAAAGTCTGGGAGAAAATTATGTTGGCTACGATGAGCACACCCATCGTGCCACACAATTTGGAACAGCATACCTGCGACTTGGCAAAAAACTCAATCCCGGATACGTACTCACCAACGAACCCGGCATCTATTTCATCCCCGCCTTGATTGATAAATTCCGCTCTGAAGGAAAATTCATCGATTTTATTAATTACGATAAAGTGGAATCGTATAAGGATTTCGGTGGCATTCGTATTGAAGATGATATACTTGTAACAGAAACAGGTCACCGGATTTTAGGCAAAGCCATTCCAAAATCGGTAAGTGAAGTGGAAGCTACCGCAGCTGAGTTGAGAGATTGGAACAAGATCCCCGGAGTGTTTTAGTTCGGCACAAACATTCAACTAGCAAAACGCTACCTGACTGAGAATTACATTTTTCAGATCCTAAGAAACAAAACCAAAAACACAGTCCGGCCGTCGAGGCTGAGACTGTGTTTTTTATAACCCAAAGCCGGCGAAATCATCACCGGCTTTTCAATTTTGTTAATCGCTGAAGCTTTCAGGTTTTTGCAATGCGGAATTAATTAGAGATATCTTACTTTCTGTCAACATTTTTGCACGTGTTCACCCTTTGCTCCCTCTGCGCCTTCTTAGCGGTCTCAATTTCTTTAATTCAAAAATTGCATGTCTTTTTTGAGCGTCTTAGTAATTTAAAACCGGTAAAAGATTTCCTATATCGGTTTTTTATGAAAACATATGGTAGTTTTTGCATAATTCAATACAATGTATATATTTGCCCTCTCTGGACTAGAAGACTACTAATTTTAACTACTTCACATCATTCACTTTTACAATAAACTTATTGTGCTTTTGCATACTATCATAAGTTGAAATTAGTTGAAATTTCCGATAAAGTATTGCATATGTGTCAATTAAAAAATAAGACATTGATTCAGCAGTATAAGTCGATTGCTTTTTTATGAATAGAAATAGTACTTAAAACGCTGAACCTGAACTGAGAATTAAACTTATTGTTAAACTAAATCTTCTTTTATCATGAAAAAAGCCATTATACTATTTTTCATCCTTTTACTGATTCTTTTAGGAGCTTACAGTTATTTAAACATAGCGTTCCCAAAAGTTGGACCTGCAACGGATATGGTTATCGAAATCACTCCTGAACGAGTTGAAAGGGGTGAGTATCTTGCATATCACGTGATGCTTTGCATGGATTGCCATGCTGAACGTGACTGGAGTCTTTTTAGTGGCCCGCCAACACCCGGAACAGAAGGCGCTGGTGGCGACCGTTTTGATCAAAGCATGGGATTTCCGGGCGAATTTTTTGCACGTAATATTACACCTGCTGGTATTGAAGACTGGACCGATGGTGAGCTTTATCGTCTGATAACAACAGGTGTTAAAAAAGATGGCGACCCCATTTTTCCTGTGATGCCCTACTTGAATTACGGCAAAATGGATCCCGAAGATATCAAATCTGTTATCGCTTTTTTGCGGACTATCAAGCCTGTTCAAGCAAGTCATCCAGAATCAAAACCTGATTTTCCTTTTAATTTAATCCTGCGAACACTTCCTCAAAATGCTTCACCAAAGCCAATTCCATCAAAAGATGACCAATTAGCTTATGGTGAATATTTGCTTAACGCAGCTGCTTGTGCCGACTGCCACACCAAATTCGAAAAAGGAAAATACGTAGGTGATTTTTTAGCTGGAGGAAGAGAGTTTAAGTTTCCTGATGGCAGCATTTTGCGCAGTTCCAACATAACTCCGCATGAAACCGGCTTGAAAAACTGGACAAGCAAGATGTTTGTTGAGAAGTTCAAAACATTTGTTGACAGCTCCTATGTTCATCAGGTTGTTCAACCAGGTGAATTTCAATCCATCATGCCCTGGGCCATGTATGCCGGCATGAAAACCAGCGATCTTGAAGCAATTTTTGCCTTTATACAAACCTTGCCTCCTTCAGAAAATCTGGTTGAAAAACATGTTCCGGCCAAAGTGAAGTGATTGAACTTTTTCGACCCGGATAAAATTCTGATGATTTTAACAATTAACGCATGTCATTTCTTCTGAAGGCCCGTTTGGTAATCATTAAAGGAGCATAAATCAGAAGGAAATCAGTTCAGCTTTCGACTCAATAAGCTGACTTCATTTCATAAAAAAAGCCGGTGAAATCATCACCGGCTTTTCTGTTTTGTTAATCGCGGAAGCTTTCAGGTTTCTTCAGCACGAAAGTGCGTGAGATGTTGAATCCAAAAAACAAGTCGCCTTTCCCCCATTTTCCTGAGGTCTCGCTGATGAAAGCTCGTTCAAACATAGCATTCCCGTTGCTTACATGAAGCTGGAAAACATGTCCGCCGGTCTCGATATCGATTCCAACCGAGAGCACATCGGTATGTGGCAGCGTTGTTTGGTCATCAGGATAATAAAAATACTCCGCATTGACCGAAACGCGCTGTGTTACTTTATACCTGCCTCCAAGTCCAACAGCGAATGAAGTGTTTTCGTCCTGCCGTGTTGGCACAAGATTTTTATGTATGACCGTCGGAGACAACTGCAAACTTAGGGCATTGCTGAACTTACGGGCAATCAGCAGCTGATTTACATACGAAACTCTCGAACTAAAATGATTATCGCGATCAGGGACAGCCCATTTTAAACTATTCACAGCAATTGCTCCCACATATGCAACGGTAAAAGGCATTCTGACAGAACCTGTGCTTTGGCGCAAAAGTTTGGCTTTTACAAAGCCATCATAGGTTTTTTCCCATGTGCTGCGCCCAACACCTACTGAAATGTAATCGTTGATGCCATATTCAAAACCCATCCGCATTGTAGCTCTGTCGAGACCAAACAAATCGTAAATACCGCTGTTCAAAGCACCAAAATTATGCTGTATGAGAAAAAGCAGATTACCTGCCGCAGGATTTTCAACTGCATGTCCATACACTACACGGGTCGATTTAAACGTAGCATAGGTTAATTCGAGTGCCGGCTTCTCCTCCTCGAAGAGTGCCATGAGGTTATCCTGCGCAGCAACCGGAAATGCCATCATCAGCAACCCTACGATCAACGCAGGAAGCAGCTTGATTTTCATTGACAGGATCAATCGGTAATTCTTTTTCATTGTTTATGGTTTTTTGAGGTTAGGATTATTAAAACAGGTACTGGTAGCCTGGGAAAAGTGAGAGGTTTAAATGTTATCAACTGCTCAGTTAAAATACGTTTCAACAAAGCCCATCAGCCACTAACAACTAACCACTTATCACTCTACTCTAGTTGTTTAGTTTTCCCTGAGCTATCCATGCATCTATTTGGCTGATAGTGCAATCGCTCAATTTGTTACCACCCTGAGGCATGGCTGAGAAACCTGATTCGTGTTTGATAGCACCTACAAATCTGCCGCCATCCACTGCTGCTACAATTTCAGCATGACTGCCAAGACGAACTCCACCCGAAGCTCCCGGACCACTGTGACAGCTTACACAATTGTTATTGATAGCAGGCCATATCGTGGCTGAAAAAGAAACATTCTCTGTATTGCATACGTTGTCAGGGTAAAGATCTTCCTCGTTATCTTTGAAACATGCAGTTGCCATGAAGGTGATAACTCCTATCAGTATGGCGCTTTTTAGTCCGCGTTTAATTGTTTGGTGTCCCATTTTCGATCCATTTTTTAATTTGAGTAATATTACAATCTGATAATTTATTTCCGTTTTGAGGCATAGCTGAAAATCCAGATTCCCAGCGAACAGCACCTAAGAGTCTTCCACCCGTAGCTGCTGATGCAATTTGCTGGTGGTTCGTTAAACTTATCCCGCCCGAAGGTGAAGCTCCACTGTGACATCCGAGACAGGAATTTTGTACCACAGGCCAGATATGTGCGCTGAAACTTACATTCACCGTGTCGCACGATGTTGATTCACATTCGTTATCTTTCGCTCCCTGACTGATCCACTTTGTGATTTTTGCAATTTGTTCGGCTGACAATGGCTGTCGTGGCGATGGTGGCATCCTGTCCTCAGGATCATCATCGGTGAGCACTTCAATTAAGTCGCTTTCACCCGGATTACCGGCACGTACCTTACCTGATGCAATTACTGAAGCATAATCAGTCAAAACCACCCCGTCGCTTGCAGTACTCGGATCGTGACATCCTGCAACACCGCAACTTGAGATAAGCAATGGTAAAACTTCATTCTGAAAATAAACCGTATCCGGGTCGCAATTATCTGTCAAGATGGGCGGATCAACAGGGATAACAGGGTCAACAGGATCGTGTTTACAACTCATGATAATTGCTGTTAGACCCAACAAAACGATTATTTTTCTGATTTTCATGTGATTCATATTTGCAACAAAGATGTATTAATCCAAAAAACCGGCTAAATTATTCTTGCTGAACAGGAAGTTTTTTATGCTGAACAGGCAAATTCTACCGACTACCAGCATCATAAAAATTCATGACAGGCCTTTATAGAATGAGTAACAGCCAACTTCTGTTTAACAATCAAATCATCAACTTCTTTTCTGAAGTTTAAAAAGCGGTATTCAGAAATATTCATAAAGCCATTATTTTGAACTACTTAAATCTTCATCATATAAAAAACCGAACTCACTTTGAACGCAGAGAGGGCCTCGAAAAAGCGATAATAAGTTTCCCACTTTCATTAAATTGCTTTAGTATAAACATCATTACCTGTCAACTTAAAACGATTTTATTGGTAAAGAAAAATCGCCAAACCCTTTACTTTTTTAGATGCTTCATCCTGAATATTTTAAAGTGAATCGGGCACTAATCAAAAAGTTTTAAGGAACAATATTTTAACTTCACCTCTACTAATAAAAAATCATAAAACAATTTTGTTCATTACACATCTAAATATTTATATTTGCCTGAATATCATCAAACCATCTTAAATATGGCAACAATTGTCGTTTTGGGAGCTGGAATTGCCGGGCATACCGCAGCCGCCTTCATCCGTAAAAAATTAAGCAAAAAACATCAGGTGATCGTCGTTACACCTAATGCCTATTACCAATGGATTCCTTCGAATATTTGGGTAGGCGTTGGCCGGATGACAGTCGACCAGGTGCGTTTCAAATTAGAACCCCTCTACAAACGATGGGGCGTCGACTACCGACAGGCGAGAGCCCTCAGCATCCACCCCGAGGGGGAAACAGCTTCTGCAAAACCCTTTGTAACCATCGAGTACACCGACGAAAATAACCGGGGGAAGCTCGAAAAAGTCGCTTATGACTATTTGGTTAATGCCACCGGTCCGAAATTGAACTTCGACGCCACCGAAGGCATTGGTCCGGGTAAAAACACTGTTTCTGTATGTTCTTACGACCATGCAGCCCATGCCTGGACAAAACTTCAGGAGGCCTTCCTGAAAATGGAGCGCGGCGAAAAACAGAAGTTTGTCATTGGCGTTGGTCACCCAATGGCAACATGTCAGGGTGCTGCTTTCGAATATATTTTGAATGTTGCCTTTGAGATCAGAAAGCGAAAATTGGAAAACATGGCCGAAATAACCTGGATCACCAACGAGTATGAGCTGGGCGATTTCGGTATGGGAGGCGCTCATATCAAAAGAGGTGGGTATATTACTTCAACAAAAGTGTTCGCCGAGTCGTTCCTTCGCGAAAATAATATCAAATGGATTAAAAGAGCAGGCGTTTTAAAAGTTGAACCCGGACTGATTCATTATGAAACACTTGACGGAGAAAAGAAATCACAGGAGTTTGATTTCTCAATGCTTATTCCATCTTTTGCCGGTGTTGGAATCAAAGCTTACGACCAACAGGGCTCCGACATCTCTTCAAAACTTTTTGCTCCCAATGGTTTGATGAAAGTTGATGCTGATTACACCCCTAAACCATTTGAAGACTGGAGTGTCAACGATTGGCCTTCAACCTATAGAAGCCCGGCATACCCAAATATTTTCGCTCCGGGAATCGCTTTTGCGCCTCCTCACAGCATCTCAAAACCAATGACAAGTAAGTCGGGATTATCCATATTCCCAACACCACCCCGAACAGGGATGCCTTCAGGTGTTATGGGGAAAATTACCGCCTTGAACATTATTAACCTTGTCAACAAAGGCGAGCATGAATTGAAACACCGAGCCAGCATGGGGAAAATGGGAGCTGCCTGCATTGTTTCTGCCGGCTATGGAATGACTTCAGGTGCTGCTGCAACAATGACTGTTTTTCCTATCGTTCCCGATTTCAACACTTATCCCGAATATGGCCGCAGTATCAGATACACTATGGGAGAGGCCGGACTGGCGGGGCACTGGATGAAATGGTTCATGCATTATATGTTTTTACACAAAGCCAAAGGCTATCCTTTCTGGTGGTTGTTGCCAGAATAAACCCTATTAAAATTCATTACAAAATCAATACACTTAATTATTATGAGTAATAAAACGATAACCCCCTACAGCGAAGAATCATACCCGCCGGTCCCAACACGGGCTACACGCTTCTGGAGAAGCTTTGTACCATGGCAGGCCTTACGTTTCTTTATCCTCAACCTCAAAATAATTCGCATTGTGGTTGGAGGACATTCATAAACTTTCTTCGATAAAAAGATCAGAAGCAATGCCATCGGCAAAGAGTTTCCCCTTGTTGGTGAGGTAAAATTTCATGCCTTTTCGGATCAAATGCTCATTGTCAATGTGTTTTTGGGTAGCTGTCACCAAATATGAGCTATAGGTCGGTCCAAATCCGTTCTTGATATGCTCCAAATCACATCCCCAGGAGGTCCGTAACGATGTCATAACATATTCATTGAAGCGTTGAACAACTGTCAGGATCTCTTTTTCTTCGACACATGTATTTGACCCTGAGTTTTTTATATATTCTCCAAGGTTCGAAACATTCCATTCCCTCGAATAACCGTTAAAGGAGTGTGCCGAAGGGCCAAATCCCAGGTAATGTCCTCCAAGCCAATAAATGCTGTTGTGTCGGGAGTAATGTCCCGGTATGGCAAAATTGGAGATTTCATAATGACTGAAGCCATTTTCTTCCATCATTTTCAGCAAAAGCTCAAAGTGACGTGCGCTCTGCACTTCATCAACAGCCGCCAGCTGACCTTTGAGAATCAAATGCGCAAGTGCAGTTTTTGATTCTACCGTCAGAGCGTAAGCCGAGAGATGTGTTATCCCGGTTTCAAGGAAAGTTTGGATGTTTTGAATCCATTTTTCATCTGTCAAGGTTGGGATTCCATAAATAAGATCAATCGTAATGCGATCAAATCCTGCATCTTGCACCATTTTAATACCTTCAATAGCTTGTTTGGCGCTGTGTACACGATTGAGATAGGTAAGGTCGTCAGCAAAGAAACTCTGTACCCCCATGCTCAACCTGTTAACAAAGGTGGCCTTTAATCCATCAAGATAATGCGTGCTAATGTCATCAGGATTTGCTTCCAGCGTTATTTCGGCATCGGGCGAAATCCTAAAAATGCTTCTCAGTTTCTGCTCTATGGTAATCAAATCCTGATGTGAAAGCATCGATGGGGTACCTCCTCCAAAATAAATTGTATCAACTGTCTGATCATCCAAATATGCTTTTCGGGCATCCATCTCGTTCAGTAAAGCATCGACAAAATGAGGCAATTGCTTACGTGAAGCAGTTGAAAAAAAATTGCAATAATGGCATTTCTGCTTACAAAACGGTATATGAAGATAAATTCCGGCCATAAAAAACGAAATGTATTTGAACAAAAAAAACGATAGCGTGTTTATTTGGCATACTGCACCTGACATGAAGTCTCCTGAAAACTATCCGTTTTCAGCATCAGTTTCGGTTGTCAGGCGCATGTATGATGAAACAAAAGTAAATTAATCACTTAATTAAGTAACCTATGAAAAAACTATTGTATGTTTTCTCCGCAGTAATTTTCCTTTCAGCTTGCAATCAGGCACCAAAAACAGCCGAAGAAGCTAAAGATGTTAAAACCACCGCCGCTGAGGCTACCGTTTTTACCGTTGACAAGAGTGCCAGCGCAGTAAAATGGGAAGGCGCTAAAATCACTGAAACTGTTCATTTTGGAACTGTTAACATCAGCGAAGGCTCATTAGCTGTAAAAGATGGTCAACTGGATGCAGGTAGTTTTACCCTCGACATGAACAGCATTGTATCTTTGGATCTTACCGAAGATGATGGTAAACTCAAACTGGAAGGTCACCTTAAAAGTGGCGACTTTTTCATGACAGAAACCTATCCAACCGCAAAATTTGAAATCACAGCCGTGGAAGCTGCACCAATGCAAGATGGTTCAACACACAAAATTTCAGGTAACCTGACTATCAAAGATGTTACCAACGGAATTTCATTCCCGGCTAAAGTTACCATCACCGATGCTATGGCTGAAGCCAGCGCAAAGTTCCTCATCAACCGCAACGAATGGGGTGTTGTTTGGGGTGGTACAAAAACCGAACAAGGCATTAAAGATTTTTTGCAAAACAATCTTATTAAAGATGAAATTGCTTTTGATGTAACCCTCAAGGCTGCAAAATAATCGATAACAATCACATAAAAAAACCTGTTGCATTGATTTGCAACAGGTTTTTTTATGTCTTGTAATGAATCCTTCAACTAAACTTCTGAAAGGAACACATCGAGGTTGTCAAATTTATGATGATAATCTTCCATCGATCTGCGAATAACTTCATGAGCTTCTTCGATTCCGTATACATGTGTTATTTCTACTTTGCTTTCTTTGCCCGGCAGGTCCTTGTAAGTAAGAAAATAATGCTTCAACCGATTCACAACCAATTCGGGGCAATCATCAATGGTTTTGTAAGTGCCGTAGACAGCATCATTATTCAATACGGCAACAATTTTATCGTCTGCCTCATTTCCGTCAATCATACGAAAACCACCAATCGGCCGTACCCTTACAAGAATGTCGCCATGCGTGATGTCTTTCTCTGTTAACACGCAGATATCCAATGGGTCACGATCGCCTAATATATCTTTTCTTCCCGTTTTCTCATTGCAGTATTCTGCAACTCGTGCAGCACAAAAAGTTTGTGGAATAAACCCATATAACGCAGGCACAACGTTGGAGTATTTCTGTGGCCTGTCTAATTTGAGGTAACCTGATACTTTGTCAACCTCATACTTCACGGTATCGGTAGGTACCATCTCGATGAAACAAATCAACACCTCAGGCGCTTCATTGCCGATTTCGACCCCGTGCCATGGGTGCGATTTATACCTTAAACCCATCAGTCGGCCAATGGGATCCATTATTTTTGACATATTTCTTTGTTTAGCTGGTTTCAACATTCAACGTTCTTAATCCCGCAAAATTAAGCCATTTTGAGGCCGTTCACATCATTTGATCAATTATATTTTAGCTACTTTTGCTCCTCGGTCGCTTTTTTGGTTGTTAGCTCGCCTGCAAGCTGAATGATCCGGTTTTTATTTTCTAAAATTTCGATGTGTGAAGCATGTTAAAAAGATATTTAAAGGGCTGCTCCTGATTGTTTCAGGTTGTTTTTTCATGCCTGATGGCATTTCGCAGGTGTCGACAATTTATGTCACGCGCAATTCAGAGGCTTTTTCGATGTCGTTCATCAAACCCATCACCCAATCGAGGCAGTCGTGGCTCAACCCTTATCTTGATGAAAACTGGCAACCAGGATACATCATTTTCTCTGATTCCATCAAATGGGAAGGTCAGTTGCGCCTCGACTTGTACCGGCACGAAATGGAAATGATTGTTGGAAACGATTCAGTTTTAATTACCAACCCACTTATGCTTAACGAAGTAAAGATGGGGAAAAAATCATTTATTTATAGCTATTTTATCAAAGATCACCTAGGTCAACCCTATGCAGGCTCTGATTATTTTGAAGTTCTAACAGAATCAGGGCCAGTAAAACTACTTATGCAACGCACATTAAGGGTCGACGAATCGAAAGCTTCTTCCGGCAATATACAATTAGGCATTAAAGTGGAAGAAAAGATGTCGTTTGCCAAAGTTCTATCTTATTACATTCAGCCTGAACCAAATAAACAAGCTGTTCCTTTGAAAAAGGGCAGAAAAAACTTTCTTGGATATTTCCCTGCAGCTAATCAGAAAGAGCTCATCACTTTTGCGCGAGACCAAAAATTAAACTATCGGAGATTGGACGATTTGGTTCTGCTTATCAATTTTTACAACACTAAATCCGCACAACCATGAGAAAGATATTTCTATTGCTGATTGGTATTCAGCCATGGCTGATATATGCTCAACATCAAAGCTACAGAATAAGCGATGTTGACCTTTCTATCCGTTTCGACACGCTTTCCGTTGAATTTTTTCTTGGCGGAAAGCATGCCACTTTACCCACTACAGCTCAACTTTACTTTTTCGACCAGGACCTGCATATTTATAAACCTGAAAATGTTAATCCGGATACCTTGTTTTTGTTTCAGCCGGGAAAACAGCATCACATAAGTTGGAAAATAAACGAGAAATCATGGAAGAAAGATAAATTGCTTTCACCTTTTGTTGTTATTGGAAACTCCTCATCTCATGATTTCGGGATGGGACCTGAAGCTGCTTTTCTTTCGATAGTTGTGCCCGGTTTGGGTAACTATTTTGTTGAAGAAACGCACTATCAGCGTATCAAACCGTATATGCGAACTGCCGCTGTTGCAGCTTTCCTCTCGGCCGGAATTTATGCTTCCAACCAACGTTATCAAACAGAACCAAGCTACACTGATAATGGAAATATATGGAAAACTGGCGAAGTGAAATACAAATTTTTTCGTAACGATGCAGAGTTGCTAATTGGCACTGGTGTAGCAATCTGGCTGTCCGATATCATTTGGGTAGCTATCAGAGGTACCAATAACCGCACTTTAAAGAAAAATTTTAACACGATGATTATTACACTATAATCACATGTGATCCTGCTACTTACCAATGTTTACATGCGCAGGAACAGATATGTGCCCCTGAACCATCTTCCATTCGTTATCCTTGTTTTTAAGGATCACTCCCGTAAACCGAATCCCTTCGAAGCTGTGAGCAATGCTATCATAGATGAAGTTGTAGTTCATCCGTTGCGAAAACCAGGCAGTATTACCGGTGCAATTCACACGTATGTACTGATCCTGAACAGAAACAAATGTTTCGCTGATTAAACTAAACTGTTTGCGGTAAGCTTGCTGAATTTTTTGCCAGCCCATAAGGCGTTCATGTGAGTCGGTACCAAGCATCATCGTGCTGTCGCCTGTGTCCCACATTTTTTCAATACTCAGATAATCTTCGTTTTCAACAGCAATCATATATTTCTCCAGCATGTTTTCGATCTGTTCTTCATCTACTGTCAGATCATTTTGCTGTGGGCAACGATTGCATCCTGCTATGACAAAAAGCAGGAAAATCAGAATTACTGAAGTGCTTTTCATATTCAATTTTTTTTTGGTAACGGAACTAACTTCTTTTTAAAAGATGAAATTACAAAATAATTTAAGGCTTGTCCATGCGAAAACGATAATTTAGAAACATTATTGATTAGAATGCCCGAAGGATGGCTTTCAAAGCATCAAACAAACAGTAAATCAATCAAATTTTTCAGAATTTTCTTTCCTAATTGAGGATTCTTTCGTAAAATTGCAGCCAATTTCAGAGAAAATACGATCTACACCCCAGGCCATCATGAGATTTACAAAGATAGCATTCATTACTACCAGTTTTTTATTGCTGTTTTCCCTTTTAAGTACTCAGCATATCCTCGCTTCAGAGGCTGGGAATGATGAACATGAAGCTCCGACAGAGGCATTCAAGCCCGGAGAAATGATTATCAGTCATATTGTTGATTCTTATGAGTGGCATATTGCCAATATCGGACACACACATATTTCTGTTCCACTACCAGTTATTTTATACGATAAAAATCAGTGGCATGTGTTCATGTCGAGCAAGTTCAAGCATGGAAAAGAAGCTTATCTTGGATATGAAATAGCAAAAGAAGGCGCTCAAAAAGGTAAGATCGTTCGCTTTGAACCGGATGGAACGGCGGTATTACCTTATGACTTCTCAATCACAAAAAACGTGTTTGCAGTTTTTGTTTCTTCCTTCCTTCTGATTGTAATTTTTCTCAGTGTTGCCAAATCCTACCGGAAAACAAAAAAACATGCTCCAAAAGGATTTCAATCTATAGCCGAAGTGGCCATCCTTTTTGTACGCGATGAAATTGCTCTTGCAACAATTGGAAAGAAAAACTATGAGCGTTTTACTCCATATCTCCTAACTATTTTCTTTTTCATCTTTTTTAATAACCTGCTGGGGTTAATCCCTGTTTTTCCTTTTGGGGCAAACATTACCGGAAACATCGCTGTAACAGGTGTGTTATCATTATTTACATTTGGTATGATCCTTATTTCAGGAAATAAAAACTATTGGGCACATATTTTCAATACTCCCGGCGTGCCTTGGTGGCTTAAACTTCCATTGCCTTTGATGCCAATCATCGAATTGGTAGGAGTAGTGACAAAGCCTTTCGTTTTGATGATTCGTTTGTTTGCCAATATCACTGCGGGGCATATCATTATTCTTGGATTTATCAGTTTGATTTTTGTTTTTGGCAAGACCAGTTTAACAGCCGGTTACGGAATGTCGGTACTTTCTATCACGATGTCAGTCTTCCTGTATTTTCTCGAGTTGCTTGTGGCATTTATTCAGGCCTATGTTTTCACCTTGTTATCATCCATATTCCTTGGGATGGCTGTTGAAGAGCACCACCATGAAGAACATGAAACGCACCATTCATAGACCTTAGAGATCAAAGAAAAAATAATTTTAAAGAAAAAATAATTCGAATTATCAACCCAAATACCTTAAAATCATGGAATTATTAGCCATTTTGTTGCAAGCTGCAACAGACCTGACACCACTCGCTAAAATGGCTGCCGGTTTAGGCGCCAGCATTTCAGTTATCGGAGCCAGCATGGGTATCAGCCAAATCGGTCGTGCCGCTTTGGAATCCATTGCACGTCAGCCTGAAGCAACTAGTGATATTCGTTCAAGCATGATCGTTTCTGCAGCTCTTATCGAAGGCGTTGCGTTTTTTGCGATCGTTGTTTGTTTGCTGATTGTGTTTATTTAACCAACAGCACAACCTGTGCTTCAACTTAACTGGTTGCAGCACAGGTTTTTCTCGATTTTTAACTAAGATTACCAAATAATAACCTGACTGTTATGGAATTAGTAAACCCCGGACTAGGTCTTATTTTCTGGATGATAGTGGTGTTTTCTGCCGTTTTATTCATCTTGAAAAAATTTGCCTGGCCTTCCATTTTACAATCACTCAAGGACAGGGAACAACACATTGAAGAGGCTTTACATCTGGCTGATGTGACCCATGAAGAAATGAAAAAGTTGAAGCTGGACAATGAAGTGTTGCTTAAAGAAGCCAAAGAAGAACGTGAAGCCATAATGAATGAGGCGCGAAAAATCAGAGAGAAACTGATCGAAGACGCAAAGCTAAAAGCAAATGTCGAAGCTGATCGTATCGTTGAAAGTGCCAGAGTTCAAATAGAAAACGAAAGAAAAGCAGCCTTGATGGATATAAAAAATCAAATAGCTGAAATTTCTATTGAAATAGCTGAAAAAATACTCAGGGAAAAACTTCAAACCCCAAAAGATCACGAGCAATACATTCAGAGAGTTATTGACAGCAAACAGCTTAACTAAACACGCATCAACCTGCATTAAAAAATGAAGCAGATATTACTAGCAAAACGTTATGCCAAAGCGCTGTTTGAATTGGCTCTTCAGGAAAAAGTCACTCCGCGTGTTCATTCTGACATGTTACTGGTAGCTGATGTAATGGCTGAAAACCGTGAGCTCCGCAGGGTGATGACCAATCCACTGATTACAGCTTCAAAGAAAAATTCGTTGATGAAAAGTCTCTTTGGTAATTTCCTCAGTACTTTGAGCCTTAAATTTATCGAAATACTTATCAGAAAAGGCCGAGAACAGCAACTTGCCGAGATTGCCATTCAATACAACAAGCTTTACCTTGATTTTAACAATATCGCTGTCGTTGAATTAGTCACTGCTTACCCCTCTGATGCTTCCCTGCGGGCAAAAATCACTGAAATAGTAGCTAAAAACACTGACAGCACCCTGCAATTTAAAGAAACTACTGATCCCGAAATTATTGGGGGCTTTAAACTTAAAATTGATGACTACCTGCTTGATGCAACTATAAGCAAGATCATCAGCAACTTACATAAAGAGTTTGATAAAAATTTGTATATTAAACGTTTCTAACGACAACAAGATACATTATGGCAGCAATTAAACCCGCTGAAGTTTCAGCAATACTGCGTAAAGAACTGGCAGGATTCAAAACCGATGCTGTTTTGGAAGAAGTAGGTTCGGTTTTACAAATCGGTGACGGTATTGCCCGTGTTTATGGCCTTGGCAATGCAGAATCAGGCGAATTAGTAGAATTTGAAAAAACCGGCTTAAGAGGTATTGTACTCAACCTCGAAGAGGATAATGTTGGTATCGTACTCCTTGGAAGCAGCAGCGGCATCCACGAAGGCGATTCGGTTAAACGTACCAAACGCATTGCATCCATCAACGTGGGAGAAGGCATGCTCGGACGTGTTATCAACACCCTTGGACAGCCTATCGACGGCAAAGGAGAAATTGCAGGCGCTACTTACGAAATGCCACTCGAGCGTAAAGCTCCCGGTGTTATTTTCCGTCAACCTGTTAACGAACCCTTGCAAACAGGTATCAAAGCCATTGACGCGATGATTCCGATTGGCCGCGGACAGCGCGAGCTGATCATCGGCGATCGTCAGACCGGTAAAACAGCTATCGCCATCGACACCATCATCAATCAGAAAGAGTTTTACGAACGTGGCGAAACTGTTTATTGCATATATGTAGCTATCGGACAAAAAGGTTCGACCGTTGCCAATATCCAGAAGACACTCGAAGACAATGGCGCGATGCCATATACCGTAATCATCTCGGCAACCGCGTCTGACCCTGCTGCAATGCAGTTTTATGCACCTTTTGCCGGAGCAGCTATCGGCGAGTTTTTCCGTGATTCGGGTCGCCCTGCTTTGGTTATCTATGATGACCTTTCGAAACAAGCGGTTGCTTACCGCGAAGTGTCGCTGCTGCTGCGTCGTCCTCCGGGCAGGGAAGCTTATCCTGGTGACGTGTTTTATCTACACTCACGCCTGCTTGAGCGCGCTGCAAAAGTCATCAATTCCGATGAAATTGCTAGCAATATGAATGACTTGCCTGAAAGTATCCGTTCACTGGTCAAAGGTGGTGGTTCGCTAACAGCTCTGCCTATCATCGAGACACAGGCAGGCGACGTTTCTGCTTACATCCCTACCAATGTGATTTCGATCACCGATGGACAAATTTTCCTTGAAACCAATCTTTTTAACTCTGGTATCAGACCGGCTATCAATGTTGGTATCTCTGTATCACGAGTGGGTGGTAACGCTCAGATCAAATCCATGAAAAAGGTTGCAGGAACACTTAAGCTCGACCAGGCTCAATTCCGCGAACTGGAAGCCTTTTCAAAGTTTGGTTCCGACCTCGACGCAGCAACCATGGCTGTTCTTGAAAAAGGAAAACGTAACCTTGAGATCCTGAAACAGTTACAATATTCACCTCTTACAGTGGAGCATCAGATTGCAGTTATTTTCTGCGGGACGAATAATCTGCTTCGTAATGTGCCTATAAAATCTGTAAGTAAATTCCAGACTTCATTCCTTCACGAACTCGACACCAAACACGCCGATCTCCTGAAAGCCCTGAAAGCAGGAAAATATGATGATCAGATCGTAGCACGCCTTAAAGAGGTTGCAAAAAGTGTAGCATTAACTTATGAATCATAGTGCTTAGCACAATAGTATTCACAACATGCCAAATTTAAAAGAAGTCAGAACAAGGATTGAGTCAGTCAATTCAACCCGGCAGATCACCAGCGCCATGAAAATGGTAGCCGCATCAAAGCTTAGAAAAGCTCAGAATGCGATTACCACTATGCGCCCTTATGCTGCTAAATTGCGCGAACTGATGCAAAACCTGTCAGCTAGTCTGGCCAATACCAATCAGGATAAATACACTGCCATTCGGCCGGTAGAAAATATTCTGATTATACCTGTTACCTCGAACAGGGGATTGTGCGGAGCTTTTAATACCAATGTCATTCGCTACACAGCCCGGCTGATCAGCGAAACCTTCGCCACACAGCATGCCGCAGGAAAGGTATCGATGTTTTGTATCGGTAAAAAAGGCGAGGAGTTTTTCAGAAACAGGAAATACAACCTTATCGGATCAGATATCCATGTTTTTGATCAGCTGAATTTTTCAACAGTAACGCCTATAGCTGAAAAGCTGATGAAACTGTTTGAAGAAGAAAAATTCGACAAAATCATTTTTGTTTATAACCAGTTTCGCAATGCCGGAAATCAGGTACTTTCGGAGGAACAATTTCTTCCGATAGAACTACCTCAACAAGAGGATGATTTCCGTCAACCTGATGTAGAATACATTTTTGAGCCTGACAAACAGACCATTATCGAAGTGCTGATACCACGTATCCTAAAGATGCAGGTATATAAAATGCTGCTCGACAGCTTTGCCGCTGAGCATGGTGCGCGAATGATTGCCATGCATAAAGCCACTGATAACGCTTCGGAAATGTTGAAAGAACTCAAACTGAGTTACAATAAAGCCCGCCAGGCCGCCATTACAAAAGAGATTCTGGAGATTGTAGGTGGTGCAGATGCGCTGGGTTAAACCACATAACGATGAACTTTTTAGGGTTATTTATGTTTTAACCTTAACGAATTAAAGACTAATACCATGATTAAAAAAACAGTAGAATCAGCAATTAACGAACAAATCAAACGTGAAGAATTCTCTTCGCGACTTTATTTGTCAATGGCCATATGGTGTGAGTCCAATGGCTACCCGGGAGCAGCAGCTTTTTTGTATCGTCAGGCCGATGAGGAAAGGATGCATCAGCTAAAATTTGTTCACTACGTGAATGACAGGGGCGGAAAAGCCGCTTTGATGGCGCTTACAAGCCCAGAGTCACATTTCGACAACCTTAGCCATGTTTTCAAACAGGTAATGGAACACGAGCAGTATATCACCGCTTCAATCAACGATTTATACGAAGTGACCTTAAACGAAAAAGATTACACAACTGGTAATTTCCTTCAGTGGTACATCAACGAGCAGATTGAAGAAGAAAGCACAATGGCTACCATTTTGGATAAAATAAACCTTGTTGGTACCGAAAAAGGTGGAATGTTCCATCTCGACAAGGAATTAGCCTCTATGGCAGCTGCCGCGCCAGCCCCTTCAGCAACAGCATAAGATTTCTGACATAACACAACGAAAAAGCCCGCTACCAATCAAGGAAGCGGGCTTTTTTATATGTTGAAAGCATTACTACTCAGCCAGTACAAGTACTTTGTTATGAAAAACTTCGAGCATTCCTCCGGTTATCTCAAAATACTGCAGCTTCTTGTCATTATCCATCGTTTTAATCCGACCTTTACCCAAGGCAGCAATCATAGGTGCGTGGTTGTTGAGAATTTCGAACAGGCCATCTACACCGGGTAACTGTACCAATTGTACTTCACCGGTAAAAATGGTCTTGTCGGGGGTGATAATTTCAAGGTTCATCTGAGTGGTATTAGAAATTAAGCTTTGCTATCTGCCAATATTTTCTTTCCTTTTTCAATAGCTTCTTCAATGGTACCAACCAGGTTGAAGGCTGACTCAGGATATGCATCCACTTCGCCATCCATAATCATATTGAAACCTTTGATGGTATCTTCAATCGAAACAATTGTTCCCGGAATTCCAGTGAACTGTTCAGCAACATGGAAAGGCTGTGAGAGGAAACGCTGCACACGGCGTGCACGATGAACAATAAGTTTATCCTCTTCTGATAACTCATCCATCCCTAAGATTGCAATAATATCTTGCAATTCTTTATAGCGTTGTAGAATCAATTTGACACGTTGTGCTGTATTGTAATGAGCTTCGCCAACGGTTTCAAGGTTGAGAATGCGGGATGTTGAATCCAACGGGTCAACAGCAGGATAAATACCAAGTTCTGCAATTTTGCGGTTCAATACAGTAGTAGCATCAAGGTGGGCAAATGTTGTTGCAGGAGCAGGATCGGTAAGGTCATCAGCAGGCACATAAACAGCTTGAACAGAGGTAATTGAACCTCTTTTTGTGGAGGTGATGCGTTCCTGCATCAAACCCATTTCGGTAGCAAGTGTAGGCTGATAACCTACAGCCGAAGGCATACGTCCCAACAAAGCTGACACTTCAGAACCTGCCTGAGTGAAGCGGAAAATGTTATCAATAAAGAACAATATATCGCGGCCACCCGATTTTTCATCACCATCGCGGAAATATTCGGCTAAAGTCAACCCGCTCAGAGCCACACGTGCGCGTGCACCCGGAGGTTCGTTCATTTGACCAAAAACCAGTGTTGCCTGTGATTTACCTAACTCTTCGTAATCCACTTTATCGAGATCCCATCCGCCTTTTTCCATGCTTTCGCGGAATTCTTCACCGTAACGGATAACGCCCGATTCGATCATTTCGCGCAGCAAGTCATTTCCTTCACGGGTACGCTCACCCACACCGGCAAAAACCGATAACCCGGCATACGACTTGGCAATATTATTAATCAACTCCATGATAATAACTGTTTTACCAACCCCTGCACCACCAAATAAACCAATTTTACCTCCTTTTGCATAAGGCTCAATAAGGTCGATAACTTTGATTCCGGTGTATAAAACCTCTGATTGTGTTGTCAGATTTTCATATTTCGGAGGATCACGGTGAATGTCGTAAGAAGTTGTTGTTTCTATAGGTTTCAGCCCATCAATGGCTTGACCGATAACATTAAACAACCGGCCTTTGATGACATCGCCGGTTGGCATTGAAATAGGTTTTCCAAGCGATATTACTTCCATTCCACGACGCAAACCATCGGTTGAATCCATCGCGATGGTTCGGATGGTATTTTCACCAATAGCTTGTTGTGCTTCAAGAATAAGTTTTTCGCCGTTGTCGCGCGTTATTTCAAGTGCATCAAGTAAATCAGGGAGATTATTCTCCTGTTCGAAGGCCACGTCAACGACAGGGCCAATGATCTGTGCAATATGTCCGGTGACAGTTTTATTCATTGGAAAGGATGTGTTTTAATACATTGAATGAAGCCACAAAGGTAAGATTTTGAATGGTTTTGC
Source organism: uncultured Lentimicrobiaceae bacterium (assembly GCA_964463695.1). Classification (GTDB taxonomy): domain Bacteria; phylum Bacteroidota; class Bacteroidia; order Bacteroidales; family F082; genus JALNZU01. The sequence continues at coordinate 150,798 of CAYXCZ010000002.1, read as the reverse complement.
CAACAAGGAAATACAAAAAATTGTTGGTTTTTATTGGAAATACTACAATCCACTTAAAAATCGACGCTCAAAAAGCAACAACCAGATCACACCTGTTGAAATTGCTGCATCAGCTATATTAAACACAGGGCGAAAAAAGATGAAATATCCGTCACTTCCGAATATAAAATCGGGAATCCATGCCGGGGCTTCGCTTTGTTGAAGCATCAAAAGCGGAAAGTAAAACATGTCAACTACTTTTCCATGCAGGAAACTGGCATATCCACCGGCTTCAGGCAAAAAGGAAGCTACGGTATGGTAGCTGCTGTTACTGAAAAGTATGCCATAAAAAGCGCTGTCGATAATATTGCCCAAAGCTCCGGCCAAAACCATCGAAATACCAAAAACAGGACCGAAAGGTACCTTTTTTCGTGTAAGCAAATACAAATAAATACTTATGGCAATAACGGCAAGAATGCGAAAGATGCTTAAAGCAAGTTTGCCCCATTCTCCTGCAAACTGGAATCCAAAAGCCATCCCGTTATTTTCGGTAAAATGAATGATAGCCCAATCCCCTATCATAGGGAATTCCTGGCCGATGGTCATCGTTAATTTGATATAAACCTTCAGGAGCTGATCCAGCAAAAGAACGATCGCAATAAGGAAAAAGGGTCGTTTCACGTTGTGTTAATTGCTTGTTAAAAATACTTCAACCCTGATCTGTTTAAAAGAGGTCAGGGTTGAAAACAATTCTCTAATTTATAAAGTATTGAATCATTGAGCATTACTACCTTGTTGTAGCTTTGCTTCGATGCTTAGGGTTGCGTGAGGAACGATACGTAATCTTTCCTTTGCAATAAGTTTGCCTGTTGCTCTGCAAATCCCATACGTTTTATTCTCGATGCGAATAAGTGCATTTTCGAGGTTATTAATAAACTTTTGTTGTCTTGCAGCGAGCCTTCCATTTTCTTCTTTCGACAAAACCTGATATCCTTCTTCCAGCACCTTAAAGGTTGGAGATGTATCATTGGTCCCATTCTCATCTTCATTGGATAAGGCTTCGGAAAGTAATTTCAAATCGGATCGGGCTTTATCCACTTTATTGATAATGATCTGTCTGAATTCTTCCAGCTCGTCGTCTGAAAACCGCGTTTTTTTTGTTTCGGTTTCCTGGTTTTTTTCCGTGTCTTTCATGGCCTCTGTTATTATGTTTCTTTCAATGATTCATTGCATGAATCCGGTATAAATTTAGTGCATTTTTATTGAACGGGCACTTGTTTTGATTGAAATTACAAGATTATTTAACTTTTGATATCCGGATTTTTGCGCTTACATTTTCAACAAGTTCATTTTCAGTAACATCTGAATCCGATAAATTTGTCACAATTTTGAGTTCTCCTAATGTTTCTGAAGTGATGTAACTTTCAAACAAGCGTATCGCATCCTTCACTATCTCATCAGCATCAACTTCGAGCAGGATGTGATCGGTCACCTCGAGGCCGGAGTCTTTGCGCATATTCTGCACCCTGTTCACAAGTTCCCTCACCAAACCTTCTTTCATAAGTTCCTCCGTGAGGGTCAAATCAAGTGCAACGGTAAGTTTGTCCTGAGCTGCCACTGCCCAGCCTGGTATATCTTCTGTAGTAATTTCAACATCTTCCAACGTGAGCTCAATTTTTTGTCCGTTCATTTCCAACTGAGATGTTCCATTCAACTCCAGTTGACGGATGTCATATTGTGCAAATCCGGTAAGCAACAGTGCTATTTCCTTCATGAGTTTCCCGTATCGGGGACCCAATGTTTTGAAATTTGGCTTTATCTTTTTTATGAGAACAGTTTTATCATCTGTAAGATACATCACTTCTTTGACATTGACCTCGGATAAGATGAGGTTCTCAACTTCCTGAAGCTGAACTTTCATATGTTGATCGGCAACAGGAATCATGATTGACTTCAATGGTTGACGCACCCTTATATTCGCTTTTTTGCGCAGTGACAAAATCATGGAAGAAAACTTTTGAGCCATTTCCATCCGTTCTTCCAGATTACGGTCAACAAGGCCGGCGTTTGCTTGGGGAAAAACCGAAAGGTGAACCGATTCGAAAGTTTGTTTACCGGTAACAAGATTCAGGTCGCGGTATAACTGCTCGCTGAAAAAAGGCGCAATCGGTGATGCCAGCTGGGCAATGGTTGTGAGGCAGTTGTACAAGGTCTGATAGGCTGAAATCTTATCAGAAGTGTACTGGCCTTTCCAAAATCTGCGGCGAGATAATCTCACATACCAGTTACTAAGGTGTTCGTCGACAAATTCCTGGATTGCACGTCCTGCACGAGTTGGCTCATAATTTTTGTAAGCTTCGTCTACAATAGTGATTAATGAATTGAGTTCGGATATTACCCACCGGTCAATTTCCGGACGTTCTTCATGCGCGATATCAGCTTCCTGATAAGTAAAATTGTCAATATTGGCATACAAGGCAAAGAAGGCATAGGTGTTATACAACGTTCCGAAAAACTTGCGACGCACTTCATCAAGTCCGTTCAAATCAAATTTAAGGTTATCCCATGGTTGCGCGTTGGTAATCATATACCAGCGGGTAGCATCAGGACCAAATTTTTCAATTGTTTCAAACGGATCAACAGCATTGCCAAGGCGTTTCGACATTTTGTTTCCGCTTTTATCCAATACCAGTCCATTTGAAAGCACTGCCTTAAAAGCCACCGAATCGAAAAGCATCACTGCGATTGCATGCAGGGTAAAAAACCAACCACGGGTTTGGTCAACACCTTCAGCTATAAAATCAGCTGGGAAATTGCCTTGAAAATCGGTGTTGTTTTCGAATGGATAATGCATCTGAGCATAAGGCATGGCACCGGAATCGAACCAAACATCAATCAAATCAGGTTCACGATACATGGGTTTACCTGTTGATGAAACCAATACGATACGATCGGCATATGGCCTGTGAAGATCGAACGACTGATAGTTCTCGGTCGTTGTTGACCCGTTTTCATAACTTTCGAACGGGTTAGAATCCATCAGACCGGCATTTACTGAGGCTGAGATGGCTTCTTTCAGATCGGCGACCGAGCCAAAGATACGTTGTTCGCTTTTGTCTTCTGTTGTCCATATTGGCAAAGGCACTCCCCAAAAACGTGAACGGGAAAGGTTCCAGTCGACTAAATTCTCAAGCCAGTTTCCAAAACGGCCTTCTCCGGTGGCTTTGGGTTTCCAGTTGATTGTTTTGTTCAACTCTATCATACGGTCTTTGACAGCTGTGGTGCGAATAAACCAGCTATCAAGCGGGTAATAAAGAACAGGTTTATCTGTTCTCCAGCAATGTGGATAGCTGTGGACAAACTTTTCGATCCTGAAGGCTTTGTTATCTTTTTTCAGCATCACCGAGATGTCAACATCCAATGACGGTGAGTCGGAACCAAGTGATTCGTCGTAGTCATTTTTTACAAAACGACCTGCAAATTCCGAATATGATTGTTGGTTGACATACGTATTTACAAATTCAACATCCAGATCTTCAACTGCATAAAATCTTCCCCTGAGGTCGACCATTGGCCGGCTACTTCCTTCGTTATCGATAAGTAACAGCGGAGATATCCCATTTATTTTAGCTACTCTATCGTCGTCAGCACCAAAAGTTGGTGCAATATGTACTATCCCGGTTCCGTCACTTGTTGTTACAAAATCGCCTTCAACAACTCTGAATGCATCACCCATGGGCTTGATCCAGGATATTAATTGATGATAGCGGATGCCCGTCAGTTTTCTTCCTTTGAACTCAGAAATGATGGAATAAGGAATTTTTTTGTCGCCGGCAGTATACGAATCCAACCCGGCATCGAGCATGCTCTCATCAAAATAAGCAGAGATGAGCTCCTTAGCTAATATAACCTGAACAGGAAGAGCGGTGTAAGGGTTAAAAGTTCTGACCAGCACATAATCGATATTAGCGCCAACAGCAAGAGCGGTGTTTGATGGCAATGTCCAGGGAGTTGTTGTCCAGGCAAGTATATGAACCGGAATTTTTTTGTCGGCCAATAAGAATCCGGTTTCCTCACCTGTAAAAATCTCAAACTGTGCAGTTGCCGAGGTGTCTTTCACATCGCGGTAACAACCCGGTTGGTTGAGTTCGTGCGTACTTAATCCCGTTCCGGCGGCAGGTGAATAGGGCTGAATAGTGTAGCCCTTATACAACAGCCCTTTCTCATAGATTTTTGATAAAAGATACCAGACTGTTTCAATGTATTTATTATCGAAAGTGATATAAGGATGTTCAAGATCAACCCAATATCCCATTTTCCGGGTAAGTTCATCCCAAAGATCTTTATACTTCATCACCTCTTTTCGGCAAGCCTGATTGTAGGCTTCAACGCTGATTCTCTTTCCAATATCTTCTTTTGTAATCCCTAGTGTTTTTTCGACGCTCATCTCAACGGGTAAGCCATGAGTATCCCATCCGGCTTTACGTTGAACATATTTACCATTTAAGGTTTGATAGCGGCAAAAAATATCTTTGATGGCGCGTGCCATCACGTGATGAATACCAGGCACGCCATTCGCCGAAGGTGGCCCTTCATAAAACACAAATGCCTCTCCATTTGCTCTTGTGTCCAGGCTTTTTTGAAAAATATCATTCTCTTCCCAAAACCTTCTTACATCCTCGCCTGTTTGTGTCAGGTTTAAATGCTTGTATTCCTTGTATCTGCTCATAGTATTCATTATCTGTAATATAGCCTAAAGAAAAAATTGGGTGCAAAGGTAGTAAAATTAGGTATTAATAGATTAATAATTAGTGTAGCAAATCCTGATTCATTGGAATAACAGCAGATATGAGAAGAGGCTGAAAACATTACTTTTGCACCAGAAAAAGGATCATTTGGAGATAAATCATCATTTTGTGCAAGAGTTAATCGCTATAAAAAGGATAGGTAAAGGTCTAATTCATAACCTTTAACAATAATTTGTTTAACTTCAGATAAATTTCTATCTTTGCCGCCCGATTTTAAAAGTGGATTGAAGTGAAATACGCACGTGAATTCATGTTGCCTTTGGCCGGTTTGCCACTGGGTGAGACAGTTTATACCTTTGATTTGGAGCATCCTTTCTTTGTGTTGAATGAAGACGAGGAGGTTACTGAAGCTAAGGTAAATGTGGTTTTGGTGCTGAACAAGCATGAGAACATGATAGAGCTTCACTTCAAAGCTGAAGGTTGGATTGAGTTGCCTTGCGACCGTTGTGCTGATTTATACCAGCAGGAAATAACCGGAGATCAGCAGCTTATTTTAAAATATGGCGAATCTTATGAAGAAGAGTCAGATGAAATTATTGTTATTCCACCTGATCTTCATGAGTTTGATATCCGTCATCTGTTGTATGAGTACATCATTTTGATGCTCCCATATCGCAGAGTTCATTTGGAAGATGAAGAAGGCAATTCAGGTTGCAACCCCGAAGTGCTGCATCGTCTGGAACAAATGCAAACTGAAAAAGTGATTGATCCCAGATGGGAAGCTCTCAAGAAATTGAACAATTTATCATAAAAAATTGAATATAAACTTTAAATAGTACAAAAATGCCACATCCCAAACGAAGACATTCTACAACCAGAAGAGATAAAAGAAGAACACACGACAAAGCAGAAATGCCTACAGTAGCAAAATGTCCTGTAACAGGCGCTGTTCATTTGTATCACAGAGCATATTATGTTGACGGCGACCTTTACTACAAAGGTCAGCTTGTTATGGAAGGTGCAAAAGCCTGATAACAAGGCCGCCAATGCGCTGTAATACAACCCAGGTACTATGACGCGGATAGGACTCGATGTCTCTGGTGGAGATTTTGCTCCAACTGTAACATTAGAAGGTCTTCTGCTGCTTTTTCCTGAACTTCATGAGGATGAAACAATTGTCCTTTTTGGAGATCAGGAAGTCATACATTCATTTTTGGATGCTAACCCATTTTTGATTTCAAAAACAGAGGTTGTTCATGCCCCCGAAGTAATTGGAATGGGTGAAAAACCTATTAAAGCTTTTCAAAGCAAGAGCGAATCCAGTGTCGTCAAGGGTTTTGAGTACCTGAAGAAACGTAAAATTGATGCGTTTGCCAGTGCTGGCAACAGCGGTGCTATGATGGTAGGGGCTGTGCATGTTATCAACACGATCCCGGGAGTCATCCGGCCTGCCAGTGTAGTGATGATACCAAAGATAAGCGGCGGCTACAGCATTCTGCTCGATGTGGGGACCAACCCCGATGCCAAACATGACGTATTATATCAGTATGGACTACTTGGGTCAGTTTTTGCATCGGCTGTTTTGAACATAGAGACTCCAAAAGTTGGTCTTTTGAGTATTGGTGAAGAAGAAAAAAAGGGGAATCTGCTGGTACAGTCAACCTATCCCCTAATGAAAGAAGCAACCAATTACAACTTCATAGGAAATGTTGAAGGGAGAGATCTTTTTAACGACAAAGCCGATGTGGTGGTTTGTGATGGTTTTACAGGAAATATTGTCATCAAACAGATTCAGGCTATGTATCGTATCATGGAAAAGCGGGGTCTGGTTGATGATTATTTTAGCCGCTTCAATTATGAGTTGCAAGGCGGCAGTCCGATTATCGGAATCAACGGGAATGTTGTACTTGGCCATGGAATCAGCAGTGCGCTTGCAATCAAGAACATGGTATTACTTGCTAAAAATGTTGCCGTTTCAAAATTAAATCAAAAAATTAATGACGCTGTTCAGGATTTCCCCTTATAGCTCATGAACTTTTAAACGTATTAATTGGTATGAGCAAAATCAGAGCCGCTATAACAGGTATTAATGGTTGGGTTCCGGAAGATTTATTAACCAATGCAGAATTGGAAAAAATGGTAGATACCACTGATGAGTGGATCATGACACGAACCGGAATCAAAGAGCGACATATTTTAAAAGGCGAAGGACAAGGCACTTCAGTAATTGGCACCAATGCAGTGAAAGGACTGCTCGAGAAAACAGGCACTTCACCTGATGAGGTTGATTTGCTCATTTGTGCTACTGTGACCCCCGATATGCAGTTTCCAGCTACTGCCAATATTATTAGTCATAACTGTGGAATAAAAAACGCTTTCAGTTTTGATATGAATGCAGCCTGTTCAGGTTTCTTATATGCCCTTGTAACAGCATCAAAATTCATTGAAAGTGGTACACACAAAAAAGTTATTGTAGTTGGGGCTGACAAGATGTCGTCCATTGTCGATTATACCGATCGTGCAACATGCGTAATATTTGGTGATGGCGGCGGCGCATTCTTACTTGAGCCCACAACAGAAGATGTTGGTATAATGGACTCAATGATGCATACAGATGGATCTGGAATGATTCACCTGCACCAAAAAGCCGGAGGTTCTGCAAAACCACCAACTCATGCTACAATTGATGCGAGAGAACATTACATTTACCAGGAAGGTCAGCCTGTCTTTAAATTTGCTGTCACGAATATGGCAGATGTGGCAGTAGCGATAATGGACAAAAACAACCTTAGTTCAGAAGAAATTGCCTGGCTCGTTCCACATCAGGCCAATATGCGTATCATTGAGGCTACCGCCCGCCGAATGGGCATCCAAAAGGAGCAGGTTATGATTAATATAGAACGTTTTGGTAATACTACAAACGGAACGCTGCCTTTGTGTGTCTGGGAATGGGAAAACCAACTGCGCAAAGGCGATAACATAGTACTTGCTGCCTTCGGCGGTGGTTTTACCTGGGGCTCAATATGGCTTAAATGGGCTTATGATGCGAAATAAAAACGACAAAAAATAGTGTAAAGCATTGCTACGGTGATGCTTTTTTTATTTTTACAAAGTGCAGTTAAAAAATTGAACATCTTACATGTAATACTATAAATCTAAGAACTCTAAAAAATATACTTTTGCCATCATTGACAACAGACACTAGTGGAAGAAAAAATTCAGCAACGATACCTCTTAAGCAATATGATCAGCGATTGTTGCTTGAAGTTGCTCATAATTGAACTCAACCAAATTAGAGTTGAGGTTAAGAAAGCCCGTTTGGGCGATGTCACCCTTTCATTTGTCGATAGTCCGATCAATATTACCCGTATAAACGAAGTTTTTGCACGTCTTGGTTTTAAAGTTATAGAAGACAAAGATGAGGTACTTGTTGAAGAAATTAAAAAGGTAATCGTTGAACTGGTACACCACACAACTTATAATGCGATGGTTCGCAACTCGGACTTTATCGTTGCAAGGTTCAATAAAAGTTACCAGCACCTTTCAACAATATTCTCAAAAATTGAAAAGATCACACTCGAAAAATATATCATCCTTCAAAGAATCGAAAAAGTTAAAGAATTAATTCAATCTGAGGAACTTACATTAAGTGAGATTGCCTATATGATGGGCTACAGCAGTGTTCAATACCTCTCCACTCAGTTTAAGCAGGTAACTGGATATTCGGTTACTGATTATAAAGTACTTCCGGAAAAAGAGCGGATTGGGATACGGCTTCAAGTGGCTGATATAAGCCTCTCCGCTGAAAATTTTACACAACTTTGATTGAATTTCATGAAGGGGAACAAAAAAAAGAAACTAATCTTGCACATTGAAAACGCATAAGCACCAAAACACATGAAAGTAAAAAGTAATATTGCAGTAAGCGACAACGGCTTTGTGTTCAACCCGGGGTCGGGGGAGTCGTATACCGTTAATCCGGTCGGGCTCGAGATGCTAAATCTATTACGAAAAGGCCACACACATCAGCAAATCATTGCTTCGATACAAGAACAATATGTTGCTGAAACTGCAACAATTGAGCGCGACCTGCATGATTTTCTAGAGATGATGAGGCAATACCGCCTGATGCAGCACGACGATGAATAAGCCAATCTTAACCATCGGTGTCACAGGACTGAACGCCATCGACAGTCCGGGGCCGGGAGTTGCAGTTATTCGTGGACTGCGCGAAGCAGCTTCATTTGATTGCCGTATCATCGGCCTTTCTTATGAATCGCTCGAACCTGGCATATACATGCACGATATTGTTGATAAAACCTATCAAATACCCTACCCTTCCACTGGTACTGAAGTTTTGCTCAGCAGATTGGAATACATTCATGAACTGGAGCATTTGGATGTTATAATCCCAAACTTTGATGCAGAGCTTTATTCATTTATCAAACTGGAACAAAAGCTAAAATCTATGGGTATCCATACTTTTTTGCCAACAATGGATCAGTTTGAAGAACGTCATAAAGTAAACCTGAATGAGTTCGGTGAAAAATATTCAATTCACGTGCCTCGCAGTAAAGCTATTTACAATGTGAATGAATCCCAGTCGCTTGAAAAAGAGTATGAATGGCCGCTTGTTGTTAAAGGCAAGTACTATGATGCCACTTTAGCATACAATTTTGATCAAACGAAATCTGCTTTCAATAAGATTTCAGCCAAGTGGGGACTCCCTATTATTATTCAGGAATTTGTGCATGGTACAGAATACAACGTAACCGGCTTAGGCGACGGAGAAGGAAATACGATCGCGGCTGTTGCAATGCGCAAGCAATATATAACCGATAAAGGAAAGGCCTGGGGAGGTATTTCAATTTCGGACAAAGAGGCATTGGCTCTCACCGATCGTTTTTTGCGTTCGACAAAATGGCGCGGTGGTTTTGAGCTGGAGCTTATGAAAGATAAAAGCGGAGAGTACTACCTGCTCGAAATCAATCCGCGTATGCCTGCCTGGATTTACCTTGCAGTAGGTGTTGGTCAAAACATACCTGAGGCCTTGACAAGATTAGCAATGGGTTGGCCAACAGAGCCTTATAAAAGTTACGAAATTGGAAAAATGTTTATCCGCTATGCATGGGATATGATTGTGGATCTACATGAGTTTGAACAAATTTCGACAACCGGAGAATTATAAACCCCTATCCGGGATTGTTATTCTCTTAGTGTAATTATAATTTATTATTGACAGAAACACATTTAGAAAATACAACATGGCAACACGAAAAACATACGAGCGGCCGATTATTAAAAGACTCGAAAGCAATATGCCAAACAAATTTGGCATGCGCACCATTTACGAACCGGTAACACACATTGAAGGTAATGCAGTAAAGGATTTGATAAAATCATATGGCTCACCTTTGTTTGTAATCTCAGAAAAGAAAATCCGGAAAAACTACCGCAATGCCCGACAGGCATTCGAAACACGCTACCCACGGGTTCAGTTTGCATGGAGCTACAAAACAAATTACCTCGATGCTGTCTGCAATATTTTCCATCAGGAAGGTTCATGGGCTGAAGTAGTTTCTGGTTTTGAATACGATAAAGCCATCCGAAACGGTGTGGAGGGAAGCAAGATTATTTTCAATGGTCCTGATAAATCGGAATCTGACCTTAGAAAAGCTGTTACAAACAATTCGCTGATACATATTGATCATTTAGATGAGTTGTATTTGCTTCAGGATATTGCCAGAAACAGCGGACAACGGCCAAAAGTAGCTATCAGAGTCAACATGGACACAGGTGTTCATCCAATGTGGGATCGTTTTGGTTTCAACTATGAAAACGGACAGGCATGGGATGCTTTAAATAAAATACTGTTTTCAGGCTTGATGGATCTTGTTGGATTACATACACATATTGGCACATTTATGCTTTCGCCATCGGCCTACGCTGTCGCGGCATCCAAGCTCGCACATCTGGCTCAAAGTGTACTTACAAAATACAACCATGAGATCAAATATATTGATATGGGCGGTGGTTTTGCTTCGAAAAACACCCTGAAAGGTTCGTATTTACCTGGAACTGACATAAGTCCATCAATTGATGATTTCGCTGAAGCCATTACCTCAGCGCTAATGAACAGTGATTACCGTCCAAAAAACCCTCCACTGCTAATCATTGAGTCGGGACGTGCCCTTATTGATGATGCTGCATGGTTACTTGGAACTGTTTTAGCCAACAAACGGCTGTCTGATGGCCGGCGTTCAACGATTCTTGATGTTGGTGTGAATATTCTTTTCACTGCTTTTTGGTATGATCACAAAATCACTCCGGCACAATCATTTACCTCATATACCGAAGATACCGCACTCTACGGGCCTTTATGTATGAATATCGATGTAGTGCGCGAAAGTATCAACATGCCTCTTTTAAACAAAGATGATCAAGTAGTGATCCATCATGTTGGAGCATACAATATGACACAATGGATGCAATTTATTACCTTGCGCCCTAAAGTTGTATTGATTGATGAGCAGGAAAAAGTTCATGTAATCAGAAACAACGAAACCATGGATACCATCACCGGAATGGAGGCGGTACCGGCTCATTTAGTGCATTTTGATTTATGATAGCCCTGAGGCTGCAAACAGTTTTTCCTTATTTCTGGCAAAGTATCAGCAACAGCTATACCCAGGTTTTTTTCTCAAAGAACAAGGTTCTTGGGGTCATATTGATTTTGGTAAGTCTTTTCGATCTTAATGCTGGTTTTAGCGGATTGGTTGCGGTGCTCAGCGCCAATGTTATCGCCTATCTCATGGGCCTGAACCGTCAGAAAGTTATTGACGGTTTGTATGGTTTCAATGCTTTGCTGGCAGGACTTGGCTTAGGTTTGTATTATCAATTCAATCTGGCGTTTTTAGTTGTCCTTGTTTTTACTGCACTGCTAAGCCTTATGGTCACCGTTATGCTCGAGGGAATGTTTTACAAATATGGTTTGCCTTATCTCAGTCTTCCTTTTTTGCTTTCGCTTTGGATCGTAACTTTAAGCACAAGAGAGTTCACTCATCTGGAGATCAGTCAGCGTGGTATTTACGTTCTTAATGAGATGTACCTGCTTGGAGGTTTGCCACTTGTAAAAATTTATGATTGGTTTGAGCTGCTTCAATGGCCTGAAGCTATTAAAATGTATTTCAGGTCATTAGGTGCAATTTTCTTTCAGTATCACATGTTTGCTGGTATTGTTATTGCAGCCGGGTTGCTATTCTGGTCGAGGCTGGCATTTCTTTATTCAGTTGCCGGATTTGTGGCTGCCTGGTATTTTTATCAGTTTACAGGTGCAAGCATCTCTGAACTCAACTACAGTTTTATCGGATTCAATTTCATCTTAACATCCATCGCAATAGGTGTATTTTTTGTTATTCCTTCATTTACATCGCTCCTCTGGGTATTTGTTGCTGTGCCGGTTCTGGCATTTTTGATAAGTAGCGGAGGTTATTTGCTTGGCACATTTCAGCTTTCGGTTTATTCACTTCCATTCAATTTGGTCGTTATTTTGTTACTCTATGTGTTCATAATGAGAGAGCGCTTTCAAGACAAGCCGACACTCGTATTTATACAACAGCATAGCCCGGAGCGAAATTTATATAGTTACATGGTCAACAAAAACCGTTTGTCGCATCTTGGAAAAATACATGTTAAACTTCCGTTTTTTGGCCGGTGGACTATTACTCAGGGCATCGATGGAATACATACTCATAAAGATGTTTGGAAATATGCTTGGGATTTTGAGATGACCGATGAAGAAGGAAAAACTTATAAGGACAAAGGCCTGCGCCTGGAAGACTATTATTGCTACGGAAAACCTGTGATTGCTTCAGCCGATGGATATATCACAGATGTTGAAACTGGAGTTGAGGATAATATTATTGGCGACGCTAACCTTAGCAATAATTGGGGCAACAGTGTTGTTATTCATCATGCGGAGGCGTTTTTTTCACAAATGAGTCATTTGCAAAAAGGCAGCATTCTTGTAAAAAAAGGACAATATGTTCGAAAAGGCGAGCAAATTGGCCGCTGCGGAAACTCCGGAAGATCGCCTTACCCACATCTCCATTTCCAATTTCAGACAGCAGGTGATATTGGTGCTGCAACACTAAATTACCCCTTTGCAGCCTTCTTAAAGCACAGCGAGTCAAGTGAATTTTGTGCGGCCTCACAACCCCAAACAGGTGATATTGTTTCTAATAATCAGGTGATTGATCTACTGGATTTGTCACTGCACTTTGTACCCGGTCAGCTGATCCGGTTCAAGCGGGAGAATGCGGGGGAAGCTAAAGAAATCATCTGGAAAACCGAGACGGATATTTACAACAACAGTTACCTGATATGCGAAGAAACCAAAGCAAAAGCATGGTTTATCAGGCAGCCCGACATTTTTTATTTCACCCATTTTGAAGGCAACCGCGATTCGTGGCTTTATGATTTTTATCTGGGAGCGTATCAGCTTGTCACCGGTTTCAGTTCGGGACTTGTTATGAAAGAAAAGATTACAACCGCGCTTTTTCCAAACAAGGCACTTCTCACTATTCAGGATTTCATTGCGCCTTTTTACATGTTTTTAAAAATCACGCATTCCATGAAACAGGTAAAATTCATCAATGATCTGAGCAGCTCAAAAATTTTGATCGAATCGGAGATTAATTTCCTTATTTTTGATAAAGCAACTGCGAAAAGAACCTATGAAATGGTTTTCGAAAATAATCAGCTTCAGCGTTTTACGCTGATAAAAAACGAAACTAAAACTACCCTTGTACGTGTATAAATTAACATATTATTTTGTTGGGATAGTTTTATTCCTGGGTTTTGTGCAGCGTCCGGCAAATGCGCAGTCCATTGTTAATGAGGCCTATTACGACAGCATCACCTATCAATATTACCAGCAAAAAAACTGGAAAACACTAATCGATACAGGGAACTGGATGCGGAAACAGGGTCTTGATTATTATTATCTGAGGATGCGTATGGGAATTGCTTGTCTGGAACTTCAGAAAACAGCAAAAGCCGAAACGCATTTCCGGCAAGCGTTGAATTTTAAAACTGCAGATGCCCCGGCAATACTTTTACTTTCCAAGTCATTGAATTATCAGATGAAAAATGTAGAGGCAGGGAGCTTGTTTCAGAAAATGACTAAAGAATATCAGCAACAATCGGGCATGAAATCAGGATTTCGACCTGTTTCGGCACATCTTGATATCGGAACGGTAAACCGGGGATCAGAGAATGGGCTTGATTTCGTGGAATTAGCAGGTAGTGAGGGGATATTTGGTCAGGAGCATTTTTATCATAACAATCAATTTTATGATGCCGGTTTGTATTTTCAAACCAATCCTCAATGGCTGATGTATGTTGGTGCACAATATATTTCAATTGTTGCAACCGACCGTTTTGCTTACCTTGAAAATAACCTTTTGCTCGATTCAGTTGTTACAAGCTCTGCCGGTGATGCCTATTACTACAAAATAACAAACGACGAACGACTTGTAGATTTTGATCACCAATTAACACAAAAGGCTCTTTATTTTCAGCTTCAGTGGGCAGGATCAGACAGGTGGAGTTTAGTTTCTTCTTTACAATTATTTCAGGCAAAACGCGACTTTACAATCCCCGATCAAAAACTTGAAACGATAACTGATACTGCTTTTTACGACTCATCTACCGGATCACTTGAATTGTTTGAGACTGAGTTAAGCAAAACTACTTTTAGCACAGTTGCTTGGGAAACAAACGACTACAGCATGTCGTTACATGGGAAATATCATGTTGGAATATTTACAGCAACCGGTGGTCTTACCAAAGCCAGTGTCAACGACAGCAGTGCATTTCAAATCAACGCAGGTTATCAGATCAATCCTTTGGGCAACCTCAAACTGGTCCATCAGGGAGAGTTTCTGTACCTCAATATGGACAGTAGAAGTTCAAGCGCTTACCGTTTCTTGCTCGGGTGGAGGCCTGGAAAAAGGTCATCGCTTGAACTTGATTATCTTTTTGGCCATCTCAACAACTTAAGCGAACAATACAGTTATATCGTATACAACAATCCCGAGACCGTTAGTTCACGGTTTGAAGCATCGGCTTCTTATATGGTTACCAAGCATTTACAGTTGCAGTTAAGGTATCGCTTGCATGAATATCAAAGGCGCTACGATTATCTTTTTGAAGGCAGTGAACTGAAAACAAACTATTACACAACGAAATCAAATACATTAATTGGAGGAATAAAATGGATCTTTTAAGAAAATTACTTTTGACTTGTTTCACTTTCCTGACGCTGTATGCATCGGCTCAGGATGTTGACAAGCAACAAAAAGCGTTTCAGGCTTCATATGATGCTGAAGGTAAAGGTGAATATGCAACAGCAATTCAACATATTACATCTGTGTATAAAGCAGATAGTTATGAGATTAATATCCGTTTAGGATGGTTGAATTATGTTTCTGGCCGGTTCACCGATGCGCTGCCATATTACCTCAAATGCATCGAAATGATGCCAATGTCGATTGAAGCACGGCTTGGTTTTGTAAATCCGGCTGCAGCTCTTGGTAACTGGATTCAGGTTGAAAAACAGTATGTTGAAATACTGAAAATCGACCCGATGAACACAACTGCTAATTACCGTATGGGTCTCATAGCTTATGGTCGGGAGGATTATGTTACTGCACTTAAATATTTCAACAAAGTGCTGAATCTTTATCCGTTTGATTATGACACAGCTGTGATGGTAGCCTGGTCGCAACTCAAATCTGGAAAATTACGTGAAGCAAAAATTATGTTTCAAAAAACTCTTCTGATCAAACCCAACGACAGCAGCGCACTCGAAGGATTGAGCCTGATTAAGTAACAACACTTCCAGAAAGTGTTGATTTGCAGTTGGTTTTAAGTAACGATCTTTTCCAGCTGGCCGTTTGCATTTTTGGTAAACCCGTTTTTAAGCAGATAATCAAGATGAGGTTTACTGTTAAAATGTGTGACCATTTTCTTAATACCTTGATCCTGAAACTTATTGTTTAAGTGATAATAGACAAATTTCCCGTTTTTAAAATCACGGTAAGCCGGAATCACATAATCAAGGGTTACGGTCAGAGTACCTTCAGCATCTTTTTTTCCTAGAAATAATCCTGCGACAGCCATATTTCGCAACACAAAAAAACTGATGTTGGTTTCATTTGGGTTGTATTCAAAACCTGGGAAAAACAACTGTATGTCTTTATGGTGATATGCCAGGAACTTAAGCATATATCGATTATCAGCCCTAACTTCGAGCACTTCAAATGATTCCTTACGCCCAAAGATTTTGAGGAGGTAATAAATGTCGATAGAAACGATAAAAGCGTTCAAAATTCCCACTGGATAAGCTCCGATGACAAAGCCATACAGCGAAAAAAGCGAAGCGCCAACCAAATTGATAATCCTGAACTTGACTATTGAGCTCATGGTCATCGAAAAAGCAATGATGATGGAGGCAAGATAGCCAATCCATGCGAGCAGACTTATTGATGCAATAGTTTCAATCATTTTTAAAAAAATCAAGATAAAAAAACCGGAATTTACTGCCGGTTCTACTTATAATATTGTTTTACAAGTTGTTACATTGTAAGTTGTATCTTCGACTTAACTAGTTGCGAAAGGGTTTCGTAAGTGTGTTGTCCTGGATACACAGGGTCAAGGAACTCAACGCTCACTTTTTTCCATGGTTTGGGGAAGAAACTGCCGCGAGGCAAAGCATCAAAAGCACCTTTGATTGAAACAGGTACAATTGGAACATTAAGCTCACGACTAAGGATTGCGAAAGTTTTTTTAAAGTCACCCAGATTTCCATTAAAGGTACGTGTTCCTTCAGGGAAAATGATGATCTTTTTATTGCTTTTCAACACCTCTCCCATTTTCTGGATAGATTCTTTGAGGTTATGATTCAGGTCCATGATGATGATATTGTTTCTGTTAGCCAGAAACTTGAGCCATTCCTGCCGGATATGTTTTTCCTTAGCATAGAAATAGGTCTTCTTAGCCTGATCGAAACGCAGGTAAGATGCAACAAAAAGACCATCAAAAAAGCTTTGATGATTGGGAGCCAAAATACATGGCCCATCCGGAATTTTTTCCATTCCCGTGGAGCGGAAACGGAAATAAAGCTTAAAAAACACCCGTGAAGCCCACAGTGCAATATTTCCAGTGATCCAGGATGCGGGCAATTTAAGCGAAACTTTCTCCTGCAAAATATCTTTCCAGTTGATTTGTGTTTCTTCCATGCGTGTCTTATGTTCGCTAATCCATTTGGATAATTCAGCTACATTAGCAAAATCGGCCATTGTGTGTGGCTCAGGTGAAACCCCAAATGTTTGTTGAAGAAATGCCTGTAAGCTCACTTTATCAAGAGAATCGAGTCCTAAATCCATTTCAAGATGATGAGTTGAGCGAACTTTTCTCCCTTTTTCCTTTTCGAGAAATGAAGAAACCATTACAAAAACAGGGTCGGATGTAGTTGTGATATCTGAATCAGCTTCTTCCTGCTGCTCAATGAGGCCTGCCAGCTTAAATCGTTGAAGTTTTCCCAAACGCGTGCGTGGCAACTCTTTATCAGTAAGATAGAATCGCATAATTTTTTTGTAGGAAGAAACGCTTTTATTGAAAGGCTCAATAAGCTGTTTTTTTATGGTTGCCTCATCGTCTCCGTTGCTAATTTCATTCAGTGCTTCACGATTGGGTATAATCATCACCTGAAGCTGATCGTTGGCAAAAAATACACCTAAATCGGTCACAAGCTGCGACTTAAGAAGTTCTTCCTCGAGCTCAACAGGATTTACATTCTTGCCATTTGAAAGCACAATTATTTCTTTCTTTCGTCCTGTTATATAAAGATAACCGTCGTTGTCAAGATGACCAAGATCACCTGTGTATAGCCAACCTTCTTTGAGAACCGCTGCTGTTTCTTCGGGCCGGTTATAATAACCTTTCATGATATTACCGCCAGCAGCTGTAATTTCTCCGTCAACAATACGTATATCTGTTCCTGGCATAGCTTCTCCGGGTGAACCGATGCGTACCCTTTTTGGTCTGGTGAACGTAATCATAGGAGCTGCTTCGGTCATTCCATAGCCTTCAAGAACTTCAAAACCAAGTGTTTGGAAATCTTTACCAACTGCAGGATCTAAAGCAGCACCGCCTGAAACAAGACTCTCAACTGCACCGCCCAACTTTTTGTGCACCGCACCAAATACTTTCTTTGAAAAAGCCGGAGATTGTAACTTTTCGGCTAAACCAAACAAAAGCCGCGCTACAGCACTCTTATTTATCTTATCCATTACCCCTTTGCGGATAGCCGCAAACAAGCGGGGAACGCCAATGATAATAGTGATGCGGTTTTTTTGAAGTGTGCCCATAATATCTTCCGAAGCCATAGAAGGACTTATAGCCACTGAAGCTCCCACATAAAGCGGGATGATCATCGTACCCATAAGCGGGAAGATATGATGCAGCGGGAGAAGAATCAAAACGCGTGAATCCTGGTTATAAATAGGTATATGTTGTGATACTGCATCAATATTCTGAATCAGGTTTGCAAAACTGAGCATCACGCCTTTCGGGCTTCCTGTTGTTCCTGAAGTATATATTAGTACTGCTGTAGCATCCTTCTCAACCTGACGGAAAGCAATTTCAGGAACTGTGGCAACAGCATCTTCATGCTCATCGATAACTATTAACCGGGCCATACTTCCAGCTTGTTCCAACGCTTTGAGCATAGTTTCAAGCTTGTCTTTGGAACAGAAAACCACTTCAGGCTGGCAATCATTGATGATATAAGCTACTTCGGAAACGGTTGCCATAAAATCAACCGGAACACCTATAGCTTTTTGCTGCCAGGCAGAGTAGAACGCAGCGATATACCCAACCCTGTTTTCAGAAAAAACAACGACACGGGCAGCTTCTGAAACTGTGTATAAACCTGCAAAGTAATGAATACTTGCAATAAGTCCCTGGTAGGTGATGGTTTTGTCGCCCGACTGTATGGCTACTTTAGAGCCGTGATTTTTTATCATAAATATGCGTTATGCTTCAAGTAATTAAGAATTGTAAGTCAATATAAATGAAATCTTTACAAAAAACATTTGGATTAAATTTGTCAAAGATTTTTTTAGATAAGCCTACCATCTTGCAAAGATACGACAAAAATGGCTGCTGAAGATTACTCCACTTCCTAAGGATTGTTAAAGAGCTTAAAAACATAGGCCTACAAGGAAAAATGGCTGCCGGAAATGCTTTCCGGCAGCCATCTAAGAAATGAAACTCTTCTAAAGAGATTTCAATTAGAAAATCGAATAGTTCAAGGTTAGGAAGATATTACGGCCTGGAGCATAAAGTGGTTGATCAGGTTTGCCATTTATTGCTCTTGATAGATGTTCGTAGTAGGCTTCATCGAGGAGGTTTTTAACTCCTGCTTTTACTCTGAAAGCTTTATTGATTTTATATTCCATCGCAATATCGATCAATACAAATTCGGGTGTGGAATTTTCTCCAAACGACTCATTAATGCGATCTTGCTCAAGAACGTATCTCAAACTCAACTCAGGTTTCAACTTATGCTTAAAGTAGGTTCCCGACAAAGCAATTCGCATATCCAATGGAGGTATTTCGGGCAACGGTTTATCGTCTGAAAGGTCTTTTCCAAAAACATAAGCAATATTTACATCAGCCTGAAGATGAGCAGGAAGACTCTGACTGAAGTTGACTTCAAAGCCTGTCATTAAAGCACGATCCAAATTGACATAATGACGAACGCCAGGAGAGCTGCTAATGCGGGGAGTGAGGGTTGTATCAATCCGGCCTGAAATAAAATTCTGAAGATATGCGGCAAAAAAATTCACACTTAGCGCCGTTTTTTCATGTTGATACTGAAAATTCAGGTCAGCTTGGTTATTAACCTCAGGTTTCAAATCCGGATTTCCAAGCATTTCGTAGGCATCCAGACCAACTGGGAAAAAGTTAATATACCTCTCTGACAAACTTCCGCTTCGCTGAGTGCGGCCAAGCCAAAGTGCTGTTGAAATGTAGCTGTTCCAATAATGGGTTATACCGGCACTGACCGAAGGGTTAAACTGTTGTGTTTTTGGATCAGGGTAAACTTCGAGAAAGTCCTCAGTTGGATCTTTCACCTTCGATTGATTGGCTTCAGCTCTGAGTGATGCAACAATAGCCCAGTCATTGATTCGTTTTTGATATTCAGCAAAAACACTGATTTTGGTGATTTGACCGTGTTGCCAGGCATTATCATAAAAGGTTTTTCCTGCCAATGGGCCCATTAAAAATTCACGTTCACGTGACCCTTCAGCTTCTTCTGATCTGCCATCAGCACCAATGTACATTTTGGTTGTTCCATACACAATAAGTGCCTCCGAACGCCCTCCTATATTGCTCGTTTTTGCAGGAGTTTCAGCATTCATCATTCTCGGATTCAGCTCTTTCAGTCTGTTATCCATAAAGTGATCCACAAAAGTGGCATAGGCTATTGTTGTGATATTCTGCAATGGTTTATCCTTAAAAGTCACCGAATGGCGCGCGTTCAAAAGCCAGGCATCATCACTGCGCAAATCCATTGGAAGCGAAGGGAAATCAACATCTTTAGCATAATTATGCTGTGCTGAAAGTCTCACTTCCTGTTTCTGTCCAAGTTTAACGGATAATGTAGTTCCGAGACTATTGCGGTAGAAATTTGCAGCAACTTTATCACCGTTTCCATCGGTGTAATCGCTTCCTTGTGATAGGGCTCCAAAAAGCTGCCATTGGATGTTTTTAGCGCGTAATCCAGCCATTGCCTCCGTACGAAAAACAGAGCCATTGCTTTCATAACCTGCCGAAACACGTGCCAAAGGTTTGATTTTGTCGCTGTATTGCGAAGCAGGACTTAAAAAATGAATCGTTCCTCCAAAAGAATTGCCATAACGCAAAGCATGTGGACCTTTTAGTATCTCAACTTTTTCCATCATATTCAGAGAAACCTGACTTGATGGAGGATCCATACGGTTTGGGCAGGCAGCAGTTGCACCACAAGCACCATCAGTGACTATTGTCAGCTGCTCGTATTTAAAACCTCTCATAACCGGATCAACACTTGATGAACCGCTTTTTCTTATACCTGAAATCACTGGGTTCATTTGCAAGTAAGCTCCGGCATCGTGAGCCAATTGCTCCTGTAAACCAACATTCATGGTTTCTTTCTCAACCGCAGCAGGCCTTAGCGCAATAACCGTAACAGGCTGTAGATTATATCCTGAACCTCCGGGAACTGTCAGTTTTTTGGTTTCAGAAGCTTTCAGAAGGGTTTCTTCATCAAAAATCTGATAGCCGGTGCTCACATGTGAGATTTCAAGTTTTGTCCCTTTTTCAAATCGTAGTTCAACGAAACCTTTCTCGTCAGAAAGCCCTTTTTGTTTTCCGTAATTAAAATGTGTAAAGCTAAGGGGTTGGTTATCAATTTGGTTAACAAGCTGAAAACGCTTTACCTCTTGTTGACTAAAAGCATTAAAGGAAAACAACAAAAGCACGATTGAAAACACATAGTATTTGATTTGTATCATAGTTGAATAAAGTGATTAATGAATTAAAAAACAGTTTCTTACCTGAATTGCATGAATTTGAACATGATATTGGCAACACCATTTTCAAATTAAAGACTAACATTCAGGTAGTTTACATTGACTGTGTATTAGCATTTTTAAACGCTAACTTTCGTAGTTACCATAGCAATATAAGGTGCTGACCTCATGAAATAGCATGAAACAACAATTTTACCCTTTATGGTACAAATTGAAATGATCTCATAACTTATGAAATCAGAGAAGCAAATACGTGTCAATGATCAGAAAATGAACCATTTAATTGTTAGGAGGCCGAAAAACCAATGCCCCAAAACCATGCAGAATGGAAGGGGTTTTATAACTGGTGAAACAAGAAAAGGATTCTAACAGGTTGAGTAATCCTCCACGACTGGTTTGTTCAAAGAACAATTGTTGTTCTTTCAATTTAATTTCCGGAGGCAGGTTTTGTTCTTTTGTATCTTGTTGTTTTAATTTTTTATTCAGCTGGCACTTTCCATTACATTTCATTTCAGGCTTATCCTTGTTCTCACATAAAACACTGGCAATATAAGCCTGATTGATCTTGAAATTAATCAGTATTACCATTTGTCCGGCTGATTGCAGCAACAAGGCTAACATTGCTATAAAAACAAGCGCTCGCAACGAAACTCTTTTTATGTGTTTTTTCAGTTATCAAAAGTAACAGTTTTTAACCACACAAAGAGTCAGGAAACCAATTGAAAAAAAGATATCGGGTGAAAACGACCCGGTTAAAAAGAGTAAATTTCTTCTAATAATAGGCTTAATCCTTAATATTGAATCGTTTGACAGCATATACTATCTCACCATTTGAAAGAATCGCAGTTGCTACAATTGCGAAATTTCCTGAAGTATCTCCAGTTTTGAAGGAAAGTGAAATCTTTTTTTCTGGATGTAATGTCACATTTGGCCACCATCCAAGTGTGTTCCGAGGGTCAGGACTATCTGCATTAGAATTGAATACTTTTTGTTGTTTAGTTGCTGGATCAAATAATTCATAGGCAACAAAAATACCTGAAGAAGGCAAATCGATCCCTCCAAAGTCACCTTTTCTCGAAATAAGGCTAATGATGCCACCGTATGTTAAATCACCTTTTATGTAAGGTTCATTTACTATTTCAATGCGTTCAATCTGTTGGGGAGCAACTGAAAGTACCTTCTCGGGGTCATCAATAGCAACAAGATCGATCATTACAAGCGGATCATAAATTGCTAATGCTCCGTTCGTTCCAAGCACTTTGAAATACCTTGATCCATTTCTTTTCCTAACCCTTGCCATACCCGGCAATTCATTGAAGTATTCTTCCAATGTAGGCAGTTGCACATATCTATCGATATCAACAACATGTGTTGGTTTTCCATAGAAGGCTCTTTCGTCAGGCGATATGGGTAAAAGTTCGGTTTTACCTGAAACAGGGAAAATGCCATCCACTTGATGATTAACGGCCATTTTAAGTGCAGATGCACGCGCCACTGAATCAAGCTCAAAATGTAAAGCTGGCAGTTTCACATCGATGCTGCAAAAATCCTTATCGATGTGGACAACAGTTTTTTTATCAGTAGCAAGTTGGGCACAAATAAATAAGTCGCGCTCGCCGATGCCATCTGGTAGTGCAAAGAAAAACCTTCCGTTTTCATCGGTTTGGCGTGCCATAAATTCCTTATTTTGATCTACAACAGTAAGATTGATATGTTGCGAAGGCACACCCTCTCCTGTTTCTTCATCAACCAATTGCCCACTGAGGCTTATGCCTTTAGTTTCAGGCATGTGGTAAATAGTTGTGGAGATTGAATTAGAAAACACAGACTGCCAAAGCAAGGATTGTACTGCTTCCTCTGGCACAACAGAAAATGAAAATGACACAATATCAAGATCATTTCGGATCATATCTACTTCAAAAACAACGTTTTCACGTGTTTTGATTTCATTTTTCTGAAGCTGAATAATAAAGGCCTCCGGTTCAGCAAAGTTTTGAGGTTGTAACGTGTCAGTTCCTGTCATGGTCTCATTACGTGTTGGGTTAATCACTTTAATGAGTTTCCATGCATAAGATCCTGGACCTTGATTCCGCATCCATTTAGTGTAAGCTCTGAGGTAATAATATCCTGACAGAAGATCAGCAGGAACAACTAACTGTCCGGAAGAGGAGGAACTATCAACAGGTGTTTTAATTCCTTCGATTTGTTTACCAGTTGCATCAAGGAGCTCCACATAAAGTACTTTGCTTAACTGTTGGTTGTTAACTGATGTCAGGTGAGCAAAAAAAGCAATTGACTCCCCAGCTATATACACACTTCTGTCGCATGACAGGTATACTTTTTCAGTTATCTCATCAGGTAGAACATTTAAAGGTGCTAACGCAATCAGTGTCAGCAGGAAGGATATGGTTATAGGTTTGATTTTTTGCATAATTATAATTAACGGGGCCAAAAGTCAGGTTTAACATTTACCCCACCTAGTGCAAGGCAATTGACACACTCTTCGTTCAAAACCACCAAGTAATAAGTTTCTTCATCACCCATCAGATAGGCAGGATATTCATAAGGACGAATCTCTTTTAAACCTTGTCTTTCGAGTACCGAAGGATTACAAAATGTTGAGAAATCAAGCGTTACCCCTCCATTATCGAAGATGAACAGTCTTTTACTTCTCATTGAACTTACTCCAAAGAATCCCAAAACTTCTTTATCACCTGAGCTGTAATGCAAATTTCCCCTTACCGGAACGGGCTGTTTTTCAAATAGTCCAGCGTCTTGTTCGTTGTTAAGGCGCATCTGTTCCCAATAACGGTAAGCTTCATCGCTCAAGGTGTATTGTTTGATGTTAACACTGTAACCATAGGCAAGTCGAGATGTTCGGCTACTTACAAAATGCAGTGGAAATTTTAAAAAACGATTATCGCTCAGGTTATTGGTATTAATAGAAAAAACATACGGTACATTTTGAGTATTCCAGCAAATTTTACGCGAATAATCGGGTGGCTCAACCCTGTGAACCGAACCATCGTAGTACCATTGCAAAGGATAGTCGGCATGATACTCCCATGTTTCAACACTTTCCCAGCGATAATACCTGCTATGCTGTGGTTCTGCTTCAAGGTCAACATAAAACTGTATACCTGTTGTTTGATCACCTATTTGATTCCCAAAAAGAGTGTCAACTTCCCAATAAACCTCTCCGAGTGAAGGCCCTTCCGACATGCGATCAAAATCAGAAGAGATATTATCACCTTCAGGAGTGATAATTTCGAGTTTGAAAGCCTTTCCCGGTGTCAGATAAGCAGAAGGTATATGCCCCTGATAATCACCATTGCCATTGTAAAAAAAATCAAAGCTTTCGCCTGTTTCAGCTTGCACAATCACAGAACAACCTTCAACTGGTATATAAGCCGGGTCGTCAACGGGGGATGTTTTTGATATGTTGATCGTTTGAATCACATCACTGTCATTTATCTGGCCATTGACAACATACTTGATTTGATCATCCAACCGTATATCAGGTGTGTATGGCTTAATGCAGGATGTTAGCATAGCCAATAACCAAACCACATAAAGAAATTGTCTATTCTGCTGCATAATTACCAAGTTTAAAAATCCATGTGGCGGTCAAAATTGGAACTCCTATCACCGAATACTGATAGCTTTTTATCTTTCCCTCCTCGTTTTTAAAGTACACTGAATAGGGGTTTTCCCTTCCGGTCAGATTGTAAACACTGATAACCAATGAGCTGTGAATGAATTTTTCTTTTTTTAAACTTCCCTCCAGTGTAAGTGATAAATCTGTTCTAAAATAGTCGGGGATGCGATAAGCATTGCGATTGGAATAATCGAGCATAGGAACACCATTCACATAATAGAATGAGGTTGGGAAAGTAACAGGCCGTCCGCTTTGGTAAGTTACAACTGATGAAAGTGTTAATCGCCTTCTAATATGATAGTTAACAACCAGATTTACCACATGTGGTATGTCGTGATTTGAAGGGTAAACCAATCCGTTATTGATTGTGTTTAATTTATTTGCATCATCAACTTGAATCAACGATCTTGAATAGGTATAAGACAGCCAGCCATCAATTTTACGGTTGTTTCTTTTGAGAAAAAACTCAAATCCATAGGATTTCTGTGTTCCTTGCAGAACGGCAGTTTCAACATGCGGCGACTTTAAAAAATCAGCTCCATCCCTGAACTCAGGAAAGTTTTTTGCCTGTTTATAATATACCTCAAAAGAGGTTTCCAAACCCCATTGTTTCAAATTGCGGAAAACACCCATCGAAACCTGATTGCTTTGAGAGGGTTTCAAATGGTAATCGGCGAGTTTCCATTGAGCGCTGGGAGAAATACTAACTGTATTATTGAGCAAAAACAGGTGCTGATGCATTTGGTTGAACGCAAACTTTAATGAGCCATTTTCGTCGGTACTGTAGTTTACTGCTGCCCTGATATCTGGCTCAGTGTACCACTTTAAAGGCTGATTATTGGAGAAACTTAGCGTATCTTCGATGAACCTAAGATCTTTTGGTAGCCCTGAAGCATAAAGGAGCACATCATCAGGACCAAGTGGATTAAAAACACTAAAACGTAATCCCAATGTTAAGCTCAGACGGGGATTAGGTTCATATGTATCTGATATATAAATAGATGACTCGAGACCTTTTTCTTCTCCAAGTTCGACCGGGATGCGTAATGATAAAATTCCCAGCGGTGATACTGTACCTCTATCCAACTTATAAAGCGTTGAACCCAAGCCATAATCGAGGGTGTGACTCGAACTTATAACATGTTTAAAGTCGAGCCGGGCTTCATAATGCGATGTTTGGTATGAGTGTTCATAAGCCGATGATATTTGTTGACGATCTGTTGTTTTAAAGCTATAATCAGCAGCAATCAACGACAGTTCGCCGCGCAGCATCGCATTTACAGTACGACTGATGCTAAGTGATACACCTGAGTTTGTATAATTGTAATCATTTAGATCCGCCAGCCGAAAACGGTCATAACTTCTGTAACCAAAAGCAGCAATCTGGGTTTTTTGCACATCAAAATTTACCGCAGCTGCAAAATCGTTAAAATTGGCTGATGAGGCTCTTATTGTTGGGTCTTCAATACGCTCAAGCATCCAGTCAGAATAGGAGGTGCGGGCACTAAGCAGAACTGAACAGGTGTCTTTGATAATTGGACCTTCAACAACAATATTGCCGGTTATCGGACTTATACCTCCACGAACCGAAAAACGTTTTCTGTTTCCCTGACGTGTTGTAATATTAAAAACAGAAGATAGCCTGCCTCCAAACTGAGCAGGTATATGCCCTTTATAAACGGAAAAGTCACGAATAATTTCAGAATTAAAAGCCGGAAAGAAACCAAACAAGTGGGAAGTGTTATAAACAGGTATCTTATTGATATAGAACGCATTTTGATCTGATCCTCCTCCCCTTACATTAATTCCGGAAGTACCTTCACCTGTGTTTACAATGCCAGGAAGCATACTTGAAATTTTCAACACATCACGCTCTCCCATCATCATGGGAAGTTCTTTGATGGTCTTCATGGCAATTTTATCCAGCCCGGGGTCTTTGGATTTCATGCTCATCTGCTTGTCACCATACACAACAAACTCCTTCATTTGAATCACCGTTCTGCCCAATTCAATCGTAAAGTCGCCATCGTTATACACATCAAACAAGTAGTTTTTACGCTCATATCCAAGATAATCAATACGAACAGCATGTTTCCCAGGACGTAATAAAAGCGTAGCGAAACCATTCTCATCCGTAACAACACCTGTCTCAAGATCGGGAAAGTAAAGTGTAGCATTATAGATCGGCTCTCCGCTGTCCTTATCCAGAATACGTCCAAGGATTTTTGCTTTACCTGTGGTTTTTATCGCGCCCGCATTTCCAATCCGTATTGTTTTAACTACTTCAGGAGCTCTGCCTGTAAGGTACTTCTCTTCGGCTGTTGTCTTCTTTTCAACAGCATCACTGCCATCTTGTGACTCGGAGAGAATGGGTTGAAAAGGAGGCAACCCGGTGTACAATGTTATTTCCGGAAGTACCACAAGATGCTTATTCCATTCTGAAACTCTTAAATTAGTGCCACTAATCGTTTTTTCAACCAATGCCAATACACTCAAACTATCTTCTTTTAAAGTAACCTGAATGTTTTTTACAGCCTCCTTTTGGTAAAAAATGCGTACTCCTGTTTCATTGAAAATGAAGGATGCAAACTCGGCATAAGATGCCTTACTAAAATTACAGCTCGCCTTTTTAGGGGGATCATCGGCTAAAACTGCGTTTATAAACAGCAGCCAAAACAACAGAAATATAGATAACCGCTTCATGGGGCAAGCGTTTTACTGCATTCAGAAACAAAAAGTCCCATCTGATAATCAGTGGCACGATGAAGCTTGATTTTATGCTTTTTAATGATTGATTTCAACTTTTCTCTTTCTTCACTGGTAAACAGACGAAGAAAGGAACGCTTGTTTTTGAAACTGTAAAGTTTTTGGGTTCGGATTAGCATTGCGTTTTTCTTTGGATCAGAAAATACATGATTCGATGCCCCAAGCCGGGTATCCAATGCAATGAGTTTATACCATGAATATACAATTCCAAAGGTTTCATCTCCAATAATTTGGTCATATCTAATTACAGAATCAACACCTGTAAAAGGGATAAATTTCATATCACCCAATGTGAAAGCATCAAGAAATGCATTTGAAACAATTATTTGTCCCTGAGCCCCAAGTTCATTACGATAGCCAAGAACAACTACTTTGTTAAAAATATCATACTTAAGTGGAAGGTTCTGAAATACTTGTCCGCGAAGCACTAAAGTGCCATCAACAAAATCAGCACCATTTAAATACGGATTACCGCTTGTTCCTGGAGGTGGGAAAAAATTGTAAATTTTTCCGTTTTGTAGCAGTGGATCAGCTCCATAAATGGTATCGGGAACAACAGTGTACTCCTGACAAAAAATCTCAACCGGGACCATTGTCAAGCTAATGAAGCAAGCCAAAACAACATGTTTTATTAAGAGATGCTGATGAAAGAAACCCAGGAATTGAAACAATTTCATTTAATTTAATTGCAAACCTACCTAAATTAAACATAGCGTATCATCTGATTATTTCATTCATGCTTTTATTTCGTTAAAAGTGTGATATATTTTTTCAATTTGTATCCTTCAAATCAAAGTTTTAGAATGAAAAACAAACTATTGACGCTGTTAGTTTTAATGACAAATTCCGTTTTTCATCTGCAAGCACTTATTTTAAATGTGTCTTATTTTAAATATATGACCAAAATATATCGGTATTAATCAAGAATATTTTCGAATTATAAGAAGACATTCCAAGGTTTTAGTCAAGCAGTTATAATTATGTTGAAAACACGTCAACTTTTCAAAAAATGTAAAGCAAACAGACTTCATTTTACCTTTGGTGAAATGACTACCTTTGCACCATAATTCAGTTAACAAATAGCATGGAGAAGCAAAAATCTACCGACGACAGAATCAGGGTTGGCATCACTCATGGCGACATTAATGGTATTGGTTATGAGGTAATTATAAAAGCTCTTACGGATATCAGGATGATCGAGCTTTTTACGCCCATTGTTTATGGACATTCAAGGGTTGCCTCTTTCTACAAGAAAAACCTGAATGCAGCAGAGCTCAATTTTAATCTGGTCAAAGATGCTTCGCAAGCACATCCAAAGCGTTGCAATATTGTGAATTGCACCGAAAACGACTTACAGATTGACGTTGGAAAAAGCACCACTATCGCAGGTGAAGCCGCTTATCAGGCATTGGAAATGGCTGTAAACGATCTGAAAAATGACTGGATTGATGTTTTAGTGACAGCTCCAATTAATAAGCAGAATATTCAATCGGCTCAATTTGACTTTCCGGGCCACACAGAATATCTTTCAACACGCTTTGGGAACAACGAACCTCTTATGCTTATGGTTTGGAACAATCTGCGTGTTGGAACACTTACCGGACATATACCCCTTGAAGAAGTGCCTTCAAAAATACACCCGGAATTGATTATCAAAAAATTACAAATTCTAAACCAAAGTCTTATCAATGATTTTGGGGTTTTGAAACCAAAAATTGCTGTTCTGGGGTTAAATCCACATGCTGGTGACGGAGGTTTGCTTGGTAATGAAGAAAACGATGTAATTATTCCGGCACTCAAAAAAATTAAGAAAGAGCAAGGCATACTGGCTTATGGCCCTTTTCCTGCTGATGGTTTTTTTGGTTCAGGAAGCTGGAAAAAATATGATGCTGTTTTAGCCATGTATCATGATCAGGGTTTAGCACCTTTTAAAAGCCTCGCTTTTGAAGGAGGCGTAAATTACACAGCCGGATTACCCATCGTTCGAACCTCTCCGGCTCATGGTACAGCCTATGACCTGGCAGGAAAAAACGAAGCTTCAGAAGAAGCTTTTCGTCAGGCTATATATTTGGCTATTGACATTATTCGAAACAGGAGACAGCAACAGGAGCTGGAATCCAACAAGTTGACTAAAACTTCTATCCCTAATTAATTAATTTATGGTGCTTGAAAAGCCCTATAAGCTACAAACTATCGTTACTATTACCGACGCGAAATTCTTTGGCGATGGGGAAAACGAAACTTTCATAAGCAAATTACTTGTCGACAGCAGGCAACTAATCAGTCCGGATGAAACCCTCTTTTTCGCAATAAAAACCAAAAAAAATGATGGTCACCGCTATCTGACTGCCCTGAGTGAACTAGGAGTAAAGAACTTTGTGGTTTCACAATTACCAGACCAGCCGGAGAGTTTCCCCTCTGACACAAATTTTCTTCTTGTCCAGGACAGCCTTTCTGCCTTACAAAAAATAGCCTCTTTTCATAGAAAATCATTTGATGGACAAGTAATTGGAATAACAGGAAGTAACGGAAAAACCATCGTTAAGGAATGGCTGCATCAATTGCTTTCACCTGATATTTCTATCGTTCGAAGCCCCAAAAGTTATAACTCACAAATCGGCGTCCCGTTATCTGTTTGGCAAATTGAAGCTGAGCATCAACTGGCTCTTTTTGAGGCAGGCATTTCGGAACCCGGTGAGATGATAAATCTTCAGCAAATCATCCGTCCTGCAATAGGTGTTTTCACGAATATAGGTCCGGCTCACGGTGAAAACTTTATTCGAATACAACAAAAGGTTGGAGAAAAACTCAAACTTTTTACAAAAGTTGAAACCTTGATTTATTGCATCGATCATGCGGAAATTCAGGAAGGAATTATCAAGTCACAGTTGCTTCATTCAATCAAGTCATTTACCTGGAGTAAAAAACTTGATGCTGATCTAAAGATTGACACTGTTACAAAATCGACGCATCACAGTATTATAAGTGCTCATTATCAGCAACAACCCTTCGATTTCACCATCCCATTTATTGATGATGCCTCTGTTGAAAATGCTATTCATTGTGCCTGCGTAATGCTTCTTTTAGGCTATAATATTGCAACAATTAAGGAACGAATGTTACTATTGACGCAGGTTGCAATGCGTTTAGAACTCAAAGAAGGTTTGAATAATTGTACACTCATAAACGACAGTTACAATAGTGATATACATTCACTGACTATCGCCCTTGATTTTCTGAAACAGCAAAATCAGCATCAAAACAAAGCGGTTATATTATCCGATATTCTGGAAAGTGGTACCAACGAGGCCGATTTATATGAACAGGTTGCTTCTTTAATGGAAGCAAAAGGGGTTCAGAAAATCATCGGTATAGGTCCTTCATTGATGCGACAGTCAGGCTGCTTCAAAATGGAAAAGAAATTCTATGCAACGACAGAAGATTTTCTGGCAGCCATTGCCTTATCCGATTTTCACAGCACTTCCATACTAATCAAAGGGGCACGTGTATTTGGTTTTGAACGTATCAGCCAACTCCTTCAGCAAAAAGCTCATGAAACAATTCTCGAAATCAATCTCAATCATTTGGTTTCGAATTTGAACTATTATCGTTCGCTTCTGCCTCCCGAAGTGAAAATAATGGTTATGGTGAAAGCCTTCAGCTATGGAAGCGGAGGTTACGAGATTGCGAACGTTTTGCAGTTCCATCATGTTGACTACCTAACTGTTGCCTATGCTGATGAGGGTGTCGAATTGCGAAAGGCAGGAATTCGGTTACCTATTATGGTAATGAGCCCTGAAGAACATAGTTTTGATGCGATGTTGAATTATGACCTTGAACCTGAGATATTTAGTTTCAGAGTGTTGGGACTTTTGCAGGAAGCCATTCAACGGGTTGACAGAAATCACCAAAAAGTTAAAATACATCTTAAAATAGATACCGGGATGCGGCGTCTGGGTTTCAATCCGGAAGAACTTTTGGAATTGAGCGAGCAAATTCTGAAAAATCCACTTTTGCAGGTCCAGTCAGTTTTTTCTCACCTCGCTGCAAGTGAAACAGAAGCGCATGATCCATTTACACGGAGACAGTTTAGCATTTTTGAAGACAGTTGTAAGTTTCTGGAGCAAAAAATTGGCTATAGCTTCGACAGACATATCCTCAATTCTGCCGGTATTGTACGTTTTCCAGAGGCTCATTATGAGATGGTACGTCTTGGAATTGGGGTTTATGGCGTTGCATCAGGTGGCGTTGAAAATGAAAAACTCTCAACTGTTGTCTCCCTGAAATCAAATCTGAGTCAAATTCGTATAGTTCCGGAAGGAGACAGTATTGGATATAACCGCAGGACTTTTGTTGACAAGGAAACAAAAATTGGAGTTGTTCCTATTGGCTATGCTGATGGGCTGCCAAGAATCCTGAGCAATGGTAGAGGATTTCTTTTTATTAATGGCAAAGCTGCACCAATTGTTGGCGATGTGTGTATGGATATGTGTATGATTGACCTTTCTGATATTTCTGCTGAGGAAGGTGATACAGTTGTAATATTCGATAACCAACACGCTTTGAATGCTTTTGCTCAGGCGGCTGATACTATTCCATACGAAATACTGACAAGAATTTCCAGACGGGTAAAGCGTGTATATTATCAGGAATAAAGCCTGACAGCCTTTTCTTTTTTTTGTCAAAGAAATTTAAAGCCCTAAAACTTGTGCTTTTCCTTACTAACCCAAAGCTTATTCTTCTACTTTATCTTTCAGAAGCCCATTACTAAAAAAATTCGGGATGAAGTAAAACAAGCAAGTGATTCGCTACATTTGCCGCAAGGATTGGTTTTATGAATTGGATTGAAGTTACTGCACTCGTTGTTTCCGGAATCGTGGTTGGTTTTATCAATACACTTGCCGGAGGTGGATCGGTCATTTCGCTTTCTCTTTTCCTTTTTCTTGGTTTGCCCATTGATGTAGCCAATGGAACGAATCGTATTGCTATTGTGCTTCAAAACCTTACCTCGGTGGGGATGTTCCGTCAAAAGAAAGTTCTTGAATTACGGAAAGCTACATGGTTAGCTTTGCCTGCCGTTGCAGGTTCCATTGTTGGTGCTCAAATCGCTGTTGACATTGATAAAGTTGTGATTGAAAGAGCTTTCGCCGCTATTCTACTTCTGATGATTTTCTTTATGCTGGTAAAACCATCAACCTATTTACATGGGAACACCGAAAAGCAAGGTAGGCCAGTGAGTCTGTTCCAGGTTTTTATCTTCTTTTTGATAGGCATTTATGGTGGGTTTATTCAGGTTGGAATTGGCTATTTCCTTCTGGCAGCCCTCGTTGTAGGTGCAGGTTTTGATCTTGTAAAAGCCAACGCCATCAAAGTCTGGATTGTGCTTTTATATTCACCTGTAGCTCTTGCAATTTTTATTCTTAATGGTGCAGTAAACTGGCATTTTGGACTAGTTCATGGTGTTGGAAACATCATTGGAGCTCTTGTGGCTTCACAGATGGCAACAGCTAAAGGAGTAGGTTTTGTTAAATGGGTAATAATAGCTGTTATACTCATAACCTCTGCACAACTATTTGGTTTATATGACTTTAATACCCTTATGGGCCTTTTTATGCCACAAAGACGATGATAAACTGTAGGCATTTCTTTACTTTTAAAATCCTGAAATATTGAATAAATCTCTCAAAACGATGCTGCAACACCCTAATTATTTGAGTAAAATCTTCTTCTTTCTTGTGCTTTTTCTTTCGGTTTCATTTAGTTCCTGCCAAATGAAATCTGATAAACCACAAAAGCCTGATTACGTTCTTGTGATACATGGTGGCGCAGGAGCGATGGAACGTTCCAAAATGTCATCAGAACTAGAGACCGCCTACAAAGAAGGATTGATGACAGCCCTAAGGGCAGGTGAGGAAGTGCTTAAAAACGGAGGGAGTAGCACAGATGCAGTAATTGCATCAATTACCCTGATGGAGGATAATCCATTGTTTAATGCAGGGAAAGGTGCTGTATACAATGAAGTTGGAGAAATTGCTCACGATGCCTCCATCATGGAAGGGAAGCAAGGCCGTGCCGGTGCTGTTGGAGCAGTTAGTATTATCCGTCACCCAATTTTGGCAGCAAAAGCAATTATGGATGATGGCCGACATGTTTTTCTGGTTGGAAAAGGTGCTGAGAAATTTGCCATACAATCAGGTGTTGACACGGTTAATCCCTCTTATTTTTTTACACAAAACAGATGGGATAACTATGAAAAAACGCGTCAATCTCATCTTGAACGAGAATTTATGATCCCATCAAAAGGAACTGTTGGAGCTGTTGCTCTTGATCGTGAGGGAAATCTGGCTGCCGGAACATCTACCGGAGGTATGCACTATAAACGCGAGGGCAGACTTGGCGATTCGCCTGTGATTGGTGCAGGAACATGGGCCGACAATAACAGCTGTGCTGTTTCAGCAACAGGTCATGGTGAGTTTTTTATTCGTAACGCAGTAGCTCACGACCTTCATGCCCGAATGATTTATTCAGGACAAAGTCTTCAACAAGCTGCTAATGATCTTGTTATGAATAAGCTTAAATCGCTAGATGCAGGTGGCGGATTAATTGCTGTCGACAAAAATGGCTCTATTGCGCTTCCTTTCAACACATCAGGAATGTTCAGGGCTTATGTTATTGCCGGACAGGAAGCTTCTGTAAGTATCTATTCTGATGATGAGTCTAAATAGAGAATATTCCTGATTAAGCCTTCAATATCAATGGATAGAAATCCGGATATTTCCTTTACATCATTAATCGAAAAAAAAGGTCATCATCTGATCTCATTTATATAACAAGTTTCAGATGATAACCTTTTTTATCTTAAATTCGGATTATTAAATGCCTTCGAGAATAGCTTTAACGCCAGGAAGTTCTTTCCCTTCAATATATTCGAGCATAGCACCACCACCTGTTGAAACATAACTGACTTTGTCAGCCAGATCATATTTATTAACGGCAGCTACTGAGTCGCCACCACCAACAAGTGAATATGATCCACTTGAAGTGGCTTTTGCAATGGCTAAAGCGATATCGCGCGTGCCGTTGGCAAAATTCACAAATTCAAACACACCCATCGGGCCATTCCAAAGGATCGTACGTGAATTGAGAATTACTTCGGTAAATGTTTTTATGGTTTCATGGCCAATATCAAGACCCATCCATCCATCAGGAATGCTGTTTGCATTGCAGACTTTTTGTTCAGCCTCATTGCTAAAACTGTCAGCAATTACTGCATCAGTAGGAATCAATAGATTCACTCCATTTGCTTTAGCTTTTTCAATGGCTTTTAATGCTGTTTCGATCAAATCTTCTTCAACCAACGAATTGCCAATTTGTCCACCCATTGCTTTAATAAACGTGAACATCATTCCACCTCCAATAATGAGGTTATCCACTTTATCAATTAAGTTGTTTATAATTTCAATTTTGCCTGAAACTTTAGCTCCGCCAAGCACAGCTGTGAAAGGTCTTTCGGCATTTTTTGTCACTTTCTCAAGGTTTGAAACTTCATCCTGCATAAGATATCCAAATAGACTTGCTCCTGGGAAAAAGCGGGCGATAATAGCTGTTGATGCATGCGCACGGTGAGCTGTTCCGAAGGCATCGTTCACATAAACATCGGCTAGTAACGCCAATTTTTTTGCAAAATTTTCATCCCCTTTTGTTTCTTCTTTGTAAAAACGCAGGTTCTCAAGTAATAAAACCTCTCCCGGTTTCAAAGCAGCTGCTTTTTCCTGAGCTTCAGCTCCGATGCAGTCATTTGCGAACTGAACTTTCATACCAAGTTTTGCTTCCAGGTCACCGAGGATATGACGTAAGGAATATTTGTCGTCCGGACCGTCTTTTGGCCTTCCGAAATGCGACATCAAAATTACTGAGCCTCCCGAAGCAAGAATCTTTTTGATAGTTGGGATTGCTGCCCTGATACGGGTGTCATCGGTGACCTCAAATTTGTCGTTCACCGGCACGTTAAAATCAACGCGTACGATAACACGTTTGTCTTTAAGATTGTACTGATCAATGTTTTTCATCTGTAATAAATTAAATGTGTAATGAATATTTTGTAAATAAAACTGCCTGATTTTGAAAACAAACTTCGTTCTTCCCTGGATTCCAGATATATACCTTCACACGCGTGCCGGCTGGAAAACCCAGTGGAAGTTGAAAAAAAACTGACATTACAGTCTGTTTTACTGACTTTTCGAAGAATATACTTAACGGATAGCTATCATAAAAGGTAAATCCGTTTGCGTTTTTTGCATCGATAACAAGGTTTAAACCTTCAATTTTTTCGTTTTTAGTATAAGCCTGTGCTTGAAACAAAACAGCGGTTAATGCCTGATCTGTTTCCTGGATAATGGTATCCTTAAGAGGGTAAAAATCATCCTGCAAACCGATGCAATGCACTGTTGTATCAATAACAAAGTTTATTCTATGTTGTTCGTTTACAGGCAATAACAACTCTAACCAACTCTTTTTACTGCTTTTTTCAGTATAATTATACAACCCTATCCTACCATTATTAGCAACTGGATAAAGATGCTCAGCAAGCTCAGGGAAGTTGCGCAGGACATCACCCGAAAGGCTTTTGTTTTGAATGACGATGTGTTCAAAAGGTAAGGTCAAAGCCTTCTGAATGAATTCATTGGTAGTTTCAATAACTGTGAAGCCTTTACGATTCATCAATAAAAGAGGAACATTGCTGGTGTAAGCATCCAATACCAAAATACGTGCATCATCCTCCACTTTACATTCTTTAAGAAAAGCCTCGCTCCCTATAAAATTCAGGCGGGTTGTTTCGGTACGATCCCAGCTATGAGTGGTGTAACGCTCGTTTTGCTTCAGATTCGAGGCATGCAGCATGAAGCTTGAGAAAACGAGTAGTCCTGCTGTAAGTGGAATAAGTTGTTTTTTTTGTTGCACCGTGATTAATGAAAGGCCAAGAGAGGTAAATATCACAAGCGGCAGAAAAAAGCTATCCAGGAAATAATAGTCATGTGCAGGAAATTGTTGAGCCATAACAAAAGAATACATCAATGATGCACCCAGATTGAGTAATGTCACAAGTAGAATTTTGGTCCTGAAACCAGATACAAGTTTCTTTCTATAAAAGACAAGCAGAAGAAAAGCCACTATAAGCAACACATAGTGACCATAAGTCAGGTAGCTGATATTCCAGTTGCTCCATGCTTTTTGCATTAAAACTCCCCAATCCGAAAAATTGGCAGCAGGCATCAGCTCGTTATTAAACATGGAACCAAATGTGCCTTGCAACCGTTTGTCATACATCCAAAAAGCAGAAAACAGCACCAAATTGCCTATAATAACAAATAACTCCTTGGATCGCAACTTATTACTCTTCCAAAAAAAGAGTTGAGTCACAATCACTGCAACCAATGGCATCAAAAATGGAGGACGTATCATTGCTGCTAACGTTAACAAAAACAAAGACACAACAAAGTGATTGAAATGTTGCTTTTTTAAGTATTGAACATAAAAATAAAAAGCAGCAAATGATAATGACAAGGCTGGAATACCGGGAATGAACCCGTTCATGTAATAGGTAAAAACCGGAGCGGAAAACACAAACACCACCATGAGCAATGACATAACAAAGGAACTACCTAAAGCTTTCATGAAAACAAACAAAAAAAGAAGTGCTATTAAACCAGAAAGCAAAACGATGGTGCGTAAAATTACAGGATCTTCAATTCCACTTACACGCATTATAACTGCTGCCAAAAACTCAGGTAAAGCCAATGCAGCGCTTGTGTAACCTTTAAAATATTGGAAATTTTCGTTAGGGGGGTACTTGGGGAAAAGATTAGATGTAGAAGGAAGAAATGGATTCAAGCCATTTTCAGCATAACCAACAGCAAGGGCATATCGATCGCTTTGAGTCCAGGCATGAGTGTGGGAAGGGAATTCGAAAAAATGAGAGGAGAAAAAGAACGAACTGACAATAATCAATAGCACTAAGACCAACAAAACTTCTCTTTTTTCAAATAAATAGGATTTAATTCCGCTCATACAGCATGCTTTTTCAGCACAACAAAAGTACGAAATCTAAACGGTGTCGTGGGGACTGATTACAAAAACATGCTTAAAATAACTTCAATCGTTTGCGCTGATTTTTCTTACTGCCTGATCCGATTCTAAGGTTACGGGTTCCGCAACTTTTTGGTCAGCACCAAACTCCTTGAGCGCTTTTTTCCGAACGATAAGCTTTACTGCCCTTGGTACGATCGTAAAATCAAGAGGTGAACTTCCAAGTGACTCGCCATCAGTTTCCAAAAAGATGGAGTGGCGTGGTGTTGAAGTGATATTTATTTTCTTTCCTCTAAAGGTATCTACTTCAGGCATTTGAATAAATGAGCCATCGAAAAGTCGTTTGATATTTCTTACAACCCTCAATTTTGTTGTTTTGCGTATCACGGTCATATCAAACAATCCATCATCGGGAATAGCATCAGGAAGCTGCTTCATTCCACCACCATTGAATTTACAAATACCAATACTTAAACTAAATACCTGATCATTAACAACTTCTTTATCATCAACAATGATGCTAAGTTGAACCACCTCGTATTGAAACAATCCCAAAACCAGATTGATAAGGTAAGAAAACTTCCCTCCTTTTCCCTGAGCTTTCAGGCTATTTGTTTTTTTTGCAACAAAAGCATCGTATCCCATGCCTGCCATATTGATGAAATATCGGCTTTTGTCCTCCGTTTCATAGCTGTATTTTACTTTACCAACATCCTGAAGAAAAGTGCGTTCGTTTTTAATAATTTTTATTGCTTTTTCATATTTCATCGGAAACTGATACATTCTGCCCCAATCATTTCCTGTGCCGATAGTAATCATTCCAAGGGTAATGTCAGTGGTTGCGAATCGGGTTTGCTGAAATATTCCATTCACGACCTCATTGAGAGTTCCATCACCACCAACAGCTATTATCTTTTTGAAACCCAGATCGTTTACCATATTTCGGGTAATTTCAATGGCATGAAAAGGCCTTTCGGTCAATACGCTCAAAAAAGAAAACCCTTG
This sequence comes from uncultured Lentimicrobiaceae bacterium, assembly GCA_964463695.1. Lineage (GTDB taxonomy): Bacteria > Bacteroidota > Bacteroidia > Bacteroidales > F082 > JALNZU01. Next base: position 111,913 of record CAYXCZ010000002.1, on the reverse strand, counting down.
TTGCAACAGCAACTCTTTTACTTTAGGCCAGTCTTTTTCGCATTTACTACTTCCGGCTTTTGGGTTCACGACCACGAGCCATTTATCAGTTTCTTTCATTTTAATGTGTGTGTTGTGTGTGTGCTATCATTCAGATTCATGTTTCAAAAGCATCGTTTTCCTTTCAGAAAATGATTCAAAATTCTTTTTAAAAAGCATTTCATAAAGCATGAAAAAGAACAATATGATGCAAGGTAAAACTTTTATTGCAAACGGTTTTATAAAATTTTCTCTAACTGTGTAAGGGAAGATATCTGTAGCAGCTAATCCGGTGAAAATAAACACTATAACAATTATTAACTTGTGAACTTGTGACTGTTCTGACAAAATATACCAAAGAGCAGCTCCTGCCATTGCAATGACAAAAGTTGGTGACTCAGTTTTATGATTGAATAAAACTACCCAAAGTAAAAGAAGTGCGAAATAGTTCATGCGCCAGCGTTCGTTTGAATAGTGACTTATCCTCAGTAAGGGTAAAAACAACAACAACAATCCAGATACCAGCCAGATGCTATTTGGCATAACCAGATTTAACGTCCTTTCAAAAAACGACATGATGGAAAAATTAAGTGCGATAGCTGTGTCATTTGCCAATAAATGAATCCACGAAGCGTACTGATCAAAAAGTCCACCAAATCCGGTGAAGACTGCCGGTGATATGAGTACAACAATACCAATCAGCATTGACCAAAGGGTAAACTGCAATTTGAAAGGTTTAAACAGCACCAGTATGCTAACACCTAAAGCAAATATTTTTATTACAAAACCAACTATTATTGCAATAGCTGCTGAGCCTGCCTTACCCTTTTCAATAGCATGATACCCCAGAATCATCAATCCAAGCATCAACCCATTGCTTTGTGCATTTTGAACCGAAGTAAGCATCTCAATCATTATAAAAAGCGCAAAAAACCATTTGTGTTTTAAGGTCAAATTGAATTGATTTACAGCATAAACCGGAAGCAATGCATTGATCAGGTTCCAGATTATGACACCTGGTAAACGTGGCAAATACCAGAAAGGAGCCATAAGCATAGCGAAAGAAGGACTGTATTTGAACAGATCAAAATAATGTTCAGGATAATGAACATATAGGTTATCGCCATTAATGAGGTGAGCAAATGAGTACCTGAAAATGTCAAAATTATTGAAAGAGCCTTCGGTCAGAAAAAGCTTGTGTAAAGTTGCAAGTGTGAAAACTATAAGATATAAGCCATATATCCAACGTTGGTCATACCTGTTGAAACAGCAAAATTTACCTGTTTTTTTCATCTTTGGCTGAGTGAATTTCACTTACACGGTAGTATTTCCACCAGGTTTCTTTAGCGCTGATTTTGCATATGGTGTATCCATTTAAACCATCCAAAAAACCAGCTTTGATAATGTAATTTCTGAGAAATTTTGCAACTGCTTTGATTCCTGCATAGGCGACAGACGACCTTTTTCCTTTTTCGACAAGCGCTTTGGCAGCAATTGTAGCAAAACGATCCGCTTGCCTGTAATGTTCTTCGATTGAATAGTAACTGTAATGCAAAATATCACCCTGCAGATGTTTAGTATTTTGAGCATTTGACAAAGGTATAACGCGATCATGGGGATTTTGTCCACCAATAATGGCCTTTGTTCTGTCGAAAAGACGGAGTTTTCTATCAGGGTACCATCCGCAATGATAAATCCATTGCCCACAATAATTGGTCAGGCGGTTCATTTCGTATGCCATTTCAGGAAAACCATTTTCCTTCTCTGCTGCGATTGATTTATGTAAAGTATCAGAAATCGCCTCATCGGCATCAAGCATTAGCACATAATCATGCGTACAACGATCGAGTGCATATTGCTTCTGTTGGATATATCCACCAAAAGCATGAGGTTCAAAACGCACATTAAAAGATTTGCAAATTTCCTCTGTTTTATCAATTGAAAACGAATCGATTACAACTATTTCATCTGCTAATCCATGAACAGAATCAAGGCATCGACCAATGTTCCTTTCTTCATTAAGTGTAATAATGGCAACAGATAATTTCTTCATACGTTCAAACAAGCGGCCAAAAGTAGCAAATAATATCGTTTTTGCGGTATATTGAAGCCTGATCTGCTAAATACACACTTGAAAAACAGCAATTAAAGCAATAATGAGTAAATTTACTTTACTTCATTTTAATAAATTTTTACTTTTGGCACCTTCGCAACCTTCAGCTTAATTAATTATGATTATTTTTATAACTACCAGCGGGCTAAATTTAATTACATGGACGATCATTGCAATATACGCAGCTACAGCATTAGCCTTGATGATTTTGTTCTGGAAACATCGCAAAAACAGCTATCAACGTATTGAACAGCTGGAAGAAAAAATGCACGAACACGACGAATTGATCTTTCGGCAGACCGAAATCCAAACTGAAAAATTCAAGAAAGCAATACAGTTGCATCTGTCTGAAATGACCACCCGATTGGCAAAAAATGAAGAGTTAACAAATCGGTTGTTTAACCAACTTGATGCACTAAAAGAAATGTTGATGGAAGCAGAAAAAGAGCAATATAACTCTGATAATAAGTTGGACACCAATGACTAAAACCCGTGAGGAGATTCAGGGATCACTATCCAGCAAATCAGATAAGCTAATAATCCGGCACCACCCAAAGCTGTAAATAGTATCCATCCAACACGAACAATAGTAGGATCCAGATTCATATAATCAGCAAATCCATAACACACTCCGCCAATAATCCGGTTGAAACGTGAGCGATAAAGTTTTTTTACTGTATTCATTTCCAGAAAGTTTTATAGGTTTATTTTGTTGGAAAACATCTCCTTTTCTTAAAAAAACAGATCAATTCGAAAGCAATCTTCGAGTGTTTTTACACTTTTTCAGAAGTTAATTTCAAATTACTAACCTTTAAATTAAAATCATGAATGCCTGAAAATTACCTTTTGAAGGTTTTTACATCCAAAAAGTGATGTAAAAATACAATAATGCTGCATTAATCGTACTTTCGCAACAAGAAAAAATCACAGCATTGATCCCTGCCTACACGATAACAAATATTCTGGAAACTGCCCGAATCGAAGAGGTTGTCGGTGAATTTGTCGGATTAAAACGACGCGGCAGCAACTTGATCGGATTGTGCCCTTTTCATCAGGAAAAAACACCTTCTTTCAGTGTTTCGCCTGGCAGGGGCATATTTAAATGCTTTGGTTGTGGCAAAGGAGGTGATTCGGCTCGTTTCATCATGGAGCACGAGCATGTTAGCTATCCTGATGCTATCAGGTACCTGGCCCGAAAATACCAGATAGAAATTGAAGAAGAACAACAGTCGCCCGAAGAGTTAGCTGCATTGAATGAACGTGAACGCATGTTCAATCTTAACACCTTCGCCCAGAGTTATTTTGCCCATACACTTTTCGAAACAAATGAAGGCAGATCAATAGGTCTCAGTTATTTTAAAGAACGTGACTTTCGTGAGGCCATCATAAAAAAATTCCAGTTGGGTTATTCCCCTGACCATCGGGATACATTTTCGGTTCATGCAAAAAAGAACGGTTACACCGAAGATATTCTTTTGAAAACAGGACTTTCAGTGGGTTCTGAAGAACGTCTTTTCGACCGTTTTCAAGGAAGAGTCATTTTCCCAATACATAACCTTACCGGTAAAGTCCTTGGTTTTGGAGGACGTATCTTAAGCGGAGATAAAACCAAAGCAAAATATCTCAATTCTCCTGAATCGGAAATCTATAACAAAAGCAAAACGCTTTACGGCATCTATTTTGCAAAAAATGCCATCGTTAAGCATGATAACTGCCTGCTGGTAGAAGGTTATACTGATGTTATCTCGATGCATCAGGCTGGAATTGAAAATGTTGTAGCCAGTTCGGGCACATCCCTAACCACCGATCAAATACGATTAATCCGACGTTACACTAATAACATCACTATTTTGTATGATGGTGATAAAGCCGGAATCAATGCTTCGTTGAGAGGTACGGATATGATTCTGGAAGAAGGAATGAATGTCAGGGTGCTTTTATTTCCAGATGGTGACGATCCCGATTCATTTGTTCGGAAAAACCGAAGCAGTGATGTCGAATTGTATATCAGCAATAACGCCAAAGATTTTATAAGTTTTAAAACTGCCCTGCTATTGGAAGAGTCGGCTCATGACCCGATAAAAAAAGCAGGTTTAATTAAGGAGATTGTTCATACCATTTCGCTCATCCCTGAACCAATTTATCGTTCGGTGTATGTGAAAGAATGCAGTCGAATGCTTGAAGTGGAAGAGCAAACCCTTATGAATGAGCTGAATAAACTGCTCAGACAAAAATTTAAATCCCGCACATCTACTGATATTCCTGAGCCTGTTCCTGAAACGCCTACTAAGCAAGAAACGATTGAAACAGGACCAGAAACTCAGCTTGGCTATTATCAGGAGCGTGAACTTGTTAAAATACTTCTACAATACGGGAATAAAGAAATAACGCACGAACTCACTGATGAGCAAGGATTCCCGACGACTTATACCGAAACTGTTGCACGACTTATTATTGACGATCTGTTAACCGACGATCTTTGGTTTGAATACTCGCCACATAAAAAAATACAGGCGCATTTTGTCGAAGCACTTAAAGAAGAGGTCGTTCCATCAGAGAAATTTTTTATCAACCATCCAGAACCTGACACAGCAAGTTTGGCAGTTGATCTGCTTACCAGTCCTTACGAGCTTCATAATTGGGAAAGCCGGAGTATTTTTGTTAAAACCGAAGTTGATGTCTTGAAATTAGCTATTACGAACAGCATTTTCAGGTACAAAGACCAGATTATTGAAGCACGACAAAAAGCTATTTCAGAAAAACTGAAAGAAAGCACAGATTTTGCTGAGCAGATGGGTTTAATGATTCAGAAAAAGAAATATGATGATCTTCGGCGTATGATCAACCAGCAACTTGGTATTGTTATCATTAAGTAATTAACCTCTGGCTACTTTCCAACCTTTTACGTTCATTTTTGTTAAATTAGAAAAATGAAAATGAAAAACTATTTGATTGTTGGAGCCTCTTCTGGAATCGGGCGTGCAATTACCGAAAAACTACATGCTGAAGGACACCATCTGTATGTAATTACACGTAATCCTGAAAAACTCCATCATCTTTCTGAAATTACTTTTCTGGAGCCTGATTTTTTTGCTGATGACTGGCACGCAAACGGACTTCCGGAGCAGCTTGATGGATTAGTTTACGCGCCGGGTACTATCAATTTAAAACCTTTCAGAGGATTGAGACCAGACGATTTCAGGAAAGATTTCGAAGTAAATGTAATAGGTGCAGTAAAGATTCTTCAATCTTCGCTTAAAGCACTAAAAAATGCCCAAAATGCTTCAGTTGTGCTATTTAGCACAGTAGCCGTTAGTCAGGGAATGCCCTACCACAGCTCAATCGCAGCTTCAAAAGGAGCAGTTGAAGGACTTACGAGGTCGTTGGCGGCAGAATTAGCCCCAGGGATTCGTGTAAATGCCATTGCACCTTCACTAACAAACACCCCTTTGGCCGAACGGCTACTCTCCACACCCGAAAAATTGGAAGCAGCTGCAAAACGTCACCCACTTCAAAGAGTTGGCGAAGCCAGCGATATCGCAAACTTAGCCTGTTTTTTACTCGGAGAAAAGTCATCCTGGATCAGTGGTCAGGTGATTGGAGCAGACGGAGGTTTATCAACATTAAGGGTTTGAAAATGCATCCCGGAATTGATTTAGGAGCACGTTTTGCACGGCTATTTGTTTTGATGAAGGAAATCGATTAACGATTTTTCAAACCACAAAGAAACAAAATGCTGATGCTTTTTGTCGATTGACTTTAAAAAATCTCAACCCCTCAATAGTTAGAAAGCGCAGCTGGCAATACAGATTAGGGGTGTTATTTACTTTTAGAAAATTTTGGTATTAGTCCTTACTCTTAAGCACCTTAAAACCAACTGATTCGACACCCGGTAAGTCAAATTTTGTCATTTTACTTTCTATACGAATTCGATGTACTCCCTTTTCAGGAAACTTTAACCTCGAAATCAAAGGCAAAACGTGATGATATCCTTCTCCAATAGGTTTTCCTGTCCATTGCTGTTCTATATCCTTCAATTTAAACTCATAATCGCGGGAGCGCATACCCCCTGAAGAAAAATAAACAGTGAAATTAATGGCAATTTGGTCCGACGGATATTCTTGCGTATGTATAAAATCAATTGCAAGATCATAAAGTGCCTCTTCATCCCCGACAGGGACTTCAAGCTCAATAAGATCGAAACGATTCCAAATACGATTCGTAAATTGTTCATTGTATGAATATATTTCGGGTGAACTACAGCCCGCGAAAACAATAATAATCAGTAGAAAAGATAGTAAGCGACCCATTTAATCTTTTTTTTGCAAAAATATCACTTTTTGTAAACAATGCAGCAGTTGACCTAAATAATTGTTTTTTAACATTTTAGGACAATATAACTAACTTAAACAAAAACAACTATGTATATGTATTTGAAAAAAACATAAATTTGTACGTAATTTTTAACAAGAAATGTCTTCTTATTAAAACACACCACCAACATATGAAATTACACATATTACGATTTTTTCGGTTTTCGGCATTTTTAGTGATTGCGAGCATATTGTTGTTTTCTTGTGTGCCTCAAAAAAAGATGATGTACTTACAAGGAGCAAGTAACTCAGATACGGCCCGGCAGTTTATTAATGAACGAAAACTTACCTACCTCATTCAGCCCGGCGACAACTTATATATTAAGGTTGTGAGCCTTGACGAGAAAACCGCTATGCTCTTCAACCCGCTGGAAAGCACTTCAGGAGCACAAAACGCTAACGATCAGGGAATTTACCTCAACAGTTACACAGTAAGTGATGAAGGTTTTATTGAATTTCCATTAGCTGGAAAAATCATTGTTCAAAATCTTAATGTAGAACAAATAAAGGAACGCATTCAGACCGTGCTCGACCAGTATCTGAAAGAGACCGTTCTTATTGTCAAATTGGTAAATTTTAATCTTACTATTCTGGGTGAGGTGCGCCGACCCGGACAATATAAGGTATACCAATCTGAAATCAACATCTTTGAAGCAATGGCTATGGCCGGCGACTTAACTGAATTTGCTGACCGCCTTGAAGTTCAGATCATCAGGCAAACTAAAACCGGTTCTGAAATTATTCCGGTTAACCTCGAGCAAGCCAATATCCTCAGTTCCGACTTTTATTATCTGAAGCCTAACGACATGATTTACGTCCGGCCTCTGAAAATCAAACAGTATGGTTTTGCTACCTTCCCATATGCCCTTATTTTCTCAACCATCTCAACAGCTCTGCTTTTAATTAACTTCTTTAAATAAGAACCCTAGTGGAAAACTTTCAACCCTACCAACAGGAAGAAACAATTGATCTTAAAGCCCTGTTTTTTAAATTTACCAGATTTTGGTATCTTTTTGCTATATCTGTTTTCATCGCTTTGCTCGTTGCCTTTCTTTTTAATAAATATACAAAACCTGTATATGAAGTAAAAACCTCTGTTCTGGTTAAAGATCAGAAAGGCGGCAAAATGGATGCAACAGCTTTGCTTGGATTAAACTTCGGAGGACAGCAAAACCTGCAAAATGAAATTGGCATTTTGATGTCCTACTCATTAAGCTACAGAACTATAAGAGACATGAATTTTGAAGTCTCTTATTTTAACGAGGACGGATTCATCTCCAAAGAAATGTACAACACTTCCCCATTTATCCTGGAAGTTGATTTCGATAAACCTCAATCTGTAAGTCTTCCTTATGCCATCAAACTCATTGACAAAAACAGCTTTATGTTGGAAGCTGAAGGTGAAAATGTTTCATTGTATAACTTCAGGGCTGCTAAACCTACAGGTGACAAGAATGAAAAAGTCAAATGGAGCGGTAGTTTCAGTTTTGGAGAATGGATTGACAACGGTTTCAACCGTTTCCGCATCTTGTTAAATGATAATCTGGATTTGACTGAAGTCCAAAAAGGCAACATGAGCTTCGTACTCAACGATTACCAATCCTTATTAAGAGTAATGAGAGGTTTCAAAATTGAACCGATTAACCGTGAAGCAAGCATACTTGAAATTTCCTTACGTGGAAATATTAAAGAAAAGTCAGCTGAATTTCTTAACAGACTCACAGAAACATATGTAATACGCGGGCTTGAAAATAAAAATCAAATTGCTGAAAGCACCATCCAGTTTATTGATAAACAATTGGTTGATATTCAGGATTCGCTTCAATTTGCAGAGATTGCACTCCAGGATTTTCAAACAAAGAATGAATTCATGAATCTTGATTTTCAATCACAGAATGTTTTTGATTATCTAAAAGAACTCGAAAAACAAAAGGCTGAGATGCTTGTAAAAAACAAGTATTACCGAAGCATGCAAAAATATATTCAGGACAATATTGATCAACTCGACCGCCTGGTAGCACCCAGTGCAATGGGCATCGAAGACCCTTTGCTAAATCGTCTTGTTCAGGAGTTGGTAAACCTTTCATCACAAAAAGCTGAACAACTTCTCACTTCTACCGAAAAGCATCCTATGGTTGTGAGCATTGATGCGCAAATTTCAAATACTAAACGCACTTTGTTGGAAAACATCAACAACATCATTAAAAATTCTGATGTGGCCATCGGCGATGTAAATAGACGTATGCAATCACTCGATCAACAAGTAAGTACGCTCCCACTAACCCAACGTTTGCTCCTTGGATATCAACGTAAGTTTGAACTTAATGATGCTATCTATACGTTCCTGATGCAAAAAAGAGCGGATGCACAAATTACAAAAGCAAGTAATAGCCCTGATAATGAAATTATTGACAGGGCTGATGCAGGTCTAAGCGCAATGGTTTTCCCAAAGAAAAGTCTTAACTATACCATTGCTTTGCTATTGGGATTACTTATTCCTGTCGCATATATACTTGGCCGTGACTATTTAAATGACAAAATCAATGAACGTAAAGACATAGAAAAGATCACTAAACTGCCGATCGTTGGTCAAGTTTTACATAGCAATAAAGAAACTCAGCTTGTTGTTGTTGAGTCGCCTAAATCATCTATATCAGAATCTTTCAGGTCTGTTCGTACGAATATCGATTACCTTACTCAAGGCAAGGATAAAAGTGTGATTTTGGTAACTGCTGATATGGTCAGCGCCGGTAAGACCTTCATTTCTATCAATTTGGCTAGTATTTATGCCATGTATGGTAAAAAAACAGTGCTTTTAGGATTTGACCTTCGAAAACCAAAAATCTATCAGGATTTTGGTTTATCAAATTCTGTTGGTTTAAGTACATATCTTATCAATAAACATACACTCAACGAAATTATACAGCCATCAGGTAAGGTGAGTAACTTCGATATTATCATGGCTGGCCCTGTTCCTCCAAATCCGGCTGAACTTATAGCTTCAGAAAAATGTTCAACTTTGTTTAAGGAATTGCGTGAGAGGTATGATTACATCATCATCGACACTCCACCAATTGGCCTGGTAACAGATGCTTACTTGCTTCTAAAACAATCTGATGTTAACTTATTCGTTGTGAGACAAGGCTATACACATAAAAAGATTTTTGAAAGTATCATAAAAGATATCGAAGACCGCGGCACTCCTATGAACATACTTGTGAACGATATTAAAGCAGGTGGAGGATATGGATATGGTTATGGATACGGTTATGGATATGGATACGGTTATGGCTATGGGTACGGTTATGGCTATGGCTATGGCTATTATACCGACGAAGCTAAAGAAAACAAACCTGGCTTTATGAAACGCTTGCTGAATAAGATCTAATTGCTCTTTTGGTGTTTTCAAAATGAAATTGGTGACTGGCGAAAAACATTGGTATGCTATTTATACCCGGGCAAGAGCTGAAAAAAAAGTTCACAACTCCTTGCTAAAAGAAGGCTTTGAAGCTTATCTGCCTTTAATCAAGCGTTTGCGACAATGGAGTGACCGAAAAAAAATCGTTGAAGAACCATTATTCCGATCTTATATTTTTGTCAGGGTGGATGAAAAAAACCTTTATAATGCCTTGAATGTTTTCGGTGCTCTGAAATATATTAAATTCGAAAACAAAGCTGTTCCTATTCCTGACAAACAAATCGAAGCCATTCGCATCTACCTTGAAGATCCTGAACCAGATGAAGAAAGCGATGAAGCATTAACAGCAGGACAGCTTGTGCGTGTAAAAAGTGGGCCTATGGAAGGTCTTATTGGTAAACTGGTTAGTTACAAAAATAAATTTCGCCTCGTCATTATGATTGATGCAATTGGTCAGGTTATTCGACTGAATATTCCAAGATCACGTGTTGAATTGGTGAAAGAATCTGAACAAAAATAGTCATCAGTAAATTAATTGCCATGATGGATTTTAAGAACAAAAGGGTACTTGTAACAGGTGGTGCTGGTTTCATAGGTTCCAATCTGGTTGAAAAACTTTTATCGTTAGGTGCTAATGTTAGCTGCCTGGATAATTTTGCCACGGGACATCGGCATAATATCGCTCCATTCATGCAAGATTCCAATTTTCATTTGATTGAAGCTGATATTCGCGAGCTCAAAACCTGTCTGCTGGCATGTGAAAATCAGGATATTGTTTTCCACCAGGCTGCTTTGGGTTCTGTTCCACGTTCTATTCATGATCCGGCAACGACTAATGATGTTAATGTATCTGGCTTTCTGAATATGATCATATCGGCACGCGACGCCGGTGTCAGTCGCTTTGTATATGCTGCAAGTTCAAGCACTTATGGTGACTCCGAAAATTTACCAAAGGTTGAAGAAATCATTGGAAAACCTTTGTCACCATATGCCATCACCAAATATGTAAACGAATTATATGCAGATGTTTTTGCCAGAACTTATGGATTTCAATCTATTGGGCTGAGGTATTTCAATGTTTTTGGAAAAAAACAAGATCCTGAAGGCGCGTATGCTGCCGTAATTCCTAAATGGGTAAAACAGTTTATAAAACACGAAAATCCAATAATAAATGGCGATGGCAATTATAGCCGTGATTTTACCTATATCGACAATGTTGTGCAGGCAAACCTGCTGGCAGCCTCAACCGATGATCCCGCTGCACTTAATCAGGTATATAATGTTGCCTTTGGTGATCGTACAACCCTCAACCAGCTAGCCGGATGGCTTCGCGAGATTCTTTCCAGTTACGATCCAGCTATTGCTGATGTCGAAATTTTTCATGGAGATTTTAGAAAAGGTGATATTCCTCATTCATTGGCTTCTGTCGACAAAGCAAAAAAATTGTTGGGATATAATCCTCTATACAACCTGAGGGCAGGACTGGAAGAAGCATGTAAGTGGTATTACCACAACCTTTGAAAGAGTGTAATCTATCCCTGACTAAATTGTATAGGTTAGGATTGTTTTGCTATCTCTTATTTTTGAATTACCTTTGTAGCCTGAAGAAAAAGCTTGTAAATCATGGACAATTCACATTCAGTTAAACCTATCCCGTCACCCAACTCCTCGCGCTGGTTGTACATCATCCTTGCAATTTTCGCGATGATCATTATAGCCCTGTCAATATGGCTTATATCGGCCAAATCTAGCCTTAGGGTGCTCCAGGAAGAAAAAGATAATCAACGTCAGTTTCTTCAACGCGAAGTCGATAGTTTGATTGAAGAACATAATCGTACAAAAGCTGCTTACGGTCAACTTGCTGATTCAATGATGATTAAAGATAGTATAATCATTGCTAATGCGAACGAGATAAAAACACTTCTTAATGATCAATGGGAGTATTATAAAGTAAAAAAGAAACTGGAACGCCTTCAGGTGATTTCACAAACCTATGTGCGTCAAATGGATTCTCTTTATACTGTTAACAGGGATCTTACAGAAGAAAACGAACGTATTCGCGAAGAAGTTGTTTCAGAACGAAAGCGTTACAAAGAGCTAACAAAAAGCAAAGAGGAACTTACCGGAAAGGTGGAACAAGCTGCAGTTTTCCGCACATTCAACGTGGATGTAAAAGGGATTCGCCAAAGAGGAAGCAAAAGTGAAACAGATACAGATAAAGCCAAAAAGGTTGAGCGAATTAAGATTTGTTTTACGCTGGCTCAAAACAGTTTGATTCAGCCGGGGAATAAGAACATTTATATTCGAATTGCTGCCCCTGACTCGAAAATCCTTGTTAAAAGTCGCGACGATGCTTACTCTTTTATGTTTAAAGGAGAACGACTGCAATATACCATCATGGAAGTTGTTGACTACAACAACAGTGATCATTCTGCTTGCGTATATTGGGACAAAAGAGATACACAAGATTTAACTCCCGGCCTTTATTATGTCGACATTTATGAAGGCGACAATCAAATCGGTGAGGCTAACTTACTGCTGAAATAAGAAATCTATTAGTAAAAAAGGCCTTTGAGTTTCACTCAAAGGCCTTTTTTTTATGTTAATCCGTGTGCTGTCCGGTTGATAATTTCCTCTTGAAGATCATCTCCTAGATCGTTGAAATAATCGGAATATCCGGCTACCCTGACAATCAAATCGCGGTAATGCTCAGGGTGTTTTTGTGCTTTGCGCAAAGTGTCGGCATTCACAACGTTGAATTGGATGTGATGGCCATTCAATTTAAAATAGGTCCTAATCAAAGCAGTCAGGTTATCAAGAGCTGTTTCTGAACGAAAAAAATCGGGTGTAAATTTTTGATTCAGCAATGTGCCACCTGTACGCAGATGATCAATTTTTGCTGCTGACTGCAAAACTGCTACTGGTCCATTGGTGTCAGCACCTTGCACCGGACTAATGCCTTCACTTAAAGGCTTTCCGGCTGAACGGCCGTCGGGCATCGCACCTGTTACACTTCCAAAATACACATGAGAAGTTGTAGGCAAAAGATTGATTCTAAAAACCCCACCCCTGAATGTTGGTCGTCCGTTAACTGCTTTATAGAAACTTTCGAAAACACGTACAGCATGTTGATCAGCAGTGTCGTCGTTATTTCCCCATTTAGGTGATTCAAAAATAAAGCGCTGTTGCCAATCCAGTTGATCGTTAAAATTCAATTCTAAAATTTCCGTCAAAGATCTGAAATCCAATTCTTTATCATCAAATACCCATTTTTTAACTGAGGCAAGGTTATCCGTTATACTACCCAATCCTACACCTTGAACATAACTGGTATTGTAACGGGCACCTCCAGCATTATAATCTTTTGCGTTATCAATGCAATCGCTAATAAGTAACGACATAAAAGGAACAGGCATGTGTTCCGCAAAGCATTCTTCAATCCAATTATTTCCCTCTATCTTAATATCAACAAAGTGCTGAAGCTGTTGCTCAAAGGCTTCATAAAACGCTTCAAAACTTTTGAAATCAGCTACTTCTCCTGTTTTGGGTCCAATTTGTCGTGCTGTTCTTGAATCATATCCGTTAAACAACGTTAACTCCAACACCTTATTTAAATTGAAATAACCCGACAAAGTATAAGCTTCAGTTCCAAAAGCACCTGTCTCAACACATCCGCTTGCACCACCATTGCGTGCATCAACAAGACTTTTACCTTGACTGATAAGTTGTTGAATGATTGCATCGGTATTGAAAAAAGAAGGCTGTCCAAAACCTGTACCAGCAATTTTCAAGGCCCTTCGTACAAAGGCATCCGGATTACTTTTGCTAATCTGCACCATCGAACTCGGTTGCAACAGTCGCATTTCTTGGATAACATCAAGAATTAAGAAAGTTAAATCATTAACCGCATCTTCACCAGTCTCGGTTAAACCCCCAAGATTGATCAATGCAAAATCAGTGTATGTATTGCTTTCGAGGGCAGTAACCCCAACTTTTGGAGGTGCCGGATGATTGTTAAACTTAATCCAGAATGCCTGAAGTAACTCTGAAGCCTTATCTCTAGTTAAAGTACCATCTTCAAGTTCTTTCTTGTAAAATGGATACAAATGCTGGTCGAGTCTGCCGGGATTGAAAGAATCCCAGGGATTAAGCTCTGTTATAACCCCAACATGAATAAACCAATAATGCTGCAACGCTTCATGAAAAGTTTCAGGAGCATGTGAAGGAACACGCTCACAAACACGAATCATATCGATGAGTTCATTCCTGCGCTGATCAGTCTGAGCTTCTACCAACATGGTTTTCAATACTTCAACATGCCTTTTTGAAAAATCAATTAAGGCTTGAGCTGTAATACCCATGGCCTGGAGCTGATGCATTTTTGACTTTTCTTCAGCTGAAAGTGTTGACCTTGTTTTATCTATCTTTTCAAGAAGATCTAGCATCCCATTACTGAACACGTCCTTTCCTGCAACAGTATGACCAGGAGCACGTTGTTCCTGAAATTCGGTAAAAACTCCAGCGGCATAAGCATTCTTCCATGAATCGGATAGATTTCCAAAGACTCTGTCGCGTTGTGTTTTACCGCTCCAAAAAGGGATAATTGTTTGTTTATAAACCTCCTTCGTAGCATCATCAACTTTGTATGAAACCTTTTTTCGGGTATCAAGCATTTCCAGATCGGCAAGTGTATGAAGTGAAATCTCAGGATAAGTTGGTGTTGCTTTTGGTGCCGGACCACGTTCACCTACAATGAGTTCGTCATTCCCTATGCAGATGCTTTTGTTTTGCATCAAATATTGAAAAGAAGCCGCACGCTGAATTACAATTGGTAAGTCATTCGTATCTGGCTTCGCATAAAATTCAGTTAAAAGAATCGCACGTTCCGGAGAAATTCGGTTTACGGCTTCAAGACTCTCTTGTCTTAACCTTTGGATGCGTTTATTAATCATTTGTACCTGTTTGCAAAAATTAAAATTTACGTAACGTATTAACCTCCAATACTAACTGTTTTAGCTAATGGAAGAAAAAATGATTTTATCTGCTCACTTTTTGCTGAATTATACGGGCCCGTTTGCTGAAAATCAAAAATTTTTCCCATTCGTTCATACTTTGTTTTTCCAAGATGATGAAAAGGTAAAAGATCTATTCTCTCAACTTCCTTCAGTTCTTCAATAATTTCATAAAGCCCTTCCAGATTTTTCTGTGTATCAGTGACATCCGGTATAAGTGGAATTCTTATAAAAAAGCGTTTTTGGATACTTTTCAAATAGCGCAGATTTTCAAGTATAAGCTGATTACTTTGACCTGTATAATGCTGATGCTGATAGTCATCTGCAAGTTTGAGATCATATAAAACCAGATCAGCAGCCTGAATTATATTCTTAAATATTTCGGTGCTTGCATAGCCTGATGTGTCGATTGCCGTGTGAATTCCCAGTTCTTTGCTGGCTTTTAAAAGAAAAAGTGTAAAAGCCGGCTGAAGCAATGGCTCACCACCCGACAGGGTGATTCCACCGTTTGATTCTTCAAAAAATGGTCGGTCAGCTTCAAAACGTTTTAATATTGCTGACGCTTCTAAAAACGTACCTAACGTCTCTGTTGTTTCAGATACTTCAGAACCAAATCTCCTGAACTTTCGTACTGTTTCAACCATGCATCGCTGACTTTCCGGATTATGACACCAACTGCAGCGTAAGGCACATCCTTTTAAAAAAACCGTAGTTCGGATGCCCGGTCCGTCGTGTACTGAAAAACTTCGAATATCAAAAACAAGCCCTTTCATGGCTAAATATTATAGTGAATAAAAATGGGAACAACACGATGAATTGAGCTTATTTTCAACACATCCAACAGGCAAAGAGGCCTTTGCCATTGAAGTGATAGAGCGTTGAAATGAAGTAAGTGCGCATTTTTCGTATTTTGTCGTACAAAAGTAAAAATTAATCTATTGAAATGGTGGTAGATTGGCATTATCAATAAAAAAAATGCTTCCCACATCCGTTGGGGGCCCATCATACAAATTGATTACACGCATATACAGCCTTTCCATCAAAAGATAAATTGATCGGGCTTCAGAAAGATTATCAATCGACCCACAAAAAACCAATTCGTCGTTCCATATACCGCAGCACCCTCCAAAAAATCCATGTTTTTGACCTGGAAGTTGAATCTGTTTAGGGTCAATCATCAGTACTTCCATACCCTTCTTTGTTAGTGTTGAAAAAATGCCGACATCACTAGTAATATACATTTTATCATTGATTGCAAGCAGATTACATCGAGTATAGCCTTGATTCACATGAATAAATTCAGTCGCTAATTCGGATCGAAGTAATTTAGGATCTGAAATATTCAGATTATGTATTAAAATATTACCTGAAAATAAAGCATTGTAATATGCTGTTTGCGGATATTTCGATCCCAAATCAGAAGTGCCTTTTATGAGTTGTATCCCGGCCTCACGTATTTTATTCTCCCACCGTGGTGGAATCTGTGGGCTCGCAAACAGGTGGTTGTTCATTTGACAAAAAAAGATATCCGGATGAGCTGCAATACTTTCATAAACCATCTTTTGAGGTTCAAGCCAAAAGACTTCGCCCATGTTTTCGAGGTGCAATTTTGCCTTTTTCGGCATGCGTACATCAGCGATAATCAACATTTAGCAGGAGGTTATGTAATAATTTCTTCCAAAGAGCTCTTTTTCCCCAACAAAAGTGGCATACAACCCATTATCAGTCAGCCATTTTCTGTTTGTAGCCATATACCCTACGGAAAAGTTGATCTCTTTTGGATTTACATGAATCTTAATTTTCCTGGTTTTAGGCCAATTGCTTTCTTTTTCAAAAAGTTTACGCCACAAACAAGTCATAACCAATTCCTTAAATGATGGATGATAAGGGCCGGCAATCAGACCACTTCCATTAAGTTCTTCTGAAGGATGCAAGCCAATCCTGATAACCCGTACGCCTCCTAATTCAAAGAGATTTACCAGCTCCGATGTCCACTCAACAGCTTGATTCAGTGATAAAGCCATATAAGTGCCCTGTTGATAAAGCTTTTCAAGTTGTGTATCTTTTATTACCAAACAAGGATAGATTCTGGTCTCATGAGCGCCAGCAGCAATAATTCTGTTAGCTGTTACCGTAGCTTTTTCAAAAGTATCACCAGGTAAACCAATCATCATTTGAAGGCCAAGTCGAAACCCTTGCTCCAAAATCAGCCTTGAAGCATCAAAAACATCTTGTGAAGAATGTCCTCTGCCGCTTAGTGACAACACTTCATCATCCAAGGACTGTGCTCCAAGTTCAATTGTTTTAACCGAATACTTTTTTAATAGCTCAAGTTTCGAGGCATCGATATAATCAGGCCGTGTGCTTAAACGGATTCCCTGAACTAAGCCCTTTTGAACAAATCCTTCAGCAATATCTAAATAAGATTTCTGCGTTTTTGCGGGTAGTCCAGTAAAATTACCACCAAAAAAAGCAATCTCAACTTTCCGCTCAAGTTGCGGGAAAGTTTGTATATTGCGCTCAATCAAAGACTTTATTTCATCAACCTGTGGCAGACACTGCTGGCCTGAAATTTTTGACTGATTACAATAGCTGCATTGAAAGGGGCAAGCAAGTTCAGGAAGAAAAACAGGGATGTTATAATGCTTCATCATTCTGCAAATTTGACAATAAATTATAAAATTCCTTAAATATTCAATAATTTTGCTGCTTTAGAGTTAATAGTCTTGAATTACAAAACATGGAGACAAAGATGAAAATAGAAAATGTAATGCGCATTGCACCACGTTATTTGCTTGTAATGCTGATGATTGTAGTTACACTAGGTGGAACTACAAGCTGCAAGAGTAAGAAAAAGATTGCCCGTGAACAAGCTGCAGCCGAATATGCTGCACGTGTTGATCAGGCAAAAAAAGACCTTACTGCTATATTAAATGATGCTACCGATTGGTCATTGAAAGAAAAAGAAGAACGTTTTTCAACAATAAAATCCTGGAATATTCAGGATGAAGAAGTGTTAAAACTCATCGATTTGGTTGAAGACAAGCTCGCCAGAGAACGTGCTGAAGCTGATCGAAAAAATGAGGAAGAGCGGTTGAAAAAAGTCGAAGATGACCGTGGTAAAGCAAAAGCGTCGAAGTACGCTTCCATCGAAAATCAATTGCTCTCAATTGCTGCTGCACCTGATGCCGCAACTGCTAATGCAAAAATTAATCAAGCATTGCAATTATTTGCCACTCCTGATGCTCCAGTTTTAATAATTATCAGTCAGGCTGGTGGTTTTAACGATTATGATCGTCCAACAACCATCAAAAGATATCTCGAATACCTGAAGGATCAGAAAGTGTATAACAATGCTATCGAGCAGGTTAAATATGATGCCAGCGGAAAGATCACCGAACTTGAATTGATAAAAAAGTAGAATGATGAGAAAAATAACAATTTTATTGGCTGTCATGATCAGCCTGATGGCTGGAAATGTAATCAAAGCACAAGATATTAGTCCGGAAAGAAAACAAGCTATTGACAGCTTGGCTTTGGAAAAAGTGCGCGATTTGAGTAAATACGTAAGTATTATCGGCAGTAAATCAACACCCTGGAGTGAGGCAAATCGCGTGATTGACCGTGCTGAAGAGCTTTTTATGCAAGGTGCAGAAATGGGGGTTTCATCTTTATATCAATCTGATATTCTGTATTTTAAAGTTCGTCAGTATTTCGAAAGGTTGATGCGGCTTAACTATGACAGGGTTGAGATAGAATGGTATAAAATTGAATATGTAAGCGACCTGCAAGCACAACCTGATGGAACTTATGTAGGTGTAATCACCATTTTCCAAAGGTTTAAAGGATTTGATGCTGAAGGGAATCTTGTGTATGAAGATACTACCAAGAAAGACATTACTATTTATGTAAAACGTAAAGAAACTCAGATTGGCGGAAGACTAATTGGTTTTTGGGATGTGTTGCTGGGTGATGTACGCGTAAAAGAAACAAGGAAATAAACTTTTCTGCATTTACAGAATGAACTTAAACCCTGTAAGCTAATCCCTTACAGGGTTTATTGGTGTCAGAAAGTTGGTCAAAACTTTTCACTTTTTATTAATCAGGAGATTACATTTACTATAATATGTTATGAACTAAATGGTTAGAACAAACAGAATGCATATAAGAGAAGCTCACAGATTGTTTATCTTTGCACCGCTAAATTTAGCTATGCGCGCAAAAAAATACCTTCTCTTAAGTTTATTTTTTCTTTTTTGTACTCTTTCAAATGTGAAGGGTCAGAGTAGAAATATTGGCGCATTCGAAATGGATGAAACCGAACTCTATGCTATGACCAAGCAAATGAGTCAGTTCATCAGCCGTTTCAATTATGAAGAAGATCAGTTTGGCAAAAAACTTATTCCTTCATCACTTGATTACCGCGACAGCTCAAAACGAAATGCGTTTCTTCCATTGCTATTTGATAGTGAAAATCTTCGAACAAGCAGTGCTCTGAAAGATTTTTTTATTGATGATCTCACTAAAAATACCGATAGTAGTTTTTTACAATTTCTTGGAGGAAGGTGGTATGCTGAAACCGAAGCCAGCTTTGATTATCAGGGTAAACAGGTTTCAGTGATTATGATTTTGATGATCGAGAAAGAAAGATTAGGTTCAAAATGGGTTTTAACCAATGTTTATTTTCCAGCCTTTAACAAGCTCTTCCCTGAAGGCGAATTGGCTGAAAAGGAGAAACATTTTCTGCATCCCATGAGTCACGAGCTTGATTTTATGAATATTCACAAAGCATTTAATCAACCGGAAGTGATTGAATACTATGCTTCAAAGAGTTTTAGTCCTGATTTTCTCACACTATTTTTTTACGAAGTAAAAATGGGAAGATTAAAATTTAAACAAGTTAACACCTTGAAATTTCATATTTTTCAAATGAAAGACTGGTATTTTGAGGTTTCATATTTTAACCGTCCGGGTATGAATTCCGGCTGGCTTATTTCAAACCTTATGTATATTAAAGAAGCTGAAAAACAAACCATTATGAAGTTTTATCAACCATGAGACTTATGATTAAACATCTACTCGCAGCAATACTGCTATTAACAATCATTTCAAGTTCATCTGCTCAACAAGAGGAGAAATGGACACTTACTGCAGAAGAAGTTGAGCAATACAAATCGCAATCGCGCGCGCTTGTGGCTTATTTCGAAGGCACACTCAACTTTCTGGGAGATGAGCGCTCCACTGCTCAGGAAAAAGAAATAATTATTGAGGAAAGCTATGCAAAGATCTTTGTAAACGAAGATGTTCAGATTGAAGATGACCTCGATGAAAACCGCGAAGTACCGATTAACAAGAACGTACAAGCCTATCTTAAAGATGTTGACTTCTTTTTTCAATCTGCGGTATTTAGTTTTGATGTTCAGTCAGTTGAACCTATGGTTGGCGAAAATGGCATGATTTTTTTTAAAGTAACATTTATGCGCCGGCTCGATGCTGTATTAGTAAACAATGACAGCATTAAAAGCAACCGGATTCGCTATATGGAAATCAACCTTGATCCATTCAAAAAAGATTTGAAAATTGCCAGTTATTATACCTCTAAAATTAATGAACAAGAGGAATTGAGACAATGGTGGAACGCGATGCCTCTCTACTGGAAAGATATTTTTGGAAGAGACGCAGTTGTTTTCGACACTTTATTAATGGCTGATATTGAAGCGATTGGAAACGACACCATCGTAATTAAACGCAACGAATGGATACATCGTAAAGGTGTTTTTTATGTGGCCGGGACCGACACAATTCCTGAAGCTGCTGCTGAACAATTGCATAACCGTCCCCCTGATACTGTTTTAACGCTTGATGATCATATCGCACAAATGAAATATGATAGTTTAGCTGTGAATCTTTCAGTCATTGACAACCGATTGAAACAAATATCGAGCATGAAAACCCTTGATGTTTCGTTTAATATTCAGGTTGTTTCACTTGAGCCTGTGAGTCAGCTTAATGAACTTGAAGAAATCAATTTTTCAAATACCCCTATCAATGATGTTTCACCCCTGCGAAATCTAAGCAAGCTCAAAACTCTTTATATGTCATCGAGTTTAGTGAGGGATTTAACGCCGCTCCAATACGCAACCAATATTGAAGAAATATATTTACATGATACAGATGTTGAGGATATTACAACGCTTGAACACTTTAGAAACCTAAAAAAGATTTATTGCTTCAACACTGGAATCCACGACCTCAGTCCTCTTGCCCCACTCACCCAACTAACAATTTTAAAAGCCGGAAACACTCTTGTTGAGGACTTACAACCTCTGAGTAAACTCATAAACCTTCGCATTCTTGACCTAAGTCAGACACTCATTACTAATATTCAGGCTCTTGAACCGCTTGTCAATCTTCAACAGTTAAATATTGACAAAACGCTCGTTAAAGATCTTTCACCCTTGAGTAAAATGAGTCAGTTAAATCTTTTACAATGCAGCGAAACAAAGGTTTCTGATCTTTCTCCTTTGGAAGGCCTTGAAAGCCTGACACGGGTTTACACAAACAAAAATGAAGTAAAACCATCTCAAGCCACCAATCTCATGCGAATTAAACCAGGACTTTTGGTCGTTTTTGACTCCGAAGAACTGGAACAATGGTGGAACAATCTTCCTATTTACTGGCGCGCTTTATTAACCGAACAAGCTGGAATCGGATCAAATCCAACAACTGAAGACCTCCATCAGGTTATAAATATTTCGAAGCTTGATTTAAGTGGCAATTCCTATCTGCAGCATATGGAACCTGTAAATCGTCTGGCTAATTTGCAGGAACTTTCTATTTCAAGAACTGAAATAACTGAACTTGATCCACTTAAAGGACTACATAACCTTCAGAAAATCAATATTTCTCAAACCAGAATAAGTCAGATTGAAGCTCTGAGAGGGCTATTTCAGTTGGAAGAATTGAATATTGAATCAACACGGGTTGATAATCTTGATGCCCTGCATGCTATTGGAACTTTACAGCTTCTCAAAGCTGATAAAAGCAGGGTAACACATGATGTAGCTCTGAAACTAAAACAGGCACAACCAAAAGTGCTGATAATTTATCAAACTGAAAAGCTTCAATTCTGGTGGAACAATCTGGATGAAGAGTGGAAAAAAATCCTGATGCAAGATCTTATAGTTCAACCATCACCAGATCCGGTTCAACTACAAACCATTGCAGACCGCACTGAACTTCTGATCGAAAACAACCTAGTTATTTCAAACCTTGAACCATTAATGCCTCTGCTGATGCTTGAAAAACTAGTCTTAAAGGGAAGTCAGATAAGCGATTTTAATCCGTTAAAAACGCTGTCACACTTGAAATATCTTGATCTTTCAGGCAATCCTCTTACCGACCTCAGCCCGCTTGCTGAATTATCAAATCTTGAGTTTCTAAGTATTGAAAGCACTCCGGTAATCGATTTGAGCGCAATTTCAAAACTCAGCAGTCTACAACACCTCAATATCTCGGGTACACAAATCAAATCGTTAAAATCCCTGGCTAACCTACTACAATTGAGCGAATTGTCAGTTTACAACACGCGCATTCGTAGCCTGAGTCCAGCTGATAAGTTACCTGCTTTGAAACATGTCAAATGCTACAACACCAAAATCAGTAAAAAAACGATAGAAAAACTCAAACAAGGACGTCCTGAAATTAACATTCTATACTACTAACAGTCAGGCAGGACGAATGTATTTATTGCTCAAAAGACTTTAGCTAGTATTGTTCTTTTCATTTCTTAATTTCAAGAATTCGATTTTAAGATGCTGAAAAATGCTATTGATTAAGTTCTACTTTCGCCAGAAGTGAGGCGAAAACAACATCAGTACTGTAAAAAGTTCCAGTCGTCCCAACATCATCAAAGCAGAAAGAACCCATTTAGCTGTATCTGGCATAAAGGCATAATTATCAATTGGTCCAACAAGCCCAATTCCAGGCCCGATATTACCAAGACTCGCTATTGAAGCTCCAACAGATGTTTCAAAGTTTAAACCCAGCGCTGATAAAGCGAGCACTCCAAAAGCAAAGATGAGAATATACATTAAAAAGAAGGCCATCACCTTATAAATGATATCCTGAGGTACACTCTTATTGTTGAACTTAACAGGTAATACTGCATTAGGATGAATAGAACGCCGCAGCTCCATCCACGAATTTTTTATCAATAGCATTTGACGAACCACTTTCATCCCACCACCTGTTGAACCAGCACTTCCTCCAACAAACATGAGCAAAAATATAATCATATATAAAAACACTGGCCAAGTCAGATAATTTGCTGTCACGAAACCAGTTGTGGTTAGTATGGACACAACAGTGAACAAAGCTTCCCTGAAATGCAATTCCCATGAGCCGTTGTAAGCCAAAATCAGACCGATTGTTATAATGATAGTTGAAAAAACTATTAGTAGCAAATACCCTCTATACTCTTCATCTTTAAATACTTGCTTCAATCGACCATGCAATGCAAAATAGTGGAGGGTGAAGTTTGTTCCAGCCAAAATCATAAAAACAATCATCACATACTGACTGTATGAACCAAAAGCAGCAACACTATTATTTCGGGTTGAAAACCCTCCTGTTGCCATGGTTGCAAAGCTATGATTGATAGCATCAAACCAATCCATTTCGCCCGCCCAAAGAAATAAAAACTGTAATAGGGTCAAAAGAACATAAATCCCCCAAAGCCTTTTGGCTGTTGATGTAATGCGCGGATGCAGTTTGTCGTATGTTATACCCGGCATTTCAGCCATAAAAAGCTGCATTCCTCCGATCCCTAAAATAGGTAAAATAGCTACTGATAAAACTATGATTCCCATTCCACCAAGCCAATGCGTTAAACTTCTCCAAAACAAAAGATCCTTTGGAAATGACTCAATATCTGTCAGAATACTACTCCCTGTAGTTGTAAATCCTGACATTGTTTCAAAAAAGGCATCTGTAAAAGAAGGTATATCACCCGCCAGATAAAAGGGCAACGCTCCATAAAATGAAGTGATTATCCACGACAATGTAACGATAATATAGCCTTCCCTTTTCCCTAAAATATTTGTGGTTTTACGATTGAACAGAAACATCAGCAAACCCGAAACAAGCGTAGTAACAGCAGCAATGAGCATTGCATATGATTGATATCCATGATAATACCAACCAACGGGCACAACGGAAAACATGAAAACAGCCTCAATTATCAACAAAAAGCCAATAATTCTGGCAATTAGGGTGAAGTTTATTTCTCTAAAAAAACTTTTCATGGTCATCCGGGATACAAAACTTTTAATGAAACAGTTTTTCTACCTTGTGAACTGCATAAGGAAGCACAAAAACAACCACTTTGTCATTTTCCTGAACCTGAAAATCGCCTAGAGCAATATAGGCTTTTTCATCCCGAACTACTCCTCCGATAATTGCGCCTTCCGGAATATTAAGTTTATTGATGGGTTTTTTAGTAATTGGTGAACCTGGACGCGCAATCATTTCCATGGCATCAGCATCAATACCACTTAAGCACTTAAGTGTCAAAACTTCCGTACCCATAGTATAACGCACCATATAGCTTGCGGCGATCAATTTCTTATTTATAATTGTATCTATTCCAATGTTTTGCGAAATATCAATATAATCGATATTCTCTACGAGTGCGATTGTTTTCTTAACACCGCTCATGCGGGCATGCAAACATGTGAGAATATTTGTCTCTGTATTATTGGTCACCGCAATAAAGGCGTCCATACTTGTGATATCCTCATCTTCAAGCAATTGAATATTTCGGGCATCACCATTTATAATAAGTGTATCTTCCAGATAATCGGTCAGAACCATGCAACGGTCTTTATCCTTTTCAATCATCTTGATATTCATCTCTTTTTCAAGGCGTTTAGCGGTAATACGCCCCACCCTTCCTCCGCCAATGATCATCACATTGTGAATTTCATGCTCAACTTTTCCACCCAGCTCAAGTAGCTGTTCAATGGCATCAGGTTTAGTAATAACATAAGCAAGGTCATTGGCCTGAAATTGATCATCACCCCTTGGAATGAACGTGGAACGTTTTCTATGAATAGCTACTGCCCTGAAATTAAGATTCTTATATTCATTAGCTATTTGATTCAGCGACATATTTATCACTGGAGCTGTAGCTTCAAGCTTGATCATAAAAAGCTGAAGTTTACCATCAGAAAATTCAAAAACCTCTGTAGCAGCGGTTTGTTTAAGTAGTGATATGATTTCCTGAGCCGCTATATCTTCAGGTGAAATAAGCGCATCAATTCCCAGTTCCTGATAAATCTGCCTGTTTTGAAGACTTAGGTTCTCCATTGTATTTACGCGCGCTATTACTTTCTTAGCTCCAAGTTTTTTTGCCAGGATGCAAGTCATTAGATTCATATGCTCCTGATGGACCACAGAAATTAACAAATCAGCCTTTTTTACATTAGCACGCTGCAAAACACTGATTGAAGTAGCATCACCATTGATTGTCATTAGATCCGAGTGGGACTCAACCATCTTTAGCAAATCTTCATGTGGATCAACAATGGTAATATTATGATTACTGTTTACAAGCGATTCGGCAAGATGTAATCCCACCTCACCATCACCGGCTATAATTATATTCATTGAAAAAGATTAAAATTAAGAAGACAAATGTAGGATATTAAACCGATCCCAATCAAGGGCTACATTAAATTTCTCTCTGAAAATCAGTAGCTCAGCATAGTTTAAACTTACCTCAACAAGCATCTCCTTTTCTGCAACCGCTTGCGAAACCATAAATCCTTTAGCATCCAGCACACATGAGTCGCCGGTGTAGTTGAAGTTTAATCCATCAACTCCAACACGATTTACGCCAATAACATACGACTGGTTTTCGATCGCTCTTGCAATAATCAATTGCTTCCAAGGCCATGATCTTACTGAGGGCCAGTTAGCTACAAACAAAAGTAAATCATAGGCAAACACTCCATCCTGAGACGTATTTCTACACCAGACCGGGAAACGGAGATCATAACAAATCAAAGGCCTGATTCGCCATCCATTGAGTTTCACTGTAAGTAAATGATCTCCAGGTGTTATTTGTTCATGTTCACCACCCATCCTGAAAACATGGCCTTTAGCATAGGTTTCGTAGCTGCCGTCGGGTCGCATCCAGATGAAACAATTGTAAAAATTTCCTGAATCTTTAAGAAGGATGCTGCCGCAAACAACCGCATTATATTGTTGGGCCTTAGCCTTCATCCATATCATTGTGGGGCCATTTAATTCCTCTGCAAATACATGAGGATCAACAGGAAATCCGGTAGTAAAAGTTTCGGGAAGGATAATAAGGTCGTTGGATTGCGTTTGCTGTTGCATTAAGTTATCAAACAACCTCAGATTCGCCTGAGGGTTTTCCCAAATCAGGTTGGCCTGCAAATAGGCTATTCTTAAATCCTGCATAGGATTTCAGCAGCTTTGGAAAGTGTTTCTTCTTTTTTCGCAAAACAAACACGCATCAGTTGCTGGTTTTGGTTCTGCTGATAAAAAGGTGCTAAAGGTATTAATGCTATACGATGCTCTTTTACAAGACGTTCGGCAAATACCATTTCCGGTTCATCGGAAATGGCTTTATAACTCAATAATTGAAAATAGGTGCCATGACAAGGTATCAATTCAAAGCGGGAAGATTTCAGTTTTTCAGCAAAAAAGTCCCGTTTGCTCTGATAAAATGCCGGAAGATGTGTGTAATTCGCATCGTCTTCCAGAAAATCGGCAATAGCATATTGAATGGGAGTATTGGATGCAAAAACTGTAAACTGATGGAGTTTCCTAAACTCGGCTGTTAAATCAGCAGGGGCCATTACAAACCCTGTTTTCCAGCCTGTTGCGTGAAATGTTTTTCCAAATGAACCTATAACCATGCTCCTGTTTACCAAACCGGGAAAACAACAAGCGCTTTGGTGTTTTTGGTTGTCAAAAATCAAGTGTTCGTACACTTCATCACTTAAAACGATGATATCCGTATTGCGCGTAATAACATCCAACTGCATCATATCACTTTCGTCGAGAAGGCTTCCGGTTGGGTTGTGCGGACTATTAATGATGATCATGCGTGTTCGGTTTGAGATCATCCGCTTCACATCATTCCAGTTTATTTTGAAAAAGGGTGCAGTAAGCTCTACATATTTGACCAATCCTCCGTTAATTTTTACGGCAGGAGCATAACTATCGTAAGCAGGTTCAAAAATAATCACTTCGTTACCTTCTTTTATAAAGGCACTTATTGCAGTATAAATGGCTTGTGTTGCACCCGCGGTTATGGTAATTTCATGCTCAGGATTATAGGAAACCCCATATGTCTTCGCAGCCTTTTGAGCAATAGCTTTGCGCAATGGAAGCACCCCCGGCATTGGGGCATACTGATTGAACCCTTTTTTCATGTAATGATTTACCCTTGCAATGAGCTTATCAGAAATAGGGAAATCAGGAAATCCTTGTGAAAGGTTGATCGCATGATGATCAACTGCCATTTTCGACATAATGGCAAAAATGGAAGTGCCGGATTGAGGTAGTTTCGAGAAAATTTGTCCGTCAAATGTTAGCATGTTGGATGCAATTTGTACTTATAGCTTTCTACAAAAATAAAATCTTTTTATCCCTAAAGAAATTATTTAGCCTTAGAAATGATCTAAATTAAAGATAAAAATGATAATACACAGGCATTGAAAGGGTTAGCTATTAGATAAAAAAGTAATAAAAAGTTTTTATTATTAATTTGTGCAAGAAACCACAAAAAACGACCTCTTTATCATATTAAAACCTGAAATATCATCAACAATTGGTTGTTGATAATTAATTTGATGCTTTACATTGAAGTGATTTTCACATCCTAACTTTACGGTCATAATTTTTTAAAATGCCGTTTTATGCCTGCAGCTAAAGAAAAAATCAAGAAAATTTTTGTCCTCGATACTTCTGTTATCATCTATAACCACAACGCCATCAACACCTTTGAGGAAAATGATGTGGCAATCCCTATTACTGTTTTTGAGGAATTGGATAATTTCAAAAAAGGTAACGACACCAAAAATTTTGAGGCAAGGGAGTTCATACGGTTCATGGATAAGGTTTCGGGAAAGACCAGTATGAAAAACTGGAAGCGTCTTAATGGCCCAAGCAAAGGACGTTTCAAGGTTTTGATGGATGAAAAAAGCAGTCCGGATGCCTGTGAAATATTTGGAAGCGACAAACCTGATCACCGCATTTTGAATGCTGCATTGAAACTGGCAGAAGAGAATGCTGACAAAAAAGTTATTTTGGTTTCGAAAGACGTAAACCTCCGTTTGAAGGCCAAATCATTAAGTTTGCAGGCAGAAGATTATGAAACAGGCAAAATAAAAGATGTTGAATCGCTTTACACCGGCAAAACAAATTTGGATGATGTGCCTTCAGAAATCATTGACAAGCTGTATCAGCAAGGGTTTTGCTCCATCGAAGAAATTGGGCTTACAAAAGCAGTACCTAATCATTATTTCGTTTTAAAAAGTCCTAAAAACTCAACACTTGCTTATTACAATCCAATTACACAACGTATCGAACGAATTGAAAAACAAGCTATTTCGCATATTATGCCTCGCAATGCAGAGCAAGTTTTTGCCTTGCATGCACTTCTTAATCCTGAGGTGAAATTAGTTTCAATTCAAGGTATTGCCGGAACAGGGAAAACACTTTTGGCCCTAGCTGCTGCCTGGGAGCAACGCAGAAACTACAAACAAGTTTATCTTGCTCGCCCAATTGTTCCGTTAAGCAACAAAGACATCGGATTTTTGCCCGGCGACATCAAATCCAAGCTCAATCCATATATGGAACCCCTGTGGGATAATTTGAAATTCATTCAAAATCAATATGGTGAAGAGGATAAAGAGTATAAAAGAATTACAGAAGCCATTGAAAAAGAAAAACTTGTAATCACTCCATTGGCTTATATACGTGGCAGAAGCATCTCCAATGTGATTTTTATTGTTGATGAAGCTCAAAATCTCACACCGCACGAGGTGAAAACCATCATCACACGTGCAGGTGAAAACACAAAAATTATCTTTACAGGTGATATTTTCCAGATCGACACCCCTTATCTGGATGCGCACTCCAACGGACTTTCTTATCTCATCGACAAAATTAAGCATCACAGTATCTATGCCCACATCCGGTTGGAAAAAGGCGAACGGTCGGAGTTGGCTAATCTTGCAAACGACCTGCTTTAAATAGTATCAGCAAGGTTTTAAAAATGTTTGGTACTATCTGATTGATACCTATAAAAATTAAATTTTTAAGTTTTTGGACTTATGGAATGATCGTGCAATAGTACGACCGAGGACATTATCATCTTTACGGAAGATTCCGGCATATGCCAAACTCCGCTGCAAATGCTTATTTTTACCCAATAATTCTGCAACAATATGTCTGATACAAAACCCAAACTCTTCCTACTCGATGCCATGGCATTGATTTACAGAGCATTTTTTGCACTTAACAAGAATCCGCGTATCAATTCAAAAGGATTAAACACTTCTGCCATTTTAGGTTTTGCCAATACCTTGTATGAGGTGCTGAAAAAAGAAAAACCTACACATATCGGTGTCGCATTCGACACAATGGTACCAACACAACGCCATACCGATTTTCCTGCCTACAAAGCCAACAGGGAAAAAATGCCGGACGACCTCGCTTCTTCTATTCCATATATTATTGATCTGATAAAAGCATTCAATATTCCAATTTTGGTTGTTGATGGCTTTGAAGCCGATGATGTGATTGGTACTTTAGCCAAATCAGCTGAAAAAGAAGGGTTTATAACCTATATGATGACTCCTGACAAAGATTTTGGTCAATTACTTTCGGATAATATTTTCATGTATAAACCTGCTCGTGCAGGCGAAGATCCTGTCATATGGGGAGTTCCTGAGATTTGTGAAAGGTATGGCATCAAACGACCAGAGCAACTTATTGATATTTTAGGTTTGATGGGTGATGCTTCCGACAATATCCCCGGAGTTCCAGGCGTTGGCGAAAAAACAGCATCAAAACTCATTGCAGATTACGATTCTATTGACAACCTCCTTCTTAACCTGCACGAACTTAAGGGAAAACTGAAAGAAAATATCGAGAACAATACAGCTTCAGCCATTCAGTCGCGTCAATTGGCAACTATCATTACCAACGTCCCTATTGCATTTGAGCCAGAGGCACTTATAATGGATCAACCGGATATGGGACGGTTGAAAATACTGTTCGACGAGTTGGAATTCAGGACATTCGCTAAAAGAATGACAGATGATGCCATGCGTCAATCACGGGAATCAGGCTTTTCTACCACTAAATCTGGAGGAAATGATTTGTTCAGCAGCCTGGAAGAATCTAATGTATCTGATTTTCAATCCACCACAAAAAACACCATTTTTGACACCCCTCATCAGTACATAAGTGTTACTACTGAAACTGAAATTCATGAATTACTTCAACAACTTCTGCAGGCTACTTCTGTTTGTTTCGATACCGAAACCACTGCCATAGATGCTCATACTGCTGAACTTGTAGGAATGTCATTCGCAATAACTCCGCATAAAGCATGGTTTGTGCATCTGCCCGAAAACTACCACAGCTGCCAGCAAATTCTTTCGGTTTTTAAACCCTTTTTCGAAAGTTCTACCATTCTAAAGATTGGACAAAACCTGAAATACGACATCTCTGTGCTAAGCTGGTACGATATTCAGGTTAAAGGGCCACTTTTTGATACGATGATTGCTCATTACCTGCTCGAGCCTGATCAACGCCACAATATGGATGTTCTGGCTGAAACTTACCTGAATTATTCACCTGTTTCGATTGAGACCCTAATAGGGAAAAAAGGTAAAAACCAAGGAAGCATGCGCGATACCGATGCTGAAGCCCTTAAGGAATATGCTGCCGAGGATGCGGATATCACGCTACAGCTTAAACTTGTTTTTGAGCCCTTGCTCGAAGAGCTGCAACTAAAAGAGTTGTTTGAAAAAATAGAGATGCCGCTCGTACCTGTTTTAGCTTCAATGGAAGCTGAAGGTGTAAGGATTGATGCTGCCACACTCAAACAAATTGGTGATGGCTTAGAAGAAGAAATCAAGCAAATCGAAAAAGATATTTATGCGTTGGCAGGAACAACTTTTAATATTTCTTCACCTAAACAGCTGGGCGACATCCTGTTCGAAAAACTTGGCCTTACAACCAATGCCAAAAAAACAAAAACCGGACAATACCCTACCGGAGAAGAAGTTCTCAGTAAAATGATTCATTCGCATCCAATTGTACAGTTCATTCTCGATTATCGATCACTTACCAAGTTAAAATCAACCTATGTCGATACCCTACCCGACTTGGCTAATCCACGTGATGGAAGAATACATACTTCTTACAATCAAGCTGTTGCCTCAACAGGAAGGTTGAGTTCAAACAACCCAAACCTGCAAAATATACCTATTCGCACGGAGCGCGGCCGCGAAATTCGTAAAGCTTTTGTGCCCCGAAATAATCAATACACCTTGCTGGCAGCCGACTATTCACAAATCGAATTACGAATTATTGCCCATCTTAGTGGCGATAATGGCATGATTGAAGCATTCAACCAAGGTCTTGATATTCATACTGCAACAGCATCTAAAGTATATAACGTTGATTTAGCTGATGTTACTAAAGAGATGCGTAGAAATGCCAAGATGGTCAACTTTGGTATCATTTACGGCATTTCTGCTTTTGGACTCTCGGAGCGGCTGGGCATAAGCCGAGGGGAAGCTGCAAATATCATTCAAAGCTATTTCAGAGAATATCCGGGCATCAAATCCTACATGAATACGCAAATCGAACTTGCACGTAAACAGGGTTTTGTGGAAACGATGTTGGGTCGCCGCCGTATGTTGCGTGATATCAATAATTCAAACAGTGTTGTGAGAGGCTTTGCCGAACGTAATGCCATCAACGCCCCTATTCAAGGCACCTCGGCTGATATGATCAAAATTGCTATGATCCAAATACACAACGAAATGGCACTGCGTAAAATGCAATCAAAAATGATTTTGCAGGTTCATGACGAACTTGTGTTTGATGCGTTCAAAGCTGAATTGCCTGTTTTAAAAGAAATTGTGACCCAAAAAATGAGGAATGCACTCCCCCTTTCTGTTGCTGTTGAAACCGAAATGAATACTGGCGAAAACTGGCTCGAAGCACATTAATTTACATTTCTTGCATCAAACTGACTATTTAATAGCGAACAGCATTTCATCAAAACTGAAACAAATACCTTTGTATCAAATATTTTAAACTATGTCCATTCAAAAAATTGTCGTCTTCATTTCATTATTCCTTGCTACAGGGATAACGGTGCTAGTGTTTTTCAACTCTGAAACAGAAGTTGATAAACGTATTACTTATGAAGAATTTCTTCATAATTCGTTCCTTGACATCCCCGATCCACAGGTAAACATCAAAGAAATTCCTAAGGCCGACCGCCCTGATATTGCCGCTATCCAGAATTATTTTCAGACACTCGATCCTCAATTGGGGTATGTTCCTCTGAAACGTCAATACGCTGCTTATGAGGAAACAAAAAAAATAACTGCCTCCGGATTAAAAAATTCCGGTATTCAATGGAATGGAACGCGTGCCGAAATGGGTGGCAGAACCAGAGCTATCATGTTTGATCCCAATGACATACAAAACAAAAGCGTTTTCGCTGCAGGAGTAACTGGTGGATTATGGTATACATATGACATTACGAACCCTGCTTCTGACTGGGAGTCTATTGCTGATTTTTGGCCCAATATGGCCATCAGCTCCCTGACTTACGATCCCAATAATCCGATGATCATGTATGCAGGTACAGGTGAGGCACAAACGGCACGAGTCATCTATCGTGAATCAACAGGCCTTGGAATGGGAATTATGAAAAGCGAAGATGGCGGTTTTTCATGGTCAGTACTTCCTTCGACAATGGATTTTGCATATGTGACCGATGTAAAAGTCAGAAATGAAAATGGACTGAGTGTGATCTATGCTGCCGTTGTTTCAGGTGATTATCAGGGAACACTGCATCAAAGCATGCCCTCCGATGGGTTGTACCGGTCAACCGATGCGGGCGAAAGCTGGGATCAGGTTTTACCCGAAATTCCCGGACAAAGCGGCAAATACTATGCTCCTGCACAAATTGAAATTACTGCCAGCAACCGCATCTTTGTTGGAACAATGGAAAATCTTGATCTCAAAGGCGGAGCTGTTATTTTATGGTCGGATCTTGGAACCGAAGGAAGCTGGACATCCTACACCAATTATAATACGCTGATACAAGGACAAAGCACTTACAAAATTCCAGCTCGTACGCTTATAGCTTCTGCTCCCTCAAATCCAAATATCATTTATGCGCAGTTTGCTGCCGGTTACAATGACGGATTTAATTATTACAGAGGCAGGTATATGGCTAAATCGACCAATGGTGGTCAAACTTGGTCTCCGCTTTCGATTCCTGCCAATGACTGGAGCACCTTAGCCTGGCATGCATTTGTGCTGAAGGTTGATCCAACAAACCCTAATTCTGTTTTTACAGGTGGTCTCGACCTCT
Organism: uncultured Lentimicrobiaceae bacterium; assembly: GCA_964463695.1. Classification (GTDB taxonomy): domain Bacteria; phylum Bacteroidota; class Bacteroidia; order Bacteroidales; family F082; genus JALNZU01. The sequence continues at coordinate 78,309 of CAYXCZ010000002.1, read as the reverse complement.
GGAAAACCTCCAATGGAGGGCAAAACTGGACAAAGATTTCTGATTGGTCGCTCATGTATTATGGCGGTGGCGATGAATATGTCCATGCTGATCAGCACACCATACAATTCAGGCCAGGAAATGCCCAACAAGCAATTTTCTCAAGTGACGGGGGTGTTTTCTATTCAGAAAATGCACATCTTTCAATTCCTACCTTTATTGAACGCAATCAAAACTTTAACACGCTTCAATTTTACGCATGTGCCATACACCCAGATGCCGGAAACGAACAATATGTGGGTGGTCTACAAGATAACGGAAGTTTAAAAAACACATCTAATACACTCACAATTAATGATATGATAAGCGGAGGAGATGGTGCATATTGCTTCTGGGATCAAAACGAACCTAATCTTTACATCACTTCCGTCTATTACAATAGCTATTACATATTCAAAAACAACAGTAATTTCGATTATGTTGATGCAGGCAATGGCACTTTTATTTCACCAGCCGATTATGATTACCGAACCAACACCCTGTATGCCAATGCAGTAAGTTTTGCCGGATCAAATGCAGGTAAGTTGATCCGCATCAGCGGAATAGGAAGTGAATCAGGATTATCCGAAATCAACCTTGGCACGGCTAACACTGTTCCCTTTTCGCATGTGAGTTTTTCGAAACATTCACCTGCTGGTTCAACAACATTATTTGTTGGGACACAATCAGGCAGGTTATATAAAGTAAACAATGCCAATGCATTACCAATAGTAAATGACATCGGATCGCCCAACTTTCCAACTGCAAATATTTCATCAGTAGCCATTGGTGGCTCTGAAGACAGTTTGCTTGTCACATTTTCAAACTATGGTGTTTCTTCCATTTGGCAAACCTGGGATGGTGGTCAAAGTTGGCAGGAGCGCGAAGGTAACCTGCCCGACATGCCCATCCGATGGGCACTTTACCACCCTCAAAACTCAGGGCAGGCTATGATCGCAACTGAAACCGGAATCTGGACAACAAATACTTTACTTGAGTCAACAACACTTTGGGAACCAGCATCAGAAGGCATGGGAAACGTGCGTGCTGATATGTTGCGTTTGCGCGAAAACGACCTCACCGTTATTGCCGCCTCGCACGGAAGAGGAATATTTACAACAACCTGGAATGTTGATGTTTATACCGGACAAAATGAATACAACCAACCACTAAACATTACACTTTCTCCGAATCCGGCCTCAGATTACATCACTATCACTATTTCAGATGCAAAAAATGAACAATTGGAATTCAAGATTTTTACCACTGATGGGCGCATCATCCGATCGGGAAGCCTTACAATGAGCAATAGTGGAAATGCAACAATTGGTTTAAGTGGCATGAAGCAGGGTTCATATATCCTTCAGGTAAACGATGAAAAGTCCACAAATCAGTTCAAGTTTATCAAAAAATAGATTGATGTTTAACCTATATTATTGACATAAAACACGTTAACCTTATACATCTATATTCATAAATCATGGTTCTTTCCATTTTCTCCGATGAATATTTTATGAAAGAAGCCCTCAAGGAAGCCAAACAGTCAGCCCTTGAGGATGAAGTTCCTGTGGGGGCAGTAGTTGTATGTGACAATCGAATCATAGCCCGCGCTCATAATCTTACTGAAAAACTCAATGATGTAACTGCCCATGCCGAGATGCTGGCTATAACCGCTGCCGCAAATTATTTGGGAGGTAAGTACTTGGAAAACTGTTCGATATATATAACTTTGGAGCCATGTGTAATGTGTGCCGGAGCATTACATCATGCACATATAGGGAAAATTATCTGGGCTGCCGATGATCCAAAAAAAGGTTTTACAATCATTGGGAAAAACGTTTTACATCCAAAAACTGAAGTATCAAAAGGGATTTGTTCTCATGAAAGTGAACAGATGCTAAAAACATTTTTTGCTAAAAAAAGGAGTTAAACTACTGATTCAAAGAGTGATAAATCCTCCTGAACGTAACTGAGGCAAGCAGTCGTACACATGTGTTTGAAGACAATAATCAACATCTGCATTGTAACCAATAGATTGTAGATAATTCAGATGTGTACAGTTCCTGAGTTTCTCCGGAATGCTGCCTTCCTGACAATAAAACGATCTGACGATTTGACCAAGATCATTGGTTTTAACCTCGGTATGCCTCCCAATTTCATCAATTAACATACCTGCACATAATGCATCATCCAGAGAGAAATTCCCATTTGTTCCAGAGCATACAATAACCAAATCTTTCGCTTGTGTTGCCAATAAACGCGATGCATAGACTATGTTGAGAAAACAAACAATATATAACGAATTGGCATATTGACTGTTACGAATAGCCTTTGTTCCGTTGGTAGTGGTAATAATAATCGATTTACCTGCAACAATATCAGAGGTGTAGCTTAGTGGTGAATTTCCAAGCTCAAAACCAGCGATTTTTTTTCCGGAACGTTCGCCACCCCGCAACGCTGTGCCTGGAACGAAACTTCTAAAAAGAAACTCTGCTTCCTCAATGGTTTCGACAGGATAAACAGGGCCAGAACCATTCATTAAAGCAGTAGTGATGACAGAAGTTGCACGTAACACATCTATCACCACTACCAATTTGCCTTCAGTTAACTTTTCAGATACCTGTTGAGCTGTAGCCACTACTTCAATTTTCATGGCTGCAAATATTAAGGATTATTGAGATCAATACCCAATGAAATACCAAGTCCTGTTGCTGTTTTAACCAAAGCATTGTCTAAAGTCACAAAATTTGGCTTTAAAATAGCATCTTTCAATGGAACAGAAACGAAATAAGGATGACGATAAGAAACCATTTTACCAAAATCTCCTTTCATGGCCATTTCGAAAGCTTTCACTCCGAACTGCGCCGACAAAACACGGTCATAGGCAATTGGCACACCACCACGCTGAAGGTGACCAAGCACAGTCTCTCTCATATCTGGTTGGAATCCAGCTTCTTTCAGCTCCCTTATTAACTGCCGACCAATACCACCGAGTTTAAGATTTTCATATCCAACCTCATCATTCTTTTCATACACCATTTCCCCATTCTTGTTTCGGGCGCCTTCGGAGGCAACAACAACAGCAAAACCGCGCCCGCGTGTGAAACGCGCTTCAAGTTTTTCTTTAACCAAATTTATATCATAGGGGAATTCGGGTATAAGACATACTTCTGCACCACCTGCAACAGCAGCATTAAGTGCAATCCATCCGGCGTAACGTCCCATTACCTCAACAACGAATACACGGTTGTGGCTGGCAGCAGTTGTCACCAATTTATCAACAGCTTCTGTAGCAATTTCAACAGCTGTCTGAAATCCAAACGTTGAATCTGTTGAGGATAAATCGTTGTCGATAGTTTTTGGTACACCAATTACAGGCAAGCCTTTTTCAAACAACATTTGTGAAATTCTTTGAGATCCATCTCCTCCAATATTGATCACGGCATCAATACCCATATATTGAATTTTGCGAATCATCTCATCGGAACGGTCAACAGCTCCCCAGGTTCCGTCGGGATTCTTAACAGGCCAGGCAAATGGGCCGCCTTTATTAGTTGTTTCTATAATAGTACCACCTTGAAAATGGATACCTTTCACAACCTCAGGTGTTAACACCTTTATTTCGGTAGGTTCCCATAACACTCCATTGAATGCCTGTATACTACCTAACACTTCCCAGTCTTTTTCCTGAGAGGCACGCTTCACCACTGCTCTTATCACGGCATTTAATCCAGGACAATCTCCACCTCCCGTTACAATAAGTATTCTTTTCATGAAAAATATTTAGTTAAAATCTTTACTTTATTGATTTTTAATACTATAGATGAAATTGATTTTTGTGATTTATGATTAAATGTCAAAAAAAAATAGTTTCACCTCTACAAAGATAGTGTTACTTCCTGCTTACATACAACATCAGTGCATCGATGAAACAAAACTTCATGCGCAATCGGTTGTAATTGGAATGATTCAAAAAAGGACAGGCACAAAATTAAAACAAAAAAGCCCTCAATAATGAAGGCTTTTTGTGTGGTACCACTCGGGATCGAACCAAGGACACACGGATTTTCAGTCCGTTGCTCTACCAGCTGAGCTATGGTACCGCTCATTTGGGGCTGCAAATATATAACTTTTCTGTAAAATGGAAAATACTTTGAAAAAAAAACCAATGACACCTTCATTGTGAGTAAATTTGCTGCTTTCAAAAAATTAATTGAGATTCATGCAACTGGCTGTAGATATTGGTAATAGCTATTCAAAAGCAGCTCTTTATAAAGAAGAGCAGTTGCTCGAATTTGTATATTTCAACGAGCAACAGCCTGAGGCTTTATCAGCCATATTTGAAAAATACGGCAATCCTTCCCAGGGAATGATAGCTTCTGTAAGGAATGTCACACCAGAATTTCTCACGTTTCTTCATTCAGTTTGCCCTATTAAAATACTGGATCACACAACTCCTTTACCTTTCAAAATCACTTATTCCACCCCTCAAACACTTGGTCGTGACCGTATAGCTGCGGTTGCAGCCGCATTTGGTAGATATCCCGGAAAGAATGTTTTGGTTATCGACATGGGCACATGTATCACCTATGACATTCTTCAGGCAGATGGGCTTTATCCCGGTGGAAGTATTAGCCCGGGAATTACCATGCGACTTAAGGCAATGCACCATTTTACCGATAAGTTACCTTTAGCTGAAGTTGATGGTTCTGCAAGCCTTACTGGCAGAGACACTCTTTCAGCTCTACAATCGGGTGCAGTTTGGGGAGTGCAGAAAGAAATAGAAGGGATAATCGATGCATATTCTACTATTTACGAAGAATTAACAGTACTAATTGGAGGTGGAGACAATAAATATTTTGATAAAAAGTTTAGAATTAGCATCTTTGCAGCCTCAAATCTTGTCATAGAGGGCTTGAAAATCATAATGGATTATAATGAGATTGGATAAATTGAGAAAAGTCACCCTGTTTTTTATCGCATTAATTTTCGGATTTGGAGCTATGGCTCAAACTGGAATTGATTCCCCTTACTCCAGATTTGGAATAGGAAATATTTCAACACGAACTCCTAACGCACGTCAACAGGCCATGGGTGGGATAGGAAACGCTATTGCAACCAATCGTTTTGTAAACCCTGCAAATCCCGCCTCCTATGCTCGTTTTGATTCCCTTTCATTTTTGTTCAATGTAGGTTTCAACGGCACTTCTGTCACCTATACCACAACACAACAAACTGAAGAAGGAACTTACGCTGGTTTATCCTATTTTTCTGCCGGTTTTCCAGTTACAAAATGGTGGCATATCGGTCTAGGCCTGCTTCCTGCCAGTCGTATTGGTTACAATGTTATCGTTCCCGGAGTTTCCGATCAGGGCGTTAATTTCAATAAAAGTTATGAAGGAAAGGGTGGTCTCAACCAGCTGTATTTTGGCAACGCCTTTAGTCTAACGAAAAACCTCTCAATTGGGGTTAACTTCAATTACACCTTTGGTAAAACTACTTCAGCAGCATTACTTTCATTTCCAGACTCTTCCTACATGGCAACTACCAAAGTTGAAAGTAGGGTAATGGCAAATGACTTCTCTCTCGACTATGGTGTGTTTTACACAACAAAGCTTTCTGATAAAGACTTCATTCATTTTGGCGCCACTTTTGGTCAAAAGATGAACTTGAATGTCACACGTGAATACCTTATTCAGTCGCAATTTGGCGGATTAAATGGAGATATTGAATATGTACTCGATACCATTTTTTACGCACCAAAGCAAAAAGGAAACCTATTGTTGCCCCCTAAAGCAGGTTTAGGTATCTCTTATGAGAAATCAAACAAATGGCTCGCCGGCATTGATTTTAATTGGCAGAATTGGGAAAAATACGAGCTTTTCAACGAAAGAGATTCCCTTATTAACAGCTGGAACATTGCTGCAGGCGGACAGTATATTCCTAACCATTCTTCAATATCCGGCTACTGGAAACGTGTAACCTATCGTGCAGGAGCACGATATAATCAAACCTACCTGAAATTCAACGGACAACCTATCAATGAGTTTGGCATAAGTTTTGGAATGGGATTACCATTACCACGTTCATTGACTACTGTTGATCTAAGTTTGGAGGTTGGCAGAAGAGGTACCATGGCAGAGAATCTGATTCGGGAAACTTTTGTTAATGTGACCGTTGGGATTTCCATATACGAGCGATGGTTTGTAAAAAACAGGTACAATTAATATGGTTTAACTTTTATTTATATAATCATGAAATCAAAAGCCCTAACAAAAATTCTACTGTCACTACTCGCAGTGTTTTTTTCATTGCAGTTAACAGTAAAAGCAGATGGCTTCAGCACTTTGCTTCCACAAGACAAAATTCAAAAATACGGAGAAGATAGCGTAAGCTGCGTGATCAACATTTCGTTGTACCGTGAGTTTTTGAAACAATGGAAAGCAAGCGACTACAATTCTCCAGTTATAAAGGATATCATTTCACCCTGGAGATGGGTTTTTCAAAATTGTCCTATGGCAAGTGAAAATACCTATGTAGATGGTGTGAAAATAATGCAGTATCGTATTGAAAACGAAAAAGATGCCATTAACAAAGGAAAACTTATCGATACCTTAATGATGGTTTATGATCAGCGAATTCAGTATTTTCCAAACCATTTTAAAAGTGGCAGGCCACAGCAAGGTGCTATCTTAGGAAGAAAAGGAGTTGATCTTTCTACCTATGATCAGGAACGATATATTGATGCATATGAGATTCTAAAACAATCTGTTGAAATTGATGGTGATGATTCCGATGGAACTGTTCTGATTTATTATTTCCGCTCGGTTATTAAAATGGCACGTAAAGCAAAGCTTGACAGTGCAATGATTGTTGATGTTTATGACCAGGTAATCGATATATTGGATCACAACATTGTTAAACTCAACAAAGCCGGGGATACCAAATGGGTTGAAAACTATAAAAATTTCAAAGGGAATATCGATGCTACTTTTGAACCTTTTGCATCTTGCCCTGATTTAGTTCGCATCTATGGTAACAAAATGAGCAAACATCCTGAAGATACCGACCTTCTAAAAAAGATCACAAACTTATTGGATCGCCGGAGCTGTCAGGAAGACCCACTGTATCTCAAAGCCAGCGTTCAGCTGCATAAACTTGAACCAAGTCCTGAATCAGCCTATAACATTGGAAGACTGTTATTAAAAGAAGAGAAATACAGTGAAGCTATTAACTATTTTGAGGAAGCAACAAAATCCGAGGATATTGACAAATCACATAATGCTTACAAGTATCTTGCTGAATCGCTCCGCGCAGTGAAAAACTATCCTAGAGCGAGGCAGATGGCACTAAAAGCTATTGAGATCAAACCAAATGATGGTGCGCCTTATATAACTATTGGAGACATGTATGCTGCAAGCGCCAAGGATTGTGGAAACAATGAATTTACCAGCCGCGTAGCCTATTGGGCTGCAGTTGATAAGTATAATCAGGCAAAAAGAGTTGATGAATCACAAGCCGAATCAGCAAATAAGCGCATTGCGACCTATTCTGTTTATTTCCCATCATTGGAAACAATTTTCTTCCACGGTTTTGAAGAAGGCAAAAGCTACACCATTGATTGCTGGTTTAAAGAAGAAACTACTGTAAGAGCTTCTAAATAATGTGTTTGCAAACAGGCAGATACTTTCGTTTTAAATTAACATACAACATCATGCTGATCGTTTTCAGCATGATGTTTTTTTCTTGTGAGAACTCCCTCACCATTGTAAAGGAAATCACTGCAGAAGATACACTTGCAGCTGTTACAGCAAACGATATCATTTATTACAGGAGTGATTCAGGTATGGTATTCATGAAGCTTGAGGCCCCGCTGATGCTTCGCGTTGAAGGTAATGATCCAACAATTGAATTTCCTTTAGGCTTTGAAGCCAGCTTTTACGATTCGGTACAACAACCAGCATCACTCATCAGGGCTAAATATGGGATCACTCATGAGAACACCCAAATTATGATAGCAAGAGATTCGGTTGAAGTTGAAAATTTTCAAACACTTGAGAAACTTCAATCGGCCACTTTGTTCTGGAATCAGAAAACTAAACGAATTTACACACAGGCACTTGTAAAAATTACTTCGCCCGATAAAGTTGTTTATGGAGATAGTTTGGAAGCTGCAGAAGATTTTTCAACCCGTACAATTTACAATATACGGGCGACAATAGAGGTAGAAGAAAGTGAAGACTATTGATTAATAAGCGTTTAATTGGAGGCGTTTTTGAATGCAATTAGAAAATGAAAGAAAAATATTGTGTACATTCAATTATCTTTGCAGGCTAAAAAACGCTTTTTTTCTATTTGACTTATGACAGACTGGCAACTCATTTCTATTACTTTGCTTTTTTCAGCTTTCTTTTCAGGAATGGAAATTGCATTTGTAAGTGCCAACAGACTTAAAGTTGAGCTTGAAATAAAGAAGAAAAGCACCCATTCGCATTTCTTAAGCCTGTTTTTTAAAAACCCTTCGAGATTTATTGGTGCAATGCTTTTGGGTAACAATATTGCACTTGTAATCTACGGTATAGCAATGGCAAAAGTGCTGGAGCCCAAAATAATACAGCTCGTGCCTTCATTAGCCCACATCGGGTTGTCAGTTGTGCTTTCTCAAACAATAATTTCTACCTTACTTATTTTAATTGTCGCAGAGTTCTTACCAAAAATGATTTTCAGAATCAATCCAAATGGCATTTTAAATACATTTTGGTTTCCAACAGGATTGCTTTACTTCCTTTTATTCCCATTGATAATTATCTATATAGGTCTTTCTGAATTTATTCTCAAACGATTTTTTCGGCTGGAGCTTGAGCACGATGCCTACAAGTTTAGTTCCATCGACTTAAATGAATACATTAGAGATTACTCAACAAATGAGGTTAACACTGAAGAAATAAACCACGATATTCAGATACTGCAAAATGCAATGGAATTCAGACATATCAAACTCCGTGAATGCATGATTCCACGCACCGAGATAGAAGCCATTAACGTTGATACTGCTATTGAAACGCTGCTGGAAAAATTTTCGGAAACAAAACACTCCAAAATACTCATTTACCAGGAAAGTATTGACAATATCATTGGCTATGTGCACTCTTACGATATGTTTAAACGCCCTTCAACGATTAATGAGGTGTTGCGAGCGATCGATATTTTTCCTGAAACATTCCCTGCAAACAGGCTTTTGAGTCGATTCATTCAGTCGCGTCAAGGTATTGCTGTTGTTGTTGATGAGTTTGGAGGTACTTCCGGAATCGTTTCAATGGAAGACGTTATGGAAGAAATTTTCGGCGAGATAGAAGATGAATACGATGAAGAAGAAACCATTGAACAGCAATTGGGAGTAAATGAATATTTGTTTTCAACCCGTTTGGAAATAGATTATCTTAATGGGGAATATGATCTAAACCTCCCGGAATCGGAAGATTACGAAACACTTGCAGGTTTCATACTCCATCATCACGAAAGTATTCCGGCACGTGGTGAAGAAATCAATATCGATCCCTATCGGTTTACTATCGTTAAAGCAGCAGGCAATAAACTTCTTGAAGTTAAACTATCAATACCGGAATAATTTTCCAACCCGCCCTGTTATCAACTCTACATATTCCCTATAAAACTTATCAACACCGATGATGCTTTCATTCAATTGATTAGTTTCGTTATTAACAATCGTAATTAATGCATGTTTTATTTTCATAGATAAATTTTCTGTTGTACCTTTGCACCCTGTTTTTAAAAAGTGCAAAATTATGGCCGTAATTGGAAAAATCAGACAACGCTCAGGATTATTGATAGTGGTGATAGGTTTAGCGCTGGCTGCCTTCATTCTGGGTGACTTCGCTAAAGGTAATAAACGCCAGACTATTAACATTGGTGTTATTAACGGAGAGAATATCAACATACAGGACTTCAACCGTAAGTTTGAAGAAAACGCCGAAGCAACAAGGCAACAGCGACAGACGGAACGTCTGCCTCAGGATGAGTTGTTTCGAATTCGTGAAACTACCTGGAATCAAATGGTTCAGGATTTAGTTATGCAGGAAGAATACGATCAGTTAGGACTTATCGTAACTACGGAAGAACTCTTTGATCAGATTCAAGGTTCAAACCCTCATCCTGCTGTTGTAAGCAACTTCCAGAATCAGGAAACAGGAGCTTTCGACAGAAGTCTGGTGATGAATTACCTTCAAAATCTTGACAATATGCAGCAAGCTGCGAAAGATCAATGGTTGGTTTTTGAACGTTACATCAAAGAAGACAGACTTCGTACCAAATACCAAAATCTCATCACCAAGAGTTATCACATGCCAAAAGCGCTTGCTGAACTTACCTATCATGACAAAAATGATAAGGCTCAGCTTTCGTTGACCGGTGTTCGCTATGCTACAATAGCTGATTCTTTGGTCAAATTAACTGATGATGACTTTAAAGTTTTTTATAACGAAAACAAAAAGAGTTTTGAGCGTGAAGCTACCCGTGATATAGACTACATCGTTTTTGATATAGTTGCCTCACCCGAAGACAATCGTCAGGCACAGGCAACCGTTCAAAGTTTAGCCAATGAATTCCGCACAACAACAAATGTTGCCGGTTTTGTAAACGCAAATTCTGAAACAAGGTACGATAGCACATGGTTAACGAGAGATGCCGTTCCGGCAAGTATCGAATCAGTTGTTTTTGATCAGGAGCCTGGCTTTGTTTATGGCCCTTACTTTGAAGAAGGATCTTTTAAACTATCCCGTGTTGTTGAAGTAGGTATGCGCTCAGACTCACTCAAAGCTTCACATATTCTTATCGCTTATGCCGGCGCTATGAGAAGTGAGCAAAAACGTACTAAAGAACAAGCCAAATCAATGGCTGACAGCCTTTTAGCCGAGGTTAATAAACGTCCTGCAAAAATGCTTGAGTTGGCGTCAGCCCTTAGTGATGATGCAAGCGCAAAAACGAACAACGGTGATCTTGGATGGTTCAAAGATGGTCAGATGGTTCCTTCATTTAATCAGTTTGCCCTCGACAACAAAGTTGGCACTGTGGGTCTTGTTGAAACAGATTTCGGTTATCATATCATCGAAGTTACCGGTAAAAAAGATCCTGTAAAAAATATTCGTCTTGCGACTATTACGTATGAAGTAGCTCCAAGCACAAAAACATACCAGGATATTTTTGCAAAAGCAAGCAAATTTGCAACTGAGAACAAAACTGCTGAACAATTCAACAAAGCAGTTGAACAAGAAGGTTTGAATAAACGTGTTGCTCCAGCTCTACGCGACATGAGTAACCGTATTGCCGGTATTGAAAACCCACGTCAGGTTGTTCGCTGGGCGTTTGACGAAAATACATCAGTTGGCGATGTATCAACAATCTTCGATCTTGACAATATGTTTGTTGTAGCATTGTTAACAAAGCAAACAGACAAAGGCATTCCTGAATTAGCTGATATTAAGGAGACTATTCAACCTCAGGTTCTTAACAAGAAAAAGGGAGAATATGTAATCGAAAAAATGAAAGCAGCCGGTGAAGACCTTAATAAAATAGCTTCTGATTTAAGATCACAAGTTGAAACAACAGATCTAGCATTTGATAGCCGTATGTTGTTAAATTTTGGACAGGAGAGCAAAGTTATTGGCAAAATTTTCACTCTTCAGAATGGTGGTTTTGCAACAATTGCAGGATCAACTGCTGCCTTTGCTGTCAAAGTTAACAACTTCAGCATTTCCGCATTACCTTCTCAATTGGATCAGGTTATTAACGAGGGTCGCACCAGTTTCGAATCTTCAGTACGTAACAATGCTCCATTTAATGCTTTGCAAAAGGTTGTAAAAATTGAAGATAACAGAAAATTGTTTTACTAGAAACAGTTCATACTTAACAAAAAAAACCACGCTCAATCAGGCGTGGTTTTTTTGTTTCAGCAAGATTACTTCACTTAAAATAATCCGGTTCTTTTTAAGTAATGCAATGAATTACCCGATTCATGAAGACAAATAGTTTCCCCAATTGAAGAAACCACCTCATTAAGGGTTTTTGTACTTAACGAAGCATCTTTATCCAGATTTGGCTTATTGTCGTATAGTTGATAATTACGACGGTTGCTAATGGGGGTCAGATTAGGCATAACGACATTAGCTCCAGCCAGAATACCTTTCTGGCGTCCAAGAGGATCAAGGGTCTCGAGTGCAGTAGAAGCAGCTATATTGATCCATGGCATGTTTATTCGCAAGAGTGCAATCATGATTAACCCCATTCGAAAACGTTCAGATGGTGACCACAATAAATGAGCTGAACTGAAAAGTGGTGTGTCGGCATGCTCGATGTAAGGTCCCATTCCAACCATGTCGACATCCAAAGATCGAAAAAACAGCAAATCATCCGCCAAATCAGCTATCGTTTGATTGGGTAATCCAATCATTATTCCAGTACCAACTTGAAATCCAGCATTTTTTAAATCAGCCAAAGCATTCATGCGCTGATCGAAATCATGATTATTATCATGCGGATGTATCTGATAAAAAAGCTCCTTATTGGTAGTTTCAATGCGCAAAAGATATCTTTCGGCACCTGCCTCTTTCCATTCCCTATATGTTTCCTGCGATTGTTCTCCGCATGAAAGCGTTATAGTTAGTTCATTATTAGTGTGTTTATGAATCTCTTGCAGCAATGATGAAATCTGGCTTGTAAAACGTGTGCTTTTTTGTTCGCCTGTTTGAATGACAAGCGATCCAAATCCTTGCTGCCAGGCAAAATGAGCCGCATTCAAAACTTCATCGGTGCTAAGTGTATAACGCTCAACCTTTGTGTTGGCAGCACGAATGCCACAATAATAACAGTTTTTGCTGCACACATTCGAAAGCTCGATTAAGCCTCGCAGATAAACCTTGCGTCCGGGATGATCTGCTTTTACCTCCAGCCCTTTGTCCAGAATGAGCTGGGTTTCATGCGCTGACTGAACAGAAAGCAACCTGATCAACTCATCTTTTGTGTGCTGAGTTTTTTGTAGTAATGATCCTATCTGTTCGTTCATTTCAGAAGTTTAGCAAAAGGTTCCATAACGCGGTCGAAAATTCCGTTCAGGTAAGCAATGGTCATTCCATAATTACTTACAGCAATTTGAGCATCAACTGCAGGTTTCAGCCGGTTGAGCAACTGTTTGCGGGTTACAACACAACCCCCGCATTGAATTACCATTTTGTACTTGCTGATATCGGCTACTGTATTTAATCCTGAAACAATTTCAAAGTTTAGTTCTTTTCCTGAAAACTCCTTGATCCACCTTGGGAGTTTATGCCTGCCGATATCTTCGCAACTAACCTGATGTGTACATGACTCAAGGATGAGGATGCTATCTCCGTTCTGAAGCTTTCCCAAAGCAGGAGTTCCTGCGATATAGTGTTCAAAATCACCCCGGAGGCGTGCAAAAATGATGCTAAAACTCGTGAGAGGAATATCTGGGGGTACAATAGAGTTGACAAAAGCAAATGCCTGGCTGTCAGTAACGACTAATTGTGGTCTTGGCATTTGCTGTTCAAAATAGTGTTTCAGATGCGTTTCTTTCAAAACGATACATATATTATCATTATCAAGCACATCGCGAATCGCCATGACCTGAGGCAAAATCATTCTCCCGTCAGGTGCTTCAGAATCGATAGGTGTTACTAAAAGCACAATGCCATCAGGCTCTACAATTCCGCCTAACAGCGATGGTTTTTGATAGGTTGTTTCCGGAATAATCCGCTTTAGTTCATCGGTGAGTTTTTCCAGGCCCTGATCATTAATTGTTGTAAAATCGATCACCGTTGCCTTGCTAAACTCCCTGATTTTGTCAAGAGTAATTGATTCAACCCCTTGAATATCACTCTTGTTATGAAGAATTAAGTAAGGTATGCCGAATTCTCTGAATTGTTTTATAAGCTCTTTTTCATAAAAACCAAACTCATTGGAAGCAATCACGAGGATGGCACAATCGATGGTTTTTAAGGCTTCATAGGTTTTTTTTATTCTTTTTTCGCCCAATTCACCTGTGTCATCAATCCCTGCTGTATCAACAATTATAGCCGGTCCAATGCCAAATATCTCGATTGATTTTTTTACCGGGTCGGTCGTTGTTCCGGGTTCAGGCGAAACAATGGCTACATCCTGATTCACCATCAGGTTGATGATGGAACTTTTTCCATTATTACGTCGGCCAAAGATGCCAATATGTGGTTTTAAATCTTTTCCTTTTGCCATTTTTAAATTCCATTAAAAGTACAGATCTCTTTCTCCGTTGCGGATACGTTCGATACGCTCCTTCACTTGAGTTTTATAAGAATCGTCATCCATTTCCTCAATACTGCGTTCGATGAGCGCCCATCCCTTTGCTGCCGTTGTTTCAGTCGCATAATCGGTGATGTATTCGGCGAGCGTTAGTAAAGCATTTGGGGTGCAGAATTTTTTTATGAAACCCGGGACACTAAATTCCATAAAATGTTGACCAGTTCTACCTTTCCGATAACATGCAGTGCAGAAAGAAGGTATATAGTCACTATCTATAAGTTCATCAATTACAGCGTTTAATGTTCTGTCATCATTGATTTTAAACTGTTCCTTAGTGAGATTCTGATCCACATCAGGATTATCGGCATAAGCACCAATTTCAAGTTTTGTGCCTGCATCAATTTGAGAACAACCGAATGCAAGTACCTCTTTTCGAATGCGTTCAGGCTCACGAGCCGTTAAAATAAGGCCAGTGTAAGGAACAGCCAAACGCAGTATTGCTACCAAACGGGTAAACTCATCGTCAGATACCTGATGTTTATCATCGAGATCATATTCCAAAGAATCCTGAATACGTGGAAATGAAATGGTATGAGGACCAACATTGTAACATGCTTCAAGATGATTAACATGGCGTAAAAGTGCTAACACTTCAAAACGCCAGTCATACAGTCCAAATAATGCACCAATACCCACGTCGTCGATACCAGCCTCCATCGCTCTGTCAAGTGCAGTAAGCCGGTACTCATATTCAGCTTTTTTTCCTGAAGGGTGGCACACTGCATAGGTTGGATGGTGATAGGTTTCCTGAAAAACCTGATATGTCCCGATCCCAGACTCATGAATGGTTTTAAATCCTTCGATGTCAAAAGGTGCTGCATTGATGTTTACCCTTCTTATTTCGCCATGGTCTTTTTTTACCTGATACACTTCCCTTACGGTATCGGCAATAAACTGAGCCGAATAGGTACGATGCTCACCAAAAACCAGAATAAGCCGTTTCTGACCATGTTCTTCAAGGGCTTTCACATTCTCAATCAGCTCTTCTTTGGTAAGTGTTTTTCTGACTGCAGTCGTATTGGAAGCTTTGAAACCACAATAACGGCAATTGTTGGAGCAGTAATTGCCAACATACAACGGGGCAAAGAGCACAATGCGCTTGCCATATACTGTTTCTTTTAACGTACGTGCACCTTGTTTGATCCATTCAATCATTTCAGGATCAGTAGTGTTTAGCAAAACAGCTGTTTCGGCCAGAGTTAGCCGGTTTTTATTTAATGATTTGTCAATAATGGACCTTACTAATTCCCGCTCAGGTTTTGCTGTTTCAATAAACTCCCAGATTTCATTGTCATCCAGAAATGGCTGCATTGAAACATCAGGTATTTTGTATTGTTGTGGATAAAATTTCACGTTTTATGCTTTTAATAATTTAATTAAATGTGGATTTAAGTTCCTCATTACCTATTCATTTTCTGATCATAATTGAATGATTTTGAAAAGTTTATCTTCTATTATTTATTAATGATTCTGGTTAATTTCGCGGCAAAGATACAATGAAAGTTGTGCCTTTATCAGGAACACTCTTTACTTGAATTGTGCCGTTGTATTGTTCAACCATTTTTTTTGTGATCGACAAGCCCAATCCGCTACCGGTGATTTCTTTCGTTTTAGAGTTTTTAATACGCACAAAATCCTGGAAGATTTTATCCAAATCGTCCTCACTCATGCCAATACCGGTATCAGCTACAGACATTACTATTTCTTTTTCGTGGTCTTCGATCAGTATCTCCACTTTTCCGTTATCGCTGTTGTATTTTACTGCATTGGAAACGAGATTGTTAAAAACAATTTCCATTTCATCAGCATCAGCAAGAAAATAGGTGTTGCCTTTTACTTTTAGTGACATTTTTACGTTTTTTTGAATTGAATAAGGCTCCATTGTATCCATAGCTGTACGGGCAATAGCTCCCAAATCAATTTCACGCAGTTTACGTTCTTTCTTACCCGATTCAATTTTTGTGAGATCGAGTAAGTCCATGATCAGGTTTCGCATTCCTTTAAGGCGGGCAAGCGAACGATCGATCATTTTTTCATAATCTTCAATCTTATCTCCTAACTGCTTCTCTTGCATCATTTTAAGATAACCTTCAACGGCATTGAGAGGAGATTTTAATTCATGTGACAAAACAGACAGGAACTGAAAACGGATTTGCTTTCCTTCTGCCTGCATTTTTTTTGTCATTCGTTTTAGATACAAATGCTTAGCCACATTTTCGATACTTGCCCGAAGTTCCTGTGGTGTAAACGGCTTTGGCATGAAGTTGAAAGCTCCATTCTTGGTTGCTTTTATTGCGAGGTCGAGAGAAGCATAAGAAGTAATCATCATGACAGCAAGATCGAAACCTTGTTTTTTAATGTACTCAAGCACCTCGATGCCATCCATTCCGGGCAGCTTATTGTCGAGCAACACCACATCTACCTTTTGATGATTCAGAATCTCGATTGCTTCTTCGCCTGTTCCGGCATCGATGAGGTTAAAATCAAAATCCTCATCCATAAAGGCATAGCCAACCGAGTAATTACCAAGAATTCGCCGTATTCCGGACCGTATTCCAGGTTCGTCATCTACAATCAATACATGAAGTGTTGCCATTACAATTACATTTTTTGAATAAAACTACAGTTTCAGAAGTTTATTAATCTCACGATGCAATTGATCGCTGCGAATACCCTTTTCGAGGTATAAATCGGCTTTAATCCAGCCTTTATTGTTATCGCTATACAAGTCGAAGCTATAGCCTGTTTCGGCTGTTGCTGCTGAAGCCATGATAATTGGCATTTCAGGATATTTACGTCGTGCTTTGTAACTGAGGATAAATCCACTATCTTCATTTTCCATCATCAAATCAAAGATGGCAAGATCAGGTTTGGTAGTCTCCAGAACTTTTTCAGCTTCAGCCTGACTTTCAGCAGTTTTGACCCTGAAACCTAAGTTTTTAACCATTGCCTCCATTTGGAATAAATAGTCGGCATCATCGTCAACAATCAGAATCAGTTTTTTCTCGTTGCTCATTTTATTTTATTATTTAAAGTAATATTTAATCGTTAGGGTTTCTCGGTAAGGTAATAATGAAACTCGTTCCCAAAGGTCCTTTTGTGGAAATTGTGTTGGAAACGACGTTTATTTTTCCTTTATGCATTTTTACAATTCCGTAGCAGAGTGGTAGTCCAAGACCGGTTCCTTTTCCTACTTCCTTTGTTGTAAAGAAAGGAGTGAAAATTTTATCCATATTTTCCTGTGAAATTCCTGTTCCTGTGTCACGTATTGTGATATGAATATCGTCATTTTTATCGTTAAGAATGACCGTTAGCTCGCCTCCATCTGGCATTGCTTCGATGGCGTTTTTCTCAAGATTGGTAAGTACCTGCATCATTTGATCTGCATCAATAAACAGGTACGGATCCTGAAGTTCAACTTCCAGTTTTACTGTAACAGATTGAGGCACAACAATTGACTGCAAGCTTCGGGTAGCAAACTTCTCGAGATGTGTTTCAGTTAGACGTACTTGATTCTTGCGTGCAAAATTCAATAAACCGCCCACAATTTTTCTACAGCGATCGGCTTGCTCAACAATCAGTTGCAGATCATCACGTAGTGAGGCATCTGTAGTATCATCGAGTATGAGGTTGCTATACATGGTTATTACACCCAGCGGGTTGTTAAGTTCATGAGCAATTCCGGCTGAAAGCTGACCCATATGTGCCAGTTTTTCGGATTGCTTAAGAGCCTCGCGTGCTGAATTGAGTTCGATATTTGAAAAGTTCAGCTTTTCAATTGACTGGTGAAGTTTTTCGATGGCATAAGGTAGGCACATTTCGTTTTCTGCCAAACCCTGAACAATAGCAATAGCATGTTCCACACACGTATCGTAACCGCAAGCTCCACAATCGAGATAGTCGGAAGCGTCGTTTTTGCCCATGTTAAATAACACCTCAGCTATGCGTTCGGATGAAGGTTTATCCATTCTGCGATCCATTGCCTGGAAGCTGTTGGAAAGGTCGATACCCTCAGCAATACTCATTTGCTGATTCCACTCATCTTTATCAAGTTTTTTCATTTTGTTTTCAACAAACTGAGAAACAAGAGCTCGCCGTTGGTACTTATTTCCAATTTTTGTCATTCCGGGTCCCATGATGCATCCTTCGCAACACAAAAGTTCGAGATGGCGCACCTTTAATGTTCCTTTGCCAAACTCATTGATGGCATCCATAAAATTACGTCGTCCTTCAGCTACAATGATGTCACCTTTGGTGAGATCAGGTTCGACATCCATGTTCTGTAAAAGACCATGACTTATTGGAAACACAGCACCTTTACCAGCATGCGGGGGATCAAATTCACGAGGTTCGACTGCTTCAGGCCGAATGTTCTTTATTTCAAAAAGCTCTCTTAATTCGCTGAATGTCAAAGAATAATGAATGTCATCCGATTCAGCTTTTTTTGCAATACAAGGACCGATAAAAACAATTTGAAGGTCATCGCCATGCTTCTTCTTTAAAAAACGCGAAGCAGCAACCATTGGTGAAACCAAAGGTGCAAGATTAGAAACCAGCTCTGGCTGAAAGTGTTCTACATAATAAACGATTGCGGGACAATCGGATGAAATGATGCCTGAACCATTGTTTTTCTCATAGATATCGCGATAAGCAACGGCCACCATATCAGCACCAAAAGCAACTTCGGTAACCAAATCAAAGCCAAGGGCCTTCACCATTCCAACTAAAATCTGGTAATCCTCTATTTCGGTGAACTCAGCCGGAAAACTTGGGGCAAGGCAGGCAGCGGTTCTTTGACCTGAGTCAAGTAATGCGATCACTTCATCAGTAAGTTTTAAGAACACTTTAGCGTCCTGACTGCAAACACGAACACAATTGCCACATCCAATACAGCGCTCACTGATGACTTCGGCTTGTCCGTTAACGATTTTTATCGCTTTCACCGGACATTCGCGCACGCAGGTGAAACATACGCGACAACGGTCTTTAACAGTGAATACCAATTGCTTATGTTTGCTGTTATGTGCCATTATTGAGCTGGTAAAGAGCAGAAACCCTGAGGTTTCTGCTCATTAGTATAAATTAATAAATATCTCTCTTTTGATAATGTGTATGCAAGAGGTGGTGACTCTTATGTCCAAGGGGCTTCCCAAGGAATTTATTATACAATTCAACAATATAAGGATTTTTGTGAGAAACCTTGATGGCATCTTTTTCGTCGATGTCGTACAATGTCCTCATTCGCGCTCTTATGGCATCTTCATCAGCACCAATTGGCTGTCCTCCACCATTGATACACCCTCCGGGGCAAGCCATTACTTCGATAAAATGGATATCGCTGCGTCCATTACGAACTTCTTCGATTATGTCGGCAGCATTTTTCAATCCACTTACCACAGCAACACCTACACGCAGGTCGCCCATCTGTACAAAAGCCTCTTTACGTCCTTCCAAACCCCTTACACCTTTCACCTGAAACTTAACCATTTCCTTTCCTGTCACAAAATAATGCGCTGTTCTGATGGCAGCTTCCATGACACCGCCTGATGATCCGAAAAGTTTACCTGCCGAGGAACGTGTTCCCAGTGGCGAATCGGCCAATTCAGGCTCAAGTTTATTGATATCAATTCCATGCATGCGAATAAGTCGGGCAAGTTCGCGGGTGGTAAGCACAGCATCCACATCAGAAATGCCATTTTGTGTCATTTCTTCCCTTTGCTGCTCAAACTTTTTAGCTGTGCAAGGCATCACTGAAACCGAGTAGATATTTTCGGGTGCCAGGCCTTCTGTTTCAGCAAAATAACTCTTAATGATGGCTCCCATCATTTGTTGAGGAGATTTGCATGAAGAAAGATGAGGCAACATATCATGACTAAACTCTTCTGCATATTTGACCCATCCCGGGCAACAACTTGTGATCATCGGCAGCACACCCTGATTGGTAATGCGATGCACCAATTCGGAAGCTTCCTCCATAATGGTAAGGTCGGCTGAGAATGAGGTGTCAAAAACAAAATCGAAACCGATTCGGCGAAGCGCAGCATTCATCAAGCCAATGATGTTATGTCCGGGCTGGAATCCAAACTCTTCAGCCAATGAGACAGAAATGGAAGGAGCGTATTGGATAACAACTGTTTTTGAAGGATCGCTCAGGTTGTTTTTTATTTCAGAAATATGTGGTTTTTCTTTTAAAGCGCCTGTAGGGCATACCATTATACACTGACCACAGTTAATACATGTTGAAAGGTTTAATCCATGATTAAAAGAAGTGTCGATAAATGTTTTACTACCTCTGCCAACAAACTCAATAGCAGATACACCCTCTATTTCATCGCACACGCGCACACATCTTCCACAAAGGATGCACTTTGCGGGATCGCGAACGATACTTGCACTCGAAACATCTAACTTGTAATTGTTTTTTGTGCCGCTGATTCTTCTTTCTCTTACGTTGAGATCCTCAGATAATTTCTGAAGCTCGCAGTTACCGTTACGTTCGCAATATAAACAGTCATCCGGATGGTTTGAAAGCAGTAATTCAACGATTGTTTTACGCGATTCAATAACCCTCGATGAGTGGGTCTTTATTTTCATTCCGGGCATGACAGGTTCTGAGCAGGCTGTCACCAGATTGCGACGTCCTTCAACTTCTACCACACACATGCGGCATGAGCCTGTTGGGAATAGCCCTTTCATGTGGCATAAAGTTGGCACACTCATACCATGGCGATTCAACACGTCGAGAATAGTCTCGCCCTGTTTGGCCTCTATTGTATTATTATTTACTTCTATCGTGAGATTCATAATGATCGTGATTTTAGATTTGATGCGTTGAATTAGCTAACTTTAATGGCATCGAAATTACAAGCTTCTAGACAAGCGCCGCAACTGATACATTTATCAGGAATGATAAAATGAGGTTGTTTACGACCTCCAATGATCGCATTGGTTGGGCATTTTTTCGCGCAAACAGTACATCCGGTACATTTTTCAACATCAATTGAAAACTCCCTCAGGTTCTTACAAACGCCGGCGCGACATTTTTTATCAAAGACATGCTCTTCATACTCCTCTTTGAACCACCTTAAAGTGCTCAATACAGGATTTGGAGCTGTTTGTCCAAGACCACACAAAGAGGTATCTTTGATCACATCACCAAGACTTTCGAGTTGCATTACACCTTTGAAACGAGCCAAAGGTTCATGTGTTTCGCGGTTTTTTGGTTTGGTGGTGATACTTTCCAAAATTTCGAGCATCCTGCGTGTTCCTTCACGGCAGGGGATACATTTACCGCAGCTTTCACGCTGTATGAAATCCATGAAAAATTTGGCGACATCCACCATGCAGGTATCTTCGTCCATGACAACCATACCTCCTGAGCCCATCATTGCCCCAATATTAACAAGGCTTTCGTAATCCACCTCGATATCCAGGTTGACTTCGGTTACACAACCACCTGAAGGACCACCCATTTGAACGGCCTTAAACTTTTTACCATTGGCAATTCCACCAGCTATTTTGAAAATGATATCACGAATTGTTGTCCCCATTGGGATTTCAATCAATCCGGTTGTTGCAACTTTACCTGAAAGAGCAAACACTTTGGTACCCTTGCTTGTGGCAGTTCCCATGGCGCTGAACCAACCGGCACCTTTGTTTACAATAGTAGTAAGGTTGGAAAGTGTCTCAACATTGTTGATGATCGTTGGTTTGCCAAATAAACCCGAGATTGCAGGAAAAGGCGGCCGAGGGCGTGGCATCCCTCTTTTTCCTTCGATACTGTGGATGAGAGCCGTTTCTTCACCGCAAACAAAAGCACCCGCACCTTTTTTTATAACGATATCCAGATCAACCCCTGAATCGAAAACATTTTTTCCGATCAAGCCATATTCCTTTGCCTGACGGATAGCAATAACCAGTCGTTCGATGGCCAAAGGATATTCGGCACGAATATAAACATAGGCTTTGGTAGCGCCAATGGCATAAGCTGCAATAGCCATTCCTTCGAGCAACCGGTGTGGATCGCCTTCGATAACAGCACGATCCATGAAAGCTCCCGGGTCACCTTCATCAGCATTACATATAAGGTACTTCTGGTCGGCTTCGGTTGAAAGGGCAAACTTCCACTTTTTACCTGTTGGGAATCCGCCGCCGCCGCGACCTCTAAGACCGCTTTTTTCGATCTGGTCACAAATTTCTTCGCGGCTAAATATCTTTAAGGTGTTGAGATATGCTTTATATCCACCTCGGGCGATGTACTCTTCGATGCTTTCCGGATTGATAATTCCACAATTTTCAAGCACAATACGCTGCTGCGGAGCAAAGAAAAAGTGCTCATCCAGATAGGTTACACCCTGCCAGTCGGTTTGATCGCTTTGTTCGCGGAACTGTCCAAGGCGTGGCTGATCAGGAAGTTGTTCATTAAAAACACTTTCCAGCAATGCTTCAACTTTATCGCCAGTTACTTTTTCAAATGAAATGCGTTTCTTACCCGGTATTTTTATATCCATCAAAGGCTCAGATGAGCAAAGTCCAATGCAGCCAACAGGAATTACATCTGCTTCGATCATTTTGGCAGAAAGATAGGCTTTTGCTTTTTTGATTGTTTCTCCTGCTCCAGCACCCAGACCGCATGTTCCTGCACCTACAAAAATCACTATTTTGGAAGTGTGATCATTTTTCAGATGTTGCAAATGTTGTATTGTTTCTGGCAAAAAAACATCTTTTTCGCTCACTTTCAATACATTATTTATTAAGAATGATTTTTCTGTCATCATGATTGAGTCTCCTTGTTTCTGTAAACTTCAAGAATGGATTTGATGGATTCGCTTGTTACCTTGGCATGAAACTCGCCATTAACACTGATAACTGGAGCTAATCCACATGCTCCGATACACGCAACCACTTCGAGACTGAAGAGTTTGTCGCGTGTTGTTAGTCCTGCTTTTACCTTCAATTGTTTTTCCATCTCTTCAAGCACTGTGGCCGAACCCAGTACGTGACAGGCAGTGCCTCTGCAAACCTGAACATGATATTTTCCGGGCTGGGTGAAGCGGAACTGATTGTAAAAGGTAGCCACACCAAATATTTTACTGGCGGGCATTTTAAGATACTTTCCAACTTCAATCACAGCCTCTTCTGAAAGGAAGCCTAACTTTTCCTGAACCTGCTGTAGGATTGGGATAAGGCTATCGTGGCCTGCGTTTGGATAATGTGTTAAAATTTCTTGAACTGTACTTTTCATTTTTCTTTATGTTGAACAGGAAGATGAGCCTTAAGGAATAATGTTGCTGATTAGCACATCTTTGCCTGCTTATTATTCTGCGCTTTATGAAATTAAGCTATAAATCAGGCTTTGATTTGTTCTGATTTTTTGGCCAAAATCCGCTGTACTTCCGGTAGTACTCTGCTTTTGTCAACAGGTTTACGGATAAAACCATCAACAGGCACCCATACCGAACGTCCGTCTTCGGCACGGTAATCGATACCAGAATTGCCAGTAACGATGTCGCGAATAAGAATCACTTGTAATTCTTTGTAATTAGGATCATTTCTGAACTCACGGGCCATGGCCTGAACACTTGGCTTTGTTGTCATGAGCACCTCAATAGAGGTTTCCATAAGAGTGGGTATATGTTGAAGAGCAGGATTATCAACAAATTCTTTGGCCATTTCAAAACCTTCATAATGTGTTGTCATCATTACGTCGAGGATTGCGAGATCAGGTTTCTGATTGATAGCCAGCTCAATACCTTCTTGCTTATTAAAGGCTGAAATAACTTCATATCCTTCACTGGTAAGTATTTGTTCTAATACGGTGATCACATCCATGTCGTCATCAACCACTAAAATTTTTGCTTTTTCCATTGTATTTGATTTTTGAGGGTTTTTAGTCTGTTATTTAATTAACAATATTGGAGCAAAAGTACAATGAAACATTGATTGAAAACAGGTTGGTTGTTACTGATTTCACAATGAAGAAATAGGCAGGAAGAAGAAGAAAAACCAGTAAATTAAGGCAAAATGAATTGCGTAATTACGCAAAAATATACTATTTACATGCTAATCAATCCATTACGTATAGCATAAGCAAGCAAAGCAACTGTATTTTTAGCTGCAGTTTTGGCCATTAAATTTGATTTATGTCCAACGATTGTGCGCTCACTTACAAACAGTCGGTCGGCAATTTCCTTATTACTAAGACCTTCACCGAGTAATTGGAGCACTTCAATTTCACGTTTAGTCAGGACCAGCTCATTTTCGTGTTTTTCTTCTTTAACGAAACTTTTGGTAAAATAATCCCAAAGCTCTTCGCTGTAATAGGTTTTACCGTTATAAACAGCTTGTAAAGCTCTGTCGAGCACTTCTTTACGGATATTTTTTATCAGGAATCCTTTAACCCCGGCTTCCATCATGCTTTGTATGTAAGCATCGTCCTTGTACATTGTCAAGGCAATCACTTTCAGGGAAGGGTATTTTTCAATTGCTTTTTTTGTTGCTTCGATGCCATTCATGACAGGCATTTCGATATCCATTAAAACGAGATCCGTTTCCTCATGCTCAAGTATCCCAAGAAACTCAACTCCATCAGCGGCTTCACCGACAACCTTTGCATAACCAAGCTTGTTGATTACCATTTTTAAGCCACTACGAAAAATTTCATGATCATCTACAATGATAACCCGGATGAGTGATTCCATGGTTTATTGTTTATTATTTCACAGCAAAAATAGGGAAAAAGAATGAGTAAGCGCTCATATTTCTTTCCCAACAACGGTTATCCTAAGTCATTTGCAAACACTCAAATACTGTCTTTTGTCGGTTCTTGCAACGGTTTTCCAAGTTCGCTTTGGCGAAAACAGCAGGTGAGGTGATCGTTAACCATACCTGCGGCCTGCATAAAAGCGTAGCAAATAGTACTGCCCACAAACTTAAAACCTTCTTTTACAAGAGCTTTGCTCATTTCATCCGACTCATCAGATCGCGCCGGTATTTCTTTCAAAGAGGTTGGATGATTTATTAATGTTTTACCTTTTGTAAATTGCCATATAAACACATCAAACGATCCATCCCTTTGTTGGATTTTTAAAAAAGTCTTTGCATTGGAAATGGTAGCGTAAATCTTCAAACGGTTGCGAATAATTCCGGCATCATTTAATAAAGCATCAATTTTAGCAGCATCATACAGTGCTATTTTTTGCGCATCGAAGTTATCAAATGCTATTCGAAAATTCTCCCTTTTGTTAATGATAGTTTGCCAGCTTAATCCAGCCTGAAATGCATCCAGAACCAAAAATTCAAATAATTTCTGATCATCATGAAGAGGCACACCCCACTCCTTGTCGTGATATTCAATCATTAAAGCATTATTGCCTGGCCAATTACATCGCTCCATATTACTATTATAAACTGTTAATGCCTTTTATCATATACTTTCGGTCTGTTTAAATCGCAACAAAAAGTATCAAATCACGAAAATAGCAAAAACCATTCATTGAAAACAAAACCATTTACTTTATGCTTAAGACCAATAACTTGAAGCACTGCTTCTTATAACGGTCACTGTCATTTTTTTTATAGTTTTGTTACTTATTCTCAAAATCGTCAATCATTAATTACGTGTACATGAAAAAAGTTATCCTTCTTCTCTTGATCTTCGGATCATTTTTACGAATGAATCTCAGGGCCGATGAAGGCATGTGGATTCCAATGCTGGTTGAAAAACTCAACTATGCCGACATGAAAAAATTAGGACTTCAGCTTTCTCCGGAGGAAATATATAGCATCAATAGTGGAAGTTTGAAAGATGCAATTGTAATTTTTGGACGTGGGTGCACCGGAGAAATCATTTCCGATCAAGGCTTGGTGCTTACCAACCATCACTGCGGATATGGTTCCATCCAATCGGTTAGTTCGGTAGAAAACAATTATCTGAAAGACGGTTTCTGGGCCAAAAATCATGGCGAAGAGATTCCTGTCAGCGGTCTTACAGTTCAGTTTTTGGTTAGCATGGAAGATGTAACAGCCAAAATATTGGATGGCTTAAACGCATCAACACCCGAAAAAGAACGTGCTGAGAAAATAAGTGAGCGATCAAAGGAAATTGTTAAATCAATTACCGAAGGCACACATTACAATGCAATCGTAAAAGATTATTATGAAGGTAATGAATTCTATGTTCTTGTTTATGAAACATTTAAAGATATTCGCCTTGTTGGAACTCCACCTGAAAGTATTGGTAAATTTGGATCAGATACTGACAATTGGATGTGGCCGCGTCACACCGGTGACTTCAGTATGTTTCGTGTTTATGCAGGAGCTGACAACAAACCAGCTGAATACAGCGCTGATAATAAGCCTTTCAAACCACGTCACTTCCTCCCCATTTCAATTGATGGAGTAAAGAAAGATGATTTTGCAATGATTATGGGAAACCCCGGAAGTACCGATCGCTACCTTACATCTTACGGAGTTGCAATGGCAGTTAATGAAACCAATCCCACACGTGTAAAAATCCGCGCTGAAAAACTTAGAATCATGGACGAGGGAATGGAAAAAAGTAGCGCTGTACGGTTGAAATATGCCAGTAAATATGCTGGTGTTGCTAACTATTGGAAATATTTTATCGGACAAACACGTGGTCTCAAACGTTTAGACGTTGTTGAAAAGAAACAACGAATCGAAAAAGATTTCACTGCACGAATTGAAACAGATGCCAATCTGATGAAAAAATACGGAAATGCCCTACCTATGATCGAGGGAGCATACAAAACACTCGCCGATTATAACGTGACGCGTTGGTATATGTCCGAAGCTATTATGCAAGGTAGTGAGCTTTTAGGTAATGCAAACAGGTTCAATAAACTGGAAGAATTGTTGGTGGCAAAACCAGCAAATAAAGAAGCTGTCAATAACGAGACAGAACGTCTTAAAAAGAACATCGAATCCACCTTTAAAAATTACGATGAAGCGATTGATGAAGCGCTTTTAGCTCGAATGCTACAGATGTTTTACACAGATGTTCCGGTAAATCAACAACCTGCATTACTGCGCACGATGGCAGCTGATTACAAAAATGATTTCAATGCATTAGCACGTGATGTGTTTGCCAAATCTAATTTCACCAGCGCTGAAAAAACAGCTGCTTTTTTGAATAATCCTAAAGCGAAAGCACTTACAAATGATCCTGCATATCAACTTATCAGAGCTTTTTCCAAAGTAAATCAACAATTGCAGGAAGCAACCCAAAAATCTGGTGAAGAACTTAAACAAGGTAATCGGATGTTCATTGCCGGACTTCGCGAAATGCAACCAGAACGTACATTTTACCCAAATGCCAACTTTAGCTTGCGCCTGACCTATGGCACTGTTCAGGATTATTATCCTGCTGATGCTATTCATTATGATTACACAACAACAACTAAAGGTATTCTTGAAAAAGAAGATCCTTCGGTGTGGGAATTTGAAGTGCCTGAAAAATTAAAAAAGATGATCGAAACAGGTGATTATGGCCAATATGGCAACCCCGACGGAAGTATGACTGTGAATTTCCTCACCAACCACGACATCACTGGTGGTAATTCGGGTAGTCCGGTGATTGATGGCAAAGGTCAGCTGATTGGTTTGGCTTTCGATGGCAACTGGGAAGCAATGAGTGGTGACATCGCTTTTGAACCTTCTCTACAGCGTACCATCAGTGTTGATATCCGCTATGTGTTATTAATTGTGGATAAGTTTGCCGGCGCAACCAATCTCATAAAAGAGATGAACATTGTACAAAACAATCAAAAGAAAAAAGAAATAAGCATGCCTGTACAGGAGCTTAAATCAGTTGAATAACATAGCATTCATTCAGGAATAAGACCACTCACTGACAAAGTCCAATAGAATTTTTATCAAGTAGTAAATGGCATTGATTTTTACAAAATTATCAACAGCTTGAAAATCTGTATCATTTTACTGATCTAAAAAGAATAAAAAAGCCGGCCAAAAAAGCCGGCTTTTCTATTCTTTTACAGCAAGTTACATCCAACAAATCCCCATAGTAAATCGCTTTCACCTAACTTCACCCCTTTTTTCTATCTTTGCATACTTCAAAATGCTTTGGAATGGAAAACTGCCGTATCAGCATCGTTGTACCGGCCTACAATGAAGAGAATGCCATCAGGCATAGCCTCGACCGTATCATCGAAAGGAATTATCACAACCTCTATGAAGTAATTTATATTGACGATGGATCGACTGATGCAACATTTAAAATCATCAGCGAGTACCCGGTTAAATGCTACCAACATTATGTCAACAAGGGTTATGGTGCAGCTCTAAAAACAGGAATCAGGAAAGCAAAAGGTGAAAAAATTGTGATTCTCGACAGCGACGGACAGCATGATCCTTCCTATATTGATCAGCTAATTTCGATGCTGGATAGTCACGATATGGTAATAGGTGAACGCAGCGATGATTCGTTTCAGGTGAAAAGACGCCAACGCGGAAAGCGATTCATTCGTTTCATTGGCGAAACCCTGGTCGAGCAAAAACTACCAGATTATAATTCCGGCTTCAGAGGGTTCGATCGCAAACTTATTGCCGAAATGCTCCATATTATGCCTAACGGATTCTCGTTCTCAACCACTTCAACTCTTGCATTTTTGAAAGAAGGCTACACCATCGGCACTTTCCCTATTAAAGTTGAAGAACGTATTGGGCGCAGCAGCAATGTAAAATTTATGAAAGACGGATCAAAAACCATCTTGCTTCTTTTACGTATCATCATGCTTTTCAACCCATTAAAGATATTCTTCCCTTCGAGCATCTTTATTTTTACTCTTGGCATTAGCTGGGGCATTATTGGGTATTTTACTGTTGGAAGATTTCCCAACAGCGCTACACTTATAAGTGTAATGGGGATGCTGGTCTTTTTTATTGGCCTGCTTGCCGATCAAATTGCTATGCTTAACCGAACAAAGCAGAGCCAATGAGAAACTATCAATTTTCAGATCATAAAAACCACTGGAAAGACAGTGATGTAGAAGCACATTGGGATCGTGTTGCGGGAATATATGTGGCCGAAAACAATAAAGTTAAGGCTGCTCACGACCAGCGTTTTCACGAGAGTATGTTACATCTCAGGCTTTCTGATGCACAAAATATCCTCAATATCACGAGTCGCGATGCTGAGGCTGAAGACTACATAAAAAAACAATATCCCAAAGTTAACATTACACACGCTGAGATCTCAGCAGGGTTGATGGCAGAGGCTTTTCGATTACGTCCTGGAATTCAGCAGCAGAAAATTCAAAGCTACAGCAACCTGCCGTTCGAAGACAAAAGTTTTGATCGCATATTAAGCCTCGAAACGCTTGAACATGTTGCTGATCCTATGGCTTTTTTAAACGAGTTACACCGTATCAGCAAACCCGAAGCCATCCTTGTTTTAAGTTGTCCCCCCGCAACAAGTGAAGTTCCGTATCAAATTTATACCTCACTTTTTGGAGGTCATGGAGAAGGCCCACATCGGTTTTTAGCTTCGGAGGAGGTGAAAGTTATGTTCAGCAAAAGCAGATGGAAACTCCTGTTTCACAAAGGAACAGTACTTTTTCCTGTGGGACCTCCTGCTTTTCAACAACTTGGTGAGCGCATCATAAACGCATTTCAGGGAAGCCTGCTGGCCGAATTAGGAATCAGACAATTTTTTGTGTGTGAAAAGTACTGATCAATTACAGAAAATTATCCGTGGGGGCCTGTGTAACCGTTGTGGCAGTTGCGTAGGCCTTTCTGACGGTAAGATTGTCTTTGACAATAAAGAAGGACATTACCTTCCGCAAATCATTGAAGAACCTGATGAACCAACAATGCAGCTCATTTTGAAAGCATGCAGCGGAAAGAGCTTCGATTTCCCAGCCTACCGTGAACAAATATATGGTAACAATACCTCATTTCATAGTTACACAGGCTCCTACAAAAGTATCAGCATTGGTTTTGCCCCCGATACAGATATCAGGCTCAATGCAGCAAGTGGAGGTATCATCAGCGCCATGTTGATTTATCTGTTGGAGAAAAACCTGATTCAAGGCGCTGTAGTTTTAGGAATGTCGAAAACCAAACCATGGCTTACCCAACCCTTTATTGCTACAACACGGGAGCAAATTATGGAAGCTTCCCAAAGCAAATATATTCTTTCGTCAGTGAATGAAATTCTGCCTGAAATCGGGGCTTTCGATGGGCGATTAGCTTATGTAGGTTTACCCGGACAGGTTCAATCATTACGTGTGTTGCAAAAAGAGAGACATCCCTGGATACAAAATATCGATTACATTTTTGGGCCTTTTTATGGTAACACATTGCATTTCAGTTCGATAAAAAGCTTTCTGAGATCTTATGGCGAGAACGATTACCGGAAAATTCAAAAACTCTATTTCCGGCACGGTGAATGGCCTGGCAATATGCGGGTGGAGTTAAACGATGGTAAGGTATTTCAATTGAAAAAATTCCATGCCAACTATCTCATACCCTTTCATATCGTAAAAAACAGTCTGATTTGTACCGATCTAACCAATGAATTTACAGATGTTTCGGGCGGAGATGCATGGGCTCCTGTATACGAAGAGCGTGGAAAAGGTTTTTCGATGGTGCTTGCACGTTCCTCCAAAGGTCAGCAACTTGTTGAAGATATGACGAATGAAGGTTGGCTAAACACGACACCTCTTGATTTGGAAACATCCATTGCAATGCATTCACATGGTTATGACCTTAAAAAAAGAGGGGCTTTTATCCGAATGAAATTCATGCGACTGCTTGGAAAACCAACGCCTGATTACGGGTATACTATCACAGGATTTGGTGTTTCCCGCTATCTGATGGAAATTGTGATTGATAGCCTTTTCGTTGTACTCGGGACCTCTTTTGCCCGTCGTATCGTGGAACTGTTACCTCCTACCTTTGTTGGAAATCTTTTTGAAAAGAGCCGCGATATCTGGAAGAAATCCACAAAAAACATCAAAAGACAAGATCTGTGACACCCGAAATCATGCCATCAGAAATAAAAAACCGGCCAGGTCTTTTAAAACGACTGTTTTGGCTGATGCGACTGTTTGGTATTGTTTTATTTGTTGTCATTCTTTTGAAAGTTGATTTGAAAGATGTTGCAAAACAGCTATCGTTTACCGACGGTTGGCTACTTGCAGCAGGCTTATCGTTTCAGCTTATAGTATTGGCAGCCAAAGGAATAAGGTGGCATTTGATGAATGCAGGTAAAAACGAATGGATTTACTGGAAACAAAGTCTCGGCCGATTTTACGAGAGTTATGCAATTGGCGTAGTTACTCCTGCCCGAATGGGCGAGCTACTCAAAGCCGGACATGAGAAAGGGTCAGGTAATGTATTCACATCAGTGATACGGGTAATTGCTGAAAGAGGATTAGATATCGGGGTTTTTGTAATTCTGGCAGGGTTATCGGTACTGACAGGGGCATATCTAAATTGGCCTGACCTTTACAGCGGACTTATAATTTTCAGCGGACTGGCTTTTCTTATCATTTCCATGTTTTTACTAGCTTCTTCCAAATTTAATGTGCTGATAAATAACTTGGTACATTTACTTCCCGGAAAAATGAAATCGCTTCACTTTACTTACAAAAGTTTTTCGGGTTTAACTTCGGTATTCATTATCACCTTGAGTCTTCTATCAAACATCAGCTATTTCATTTCGTGTTATTTTCTCGCACTTTCTACAGGCCTCGAAGCAGGATTTATCTGGACATCAGGTGCGGTAGCAGTTTCTGGTTTATTGAACATGTTACCTGTTACTATTATGGGTGTTGGAACACGCGAACTGACTTTTCTGTATATTTTCAGTAGTTACCCGCAATCAATCGTTCTCTCATTTTCATTTTTAGTAGTGCTGATTGCTCAAATTGGCGGCGGACTGATTTCATTGGCAGCAGGACAATTCTTCCTTCATTCAAATACACGCAAAAAATCATGAAAAATAACCTCATTATCACAGGAGCTAATGGCTATCTGGGACATTACATCGTGCAAGAAGCTGTGCGTCAAGGATATGGTGTTATCGCATGTTATTTTCCACATTTCGCATCTGTACGGATTGATCATCCGTCAGTTCAATATGTTGAAATGGATATTACACAACAGGAACAAAAAAATCTTGCTGAAAGTATTAAAGGAAAAACCGTCTCAGCCATTATAAATGCAGCTGCCTTGCTCGGGAGTTCCGATTTTCAGGCCAACGAAAAAGTAAACACTTTTGGCGTTCAAAATATGATGGATTTTGCGAGAGCACATGGAATTGAACGTTTCATTCAAATCAGCAGTGTTGTAGTGATGAAACAAATAAAAGGCCCTTATGGCATCACAAAACTGAAAGGACAGGAACTATTAACAGCATCTGAACTTAGTTATACTGTATTTATTCCAGCATTGATCATGGGACCTGAAAGTCTTGGGCTGAACAGGGTTTTGAAGAACGTTTTTCGATTTCCGTTGTTTGTTCCGCTCATTGGAAGAGGTAAAGAAACTCAACATCCGGTTTATGTGAAGGACTTCGCATGGGCAATTGTATCTGCTGTTGCTTCAGAAAACACAAAAAGAAAAACCTATCAGATTGCAGGCGACCGTATTATATCTTTTAAGGATTTTATACAGTTAATCCTCAAACATTATCATAAGCGGCGTATTTTTGTACCCGTACCGGTTGTTGTTGCCAAAGGATTGGGAATGTTGTTTCAAAAAATTCAGAAAGTCCCATTGTTTACGGCGGAGCATGTAAAAGGAATCCTTCAGGATTCTAATTTGAATACTGAGGCTTTGAGAAAAGATTTGGATTATGAGCCAACTCCTTTTGAAACAGCCTTAAATGATTCATTGAAAGTAATTGGTAATCAATGGAATCAGATGCTGAAACCCAGAGACGAGAAAACAATCCGTATGAAGTAGATGATGAAGAATTCCATTTTAATATGAGCAAATTAATCGCATTGTTTAAAACCCTTCATGGCAAAATGTGCTTTTTAAGAAGCAGGATAACACCTTCCATAGCAGTCATCCTCCTTTTGGGTATAGCAACAATATGGACAAATTTCAACAACCACCTGTGGAAAGAAAAACACGGTGTTGTGATTCATGACGTGGTAGGTTATTACAGCTATCTGCCTGCAGCAGTGATTCATCAGGATATGAAATTTGATTTTGTCATCAAGCAACCAGAGCATTATTATGGGCATGTGATGCGCTTGCGTACTCCCGATGGTAGTATTTATCAAAAAATGACAATGGGTCTTGCGATGCTTTATCTGCCGTTTTTCCTCATTGGTCATGTGCAGGCACTCCTTACAGGTGCTCCCGCAACAGGTGTTGGCGAACCTTATTTTTTCTGGCTGATTTTCAGCTCCATGACCTACGCGTTTATAGGCTTATTGCTTCTTCGAAAAATCATGCTGCGTTTTTTCAACGAAAAACTAATAGCATTCATTTTGATGATCATCATTGCCGGAACAAATCTCTACTACTACATCACACTTGAGGCTGCCATGTCGCATGCTTATAACTTTTTTCTTTTCATACTTTTTGTTTGGCTTACCATGCGATGGCACGAAAAGCCAACACTTTCAATAAGTATTTATGCAGGTCTGACTTATGGCCTTATCGGACTCATACGCCCAACCAACGGGCTGATTGCCGTCTTTTTTCTGTTGTATAACATCACATCTTTCCAACAGGTAACATCTCGGTTACATTTATTTATCCGGGAGTGGAAAATGATTCTGGTCATTATTTTTTCTGCATTTATTGTTGTGCTTCCACAATTGGTATTTTGGAAAGTAAACACGGGTAGTTGGTTTTTTTACACCTATGGTGAAGAAGGGTTTTTCTTTAACAATCCTCAGATTTGGCGTGGACTGTTCAGCTATCGCAAAGGATGGTTGCTCTACACTCCTGTAATGATTTTTGCTTTGGCCGGAATTTTTACCTTACGTAAACGAGTCCCTTCTTTTTTTATACCTGTGCTCGTTTTTGTGATTTTGAACACTTATGTTGTTTTCAGCTGGTGGGATTGGTCGTATGGAGGAAGTTTTGGTTCTCGCCCTATGATTGATTCCTACGGATTGATGGCAGTTTCTCTCGCATCTTTTACTCAAACAGTACTGAATCGAAAACGCTTCGCGGGTATCCTGCTTCAGCTTGTGATGGTGCTGATGATGGCATTTAGTATTTTTCAGATTCTTCAGTACAAATATGCAAC
This sequence comes from uncultured Lentimicrobiaceae bacterium, assembly GCA_964463695.1. Classification (GTDB taxonomy): domain Bacteria; phylum Bacteroidota; class Bacteroidia; order Bacteroidales; family F082; genus JALNZU01. The sequence goes on along the minus strand of CAYXCZ010000002.1, from coordinate 43,664 downwards.
CATCCATTATGCCTTCATGACCAAAGAAGCCTATTGGCATGGCTTTGGCAAATTGAAAGCTGATGCTGAGTTATACGATCTTTTCGAATCGATGGATTATCCAATGCTTAAAAAAGGGATCTATAAAACAAGGCCAACTCTGCGCCACACTATTGGTCCCGATGTAATAAATGATTTTGAATCACTTAGCCCTGATAGCAATCATTTCATGTCACCCGATCAGCATTATAAGTTTGTAAGTTTTGGCAATCAAAGCAACCTTGAAGCCCGAAGTGGTACTCATTCAGCACTTTTAACCGGTGAAAAAGCATTTTCATCTGGCATTAACTTTCCGGTTAAGCCGGGACAGAAATATTTTATAAGTGCCTGGAAAAAACCTGCCGAAAGCGATGGATCACTCGTTTTTTCTTCAGCAGACGCTAAAGTGATTTATTTACCAAAAAGCGAAATCGATTCCACCGATAACCATGGCTGGGGAAGGATTACTATGGAAGTTACTATCCCAGACGATTTCAATAACTGGTGCAAGGTTTATGTTTGGAATAAATCACAAGACTCGTTGTATTTTGATGATCTTCAAATAATTAAACTTAAATAAAAAAGTCTGCAAATCGTTTTTAGGATAACTTATAAACTAAATGTTTTAGCTTAAAAAATAAAGTTGAAGCTTCGGTCTAATCTCGTTTTCTTCAACTTATTTATCTTTTGGTTTTTTTTCAATTATTTCGCTTTGTTACCCAACAAACGCAAGAAACAGAAGAAACAACGCATGTTTCTTAATAAATCCATCTTATCTAAGAATTAAAAGAAAAACCTACAGCTTTTTGTTTAATTTAGTGCCAAGTTTCATTGATTTGCAATTGGTTTTACTGACTGATTTTCTGCAAATGAATGATAAACAGCAGATTTTAAACCAAAAAACAAAAGGTTTTGTACACACTTAAAACAAAAATTGACGTTACCTCAGCTGAGTTTAAAAAGAATACCGACACCTTTCTCGCGCTGCTGAAAGAGGTAAAAACCTTGCAAAATATTGCAACCAAGGGTGGTAACGAATTGTCTATCAATAAACATAAGGAGAGAGGGAAGCTTCTTGCACGTGAACGAATCAATCTGCTTCTCGACCGGAATACCCCTTTTCTGGAGCTGTCGCCTTTAGCAGCACACGGGCTCTACGACAATGGCTTCCCTTCGGCTGGAATTGTAACAGGCATTGGATTGATTCATGGGCGTGAAACCGTAATAATCGCTAACGATGCGACAGTTAAAGGTGGTACTTATATGCAATATACCATCAAAAAACACCTTCGGGCACAAGAGATAGCGATGGAGAACAAATTGCCTTGTGTTTATATTGTTGATTCGGGGGGGGCCTTTTTACCTGAACAAGACACAGTTTTTCCTGATAAAGAACATTTTGGACGCTTCTTTTTTAATCAGGCACGGATGTCGGCCGCAGGAATCCCGCAAATAGCAATGGTTATGGGCTCTTGTACGGCAGGTGGAGCTTATGTGCCCGCCATGAGCGATGAGACAATCATCGTAAAAAACCAGGGTACAATTTTTTTGGGAGGTCCGCCTCTTGTGAAAGCTGCTACAGGTGAAGAAGTTACAGTAGAAGAACTTGGTGGGGCAGATGTTCATACAGCTATCTCGGGCGTTGCTGATCATTTTGCTGAAAACGAAATGCATGCCATTTCAATCTGTCGTAATATTTTTGAAACATTGAAACCTGCTACAAAACAGCAGCTTGAACTTCGCAGTCCCGAAGAGCCTCTTTACGATCCAATTGAATTATATGGCTTAGCCCCTGTCGATCTTCGAAAACTTGTCGACCCGCGCGAAATCATTATGCGCATGGTGGATGGCAGTCGTTTTCAGGAATTTAAAGCCCGTTATGCAACCACCGTGGTAACAGGCTTTGCATATATTATGGGTTTTCCGGTTGGTATTATAGCCAATTTCGGTGTCTTGTTTTCTGAGTCAGCACTTAAAGTAACGCACTTCATCGAGTTGTGCACTGCACGAAATATACCGCTGGTATTTTTACAGAACATCACCGGCTTCATGGTTGGTAAGGATTTTGAAAGAGGCGGTATTGCCAAAGATGGTGCAAAAATGGTTCATGCTGTTTCAAACGCCAACGTTCCTAAGTTTACGATCATTTTTGGAGGATCATTTGGAGCAGGCAATTACGGAATGGCAGGCAGAGCCTTTAGTCCACGATTATTGTTTATGTGGCCCAATGCAAAAATCTCCGTTATGGGTGGTGAGCAAGCTGCCAACGTGCTCGTTACTGTGAAACAAGATCAATATGCTGAGAAAGGACAAACTATGCCAGATGATGAAAGGCAGAAATTATATGCTTCTATTCTTTCAAAATATGAGCGTGAAGGTGCAGCTCTTTATTCAACAGCTCGCTTATGGGACGATGGTATCATCGACCCAGTTGACACACGAAAAATACTGGCGATGGGGATAGCCTCTGCAATCAATCAGCCTTTCCCACCACAACAATATGGTGTTTTCAGAATGTAGCCATGGAAAAATTTCAAACAATATTGTACGAAATTCAGGGAGTTGTGGCACAAATAAAACTTCACCGACCTGATAAACACAATGCGCTCAATCCATTGATGATTCAAGAATTGACTGCAGCATTTATCGCTGCTTCAGCAAATGATGACATTCGGGTTATCGTTTTAAGTGGTTCAGGGAGATCTTTTTGTGCAGGAGCCGATCTTCATTATATGCAGGAGATTGCTCACTTTGGATTGGAAGAAAACATTGCTGATGGCTTGCGCCTGGCAACCCTTTTTGATACAATTTATAACGCACCAAAACCTGTAATAGCCAGTGTGCATGGCTCTGTTATAGGAGGTGGCAACGGACTTGCCGCGGCGGCGGATATTGTCATAGCCGAAAAAGAAACCGTTTTTGCATTCAGCGAAGTAAAACTCGGTATTACTCCTGCAACCATTTCTCCCTATATTATCCGTCGCTGCGGTGCAACAGCCGCCAGAGAACTGATGCTGACAGGTCGACGGTTTGATGCTGCTGAGGCTGTCCGGTTTCAACTTGTAAACACGCTCGCATCGCAGGAAGAAATATCAGATATTCTAAATGGCTATTTGAAGCACTTTCTTACTGCTGCCCCCTCCGCTTTAGCTGATTGCAAACAGCTAATAAATGACATTGCTGTTTCTGACCAATCAACAACAGCATTGATGCCCGAAACTGCCCAAAGAATTGCTGCCCGTCGCGCCTCTGCTGAAGGTCAGGAAGGTATAAAGGCTTTTTTTGAAAAACGAAAACCCAACTGGAATAGTGATCTCACATATGAAAATCAATAAAATCCTTATTGCCAACCGCGGTGAAATAGCTGTGCGGATTATGCGGACTGTGCAGCAACTTGGCCTACAGTCAGTGGCAATTTATGCCGAAAATGATGTGCATTCATGGCATGTTGAAATGGCGGATGAGGCCTTTTCACTGGGTGAAGGAAACCTAAGTGAAACCTATCTGAATACTGAGAAAATCATCGGAATAGCCCTTCAATGTGGGGCAAATGCCATTCATCCAGGCTATGGTTTTCTTTCGGAAAACCCAATCTTTGCAGAATCCTGCGAAAAGAACGGACTTATTTTCATCGGTCCTGACGCCAGCAACATCCGCTTGATGGGTAATAAAATTACCGCCAGAGCTAAAGCCGTTTCCTTCGGACTGCCAGTATCACAAGGTGTTACAGGAGATGCGGCTTCGTTGCTTCAGCAAGCTGACGCATTGCATTTTCCTGTCCTGGTAAAAGCCGCTGCAGGCGGAGGAGGTAAGGGAATGAGAATCGTTAGGACAAAAGACGAGTTGGCTGATACACTTGTTTCCACTTCACGTGAAGCATTGAACTATTTTGGAGATGGCAATGTTTACATTGAGCAGTTTATCGAAAATCCGCGCCATATTGAAATTCAAATTCTGGCCGATCAACATGGTAACGTGGTACACTTGTTTGAGCGTGAGTGCTCCATTCAACGCCGGTATCAAAAAATTATTGAAGAGTCGCCTTCACCAACACTCCCTTCGCATATCAGGCATCAGATGGGCGAAGCTGCCGTAAATCTTTGTAAAGGAATTGGCTACAGAAGTGCTGGTACGATTGAATTTTTGGTTGACAAGGAGTTGAATTTCTATTTCCTCGAAATGAATACCCGCATACAGGTGGAGCATCCTGTCACCGAAATGGTTACAGGTTTCGATCTTGTTGAAGAACAGATTTATATTGCTGAGGGTAAAGTTTTGTCGATGCAACAATCTGAAATTCAACAAAACGGACATGCAATTGAATGTCGGATATATGCTGAAGATCCTGCTAATAATTTTATGCCTTCACCGGGGATGATTCATTATTATCATCAACCTGAACAAACACATTTGCGTATTGACAGTAGCTTATGCCGTCCGTCAGAGGTCCAAAGCTTTTACGACCCAATGATCAGCAAGCTGGTTGCATGGGGAGAAACACGGCAGGATGCCATTCGCGTTGCACAGGAATCCTTAAAAAAATATGCCATTCATGGCATTCAAACTAATATTTCCTATTTGCATGAAGTGCTTATAAATCAATCCTTTACAAGGAATTACATCAGCACAAATTTTTGTGAAATTCACGGACAAAGCCTGCTGGATTCGATCAGCGAAAAGCATCATTCAACACAAATCGAAGCTTCAGTTGCAGGATTTCTTCTCTATAATTTTTATAACCCCTTGCCGGAGTTGAGCACCAATATTTGGGAACACATTGGTTATTGGAGACACGCAATGGGTTTTGAAATCCTGATGGATGGTATTAAAAAACAAGTTGTTATTCACAAACTTCAGCGTGAAACCATTCATTTTGAAACAGATGGAAAAGTTGTGAACACGCATTTAATTGGACTTGAGTCAGGTCAACTACATTATATGTGCAACGAACAACTCCATCATGCATTTGTGTCTAAGGATAAGGATGGTGTTACGATCGTTCAATCCGGCATTCAACAACACACATTTTTGCGGCTCGATCAATTGGATGAATCATTGGATCACGCTCATCATCAAGGTGAAGGTAGCGAAGGTAGTCTTTTTGCTCCAATGCCTGGAAAAGTCATAAAAATACATGTGAGTGAAGGCATGACAGTGAACAGAGGTACTGTTTTAATTGTTGTAGAAGCAATGAAAATGGAAAACAACATTGTGTCATCCGCAACAGCCATCGTGGATCAGGTAAATGTAAAAGAAGGTGACATGGTGGACACAAAAACACAATTGATTCATTTAAAAGAAATTGAAGGATAATTTAAAAAATATAATCATGAATTTTGATCTGTCAGAAGAACATAATATGATTCGGGAAACCGTTAGGGCTTTTGCCGAACGGGAAATCAAACCTGTTGCCAGAGAATTGGACGAAGCAGAAAGTTTTTCGTTTGAGCTCACCAAACGCATGGGTGAACTGGGTCTTTTCGGGATGTATCTTCCTGAGCAATATGGAGGACAAGGTCTTGATACACTTTCATATATCATTGCTGTCGAGGAGCTTGCGCGGGTTGACGGGTCACAGGCAGCAACACTTGCAGCTCATAATTCACTTGGAATTGGCCCACTTTATGTTTACGGTACCGAGGAACAAAAAAAGAAATACCTTCCGCGTCTTTGCAGTGGTGAAGCACTTTGGAGTTTCGGTTTAACAGAACCAAATGCAGGAAGCGACTCACGTGGTTCGAAAACAACTGCGGTACTTGAAGGGGATGAATGGGTTATCAATGGATCGAAAATTTTTATCACCAATGGCGCATCTGATATAAGCATCGGTTGCACAGTTCAGGCTGTGAGTGAAAGCACGGATGGTAAAAAACAATTTTCTACCATCATCGTTGAAAAAGACACTCCGGGCTTCAAGCGTGTTCCGATGCACGGTAAAATGATGTGGAGGGCATCGGACACTTCCGAACTTTTTTTCGATAATGTTCGTGTTGCAAAAGATAACCTACTGGGTTCCATAGGTCAAGGATCGAAAATTATGCTATCAACGCTTGATGCAGGCCGCCTTTCAATAGCAGCTATGGGTTTAGGAGCAGCGCAAGGAGCTTATGAACTTGCATTGGCTTATGCCAAAGAACGCAAGCAATTCGGGCAGCCTATTTCAAGTTTTCAGGCAATTGCTTTCAAACTTGCTGACATGGCTATGAAAATTGAACTGGCACGTAATCTGCTCTATAAAGCCTGTTGGTTGAAAGACTTAGGCCGTCCATACGGAAAAGAAGCGGCTATGTCAAAGTTATATTGTTCCGAGATAGCACGCGAAGTGGCCGACGAAGCAGTTCAGATTCATGGTGGATACGGACTTATGAAAGAGTATGATGTGGAGCGTTTTTACCGCGATCAACGCCTTTTGCAAATCGGAGAGGGCACTTCAGAGATACAGCGTCTTGTAATTTCACGATTAATAGGTTGTTAACCGTTTGAAATAGGATATATTAAGTCCTGAAATTTAATTTTCGGCAACTCTTTAAAATACCAACAGACACTTTTGAACGAAATTTCCGCTCAAAAGTGTCTGTTTGTTTTTGGCTTATCAGGTGTTACTATTTGGTTTGATTTTCGTTGGTAGCTGTTACTTTCAGAAACAATTCGTCAAGTTGAAGCTGTGCAATAGTTGAAGGAGAATCAATCATCATATCGCGACCTGAATTATTTTTTGGGAAAGCGATAAAGTCGCGGATAGAGTCGTAGCCAGCAATCAGAGCAGTGAGCCTGTCGAACCCAAGAGCAATACCACCGTGAGGAGGAGCTCCGTATTCGAAAGCGTTCATTAGGAAACCAAACTGATTTTGAGCTTCTTCATCCGTGAAACCGAGCAAGCTAAACATTTTCTTTTGCAGGCCGCGGTCATGAATACGGATTGAGCCCCCGCCTACTTCCACACCGTTGATGACCATATCATAAGCATTTGCACGAACTTTACCGGGTTCTGTTTCAAGCAAATGAATATCTTCTGGTTTTGGCGAAGTAAACGGATGGTGCATGGCATAAAAACGTTGCGAATTTTCATCCCATTCGAGCAAAGGAAAGTCGGTAACCCAAAGTGGCTTAAACACCTGAGGGTTTCTCAGACCAAGCTGATTTCCCATTTCAAGTCTCAAATCGTTGAGTTGTTTACGGGTGCTTTCGGTTTTGCCTGAAAGTATGAGGAGTAAGTCGCCTGCTTTAGCACCAAATCGTTCAGCCCAGCTTTTCAGCTGTGCTTCGTCAAAAAATTTATCAACAGACGATTTGAACGTTCCGTCAGGATTACATTTCACATAAACCAAACCTTTTGCTCCTGTTTGGGGTTTCTTTACAAAATCGGTCAGGGCATCGAGTTGCTTGCGGGTGTATTCGCTGCATCCTTCAGCATTGATACCAACTACAAGTTCGGCATCATCAAAAACTGAAAACCCTTTATTCTGAGCAAGATCGTTAAGCTCAACGAACGGCATTTCGAAACGGATATCTGGTTTATCAGAGCCATACATTTTCATGGCAGCGGCATAATCCATGCGTTCGAACGGACCTACTTCGATGCCTTTAACTTTACTAAAAAGGAAACGGGCCATCCCTTCGAAAGTGTTGAGGATATCTTCCTGCGTGATGAAAGCCATTTCGCAGTCGATTTGTGTAAACTCAGGCTGACGGTCGGCGCGCAAATCTTCATCACGGAAACAACGTACAATTTGGAAATAGCGGTCGTAACCGGCTACCATCAAAATCTGCTTGAAGGTTTGTGGCGATTGTGGCAAGGCGTAAAACTCACCCGGATTCATTCGTGAAGGAACAACAAAATCGCGTGCGCCTTCGGGAGTTGATTTAATAAGATATGGGGTTTCAATTTCATAGAACCCCTTGCTGTCGAGATAATTACGTGTTTCTATTGCCAAACGGTGTCGTAAAGCCAGGTTCTGTTTTAACGGATTACGACGCAAATCGAGGTAACGGTATTTCATACGCAGCTCATCACCACCATCTGTTTTATCTTCAATTGTAAAAGGAGGCAATTTTGAGGCGTTGAGTAGCTCCAGACTATTGAGCATAACTTCAACATCTCCTGTTGGAATATTAGCATTCTTGGAGGAGCGCTCAGTGACCACACCTGTTACTTTTATCACATATTCCCTTCCCAATGTACGGGCTTTTTCGAGTAGTAATGGGTCCGAAACACCTTCTTCGAGCATAAGCTGAGTGATGCCATAACGGTCGCGTAAATCGATCCACAGCAGCGAACCTTTATCGCGTACACGCTGCACCCAGCCGCTGAGTGTTATGTGTTTTCCGGCATCTGTCAGGCGGAGCTCTCCGCAGGTATGAGTTCTAAACATGGTAATAAGTGATTTGAGTTTCAGGGCGCGAAATTAAGAAATTCTTGCTTTGCAGGACATAGAACAACAGAGATGAAATGGAAAAGCTGCAGGTGTCTTGCCGGAATACTTCGTTCGTTTTTGAAAACTGATTTGCTCAAAAAACAAATCCAGGCTTAAGTCATACTATTGAAACACTGAATTTACTTCAACTTGATCCATTTTCAAAATAATCTTATTGTACTGTGTACAATTGCATCGGTATTATACATAGTAATATTTCAATTCGAATAAATTGTTTTTCAAATACTTACAAAATTAAAGGGCCAAAAACTATTTGTATTTCTGCAAGACCTGCTCAAATAGTTCCAAAAAACGACCGACATGAATGCCATCCATTAATCCATGGTGAGCATGAACTCCAACAGGAAGCAGAACTTTATTATTCTCATGAATGATTTTTCCAAAGGTAATTTTTGGAACACTATCCCTTCTTTTAAAATTTCGGGGGTGCGATAAGGCAGTAAATTGTATCCAAGGAATGGCAGAATAATGAATGACATCAGCCCTCATCATGTTTTCATTGAAACGCAAGCCATCACAAGCAGCCACAGCTAAGATTTCTGCCTTAAGTTCCTTTAAAAAAAACAGCAAAATCTCCATTAAAAGAAATAAACGAAAATCCAAAGGTACCATCAGTGCGACCAATAGTAGAAGATGCATGAATGGCTTCATATTCAATTACTTCATCATCTACGATCCTAAGCCTGAATTCAGGAATCTGATTCACTGCAACAAGTGATTCAAACAGGTAAAGGGCAAAAAAGGAAAGCCCGTTTTTCTTAGCATAGTTGTATGATTCTCCACAATTAACATTGGCAGTGAAGCTGAAAAAAGGCTCATCAAACTGTTCAAAAAACTCGTAGTGCTCCTTCCTTTTCCATGATTGAAGATCAATTTTTTTCATAACCCAAGCAACTGATAAAGTTCCGATATGTGATTAATCTCCATAAAATGAGGATGATCTACCTTTAAATCTATTTTCTCAAACTCCCATGTTTCATGAAAAGGAATGTGAATGCCATATCCTCCAATATTAAGCACGGGTAAAATATCCGACTTAATGGAATTCCCTATCATAAGAAAGTCGCCAGCATCCACTTCGAGATGTTCAAGAAGTTTAGCGTAATCATTTTCGTGCTTCTCACTCATGATTTCAACATGATGAAAACAAGAGTCAAGGCCCGACTTGGCTAGCTTTCGCTCCTGATCAAGCAAATCGCCTTTTGTTATTACAACCACTTTCTGACCTTTTTCTTTCATTTTCTCCAGCACTTCGCTCACACCCTCAAGCAAAATCACTTCCTTGTTCAACTGCTCTTTTCCTAACGCTATGATTTGTTTCATGATATCGCCTGTAAGTTGATTTCGGCTAACCTCCAGAGCTGCTTCCACCATCGAAAGCATGAAAGCTTTCACGCCATAACCATAAAGAGGCATATTTTTTACTTCAATTCTGAACAGAACGCGCTGTACCAAAGCTGGTTCCATATAAATGCTCAACAAAGAACAAAAGGCATTTTCTGAGTCGCGGAAATAAGGTTCGTTTACCCATAGGGTATCATCAGCATCAAAACCAATGACTTTGTAATCTTTCTTCATTACTAAAAAATTAACTGGCTTAATCGTGTGTTTTTGGGTCTGTTTCTAATTTGATGCGCTCAACAATTCCATTTGCATCAAAGCCGCAGTAAGCCTGCAGTACAGCTGGTGAACCATGAGGTATAAACTGATCCGGAATGCCTAATCTTATAATTCGATTGTTAAAGCTATTATCCTGAGCCCATTCCATCAAAGCAGAGCCCATTCCACCGCTGATTACGCCATCTTCGACAGTAAAAATTGTCGTGTGTCGCGAGAAAACCTCGTGCAACATGTTATCATCGATAGGTTTAAGAAACCTCAGGTCATAATGTGAAACATAAATCCTCTGTTCAATCAACTCGTCAAGAGCTTCGGTAACAAAGTTACCCGGGTGCCCAATGCTAACAACTGCAAATGGACCTCCATCGCGTAATTTTCGACCTGTTCCTGGAATAATATGGCTGAAAGGCTGTCTCCAGTTAGAAGTTGTAGCTTTCCCTCTTGGATAACGGATAACAAAAGGCCCAGATAAATAAGTACTTGCTGTGTACATCATGTTGCGCAACTCAACCTCATTCATTGGAGCAGCGATAATTAGGTTTGGTATGCAGCGCAAATAAGCAAGGTCAAAAGCACCATGATGAGTAGCTCCGTCTTCGCCAACTAATCCGGCTCTATCAACACATATAACAACCGGAAGTTTTTGTAATGCAACATCATGAATCAGCTGATCATAGGCTCGTTGCAAAAAAGTTGAATAAATCACGCAAAATGGCTTAAAACCTTGAGTAGCCATACCGGCAGCAAAAGTCACTGCATGTTGTTCGGCAATATCTACATCAAAAGCCCTGTCGGGAAAACGCTCCATCATGATATTCAGCGAACTTCCAGTGGGCATTGCAGGTGTGATGCCTACGATAGTTGTGTTCAAACCGGCGAGTTCAGCAAGTGTCTCACCAAATACCTGCTGATACAAAGGGACTTCTTTGGATGATTCGATTTGGACAGAGGTAGTTCCTGTGATACGGTCAAACATTCCAGGAGCATGAAAAAGCACCTGTTCTTTCTCGGCACGTTCAAAACCTTTCCCTTTGGTTGTGATTACATGCAAAAGATGAACACCTTTCATGCTTTTTAAATCTGAAAGCACTTCAAGCAGTTGCTCCAGATTATTTCCATCAACAGGGCCATGTGTTGCTATACCAAAGGAGTCGAAAAGCGGATTATTGTTTGTTCCCTGAGGTTTCTTACGCTGCCTTGCTAAGTAATCTTTTAGCGCTCCGGCACTTTTATCTATTGATATTCCGTTGTCATTCAGTACTATAAGTAAATTTACATTGGAATCGCCTGCCTGATTTAATGCTTCAAAAAACATTCCACCAGTGATAGCTCCATCGCCAACAACAACCACATGCTTACGGTCTTTCTCACCTTTCAGGGCTGATGCCACTGCCATACCCAAAGCCGCTGATAAGGCAGTGGAGGCATGACCTGTACCAAAAGAATCGTAAACACTTTCATTGATTACAGGAAAACCGCTGATACCTTCCCATTTTCGAAGTGTCTCAAATTGATCGCGTCTTCCGGTTATAATTTTATGACCATAAGCCTGGTGACCAACATCCCAAACCAGCCGATCGTCTGGAGTGTTGTACAAGTAATGGAGCGCGACACTCAGCTCAACAACTCCCAAAGAAGCCCCAAGGTGACCCGGATTAGCCGACACAACATCAAGGATAAACGACCGAAGTTCATCTGTCAGTTCAGCAAGTTGTGAACGATCTAACTTTCTCAAATCAGCAGGTGAATCAATCGTATGCAAGAGTGAAGATAACATGTTCAATAGTTCCGTTTTCAGGACAAAGGTAACAAGAAAGCAAAGACCTTCATCAGCTCATCATGATGTAGCATAAATTGAAGACTGAGTATTCTTCCTTTTTAGAGTCTGTTCTCATTGATATATCCATAGATAGCAAGGTCTGCTTCGCCCGACACGGGTTTGAGTCCGCCGTCAACCATCATCAAAAGACGTGTAGACACTTCAAGGATATTATGGTAATCGTGGTCTGTTACGATGAATCCCTTTTCGTGCAATTTTGAGCGGATAAGTTCAATTACAACTTCTTTCTGCAGAGGTGAAACACCGTTAAATGGCTCATCTAAAAGCACATATTCAGCTTGGGTATTTGTTAACGCTATCAGCTCGAGCAAACGTTTCTCACCATGTGAAAGGGACGATACCTTTTGTTTCATTAAAGCTTTCAAAAAAGGGAACTGTTCGGGTAGATCGTTTTTTAGCTTAGGGCAGAGTAATTCAATGGCAGTTTTTACTTTGATGTATGGCGGTATCAACCCCTGCTGAGGTAAATATGAAATATATCGGATGCTGTCAGAAACATTTAGCAACTGCTGACCATTGGCCCGTACAAAGCGTTGATCTGCCGAAAGGGAACCAAATATTATTTGCAAAAGCGTTGATTTTCCGCAACCATTACGTCCAAGTAGCCCAAGCACCTCTCCCGGCAGGCACTCAAGAAAAATATCGGTAAGCACTACTTTTTCTCCATAGCTTTTTAAAACGCTGTCAACATGCAGTTTTTTCATATTAATAAGCAGCTTATTGCAATGATGGCGTTTAAAACTACGGATAAAATCCAAAGCTTTTTCCTGCTCAATCCGAGGTGATAATAAAAGAAATACTGTTGTTTGTAAAGGTGTTCAAACATCACATAATGAAAAACAAGCATTATAAAAAAGTAAGAAACACCAAGTGCAGCGAATGAAAGACTTCCGGTTAACAAACTGAGAAGAAAGGCAAAAAACAAAGCAGAGAAAGCAATGCGTTGATAAAAAAGAAGAAAGGCCCACGCTTGATTTCTCATTTTTATGCCACTTTTTTAATTAACGAAGCAAAGAATGAAATAGTGTTGATAATGATATAAGTTTGTATCCAGCCTATTTCAAAAAACAGGAATACTACTCGTGGTGGGGTCGCGTTGGCTTTAAATGGCAATTGTAACCTTTTACTGATCAAACCCTTAATCCGTTTAATCACTTTTAACTACTTCAAAGCTATAGGTATCGAGGAACTCTCTTCCATAAACATCTATGACTTTTATGTTAATCTGATTTGATCCTTCGGGAAGACGAGCTGGAACACGTGCTTTCCAAAGATGGTAACAAGGCGATGGGTTTGAGGGACGTGAGCCTTCGGGCAATGTGGTGGCATGATCCCATTCATAGCGAACAGCACACATATGCGGATCTTCTTCCACTGTGTAGCGCATCTTTTTCCATTCGCCTCCATTCACATTGTAAAAAACACTGTCCTTTTCGCCACCCTGAAAGAAGTTTACATAAAACTCACCTCTGAAATAACGCCCCATTGGAACTACCTTTGGTCCATAAACACGCATTTTGTATTTCTCATCTTTGCCTGCTGATTTGTAATCATAGGTATATTGGTTACCATCAAAATTCAAGATGTTATATCCATTAGGAGTACCATCACGCATAGTCGAAACAGGTACTCCATTTTTTTTGTAAGCACCTGACCACCAATCGCCTGAAGCAGTTCCAACAGTATAATGATGATGCAGTTTCTCCTGCATCCATCCTTCATCCTGATTAAAATAGTAATGAGCCTGTGTGTGCGTATGTCCCGAAAGGGATAAGGTATAAGGACGGTCTTTTAACATGTTAAACAGTTTTTCACGTTGTGAATTTCTGAAGGTTTCTCCCCATTGTGCTTCGTTATACAAGGGTATATGCATCAAAAAAACCAGCAAGTGGTCATTAGGGACTGTTTTTAAAATATTGTCAATATACAGGAACTGATCATCGGAGAGTCCGCCAATATATTGCTGATTGTTATAAGTATTTGGGTAAACAACATTATTCAAAATGAAAAAATGAACCTTCCCCTGATTGAATGAATAGGTTGATGGCCCATAGTGCCGCTCAAAACTTTCATCAGCATGCTCCGGTATTTTGGCATCATAATTCATATCATGATTTCCCAGAATATGAAACCACGGCACACCTATACGTCCGGTTGCCATATTTGTGGCTTCCATCAAGTCGGGCCTGTCGCCAACAATATCACCAAGGGTAAATCCTAAAACTGGTCCACTATTCTCCTTCTGCTCTGTTACAATATCTTTGTCGTAAAAAGCCACCTGCTCAATTGTATAAGCCTGAGGATCTGAGCTTATAAAAACACTAAACACTTCTGTATCACAACCTGTTAGCAAAGGGAAATCAACGCTTTTTGGCAACTCACCTGTTGGCTCAACACCTTTAAAATTGAGTTCAGGCGAGCCTTTTGGCTTATGCAAATAGTAAAAAACAGGTAGATTATTTGTATTTACGGGATAGCTATAGGCAGATGGTTTGATAACAAATATCACCCCCTCCTCTTTAATCGTTAGTTTGTACTCCCCGTTTTCATCGGTTAAAGCAACTGCTTTCCCATTTGAAACAGCCACATTGGCAATTCCATTTTCTCCCCGGTCCTTCTTATTATTGCTGTTGATGTCATGGAAAACAATTCCGGTTACCTCAGTAACATCCTGAGCGTGAATGTTAAAACTCACTAAAGCAACAAACAGAAAAATTACAAATTTTCTCATTTCCTTTTTTTGCACGAATCTAAACAGTTTTTCTCAATCATATAGTGGAATAAGATGATGTTACCATTAAAAAAATGCAACTCGTTTCTAAAACAGCAAATTGCTCGTTTGAAAAAGCACCAATGAATGTTTGTATTCGTAATAGCCTTACCTTTGCACCCTCAATTCAAAGGCTAACTGCAATGTCAGGACAAATCTTACAAAACATACAAAAAGTATTTCATCCTAAGATACTTACAACACTCAAAGACTATAATTCCAAAACTTTTTTATCCGACCTTATTGCCGGCTTAATTGTTGGGGTTGTGGCACTTCCATTAGCAATCGCTTTTGGTATAGCATCAGGCGTAGCTCCCGAGCAAGGTCTGGTAACGGCAGTCATCGCTGGCTTCCTCATCTCACTTCTTGGTGGAAGCCGTGTTCAAATTGGAGGTCCGACAGGTGCATTTATCGTTATTGTTTATGGTATTGTAGAACAATTTGGGGTTCCCGGACTAATTGTAGCTACCATTATGGCAGGTTTTATGCTTGTTGCAATGGGTGTTTTGCAACTAGGTAGTATTATCAAGTTCATGCCACATCCCATTGTTGTTGGCTTTACCAGTGGAATAGCTGTAGTCATTTTCTCGAGTCAGATCAAAGACTTTTTTGGCCTTGAAGTTAGTGAAGCTACACCGGCCGATTTCATTGCCAAATGGCGATTTTATCTGGTTCATTTTAAATCGATAAACATCTATGCTGCAGGCCTTGGTTTGTTTACAGTTCTCACGATCATTCTTTGGCCCAAAATTGAGAAACGCATTCCCGGTACACTCATAGCTTTGGTTTTAACAACAATTGTAACCACGATTTTTGAATTACCTGTTGAAACTATCGGAAGTCGTTTTGGCGAAATCAAAGCTACGATCCCCATGCCATCGATCCCTTCTGTTTCATTCGACACATTACGTTTACTCCTAGCTCCTGCTTTCACAATTGCAATTTTAGGGGCTATTGAGTCTCTATTATCAGCCATGGTAGCTGATGGGGCAACAGGAAGCCGTCATCGGTCCAACACCGAGCTTATCGGTCAGGGAATCGCTAATATCATCACGCCACTTTTTGGCGGCATCCCGGCTACAGGCGCAATCGCCCGAACCATGACAAATATTCGTAATGGTGGCAAAACGCCTGTTGCCGGACTCATTCATGCAGTGGTGCTTCTGCTGATTTTATTGTTCTTTGGAAAGCTGGCAAAACTGATTCCCATGAGTACGCTGGCAGGAATCCTCGTAATGGTTTCTTATAACATGAGTGAATGGCGTTCGTTCAAAGCCCTATTCCGTAATACCCGTTCCGATATTTCCGTGTTGCTGGTGACTTTCTTTTTAACCGTAGTCATTGACCTGACAGTTGCCATACAGTTTGGCCTTTTGTTAGCTGTGCTTCTATTCCTAAAGCGGTTGATTGAAACTACAGAAGTGGATGTTATTAAGCAAGCTGTTGATGATGACCAGTCAGATTTCGCCGACGATGCACAACAATTGCTTATCCCAAAAGATGTTGAAGTGTTTGAAATCAGTGGGCCCTTCTTTTTTGGTGTTGCAAGTAAGTTTGATGAAGCAGAACGTAATTTGGTTAAAACACCCAAGATTAGGATTATACGCCTTCGAAAGGTTCCTTTTATTGATGCCACAGGCCTTACAAATCTTCGAAATTTCATTCGCAGAGCTCAGTCCAAACAAATTCATATTATCCTTTCAGGAGCCAATAAAACAGTTTTCGATGCGATGAAGAAAAATGGATTGTTTGATGTGGTTGGCGAAGAAAATAATTGTCCGGATATTCATTGTGCACTTTCAAAAGCCAATGCGTATCTTGAAAACAAAGGAGTTAAGGCGGTTAAATAAGAGATGTTTTGATGTAAACAACGGCTGTGCTTTTAATCTTTTGAAAGAATTCTCTTGTCAAAATCTTCAAAAGAGGTGATGATATCGTAATTCCAGCGAGAGTAGTCTTCTCCATGTGAATCCATTATAACTATTTTTCCTGCTTTAGCATTTTCAGCTGCTACTATGCCATTGAAAGAATCTTCAAAAATCAACACCTCTCCTGGTGATAGACCAAGCTGCTCAAAAGCTACATTGAAAAGTGTTGGGTCGGGCTTACCTGGAATCATCCCATCGTTTAAAACCACTTTGCTTCTGTTGAAAAAGCGGGATAAGTTCAAATAATCAAAATAAAAATCAACATTTTCTTTATCGGAAGCAGTAGCAATCGTATAAGGTATTTTATTGTTTTTCAACCAATTGAAAAGATCAATAGCCCCTGACATCAACTGAATTTGTTTCTTACGGAACAACTCTCTATAAACCTCCTCTTTCTCAAAACCATATTTTACGACTTCATCTGCTTGCATTTCACGATGAAAGATGATAGACAAAATATCTTTATTTGTTTTTCCATGTAAGAGAAAAATCTCACGTTCACCTGGCTGAGGTAATTTATAACGGTCGAAAAATTCCCTCCAGGCAAGGTTGTGCAGGTGCGTATCATTCACCAGAGTTCCATTAAAATCAAAAATCACTCCATGAATAGGCATGCTTGAATTTATTGTGGGTTAATATCAGGCCTTTTAGCGGTGACGTATCGTTTACGATAGTAGGGCTCTTCAGAAAGCCAGTCGGCGCGCAACCCGTGACGCGTGCTGTGTATCATCTTCACATCCTTGTTTTCTGATACTTCAATAACCATTGCAACATGTCCTATTGTCGAACTCTTGGCATTTCGTCCTTTAAAAAATAATAAATCGCCCTTTTGGACTGCTTCAAGCGGCACCGTTTTACCGATATGCACCTGTTCACGACTCGACCTGGGGAGATCATAACCATGTTTTCCATACACATAACGTACGAAACCCGAACAGTCAAAGCCATTTTCCGTTGTTCCTCCAAAACGATAAGGCAGGCCAACGAAGGTTAATGAATAATCAACTAGCTGCTCTATTTCAACCGAAACAACCGAAGGAGGTTGCATTAAAAGTCGCTCTGAAAAAACATTAGTTCCTTCACTTTGAGCATAAAGGTAAATGCTGTCGGATAGGTAAAAGGATTCCTCAAACTGAGCAATAAATGCAAGACTATCGGATAAAAGTGCTCCACTATCACTGCGCGCCATAAGCATCAAACTGTCGCCCAGTATAAAAGTTTCACCGAAGAAATTTAGGCTGGTAGTGTCTATTTCAGGCTCTTCAACTTGTGCAAACACAAAAAAAGGCACGAATAAACACCCAACCAAAAACAATATTTTACTCATAAATAATTGAAAACCAACTTATATAAAATATTTCCCATCTATAAGAAGGGGGAACAAAAGTAACATTAAAACAGCAATTTTATTGTGCGCAGTTGATTTCCATGGAATAACAAGTTTTTTAGGCTGTCGTGTAACCAAACAAAAAAGCTGCGTCAAATGGCTGTAACAAAAAATTATTAACCTCAAATACTTAAAAAAATGCTTGAAATCACCCCTATTGCAATAACAGGTATCGTCTTTGGTACCATTTACGGTTTGTTTTTCCTTTTTGTCCGCCGTCGTGAACGCCTCACGATGATGGAAAAAGGATATGACGCATCATTGTTTCAATCAGAAAAACCCTCAGGCCGATTCACAAGTTTGAAATTTGGAATGCTGTTTATCGGTGTTGGAGCTGGTATTTTAGTCGGCAATATCCTTGCTGTGACAACGGCTCTCAACGAAGAAGTATCTTTTTTCTCGATGACATTTCTCTTTGGAGGATTAGCCCTGGTGCTTAATTATCTTATCGAGACCAAAGAACGGAAAGAAAATTCCAAGTCATGAAAAGGATATTCCTGCTTCTAACTCTGTTTTGTGCCGGACTTTATGTTTCGGCACAAAACAGTTATCAACTGAGCAGACTCGATAGCCTCTTTCATCTGCTCGAAAACGAAAATAAAATGATGGGAAGCGTCAGCATTCAAAAAGCAGGCCTTGAAATTTACAACAAGCAGTTTGGCTTTTGTGATGTTGCTACTCAACTAAAACCTAATGCTACATCTGTCTATCGCATCGGATCTATCAGTAAAATGTTTACTGCTGTAATGATTTTGCAGCTTGTTGATGAAAACAAACTCTCTCTGGAAGCAAAACTCTCCGATTTTTATCCTTCAGTACCTCATTCCGATCGTATTACTATCGATCAAATGCTTGGGCATCGCAGCGGCATACACAGCATCACAGATGATAGTGCATATTTAGGTTATTTATCTACATATCAATCACATGAGCAATTGCTTCAGCGCATTGTTGCATCTGAAAGTGAATTTGAACCCGGTGCGAAAACAGCTTACAGCAATTCAAACTATATACTTTTAGGCTATATCCTTGAGAAAGTGACAGGTTTCGATTACCAAATCAACCTTGAAACCCGAATTACACGTCCTCTTTCATTGCACTACACTCGTTATGGTTCAGCAATTACTCCTGAAAATGGAAATTGTAATTCTTATAAATATGAGAATAAAGAAATTATTAAAGAAGTGGAGACGGATATGTCAATTCCAGGAGGCGCAGGTGCAATAATTTCCACCCCTAGTGAACTGAATTATTTCATCAAAGCTCTTTTTGACGGTAAACTGTTAAGTGCCAGTTCCCTCAACAAAATGACCAATCTGAAAGAGCATTTCGGTTACGGTATTTTTGCAATGCCCTTCTACGATCACAATGGATTTGGCCATACAGGTGGTATTGATGGCTTTCGCTCCAGCTTATCCTGGTTTCCTGATGACAGCCTTGCGATAGCCCTTTGCGTGAATGCCGCAGATTATAACCCCAATGAAGCGCTCATCGGAGCATTGAGTATTTTGCTCAATAAAGAATACAAACTGCCTGAATTTAATGTAGTTACAGTAGATGAAGCTCTATTAACTACCTACACTGGTGTTTATAGCAGTCCTGATTTTCCGTTAAAGATGAACATTACTCTAAAAGAAAAGCAACTTTTTGGAATGGCAAGCGGTCAATCGGCTTTTCCTCTCGCCGCTGTTGATGAAACAACATTCCGGTTCGATCAGGCTGGAATTGTAATCACTTTCGGTACTAATACCCTGACTATTAAACAAGGCGGAATGAACATACAAATGAAAAAAGAATAAAAACAGCTGTTGATTTAAAGTGCTAAAATGCTGTTTCTTATAAATGCAGACTCTTGAAGTCTGCATTTTTTTTGCATCCCGAAAAGATTTTTAACTCAACATAAAAACAATTTTTCTGTAAGTCCAATAACTGCAACCACTTAGAATATTATTAAGATTTAATCTAAATAACAACAACGTAAATTGTTCTATATCAATCAAATAACAAAGAAGTTATTAGTAATTTTGAACTTTTATATACTTTTATATATAGATATATGGATATCAATTCATTAAATCTTATGTGGATATGAAAACCACGCGCAGACAATTTATCAAGATCAGCACACTTGGGGCTGGCGGAGTAGCTGTTACGGCTTCGCTTTCCAATTGGACCAATGCTTCCAATCTCATTGAACGCCTGAATGCAGGTCCTGTTTCAATATCACGCACTCCCACTTATTGCGAAGTGTGTTTCTGGCAATGTGCCGGATGGGTTTATAAGGACAGCAAAGGTGAGATACAAAAAATCATTGGTAACGATGATGACCCACATTGCAACGGTCGTTTTTGTCCACGGGGAACTGGCGGTGTTGGACAGTATTCCGACACTGACCGTTTGAAAACTCCTCTTATCCGAACAAAAGTGGATGGTATAGATACCTTTAGGGAAGTTGACTGGGACGAGGCGCTCGATTATATAGCATCCAAAATGAAAGATATAGCCCAACGACATGGCCCTGAATGTATTGCATTATTTACTCATGGTTCTGGCGGCGCTCACTTCGGGCATTTATTGAAAGCTTTCGGCTCGCAATCTGTAACCGCACCTTCGTTTGCTCAATGTCGCGGACCACGTGAGGTAGGTTTCCTAACAACATTTGGTGATATTATCTACTCTCCCGAACGCACTGACATACGCGATACACGCTGCCTTGTACTGATTGGATCACACATAGGCGAAAACATGCATAATGGTCAGGTACAGGAAATGTCGGATGCTATCGACAAAGGAGCTACCATTATCACAGTTGACCCGCGTTTTTCGACAGCAGCATCAAAATCGAAGTTCTGGCTGCCAATCAAACCTTCAACCGACATGGCACTGCTCTTAGCGTGGATGAATGTACTTATCGAAAACGAATGGTACGACAAAGATTACATCACCCGCTATGCACATGGTTTCGATCAGCTAAAAGAACATGTGAAACAATATACTCCCGAATGGGCTTATGGCATCACAACGATAGAGCCAACGATCATTCGTAAAACTGCCAAAGAGATGTTTGATGCTTCACCTGCTGTTATCATTCATCCGGGTCGTCATGTTACATGGTATGGCGATGATACACAGCGGTTACGTGCAGTTGCAATTTTAAATGCGTTGCTGGGTTCATGGGGTCGTCGCGGTGGTTTTTATAATCCTGAAAAAGCCAAAGTTCCGGATTTCCCTCATCCTCCATTCCCTGTACCAAATAAAATGCCTACTGATGCCTACAAAGGAAAATATAACCTCGCCAATGAAGTCGTAAGCAATGGTATTTGTGATGCAACAATTCCAACACCTGATCAGAATTGCAGTTTTAAGATGTGGCTCGTTAACGGCACCAACTTATTGGCAGCATTACCCGATCAGCAAAATACCATTAAAGCTATGGAAGCCCTTGAATTGTTGGTTGTTGTTGACACTATGCCGGTTGAAATCACAGGTTATGCTGATGTGGTTTTGCCCGAATGCAGCTACCTTGAGCGCTATGATATGCTGCGTAAATCGCCTCATCGCGAACCAAATATTGCCATTCGGGTTCCTGCAGCCGAACCAAAATACAATACCAAGCCAGCCGATTGGATAGCAAAAAAACTCGCCGGCAAACTGGGATTAGATGCCTTTTTTCCATGGAAGGATATGGAAGAGTACCTCGACTGGCAATTAAAGCAGGCAGGTTCTTCACTTGAAGAAATGAAACGGATCGGAGTTAAAAAGTTCCCTCGCACATACGACGACTTGTATTTTGCCCCTGGTGAAGATGTTGCATTTAACACCAATACCGGAAAAATTGAATTGTATTCAACCGATATGGAAGCCGAAGGTTTTGATCCTTTACCTGTTTATACCCCTCATGAAGAACCTGGAGAAGGTTTCTATCGCCTTATTTATGGCAGAGCTCCCATGCATACATTTAGCCGTACTGCCAACAATCCAAATCTCACCGATTTGATGGACGAAAACACGTTGTGGGTGAATCCGAAAGTTGCTAAAATTTGGGGTTTGAAAACGGGCCAATATGTAAAACTTAAAAATCAGGATCAGATAGTATCCTCGTTTAGCATCAAAGTTCGCGTGACAGAGCGTATCCGATGGGACAGTGTTTATATGGTTCATGGATTTGGTCATAACAACAAAAAGCTAACACGGGCACATGGAAGAGGTATTAATGATACCGAGCTGGTTACCAACGTAAAAATTGACCCGGTGATGGGAGGCACGGGTATGCGAAGCAATTTTGTTACCTTCATTTTTGATCAGGAAACCAATGGAAAGGAGGCTGAGTCATGAGATATGCAATGGCTGTTGATACAAAAAAATGCGTAGGCTGCTCTGATTGTGTTGTAGCTTGTCAAACAGAAAATCAGGTCCCTATTGGCTATTGCCGCGATTGGATTGTGGAAGTCACCGATGGCACCTACCCACAGCTGGAGATCGAGATTCGCTCAGAACGTTGCAATCACTGCGATAATTCACCTTGTGTGCGTTGTTGCCCAACGGGAGCAAGTCATTATGCCGAAGGTGGCGTTGTGCTTGTTACTCCCAACGAGTGCATCGGCTGCGGTGCCTGTATCGCCTCATGTCCATATGATGCACGTTATCCTCATCCTGATGGTTATGTGGATAAATGTACCTTCTGTTTGGATAACAGGGTGAAAAAAGGTCTCGATCCGGCCTGCGTAAGTGTGTGCCCAACCAAATGTATGTATTTTGGTGATCTTGATGACCCTAACAGCCCCGTTTCGCTGGTATTGAAAAAGCGCAAATGGAAAACACTCATTCCGGAAGCTGGCACAATGCCACAACTTTACTTTTTAATTTAAATCAATATCCGTTTAAAATTCATTCATCAGAAATAACATCCGTTTATGAGAGAAGAATTAATCGTTAGCGGCAGGTTGAACCGGCTCATCGACCCCTACCTCCAAATTTGGCATTGGCACATCCCTCTGTATTTATTCCTTGGAGGACTGGCTGCAGGAATTTTATTTTTTGCAGCTCTTGTTACTATTCAGGGAAAAGAAAACAAATACCCAACTGCTGCCCGAATAGCACCTTTTATAACACCCATTTTATTAAGTTTCGGGTTGCTGGCCCTTTTACTCGACCTTAACCACAAGCTTTATTTTTGGCGGCTTTATACAACCATCCGGATCGAATCGCCCATGTCGTGGGGAGCTTGGACACTAATGGTCGTCACCCCTTTATCGCTGATTTGGTGTGCGTTGAATATTAAGGAACTATTTCCTAAGTGGGACTGGAAATACCCGGTATTGTTTTCTGTTGAAGCCTTTTTTAGAAAACATTTGCTCGTTATTTCATGGGTGATGTTAGTTTTCTCACTTATTCTAGGTGTTTACACCGGCATTTTATTGTCGGCATTCAATGCACGACCGCTTTGGAATACTTCTATTTTAGGGCCCCTTTTCCTCACTTCAGGATTATCGACAGGCGCAGCTGCCATCGTGCTGATGAGCCGCAACCACAAGGAAAGGCATTATTTTGCCAAAATTGACCTGATGCTGATCGGGATTGAAGTATTTTTGATTATTCATATGTTTATGGGATTTCTGGCAAGCACACAGGTACATATTGAAGCAGCACAACTATTCCTTGGAGGACCTTACACCACAATTTTCTGGTTGTTTGTTTTCAGCCTTGGTCTGGTAATACCTGCTATACTTGAAATATTGGAATTACGCGGTTTCAAAATGCCTTACTGGCTTGCTCCAACACTAGTGCTGACTGGAGGAATTATGTTTAGGTTCATTATGGCCTATGCGGGTCAAGCCAGCAGATGGTTGTATTAAAATGTGTTTTATTTATTTGATCTACAATAAGATAAGAATTAATTGATATTTAGTAAATTGGAAATACTATGGAAACAATTCGAAAGCCACGAAAGTACATGAACCCCTATCTTGCAGGCGTTTTACTTGGATTGGTCGTTTTAGCTGCCAATTTCGTTTCTGGTCGCGGGCTGGGAGCTAGCGGGGCAATAAAAAGCGCAATTGTTGCCGGTGTTGAAACCATAACACCGTCACATGCAGCCGCCTCGCCCTTTTATGATAATTTTAGTAAGGCTCATGATGGTAAACCACTCAATTCATGGTTGGTATATCAAATGCTTGGGGTTGTTGTCGGAGGGTTTTTATCAGGTGTCATCGGACGTAGATTGACATGGAAAGTTGAGCACAACCCCAAAATACAGTCACGGACACGACTTATTTTTGCATTAGCCGGAGGAATACTCTTTGGTCTTGGTTCGCAACTTGGAAGAGGTTGCACAAGTGGATCAGCCCTAAGCGGGATGGCCGTGTTATCATTAGGAGGCTTCATTTCGATGGCCGCGATTTTTGGGACAGCCTTTATGCTTGCCTACTTCTTCCGTAAACTTTGGATTTAACTGAACAATAACATTTAAAGGAAAATATCATGGGACCACTGGTAATCAACGAAATAATTTCGGAAAACAGCAATCTTTTACTTGCATTTTTTATCGGAATAGGATTTGGATTTGTTTTGGAACAAGGGGGCTTTTCCTCCAGCAGAAAACTCGCAGGAGTCTTTTATGGATATGATGCCGTTGTTTTGAAAGTTTTCTTCACAGGAGCAATCACAGCTATGCTTGGGCTGCTATTTTTCAGCCTTTTTGATTGGGTTGATCTAAGCCTCGTATATGTCAACGAAACCTATTTATGGTCATCTGTTGTAGGAGGAGTCATCATGGGTGCAGGATTCATAATGGGAGGTTACTGTCCGGGAACGAGCTTCTGTGGAGCTGCAATAGGAAAAATAGATGCCTATGTGTTTATCATCGGGCTTTTTATTGGAGTTTTTATTTTTGGAGAAGCTTTTTCGCTCCTAGAGCCATTGTTTATGGCGGAATTTTGGGGTAGTCCCAGGATTTCCGAATTCTTTGGAATCTCCGAAGGGGTAACTGTACTCATAGTAATATTGGCTGCCATAGCCATGTTCTGGGGTGCTGAATGGGCTGAAAAAATGTTTCCCAGAGACGAATACTAAAATTATACTATTGATATTAAATAAGTTAAGTCATGAAAAATTTAGCAACAAATCCTCGCATACTTCTTTCAGTAATCCTGATATCCCTCGGCTTTATTATTGCAGCCGTTCCAAAAAACACAACAACTCCTTTCAAGTTAACAGCACAGCAAATACTTGATGAGTTGAAAAGCGGCACACAATACCTCGATGCCGATATGGTAGCTAAAATGATTGTAGATAAAGATCCTGTTTTACAGCTTATCGACGTTCGTCCACAAAGCGAATTTGAAAAATACAGCCTTCCCGGAGCGATAAACATCCCATTAGATAATCTATTGTCAACGGAGTTTCAGGATATCTTAAATCAGGACATGATGACAAATGTTTTTTATGCCAACGGGAGCACACGCGCTAATGAAGCCTGGATGCTGGTGAGGCAGCTGGGATATGAGAATAATTATGTCTTGATGGGTGGCCTGAACTATTGGTTCGAAACCATCATGAATCCACAAAAACCCGCAACAACATCTTCAGATGATGAACTTGCCAAATATGACTTTCGCATGGGAGCTAGCCAGGCACTTGGCGGCGGCGGTTTAGTTTCAAACACTACTGTAAAGGAAAGTTCAGGAGCATCGGTTCCAAAACCAAAAGCTCAGGGAAAAAAGAAAGCCGTTAAAGGCGGTTGTTCCTAAGATAATTTTTCTTCTTTACAATTTTTAAACCCCTTTCTTCGGAGAGGGGTTTGTTGTTTTATAGCCATTCGTTATAGAAATAAATACTATGCACGCATGGTTAATTTTAGAAATTTATTCTCATTCTAAATAAGATTATGCGTATATACTATTGATATACATGCATATACATTTCTTATTTAGACCCAGCCTAAATATAAAAAAGTCACTGTGAAATAAAAAACATCTATACATTTGCATCATTATATATCTACTTTTAACATTTTGTTAACTTGCTGATCCATAACATTTAAACCTTTTGCTTGAAAGGTAAAAAAGAACAAAAAGCATATAACATGAAAAAATTCACCACAGCGATTATCTTTTTCCTTGCTGTGATTGCACCATTGGTTATAGTGACTGTTGCGTTACGCGAGCCAAAAGCAGATCACACAATGCTGGAGAAACTTCGTGAACAGTACCCAACGAAACACAAATCAGGTGTCGACCACAGTAAAATGGAGATCCTTCAAAAAGATTTCACCAATCCACACGAAATAACTGCTGCCTGCCTGAGCTGCCATACCGAAAGAGGGATTGAACTGCTTCACAGTGCGCACTTTACATGGGAAAGAGAAGCCTACATTCCGGGAAGAGGGATTACCTATCTGGGAAAGAAAAACCTGTTAAATAACTATTGTACAGGAGTTCAGTCGAATGAAGGCAGTTGTATGAAATGTCATGCCGGCTATGGCTGGGATGATAAATCATTTGATTTTACCAATCCATTTAGTATTGATTGTATTATTTGCCATGACAATACAGGTACATACGCTAAAGCTTCCGGCGGTGGCGGTTACCCGGTAATGGGCGAAGGCGGCCCTGATTTCAAAGCCATACTTGGAAGCGTTGGTTTGCCAAAAAGTGAAAACTGCGGAAGCTGTCACTTTACCGGTGGTGGCGGAAATAATGTAAAACATGGCGATCTTGAACTGGCTTTACTCAAAGCAGGGCGTAATGTTGATGTTCATATGGGAGTTGATGGAGCACACATGAATTGTGTGGATTGTCACAGTGCTGAAAACCATGTTATGAAAGGACGTTACTATGGTGTTTCTTCAACGAATGACCAACGATTAAATTGTGAGGATTGCCATACTGCTTTCCCACATCAAAAAACCATTTTGAATGAACATTCCATCAAAGTAGCCTGTCAGACATGTCATATACCGGTTTATGCAAAAGTTAATGCCACAAAAATGTATTGGGACTGGTCGACAGCCACCCGTAAAAAAGATGGTAAGGGTTATGAAGTTGAAGATAGTTTGGGCAATGTGACTTATGCTTCAATTAAAGGAGACTTTATCTGGCAAAAAAATGTTACACCTGAATATACCTGGTTTAACGGGACAGCCGATCACCATTTAATTACTGACAAGGTTGACACTACGCAAGCCTTTTTAAAGATCAACACACTTTTTGGTGAGTATCGTGATCGCAACAGCAAAATCATCCCAATGAAGGTGCATCGCGGTAAGCAACCTTACGACACCGAAAATTTGACAATCATTCAAACCAAACTATGGGATAAAGAAAAGGGGAAAGGCGCATTATGGCTCGATTTGGAATGGGAACGGGCAATAATAGAAGGAATGGCTTATGTGAACATGCCATACAGCGGCAAACACGATTTCATCCCAACTGAAATGTATATGCCTATCAATCACATGGTTTCAGTTTCATCCGAAGCAGTTAGCTGCAAGGAATGTCATACCCGTGAGGACGGAAGGTTAGCCACGCTTACCGATTTTTATATGCCTGGTCGCGACAGGAATGAATTGCTGGACCTAGGTGGTAAACTGTTACTTATCATGTCGTTTATTGGTATAGTGATACATTCAGCTATTCGTATTACCGCCTCGCGGAAACGCAAACTCGCTAAACAACTTTAAAAGACACATCATGAAAAATCATAAAAAAGTATATGTATATCAAGGATTTGAGCGCTTCTGGCACTGGAATCAATCCTTGTTGATATTCATCTTAGCTCTGACAGGTTTCGAAATACATAGTTCCTATACGCTTTTTGGTTTCGAAACAGCTGTTGACATACACAATAAAGCCGCATGGGGTTTCATCATCCTGATTGTTTTTGCAATTTTCTGGCATTTTACTACCGGTGAGTGGAAACAATACATTCCTACTACAAAAAACCTTCGGGCTCAAGCTGAGTTTTATTTGTTTGGAATTTTCAAAAACGCACCACACCCAACTCAAAAAACACTCATCAGTAAGCTTAACCCTCTCCAACGTATTGTTTATCTAGGACTTAAAGTTTTGGTGATTCCGGTAATGGTGATTTCAGGGTTGCTTTTTATGTTTTACCGCTATCCTCATGGAAATCAAATCGAGATTATCAATATTGATAATCTCGAAATAATAGCTCTCATTCATACACTTGGTGCGTTTGCTGTGATGGCATTTGTAATCGTACATTTATATCTGATAACAACCGGACATACTGTAACCTCCAACCTGAAGGCGATGATAACCGGCTGGGAAGATCTAGAAGAAGAAAAAGAAGAACCTACAAAAGATAGTTCCGATGAAAAGAATGAACAATAAGAGCCCTTTTGCCATTTTGTTTTACAGTTTGGTGCTAATGACCGCGCTATTTTTAGCCGTTTCCTGCAATCAAACAAACAAAAGCGAAACAACGAATCAACTAAAAACAGAAAACGCTTCGCAAATTATATCTTCCTTTTTTGCCACTAATGGTAATTATATTGCTTCGGAACAGTTTCCTGGCGTTCTTACAGCAGCAGATGTTTACCAAATGTTAGGCAAGAACATCTTGATCATTGATTTACGAAATGCCGAGCAATATGCAGCCGGATTTATTGAAGGCGCTGTTAATCTGAAACAGGAACAACTGATTGATTATTTCAGTACACAAATTAATGCCGCTTCTTTTGAAAAGATAATTCTGGTTGATAGCCGAGGACAGCTGTCATCGTATGCTACAGGCATTTTACGTTTGCTTGGTTACGACAACGTTTATTCCATTCGTTTTGGAATGAGCAGTTGGAACAAACAAATAGCTCAATCCGGCTGGGACAAAGCGATATCCAATGATCTTGAAGGAAAATTAGATAAAACAGCTTATCCAAAAAATGTAGCTAACAGCCAATTACCTATGCTTCAGACTGGAGGTTCAACTGCATTTGAAATTGTTTTAAATCGTGCTGAACAGCTACTCGATTCCAGCGCCCCATCATTTCTTGTTAGTTATAAAGAAGTTATAAGTCAGCCTGATAAGTACTATGTTATCAGCTATATACCTGAAGATTTGTACCTTAAAACAGGACATCTTTCAAAGGCAATTCAATTCACCCCAAAAAAATCACTGCTCCCCGAACAAGAGCTGTTTTGTTTGCCTGTTGACAAACCCATTGCTGTTTACTGTTTCTCCGGTCATCAAAGTGCCAATGTAGCTGCTTATCTCCGCATGTTGGGATATGATGCCTATTCTATTATTTATGGAGCCAACAGTTTTATTAACAACACTTTAGTGAAGGATAACAGTAATATTTTCTTTTACTGGAGCGATCTTCATAAGAATGATTTTCCACTCATCAGTGGGCAAAAAAGTAAATCGAATAATTCGGCTGCTACTACAGAAATAAAAGCTGCAAAGGGCGGTTGTTAAAAATCTAAATAAAATGGAACAAAAACCTAAAGCTTATATGAATCCCTATCTGGCAGGCTTTCTGCTTGGATTGGTATTGTTATCTGCCTTTTTCATCACTGGGAGAGGTCTTGGTGCCAGTGGTGCAGCCAAAAGCGTTGTCATAGAAACGATAGGCAGCATTTCGCCTGATTATGCCAAAGAGAACTCATTTTACGCGTCATTTTTTGCCACAGGTGATGGACGTCCTATGCGTAACTGGTTGGTTTACCTTACGTTGGGAGTGCTTGGAGGAGCCTTTTTCTCAGGCTTCATGTCGGGCAGAGCCGGATTTAAAATCGATAAAGGAGCTCGAATCACCAATGGTACCCGCTTACTTTTTGCTGTTGCCGGAGGATTTCTTTTTGGCATCGGCTCACAGTTTGGCAGGGGGTGCACCAGTGGGGCGGCCTTAAGTGGTATGGCTGTTCTTTCATCAGCCGGCTTCCTCACAATGATAGCCATCTTTGGAACAGGCTATGTCATTGCATATTTTTTCAGAAAACTTTGGATCAATTAAAACCTTCAACACAATGGGACCATTAATTCCACAAGGATTTGTCAACCCCGATCTGAACCTCTTTTTCGCTTTTGTAATAGGTTTGGGTTTTGGATATGTACTCGAGCAAGGAGGTTTTTCGAACTCGAAAAAGTTAGCCGGTGTTTTTTACGGCTATGATTTTGTAGTGTTGCGTGTGTTTTTCACCGCAGCAATCACCGCAGCATTAGGTCTTTTGCTCTTCAGCTATATGGGCTGGGTTGAATACGACATGCTTTATATAAACCCAACCTTTTTGTGGTCGGCCATCGTTGGTGGAGTGATTATGGGATTTGGTTTTATTTTGGGCGGATATTGTCCGGGCACTAGCATGGTAGGAGCTATTATTGGGAAAATTGACGCCATGTTTTTTGTCGTTGGACTTATGGCTGGTGTTTTCTTTTTTGGATCGTTCTATGACTCATTCAAACCTCTTTATGAAGGAAGCAATCTAGGTGATATTATGGTTTACGACTCCTTAGGAATGAACCGCGACTGGTTTGTTTTTGTGCTTGTAGTTGTTGCCTTAGCTGCTTTTATCATCACCCGAAAAATAGAAGACCATGTAAACGGAATACAGGATGCCCCAAAAGGTTTGTTCCACCCTTCTTATACAGCACCTTTCTCGATGATGCTGTTTCTCGCTGTTTTGCTTCTTTATTTACCTGACAGTCCTCGGGGTAAATGGTATGAACAAAAAGCAGATGCTTTGCTTAAAGAGGCCGCATCAGCACAACACTATGTGCCTGTCAATGAGGTTGCTTACAAGCTTTTACACGAAAAGGAAAACGACCTGATGCTTGTTGATGTGCGTGATGCTGAATCGTTTGGACGCTTCACTCTACCAGGGGCAATTAACCTGCCACTTAAGGAAGTTTTAGGACAAAAAGGCGAGAGGCTACTGGAAAACAAGCTCAAAAGTGTTGTTCTATTCAGTTTCTCGGCAACAGATGCTGACCAGGCCTGGCTCTTGCTACGTCGAGCAGGTTACGAAAATATTCGGGTGCTTGACGGAGGTCTAAATGGTTTTTTTGCTCTCATTTTTGGCGAAAAACCTCAGGTAAAAAGTCTGCTTGAGGAAGAACAATTTGATGTTCGCTTCCGACAACGGGCACAGGAAGCTTTCAAATCGGGTGAAGCAGCAGTTAAAATCAATGCTAAAGCTTCTCCGGTTACAACAATTGTTGAAATAGCACCTCCCAAACCAGGGAAAGGTGGTTGCTAACCCTTTAATAACTCGTAAGATGGAAAATATAAATGATAAAATGCTCAACAATGCCGCTTTGCTGTTTATCCTGACAATAGTCGGTATCATTGTTGGCCAATGGTGGATGTCGCCTTCGTATAAACTCACTAACGAAAAAGTGCTTGAGACTGTTCAAAGCACTTCAAAGTTGCTTTTACCAGTTGAACTGCAACACATAATGAAAAGTGAAGCTAAGCAAACTTCAGCCATATTCTTAATGGAAGAAAAACCTTTGAGTTTCACACATTTTGATCAGCAACTTTTCATTCCTTTTAATGAAATTCTCTCTGGAAAACAGCTGAAAAAAATCAACAAAGGGAATGAAATTCTTCTTTTTGGCGAAACAGAATCACAAGCTATGATGGCATTGCAACTGTTAGTTTCACAAGGGTTTAAGCAAGTTAATGCTGTTTCAAACAATTTTGATTTTAATCAGAAGATGCTGTCTTCCGGGCTGGAAGCTAAAACAGCTTTCATGAAAGGTGAAAAAGCTGATTTTGACTATACCCGATTTTTTAAAACCTCCGGAGGAACAGGAAAGCAGGAGGCTCCGGCTTCAAAAATTCCAGAAGCAACTGAAGTTGTTAAAACTGCCGGAGGTTGTTCTTAATAACGTTTGACCATTTTAAAACAATTCAATTATAGTCAAGTGTGTGGCCGATCGGCCACACACTTTTTTTTATAAACTGTTCGATTTCGAATAAAATTGAACGTATGCGCACACATAAAGTTGCGTTTGTATCGCAAGCTACAAGTAGGGCTATTCACCTATAATTTTGTTTTTCTGATAGATACAATTTTCGGCACAGTGTATGATTTGATCTGACTGTCAAATCCAAATCGCACACAATGATCACATTGTCGAATATTCATAAAAGTTATCAGATGGGGCACAACAGTTTGCATGTGCTCAAAGGGATCGATCTAAAGGTTGAAAAAGGTGAAATGGTTTCGATCATGGGATCATCTGGTTCAGGTAAATCAACTTTACTTAATATCATCGGATTGCTGGACAATCACGACAAGGGAGAGTATTCGCTTGATGGAACTCTTATTAAGGAAATGAATGAAAAAAAGGCAGCAATGCTTCGTAATAAGTTTTTAGGCTTTGTTTTTCAGTCGTTCAACCTGATCAGCTTCAAGAACGCAATGGAGAATGTGGCTTTACCACTTTACTACCAGGGAGTTCCACGACGCAAACGCAATCGCACTGCCATGGAATACCTCGAAAGAGTAGGTCTCACCGATTGGGCAACTCACCTTCCAAATGAATTATCAGGAGGTCAGAAACAGCGTTTGGCAATTGCCAGAGCTTTAATTTCTCAGCCTAAGGTAATCCTGGCCGATGAACCAACGGGCGCACTTGACAGTGTAACATCCAACGAGGTGATCACCCTATTCAAAGAAATAAACCAAACCGGAATCACCATCATCATTGTGACACATGAAAATGATATTGCGCACCAAACCCAGCGCATTATCCGCTTGAATGATGGTTTGATAGGAACCGACATAAGAAATGGATTTCATGCTCCAACAGCTTCAGATGTAGCATAAAAACAAAATAAACCCTCAGCATCATGTTTGATCTCGATAAATGGCAAGAAATTTTCAGTACGATAGAAAAAAACAAACTCCGTACTTTTTTAACCGGCTTCTCGGTAGCCTGGGGAATTTTTATGCTTATCATACTTCAAGGTTCAGGCATCGGTTTGCAGAATGGCGTTTCCAACGAATTCCGCTCTTCGGCTACTAACGCAATCTGGGCATGGAACGGCCAAACAAGCAAAGCATACGCAGGCATGAAACCGGGTCGTGAGATACAGATGACCAACGAAGATTACGAATATATTGCAGCTACAGTAAAAGGTGTCGAGCTTATTTCTTCACGCTATCAAATCTGGTCGGGAAACACGGTCTCCTATAAAAACGAATTTGGCTCCTTTAGTATCAGAGGAGTGCATCCTGATTATGGAACAGTTGAAAAGTTAACCATCAAGGAAGGGCGGTTTATCAACGATAAGGATATTTCTGAAACCCGTAAGTCAGTCATAATAAGCACAAAAGTAAAGGAAGCGTTATTTAAAAACGGTGAAGCTGCCTTAGATAAATATATACAAGTCAATGGCATTCCATTTAAAGTGGTAGGCGTTTTTGATGATGACGATGGTCGCGACGACAATATGCAGCTGGTGTATCTCCCATTGAGTGCTGCACAACGTGTATTCGGTGCAGGGCGCGATATTCAGGCTCTGGTGGCTACCGTTGGCGATGCCAATGAAGAAGAAGCTAAACTTATAGAAGAAGATATTAAATCAAAGCTTGCTGCGCGGCATCGCTTTGATGTGACTGACGAGCGGGCCATGTTTTTTTGGAATAGCGTAGAAGAATTTCAGAAATTTAAAAAACTCTTTGCTTCCATCAGCATGTTTATCTGGGTAATAGGAATTGGAACCATCATCGCCGGTGTTGTTGGTGTAAGCAACATTATGATGATCGTGGTGAAAGACCGCACAAAAGAAATTGGAATTCGTAAAGCTTTGGGTGCAACACCGGGCAGTATCATTGGATTGATTATGCAGGAAGCTATTCTCATCACAGGTTTTGCGGGTTACATTGGGCTGGTGTTGGGAGTGGGTTTGCTGGAATTGATTTCGAAAAATATTGATACCCCTTTCTTCAGGCAACCTGAGGTGAACATTCAAATAGCCATTGGTGCAACTGTTTTATTAGTTGTTGCAGGAGCGCTGGCTGGATTTATTCCTGCCCGTAGAGCAGCTTCCATCCGTCCTATCGAAGCATTACGTGATGAGTAATTCGATTTTAACACATTGATATAAAATTAATTGAATAATATAATCCTAGAATAAAATGTTTGATCGCGATCGTTGGCAGGAAATATGGAGTAGCTTATCAAAAAATAAGTTACGTACCACCCTCACGGCTTTTGGTGTTTTCTGGGGCATCTTCATGCTGATGGTGATGTTAGGTTCGGGCAGCGGCCTCAAAAACGGGGTTATGAATGGCATGGGCGATTTTGCAACCAACAGCGTATTCATGTGGACACGTCCAACAACTATTCCTTATAAAGGATTGCCACGAAATCGTCGCTATTTTTACAACAATGATGATATACAAGCACTTAGAGATAACATAGCGGAAATCGGCCTCATTTCTCCCCGTCTTGAAGGTGGTGGAAGAAACAATACCGGAAACAATGTTATAAAAGATGACAAATCAGGTGCTTTCAGTATTTATGGCGACTATCCTGAATGGAATCTGATCGATCCGGCCAATATTCTTCAAGGGCGATTTATCAACAAAACAGATATTGAACAGAAGCGCAAAGTAGTTGTCATTGGAAAAAGGGTTCTCGAAATTCTTTTTGAAAAAGACGAAAATCCGCTAGGGCAATACATCCGTATCAATGGAATTTACTTTCAGGTGATTGGAGTTTTTGCACCAAAAAACAGCAATATGAATTTTGGTGGCGACAAAGAGCAAAGTATCCATATGCCTTTTTCCACCCTGCAGCAAGCATTCAACTATGGCAATATTGTTGGTTGGTTTGCGCTTACTTCAAAGCCCGGCATCGATGTAAGTATCGTCGAAGAGAAAGCTATGAAAATTTTGAAAGAACGTCATAAAGTAGCTCCTGAAGACGACCGCGCTATCGGACATTTTAATCTTGGAAAAGAGTTTAAGCAGATGACCGGATTATTTTTAGGTATCAACGGGCTGATTTGGATTGTTGGCATTGGAACTTTGCTGGCAGGCGTGATTGGAATCAGCAATATCATGTTGGTAATTGTCAAAGAACGAACCAAAGAAATCGGTATCATGCGTGCTATAGGTGCTTCACCGGGTATGATCATCACACAGATTATTACTGAATCAGTGTTTCTGACCACCATTGCAGGTTATGCCGGGATGGTATTTGGTGTCATTCTTATTGAAGTGATTGATAAAAACTTACCTCCGCCAACGGGTCGGGATACAATGTTTCTTAACCCAACAATTGATTTTCAGGTAGCTATGACAGCACTACTGATACTGGTTATTTCTGGCATCATCGCCGGTTTGATTCCAGCACGTAAAGCAGTGTCAATGAAACCTATCGATGCTTTGAGGTATGAATAAAAGTTATTGATTAGAAATTAGAGAATTATAGGAATTATAATGAAATATTAATCGTTTAAGAAATGAAAACAGCTTTGAAAATTATTGCAACCGTCATTGTAGTCGGTGTATTTATTGGAACCATCTTTTATCTCTACAAGAAGTCGCAGGCAAAACCCGTTGTTTATGAAACAGCAACTGCTTTTAAAACCGATATTATTCGCAAAACCGTTGCAACGGGCTCGGTTGTTCCGCGAAGAGAGATCGAGATAAAACCGAAGGTGTCAGGTATCGTTGAAGAAATTTTTGTTGAGCCAGGCGATCATGTCAAGAAAGACCAATTGATTGCACGTGTAAAAATTATTCCTGATATGATCAACCTTAATAACGCTGAATCACGTGTTAAAAGAGCTGAAATTCAACTCGAGGACGCAAAGAAAAACCATCAGCGCTACAAGGAACTATATACACAACAGGTGATTCCGGAAGCTGAGTTCCTTACCTACGATATCGCCTGGAAAACTGCCAAGGAAGAGCTAAGTGCAGCTGAAGATAACCTGCAGCTCATTCGTGAGGGAGCAACCAAAAAAGCCGGACAGGCAACCAATACCCTCATCCGATCGACACTCGATGGCATGGTACTCGACGTGCCTGTTGAAGAAGGTAAATCGGTAATCGAAAGCAATACCTTCAACGATGGAACTACCATCGCCACCATCGCTGATATGGGCGAAATGATTTTTGAAGGCAAAGTAGATGAGTCGGAAGTTGGAAAAATAAAGGAGGGCATGGATCTGATTCTTTCTATTGGAGCTATCGACAAGGAAGAATTTACGGCAATACTTGAACGTATTTCACCAAAAGGAATAGAGGAAAACGGAGCTATTCAGTTTGAAATCAGGGCTGATGTAAAACTACAGGAAGATCAGTTCATACGCGCAGGCTACAGTGCCAATGCCGATATTGTACTTGAACGCAAAAACGATGTGCTTGCTATCACCGAAAGCCTGCTGAAATTTGACGGCGACACTACTTATGTAGAAGTTGAAACAAGTCCGCAGACTTATGAAAAACGTATCGTCAAAACAGGATTATCCGACGGTCTTGTAATAGAGATTCTCGAAGGATTGACTATTGACGAAAAGATAAAGGCTGCTGCCAAGTAGCCTTTTTGTGTGTTGGTTTGGTAATCCGTAGCCGGCTTTTTTGAAACCGGCTGCGGGTTTTTATTATAACTATTGAATTATTCTTTTCATTCATAACATGTATCATCAATCTTTTCACAAAAAACATATTACCAAATCACCTGATATTTTTAATGCAATCCATTTTAACTTGCTCAATACCACCTAATTCTTGATCGTGCTTCCGTTTTGTTAAGTTCAGTGTATCTTTAACTTTTTAATTCAAATATCCCTTTTATGAAACACATCCTACACAAATTAACCATCGCTGCTATGCTTGTGTTGGCCGGCTTTACGCTGAATGCCATGGACGACGCTCGTTTGCTGCGCTATCCCGACATCAATAACAAGCTTATTGCATTTGTTTATGCGGGCGACATCTGGACTGTTCCTTCAGCAGGAGGTGAGGCCAAACGGTTGACCTCTCACGAAGGACTCGAGCTTTTTCCTAAAATTTCGCCTGATGGTCAATGGATAGCCTTTTCGGCTGAATACTCAGGAAGCCGCCAGATTTGGGTCATGCCTTCGCAAGGAGGAACGGCAAAACAGCTAACCTATTACAATTCAGTAGGTGTGATGCCGCCGCGTGGTGGCTACGATCATGTGGTTCTCGACTGGACACCTGACAGCAAACAGATTCTTATCCGTGCCAACCGCACCGCTTTCGGCGACAGAAATGGTAACTATTACCTTGTAAATCTGGAAGGTGGCTTTGAAACGGAACTGGCTATCGTTAATGGTGGTTTTGCATGCTTTTCTCCCGATGCCACCAAAATAGCGTTCACACCTGTGGATCGCGAATTTCGCACCTGGAAACGCTACAAAGGAGGCCGTGCTACTGAATTGTGGATCTACGACTTAAAAAATAA
>CAYXCZ010000002.1:0-6156 GCA_964463695.1 uncultured Lentimicrobiaceae bacterium | reverse complement strand
TGAATTTCGATAACCCCCAATTGAAACCTTACTTTAAAAACGTGAAGGACGACATTCACAGCTTAAATATCTCTCCCAGTGGTAAACGTGCCCTTTTCGATGCACGTGGTGATATTTTTTCTGTTCCGGCCGAAAACGGACAGATTGAAAATTTAACCAACACGCAGGGAATACGTGAAATATTTCCTACCTGGTCGCCTGACGGAAAATATATTGCATACTACTCTGACCAAACAGGTGAATATGAACTTTATTTGCTTGAAAACAAAAAAGGAGCGAAAGCTAAACAATTAACATTCAATTCATCAGCCTGGAAATATGAAGCTGATTGGTCGCCCGACAGTAAGTACATCTCTTATAGCGACCGCACCATGAATCTGTGGCTTGTTGACGTTGCTTCGGGAAAACAAACAGCAGTGGATCAGGCTGCTATGAACGAAATTCGTTCCTATACCTTCTCCCATGACAGCGAATGGATTACCTATGACAAAGAAACTTCCAACGGACAAGCAGCAGTGTGGGTTTATCATATTCCTTCGGCAAAAATAACCCAACTTACTGATGAACAATTCGATGACGCTTCTCCTGTATTTAGTAAAGATGGAAAATTCATCTATTTTGTTTCCAACCGTGATTTCAACCTCGATTTCTCAAGTTTTGAGTTCGACTATCTTTACAACAATGCATCAAAAATTTATGCTGTGGCATTGCGTAACGACGGAACCAAGCTGAAAACTAAGAAATATGATACAGAAACGGTAAAGGAAGAACAGCCCGAAAGCGCTAAAAAAGACGAAAAGGATAAAAAAGATGACAAAGAAACCACCAAAAAAGATGCTGAAAAACCTAAATTAGTTATTGATTTCGAAGGTATCAACGGTAGAATTGAAGCATTGCCTGTGGCATCCGGAAACTACCGCATTCTTGGAGCAGTTGATGGAGGCTTACTTTATGCCGCTGATGGCAAGATCATGCGTTACAATTTTAGTGACGAGAAAACGGAGGAAATCATGGACAGAGCTTTCATGGCAATTCCTTCTGCCGATGGCAAAATGATGCTGTATCGCTCAGGAGGCGACTATGGTATTGCAAAGATAAGTCCCGGTCAGAAAGCAGGAACAGGAAAGCTTAATCTCGATCAGATGGACATGAAAATAGATCCACGGGCCGAATGGAATCAAATCTATACTGACGGGTGGAGGATCTTCCGTGACTATTTCTATGTCAACAACTTACACGGTGTTGATTGGCCATCTATCAAGAAAAACTACAGTGCTCTACTCCCTTCTGTTGGCAGCCGTTTCGATCTGGATTATATTCTGAATGAGATTGTTTCAGAAACAAATACCGGTCACGCCTACGTTGACTGGGGCGATATTCCACGCGTAAAACGTATTAATACCGGCCTTTTAGGCGCAGAAATAGAAGCCGACAACAAATCGGGCAGGTACCGCATCATGAAAATTTACCGTGGTGAAAACTGGAATCCCGATCGCAGGTCGCCACTCACCGAGGCCGGCGTTAAAGTGAAGGAAGGCGATTATCTGATTCAAATCAACGGACAAGAAGTCACCACCAAAGATAACCTTTACAGTTTCCTCGAAAACCTCGCAGAAAAAGAAATAGAACTTACCATGAGTCCCAAAGCTGATGGAAGCGAAGCTGTTAGCTCTAAAATTACCACTATCGACAGTGAGTTGGAGTTGAAATATTTTAACTGGGTACTCGAACGGCGCGAAATGGTTGATAAGCTTTCCGGCGGACGTATCGGCTACATTCATGTTCCAAACACAGCTGTGGATGGCAACAGAGAATTGTTCCGGGGCATGTACTCCTATCATGACAAAGAGGCTCTCATTATTGATGACCGTAACAATGGCGGCGGCTTCATTCCTGATAATATGGCCGATCTGCTCGACCGACGCACCCTCACCTACTGGCATCGCAACGGTATGACCCTGCCTGCAAAAGCTCCTGGAATAGCACACGATGGCCCAAAGGTGATGCTCATCAACGGCTATTCATCATCGGGAGGAGACGCATTCCCTTATTTCTTTAAGAAAATGGGACTTGGTAAACTCATCGGAACACGCACCTGGGGCGGATTAGTTGGTATTTCTGGCAATGCCCGTCTGGTTGACGGAGGTTATATTTCTGTTCCTCGCTTTGGTATCTATGATGAAAACGAACAGTGGATCATCGAAGGTATTGGCGTTTATCCTGATATTGAGGTTGTCGACAGACCTGAAAAACTTGCCAACGGCGAAGATCCTGGTATTGAAAGGGCTGTTGAGGAATTACTTAATGAACTAAAAGCCAATCCTGTGAAAAAAGTGAAAGCTCCTACTCCACCTGATCGCAGTAAATGGATTGAAGTGGAAATTAAATAACTTCATAATTCATTCAAAGCTTTTGAAAACCAGTCACATCGTTTGCGATATGGCTGGTTTTCTGCATTTTATCTCTTGCTTCAGATTTTTCGATACCTTTGCAGCACCAAATCACCCTTATGATCTCAATTGACGGCCTTACGGTCGAATTCGGAAACACGACCTTATTTAAAGATGTCTCTTTCGCAATCAACGATAAAGACAGGATTGCGCTGATGGGCAAAAATGGCGCTGGAAAATCAACCCTGTTGAAAATTATTGCAGGTGTAAAAACCGCTTCACGCGGAAGAGTGACCGCACCCAACGATGCCGTTATTGCTTATCTGCCTCAGCATTTACTCACTACCGACACCCGGACTGTGTTCGAAGAAGCTTCACAAGCTTTTGCACATGTGCTCGAGATGGGGAAAGAAATAGAAGCACTTAATGAACAACTTACCATTCGAACAGATTACGAATCAGATGATTACTACTCGCTTATAGAAAGAGTAAGCACGTTGAGCGAAAAGTTTTACTCGTTGGAAGATGTCAATTATGATGCAGAGGTTGAAAAAATATTACTTGGTCTGGGATTTGAGAGAAATGACTTTCATCGATTGACAGACGAGTTTAGCGGAGGCTGGCGTATGCGCATTGAATTGGCTAAAATCCTGCTCCAAAAACCTGATTTGATTCTGCTCGATGAGCCCACTAACCACCTCGACATTGAATCGGTTCAATGGTTTGAAGATTTTCTTATCAACAGTGCTAAAGCTGTTATCGTTATCTCGCATGACCGCGCATTTGTTGACAATATTACCACCCGCACCATAGAGGTGACTATGGGTCGCATCTATGATTACCGCGTAAACTATTCTTCGTATCTCCAACTACGAAAAGAGCGTCGGGAACAACAGCAAAAGCAATTTGATGAGCAGCAAAAATTTATTGCTGATAATGAAGAGTTTATAGAACGTTTCAAGGGTACATACTCCAAAACAAATCAAGTTCAATCACGCGTGCGGATGCTCGAAAAACTTTCGATGGTAGAAGTGGATGAAGAAGATACATCAGCCTTGCGCCTAAAATTTCCTCCATCGCCACGCTCGGGAAATTACCCTGTAATAGTTGAGAACATGGCTAAAAGCTATGATGAGCACTTAGTATTTGGAGGAGTTTCATTTGTTGTGGAACGCGGAAAACGCATTGCTTTGGTCGGAAAAAACGGGGAGGGAAAGTCCACATTTATCAAATGCCTGATGGGACAAACGGCTTTCGACGGAAAGTTAAGTTTGGGACACAACACGATGATTGGATATTTTGCTCAAAATGAAGCCTCCCTTCTGAATGAAGAAATATCTGTTTTTGAAACCATTGACGATGTGGCAAAAGGCGATATCAGAACCAAAATTAAAGATTTGCTGGGCGCTTTTATGTTCAGTGGCGACAGCTGGAACAAAAAAGTAAAAGTGCTTTCCGGTGGTGAACGCACCCGTTTGGCCATGATCAAATTATTGCTCGAACCGGTTAATTTGCTCGTGCTTGATGAGCCCACCAATCACCTCGATATGCGAACCAAAGACATCCTGAAAAGCGCTTTACAGGATTATGACGGAACGCTGATACTCGTTTCTCACGATCGTGATTTCCTCGATGGATTGGTTGATAAGGTATACGAATTTGGCAACAAACAAGTTAGAGAGCATCTGGGTGGCATCAGCAGTTTCCTTGAAATGAAAAAACTCGACCACCTTAAGCAACTGGAACGCAAATCATAACATCAAAATATATCTTTTTAAACCAGGAAGTTTTAATTTGAGTTGACGGTTTATTTTATAGATTTATTGTTAGTGGTCCTATCAGGAATCCCAATCGGACTCTTCAAGTTCGAAGATATCCTGGACAGATTGATTAAAAACATGTGCGATTTTAAGCGCTAGAATGGTCGACAAATTGTATTTTCCTAATTCAATAGCATTTATCGTTTGCCGGCTGACTTTTACCAGTTCTGCTAAATGAGCCTGAGTAATGTTTTTTTTTGCTCTTTCGACTTTTATACTATTCTTCATCTCTGATTTGATTTTTAGATTTATATAAAGCCCAATTAAAACGAATGATAAAAAATATGAGTACTGTAAACAAATTGAACACGAGAACCCAGAAAAAGATCATATCATAGACAAACATTATCGTGAAAATTAAGATTGCATAGTTTATGTAAGTTGCCCAGACTAACGATTCTAACCTGATTTTAGAAATGAACTCATCTTCAGATTTTTCTTTGGAAAAAGCAATTAAAAGTGCTCCAATAATTAATAGCAATCCAGTAATTTCATCTAAAACATTATTCTCAACGATAGAAAAAAAGACAGTCTCACCAAAGAATCGCTGTTCAGCAATTGATAAGACTTTGAAATTTAGTATGCTAATATCTGATTGAGCTATTAGAAATAATATACCTAGCAGGACTCCAGGAATAAATAGAAACCAACCTATTCTTTTATATTGATGCGGAAATAGATAATTTGTTTTCATGGTACTTAATTTAAAGTTAGGATACAAATGTAAGGTTTTGATATCATAATGTCAAGTATAATTTACATTATGTCGTAAATAAATGACTCATTAATAGTCGAAATTATTA
Organism: uncultured Lentimicrobiaceae bacterium; assembly: GCA_964463695.1. Lineage (GTDB taxonomy): Bacteria > Bacteroidota > Bacteroidia > Bacteroidales > F082 > JALNZU01. The sequence goes on along the minus strand of CAYXCZ010000002.1, from coordinate 1,143 downwards.
CTTCTCAACAGATGTACAGCCATAATAATCGGTTTTTAACAACATTCGGTTCGATCGACAAAATACACTATTGATTGTTTGGAAACAAAAACCTGATAACAGAGATTTCAGTAGTTTGGAGTACCTTTGCATCATTAATAAAAGTCATCTTACATCATGAAACTTTTCTTCAGACGTTATGGGCGCATTGGCGATCAACCACTTATCATTTTACATGGTTTGTTTGGTATTTCCGACAACTGGGTCACTTACGGGAGAAGAATCGCTGATGAGGGTTTTGATGTGATCATCCCCGATCAGCGCAATCATGGTCTTTCGCCACATAGCGACATTTTTAATTATCTCGCACTCACCGATGACCTTATGGATCTTATTGAAGATGAGCATATTGTTAATCCAATCATTTTAGGTCACAGTATGGGAGGCAAGGTTGCCATGCGATTCACGCTTGAGCATCCTGAACTTGTTAACAGGATTATAGTGGTGGATATCAGTCTGAAAGCATACGGCGACCGACCCCATCACCGCAACATCATTGAGGCAATGCAAGCAGTTGACCTTAAACAACATACTTCAAGAGCCACAATTGAAGCCCAGCTTGAACAACGTGTCAAAGAAATCCGGATTCGTCAGTTTTTAATGAAAAATCTCCATTGGCGCGACAAAGAAACGCTTGAATGGCGGCTCAACCTCAACGGCATTGCCCGAAACCTCAACCAAATGTTTGATGGTATTGATACAACAATGGCTTTTTATAAACCAACACTTTTTGTGCGCGGAGGACAATCCGACTATATTCTTCCGGAGGATTACCCTGTTATCCGTTCTAATTTCCCCAACGCTGAAATCATCACCATCGAAAGTGCCTCACATTGGGTGCATGCCGAAGCTGCCGAACAATTTTACCTGTTAACCTCCGGTTTTCTCACTGGCAAACCCGACTGGTACGAACAGGGGTAATGGTTAACGGTGAATGATTAATGGTTAATTGTTAATGGTTAGTGGTGAATGGTGAATGATTAATGGTTAACGGTGAATGATTAATGGTTAATGGTTTTGACTATTCCAAGTTAATCCACCACCTCAAACCCGGGCTGGGTGCGTGAGCCCGCGCGATTAGCGGGCCGGCGGCAGGCAGAATGA
>CAYXCZ010000001.1:0-259675 GCA_964463695.1 uncultured Lentimicrobiaceae bacterium | reverse complement strand
TTGACTTCTTCAGCATGTTTTTTAATAATTGTACATCCTTCTCTGATATCTTCAGTAATGATATCACCACCAAAAGGAATAACTGCTGTATGACGTATTATTTTATCATAAAAGATAGCAATATCAGTGGTGCCACCACCAATATCAACCAAAACAACACCTGCTTCTTTTTCTTCATCACTCAGAACAGATTCTGCTGAAGCGATGGGCTCAAGAATGAGATCAACCATTTCTAAGCCAGCCCTTTTGACACATTTAAGAATGTTTTTGGCAGCGGCTGTTTGTCCGATTATGACATGGAAATTAGCCTCGATTTTATTTCCCAGCATTCCAACAGGTTGCTTGATTCCCTGCTCCCCGTCAACGATATAATCCTGAGGAATGACATCAATGATTTCCTCACCGGCTGTCATGCTGAGCTTGTACATATCATTGCTTAATTTGTCTATTTCCAGACGGTTGATTTCTTTATCATGGGTTTCACGAACCAGGCTTCCCCGATGTTGGAGACTTTTAATATGCTGACCTGCAATGCCAACGTTAACATATTTAATATCGACTCCCGACTTGATCGAGGCTTCCTCTACGGCTTTCTTGATCGAGTTAACGGTATCTTCTATGTTGGATACCATTCCTCGTTTAACACCGATCGACTCTGATCGTCCGTGACCTAGAATGTCAATCTTTCCATTTTCATTTCGTCGGCCAACGATGCAAGCGATTTTGGTAGTCCCAATGTCTAATCCGACAATAATTTCAGCAGTTTTCATAATGAATCTCTTTTGGTGCAAACAATTTGATTTCTGTATCGGGCGTCGATACTGCTGTAATTTCTCAAAGCCGGATCATTCGACTTTGATTGAAAAAAAGCAGATATCGTAACTATTTTATTTTTAATATTTGAAGTGTCTCCGACAATGACAGAAGCATCGCCGATTTTTGGTGTTATTTCAATGGTATTTTCTTCGGTAATAAAAATCTGATCGATCAAAACTTTCATAAAGTCATCACGATTGATTTCATCAGCAACACGAGCTATTGAAAAGGCGCTGTGCTGCTTGTTCATAAGGTGACTAAGCGGTAAAACAGCATTTTCAGGAATAGGCAATGGGCTGATATTACCGTTTGCAATAATTACTCTTGCAACAAATTCAGGATGCGTTGGAAATATAACGTATTCATTATCTATGTAATACGATTCGTTGTTTGCTGTAAATATGCGTACAAAGGGTTTTCTTTCGATCAATTTTACGCGAACTTTCCGATCAAGTGTTGTGGAAGCTTCGGCATGTGCAACAAAAGGATTTAATTCCAGTTGTCGCTGCAGATTTCGAACTTTTAATGATCCCAGCGATTTGGTGCGGTTTGCGCCAACCAAGGTGGTTATTTCTTCGTGCATCTGGTTATATCCTAAAAATCCCCCCTCAGGCTCTTTTACAATTTCCAGCTCAAGTCCGGTTACAGGTGAACTGTAATGACCAATTCTTGCAAAGCCTAATAATGCAATCAGCCCCACTGCTGAAATAACCCAGGTTGATATTTCAAGGATTCGCTTTACCATGATGAAATCATTTTTTGAAGAGGATTTACAATTTGGTCAATATCCCCTGCTCCCACGGTTACCAAAAGTTTGGGTCGTTTTTTACTTATAAAATCAACAATATCTTGTTTAGCGATCAGGTGTTTCTCTTTTGATTGACATACATTAAGTAAAGCTTGTGACGTGATACCTTCTATTGGTAATTCTCGTGCCGGATAAATTTCGAGTAAGATGAGTTCATCTAACAGACTGAGACTTTTGGCGAATTCCGACATGAAATCACGTGTTCGTGTAAAAAGATGTGGCTGAAATATTCCTGTTACTTTTTCATTTGGATACAACTCCTTTACCGCTTGTATGCAGGCCCTTAGTTCTTCAGGATGATGTGCGTAATCATCGATATAAACATGATTTTTTGTTTGAACTTTGATATCGAATCTTCTCCAGACACCTTTGTAACTTCCAAGGGCAGTAGCAATAATTTCGGGATTAACGCCAACCTTTAGAGCTACTGCTGAGGCTGCCAATGCATTCTCAATATTATGACGGCCAGGCACTTTCATCACAACACATATTGGGTCATGCTCCGGGATGATCCATTCATAAACAAAGGAACTTTGTTCCACTCTGATGTTCTGAACCTTAAAGTCTGCTGGTGAATCAATGCTGTAAGTAAATGAATTCAACTCATTAACAAGTGGTAGTCCTGCTTTATGAATGAGAATTCCATCATTTTTTAGTCTGGAAGCGAACTGATTGTAATGCTGCAACATTTGAGCATGACTATGATAAATGTCGAGATGATCAGCATCCATTGAAGAAATTATTGCAATATCAGGCTGAAGTAGCAAGAAGCTTTTATCATATTCATCAGCTTCAACTACCATAAATTGACTATAAGACGAAAGCACAAGATTACTCTCAAAATTATTGGCAATACCACCAATAAATGCCGTTATTTTGATTCCAGCTTCATGAAGTATATGTGCAATCATCGAAGTAATCGTTGTTTTGCCATGTGTTCCTGCGATTGCAATTGTAGGAATATTCTGTGTTAGCATTCCCAAAACCTCAGCGCGTTTCAATAAAGGATAACCTTTTTGCTGGATAAATAGAAGTTCTGGCTGATCATGGGGAATAGCCGGAGTGTAAATAACCAGATCGGGGTTTTTAGGAATACTTTCAATATCATCTGTATAATGAATATGAATGCCTTCATCTTCAAGATTTTGGGTGAGAGGCGTTCGTGATCGGTCATACCCCGAAACGGTTGCCCCCTGAAGCTTGAAGAAACGTGCAAGTGCGCTCATTCCGATTCCGCCGATTCCCAGGAAGTAAATATGATTTCCTTTAGCGTATTTCATGATCGAGCCAGTTTTAATATTTCTTCAACAATGCGGTTTGTAGCCTCAGGCTGAGCAAATTGTGTAATGTTTTTTCTCATTTCATCACATGCAGCTTTGTCATTCAGGGTATCAATTATTTGAGGAATAAGTTGTTCTGAAGCATTTTCGTTTCGGATTAGTCGTGCTGCATTTTTTTCAACTAGTCTCATTGCATTCTTTGTCTGATGATCCTCTGCTGCTGATGGCAAAGGAATGAGGATAGCAGGCTTCGCAACATAACTTATCTCAGCAATTGACATTGCTCCCGCTCTCGAAACAATCAAATCGGCAACTGCATAGGCCAAATCCATCCTGTCGATAAATGCATGAGCTTTTACTTTTGTCGACAACCCGTTACTTACAATTTGCTCATTCGCTGTTTTTAAAAAAGTTGAACCTGTTTGCCAAATGAGCTGTAGTGGCTGCGATTGTAATTCCTTCATTTTTGCTACCAGGGCATTGTTGATTGCCAATGCGCCTTGACTGCCTCCAATGATTAATACCACCGGATGTTCTTCATTTAGATTGAAATAGCTTATTGCCTCTAATCTTTTTCCTTTGACATCCACCGATGCTTTTCGCAATGGATTGCCAGTAAGAACAGTTCTTTCGGCTGGAAACCATTTTTCCAAATTGTCGTAAGCAACACAAATCCGATTGACTTTTTTGCCCAAAATCCTGTTAGTTATACCTGGAAAGGAGTTCTGTTCCTGAATGAGGGTAGGTATCGAAAGCTGCACTGCTACACGAAGAGTTGGGCCACTTGCATAACCCCCGACGCCAATCACCACATCGGGTTTAAATGCCTTAATAATTTTATATGTTGTTAGTAATGAATGAATTAGTTTAAATGGGAATAGGAGATTTGTATAAGATAAACTTCGCTGAAAACCACTGATCCATAATCCTTTTATGGGGTATCCTGCTTTAGGAACACGCTCCATTTCCATACGCCCCTGCGCACCAATGAACAGAATCTCCGTTTCGGATTTTCTGGCCTTTAGCGCGTCGGCTATGGCGAGGGCTGGAAAAACATGCCCTCCGGTGCCACCTCCGCTAATTATTATCTTCAGCGACTGCGATTTCATTTGGAATAGGGCTTTGAGTTTTTTTTGCTACTTCTTTACTTACGCTTAAAATAATTCCCAGCGATAAACTTGTGAACCAAATAGATGTTCCTCCCATACTAACCAATGGCAGGGGTTGTCCTGTTACAGGTAGGATGCTGACAGCAACTCCCATATTGATCATGGCTTGAAAAACCAGACTAAACGCTACCCCAATGGTGAGAAATGCACCAAATGTTTGAGGTATTTTTGTTACAATGACAACCGCCCTGAAAAGCAATATCAGGTAGAGCAGGACAATAAAAGCACCTCCCATTAATCCATATTCTTCAACAATTATGGCAAATATGAAATCGGAATAAGGGTGAGGAAGAAAATTTCTTTGGGTGCTGTTTCCGGGTGCTTTACCAAAAATTCCACCACTCGCGATAGCAATCTGCGCCTGCTCTGTCTGATAGTTATCGCCTGTCCCGTTGATATAATTCTCGATACGGTTTTTCCAGGTCATGAGCCTTCCCTGGTTTTCATCGGGTAATTGAGATAGAATAAAAACGAAAATTACCAATGCAATCAAGCCAAAACCAATCAATGTGAAAATGTATTTCATGTTGATCCTTCCAATGAAAAGTAAAACCAAACTTGTTGCAAAAAGCATTGCTGCAGTTGAAAAGTTGGCCGGCAAGATTAAAAATACAATCAGCAGAACAGGTACCATCAAAGGAATAAATGCTGATTTAAAGTCTTTGATATTCTCTTGCTTCTTTGTTAGCAAGCGCGCCAGATAAATGATAAGGGTAAGTTTGGCAAGGTCGCTCGTTTGAAATGAGAGATTAAATGGAAGTGGGATAACGCGTTTCGCATCATTTAGATCCAATCCAAAAATCAGGGTAAAAAACAGCAAGGGCACACTGATCCAGAGAACCAGATGAATAATTCTTGAGTAATATACATACTTAATTTTATGGGCCAGATATACCAGCACCAATCCCACAGACAGAATAATGAAATGCTTCATCATATAATACTCTGTGTTACCCGACTTAAACTTATACGCCAAAGTACCGGTAGAGCTGTAAACAGCCAAAAGTGAAAAAACTGACAGAAGCAGAACCACTGCCCATATCACCTTATCACCTTTTATATCCTTAATTAAACCCATTTAAATGAAATAGTTATAATGATTTAACAGCCTGTTTGTACTGATTTCCACGATCCTCATAGTTGTCAAACAAGTCGAAACTGGCACATGCAGGTGATAACAATACTACATAGTTCTTCTCTGCTAAAAAGGAAGCAGCCGCCACCGCTTGTTCAGCTGAATCAACATCAATTATACTTTGAACATGGCTCGAAAATGCTTCATGAATGCGCTGATTGTCTTTTCCGAGACATATTATTGCTTTAACTTTTTGCCTGATTAAAGGAATGAGTTTGCTGTAATCATTTCCTTTATCAATACCTCCAGCAATCCATATAATAGGGCGGTTGAAATACTCTAAAGCATACCAGGTGGAGTTAACATTAGTGGCTTTTGAATCGTTGTAATAAGAAACACCATGCACATTAGCAACGTATTCGAGTCTGTGAGCGATGTTCTGGTAATCCGACATGCTTTGTTTGATTGTCTCATTTCTGATATCAAGAATTTTTGCACTGATACCAGCGGCTAATGAGTTGTAGGTGTTATGTCTGCCTTGTAATGCCAGTTCTTCTATTGTCATAGTGAAAGGATTTGGAGGGATGTTGATATAAATACTGTTTTGTTTGACGATTCCTGTATGATGACTCTCTTCATTTTTAATGGAGAAAGAATATTTTTTTGATGAAATTGGGTGATCTTGTATCTGAATATTGCTTGTTTCATCATCAGCGCAATAGACCAACATATCATCAGATGTTTGATTCATTGTGATACGCAACTTAGAGGATGCATAAGCTTCAAACGAACCATTGTATCTGTCAAGATGATCAGGAGTAATGTTGGTGATAACAGCAATATTGGCTCTGAAATCAACGATTCCATCCAATTGAAAGCTGCTGAGTTCAAGAACAAAAATGGCATGATCCGATTCGGAAAGACAGGCAGCAAAACTTTTCCCAACATTACCAGCAATACAAACATCGAGGCCGGCTTTTTCCAGTATATATCCCGTCAATAGGGTTGTGGTTGTTTTGCCGTTGCTTCCGGTGATGCCAATTATAAAAGCGTTAGTAAACCATGAAGCAAATTCTATCTCAGAAACAATATCTGGTGTTGTAACATGGGAAAAAACTGAAGCTTGATCCGGAATGCCCGGACTTTTAATGATTAAATCAGCTTGAGAGATGATATCGCCCGAATGTCCGTTTTCTTCAAAGGGAATATTATTCTGCTCAAGAAGTAGTTTGTAGTGAGGTTTGATTGAACCGGCATCAGATACAAACACACGCAGTCCATTCCTGATCGCTAGCAAGGCAGCACCTGTGCCGCTCTCGCCTCCGCCAAGAACTACAATATTGTGATATTTGTTTCTTCTGGTATTCATTGGTTACCTTAACTTGAGTGTTATGATGGTGAGAATAGCAAGAAAAATTCCTACGATCTGAAAACGCAAAACAATCTTTGGTTCAGGATAACCCAACTTTTGGAAATGATGATGTAAAGGCGACATTTTGAAGATCCTTCTTCCTGCTCCGAATTTGCGTTTGGTGTATTTGAAGTAGCTCACCTGCATGATTACCGATAAACTTTCAGCCAAAAAGATCCCACATAAAATTGGCATCAATAGTTCCTTGCGGATAAGGATAGCGAAAACAGCGATGATCCCTCCTATGGCCAAACTACCGGTGTCGCCCATAAAAACCTGGGCAGGATATGAGTTATACCACAAAAATCCAATGGTCGCACCAACAAATGCACTAATAAATATTGTCAGCTCTCCGGTATTGGGCAGATACATAATATTCAGGTAATCAGCAAAAATGATGTTGCCCGAAACCCATGCAAGTATCCCAAGGGTAGCTCCAATGATAGCTGAAGTGCCGGTCGCCAATCCATCCATCCCATCTGTGAGGTTAGCGCCATTGCTAATTGATGTGATGATAATAATGACAATTGGAATAAAAATAAGAAAAGCCCATTTTTCATGTCCCGGACCGGTCCATTTCAGAAGAGATGCATAATCGAATTCATTGTTTTTAATGAATGGAATAGTCGTTTTCGTTGATCCTGCTTCATCGTTGCTGAATCGGGAAACCGGACCTGTGATTGATGATGATTGAATAATTTCAGTTGTCAAAGGCTTTGATTTCTCGCGCATGACAACTGAATTGTCAAGATACATCGTAATGCTCACAATCAATCCTAAAACTACTTGTCCGAAAATTTTGAGTTTACCTGGCAGACCTTTTTTGTCCTTTTTAAAAACTTTGATATAGTCATCCAAAAATCCAATACCTCCCAGCCACAGCGTGGTGAAAATCATCAGGATAATATAGGTGTTATCAAGTTTTGTAAATAGAAGTGCAGGAATTACAATAGCGGCAATAATGATGATTCCTCCCATTGTTGGTGTCCCTTGCTTCTCAATCTGTCCTTCAAGACCAAGGTCACGGACTGTTTCACCAACTTGCTTTTTATTCAAATAATTAATCCATCGTTGACCAAAAAGAAGTGTAATAACAAGTGAAGTAAGCACAGATGCCGCTGCTCTGAACGAAATGTATTGAAACACTTGTGCTCCCGGAAAATTGAAAGTTTGGTCTAAGTATGTAAACAGGTAGTAAAGCATTTCAATTGTTTTGTTGAAGTGAACCAAAAAGTTGAATTAACTCCGCTTTATCATCGAAAGGGTATTTAACCCCTTTTATTTCCTGATATTTCTCATGGCCTTTTCCTGCTACCAGAATAATATCGCCCGGTTTAGCTAGCATGATGGCTGTTTTGATCGCCTCTTTTCGATCAGCAATTACTAGATGTTTTTTGTAATGTTGTCCAGGAATACCTTTTCGCATATCTTCAAGTATTTCCTGTGGATCTTCATTTCGTGGGTTATCCGAAGTGAGGATAAGGGTATTGCTCCATTCGGCTGCAATACGGGCCATCTCCGGACGTTTCGTTTTGTCGCGGTTTCCTCCGGCACCAGCAACAGTTATAAGTTGCTCATTATGTGTTCGAATAGCATCAATGGTTTTAAGAACATTTTGCAAAGCATCTGGTGTATGTGCATAATCCACGATTGCGATTATACCATCCGATGACTTAATCCATTCAAAACGTCCTTCGGCACTTTGAAGGCGGCTTATTCCGATTAGAATATCCTGTTGTTCCATCCCAAGTAGCTCAGCAGCACCATAAATCGCAAGTAAATTACTGGCATTGAATCGACCGATTAGCTTGGTAAAAACTTCTTGCCCGCCAATTTTTAATAGTAACCCTTCAAACTGATTCTCGATAATTCTGGCATGAAAGTCAGCTATGTTGCTTATGCTGAATGTTTTAATAGTTGCTTTTGTGTTTTGTGTCATGAATAAACCATTCTTGTCATCCATGTTTACAAGAGCAAAAGCATCTTTTGGCAGCAGATCAAAGAAAAGTTTCTTAGCATCTCGGTAAGCTGCAAAAGTTCCATGATAATCTAAATGGTCGTGGGTGAGATTGGTGAAAATGCCAACCTTAAATTTTAAACCAAAAGTCCGCATTTGTGCCATTGCATGGGAGCTAACTTCCATAAATGCATGCGAACATCCTGCTTCAACCATTTCATTTAAAAGTGCGTTAAGACGCAATGGGTCTGGGGTGGTGTGTGTTGATGGAACTATTTTGTTCCCAATTTTATTACAAATTGTAGAGAGCAATCCACTGGGAAATCCTGCATCTTCAAATAATTGGTGCAGAAGTGTTGCGATGGTTGTTTTGCCATTTGTGCCGGTAACTCCGGTAAGAATAATTTTATGAGAAGGGTTATCGTAAAAGGCTGCTGCTGCCATCGCAAGGCTGAAAGAAGTATTTTCTACAACTACATATGTACTGTCAGAATCAATGACATCGGGCAGTCTTTCGCAGAAAATAACGTTTGTTCCCGCTTCTATTGCTTGCTGAATATAGTCGTGACCGTCTGAATTGCTACCTGTAATTGCAAAGAAAGCTATATCCCTGCCGGCTTCTTTTGAGTTGAAAGTCAAGCCTTGAAGCATCCTGTCAGGATTTCCAATGATGCTTAGCACCCTGCATGATTGTATGATATCGCTCAGGTTCTTTTTCATTACATCAAAAGAGTTAATTCAATTATTTGACCATCCTGAACAATTTCTCCTGGAGCTACCGATTGAGTGATAACTCTTCCTTTACCCACAATTAAGGTTTTCATGCCCATGTTTTCAAGCATGTAAACTGCGTCTTTTGCATTCATTCCCAATACATCAGGAACTATTCCAGTTTGAAATTCAGTTGGTTTTAGCTGCATTGAATACTTTTTTGCTTCAGTCTCAATCCAGGTGTTGCCTTTCATGTTTTGATTTACACTTACTCCAAGTCTTCCGTAAAGTGCATAAATGTCTTCTTGAAAACACTTCCCTTTTACGGCCGGAATTGAAAGCGTATCAGATTTTTCAACAATGGTTCCATCATGAATATCTGGCCTCGTAGCATAAACTTTGTCGGCTATTTCTTTGAATACAGGTGCGGCAACTGCTCCACCATATATCTTACCCGCTGACGGATTGCTGACAACAACAATACAACTGTATTTTGGGTTACCTGCCGGGAAGTATCCGGCAAAGGACGCATTGTAATTTGTTTTGTTGTAACCTTTATTTCCGGATGCTATTTGTGCAGTTCCTGTTTTACCAGCAATTTTGAAAGGACTTTCACTCAAAAATTTCGCTGTTCCATGCTCAACAACACCTTCCATCAATTCCCTGGCTAAATCAATGGTGTTTTGAGATGCAATCCGTTCATTAAGAATAATTGGTTCAAATTTTTGGATGATGATGTTTCCCTGTCGGATCTCTTTAACAAATTGTGGTTTTACCATTACACCTCCATTAGCCACAGCATTGTAAAAGGTTAGCATTTGCATTGGAGTTATTGTTATTTCATAACCAATTGACATCCATGGTAATGATGTACCATACCAGTGTTGTTTGTCTGAGGGATGCTTGATATATGGTTTTCTTTCTCCCGGAATATCTAGCCCTGCAGCCTGGTTCAGATTCATAGCATACAAACGTTCGATGAAATGTGATGGATTGTCTTTGTATGCGTTCCAAACTAACTTAGAAACAGCAACATTGGAAGATTTTTCAAAGGCTTCTCTAACAGTTATTCTTCCGTTTCTGATTGGATAAACATCTTTCATAGTCCGTGAATAGTACATCATCTGACCATTTCCTATGTTCATGGTGTCACGGAGTCTTATTTTGTTGTCTTCCAAAAGAACCATCATGGAAGCAAGTTTGAATGTTGAGCCTGGCTCTACACTTTCGGCAATCGCATAATTATAACTTTCGCGGTATGCGCCTGTTTTTTTATCAAGGGAAAGATTGGAAATTGCAACGATCTGGCCTGTTGATACTTCCATAAGAATGGCGCAGCCTTGTTCAGCCTCATTATCTGTTAAGTTTTGTCGAAGGGCGTTTTCAGCAACATCCTGGATGTTCACATCTATCGTGCTGATTATATCATGTCCGTTTATTGGTTCTACCGCATTTTCATCAAACAATGGCTTCCAATCACCATTGTTTATACGGCGTTTTACTTGTTTTCCATCAGTGCCTTTTAAAACTTCATGGTAAGCTCCTTCAATGCCAACAAAGATATTTTCACGGTTGTTTTCATAACCTATGGTTCTGTTTGCCAATTCTTTGAATGGTTTTTCTCTTTTACTACCTGGAATCAGTATCAAACCTCCGCTGTATTTACCTTTATTGAGAATAGGAAGTTTGCGTAAAGATTTGACTTCAGCATAAGTTGCACGATTTTTAATGAGCCAGTACCTATTGCCATCGAGCCGTTCCTTTCGAAGATCTGCGAGGTATTCCCGCTTGCTTTTTGATGGAAAAATTTTGGCCAGACCTTCAGCCAGTGAGTCAACTTTCGAATTAAATGTTTGGTCATCAATTAGTTCAGAGTCAACATCCATCCTCACCTCGAAAACAGGCACTGTCGTCGCCAATAATGAGCCGTCTGATGAAAGAATATTACCTCTCATTGCTTCTATCCCAAAAACCTTGATTTCTTGCTGTTCTGCCTTTGCAAGTAATTCCGCTTTGAGTGATGTTTGGATATAAATAATCCTTCCAATGATAGCTATGCCAAATATTAGCATGACACTATACACAAGGTAAACCCTCCAGAGTATGTCGGTTTTTGGACTTATCATGGCTGGCTGGTTTTTGAAATAACAATTTTTTCAACAGGATCTACCGACTCTTTGAGTCCTCTTTTCTCAAGTTTCCTTGCAATTTCCGATTGTTTACTTTCGTGCATTACAGCCGATTTGCCATAGATGTATTCAAACTGCAGTTCCTTTATCTGCCTGTTTACCTTATCAATAGTTCTGCTGGTTGCCTCAGTATAATAGCTGTTTGCAATATAAACTAATGCCAGTCCTGCTAAAAAGAGCATGAAACGTGTTTGTCTTACTGCCCAGTCATGAGCCAAAAACTCGCCTCCCAGAACATCGAAAAAGGCTTGTGAGAAAAACCTTCTTCCCGCTGAAGTCTTTTTCTTGACCTTAACTGACTGCTGATCATCTATATGCGTTGATTCCTCTTTCATCGTTATTTTTTTTCAGCAATTCGTAAACGGGCACTGCGTGATCGGTTGTTTTCATTTGTTTCCTGCTCTGAGGGAACAATGGCCTTGCGACTGATAAGTGTGAAAGGGCTCAGGTTGTTTCCAAAAAAATCCTTTTCGGCTTCACCAGATAGTTTACCCGATCTCATAAAGTTCTTAACCATTCGGTCTTCTAATGAATGATAGGAGATCACAACTAATCTCCCTCCTGGTTTTAGAACTGCAATACTTTGAAATAAGAGTGATTCAAGAGCCTGCATTTCCTGATTAACTTCGATGCGTAAAGCCTGGAAAAGCTGCGCCATCACTTTGTTTTCTTTACTAAAAGGCAGGTGTTTTCTAATAGCTTCTTTAAGGTCGCCGGTTGTTTGAATGGGTTTTGCAGTACGTGCTTCAACAATCGACAACGCTATGCGGTAGGCATTGTTAAGTTCACCGTAATTGGTAAATAATTTTGCCAAATCTTCAGGAGAATATGAATTTATAATATCTGATGCTTTAACCGGATTATTCTGATCCATACGCATATCCAAATCGCCATCGAAGCGTATAGAGAATCCTTTTGTTGCAACATCAAATTGGTGGGAAGAGACGCCTAAATCAGCCAAAATTCCGTCTACTTCTTTTTGATTGTGGAGTAAAAGGAAATTTTTTAAGTATTTAAAGTTTTGAGGGATGAAGGTAAACCGTTCGTCTTCAATAACATTGCTTGCGGCATCCTGATCCTGATCAAAACCAAAGAGGTGACCGTTTTCAAGTTGCGAAAGGATATGTTTACTATGCCCGCCTCCGCCAAAAGTTACGTCCACATACGTCCCGTTGGGGCGTAGGTTCAAACCTTCGACACTCTCGTGCAAAAGAACCGGATTGTGGTACATGAACTAAATTTTTACAGATTAAATCCACCTAACTTTTCTTCAAGCAATTTTTCCAGACTTTCCTGATCGAGCTGAGTCAGCTGTGCTCTGTAAAGATCTTTATCCCAGATTTCCATATAGCCTGGTAATGAATTAATTACCACATCTTTGTTCAGGCCTACTTCATCTATCAGCTGTTTTGGAACCTGCAAGCGCTTGCTACCGTCCAGTTTTACCATACGTGCTCCCGCGTTGTATTTACGCATCAAATCAACATTGGTTTTAACAAACTGACTTAGTCCTTTAAGCTTACGTTGCGTTTCCATCCAGTCGTTCATCGTATAAAGTTCAATGCACTTGCTAAAAAGTCCCGGACGAATGACAAATCCCTGATCCAGCAAATCACCAAGTTGTTCCTGGAAATCTGCAGAAATCATCAGACGGCCTTTCGCGTCGAGCTTGCACTGATATTCACCGATAGGATAGTTCAAAAAATTGCGATTTAGAGTTGTAAAATTACTGCATTTTTCCCCACAATTCTCCACTTTTTACCACCTTTTTATTAAAATGGTTACATAATTGCATTAATTATTATCAGATTTGTCCGTATATATCATTAAATCAGGTAGATAGAATCAAAAAAAAGTTATTAACAATTTTGTAACTACCTCATTTTGACTATGGATGATTATGCCTTCAGTTGTAAGTGACAGGTTTGCAAGCGAATAGCTTGTTGTCTCGACTGTAAATTTGGAAAGTGGCGATATATTGAGGAATTTCACTATATTTGTGATCAAATTTAGCTGTGCTTACGAGGTATGAGTAGTGTGGAATCTGTTGATTACAGGAGAGTAATTGATGTTGAGAAGGTTATTGCGGAGAAAAATCCTGCATTAGCTAAGATAATTCCAGGTTTTATCGTCAGCTATTTAAAGAGGATTATTCATCAGGATGAAGTAAACGATTTTCTTTATTTTGCCAGAGATAAATTTGGGCTCGACTTCGTTGATGCGGCCGTCGACACTTTTAAACCTGTCGTTGAAACAAAAGGAATTCACAACCTCGCCGAAACAAAGCGTATGGTTGTGGCAAGCAATCATCCTCTTGGAGGCCTCGATGGCATTGTTCTCATGCAGGCTATCGGTAAAGTTCGCCAGGATATTCAGTTTCCTGTTAATGATATCTTGTTGTATCTGACCAACTTAAAACCGCTTTTTGTGCCTATCAACAAACACGGAAGCAATGCTGAGAATATCCGGATACTTGACGAAACTTTCAAGGGTGACGCTGTTATCAGCTATTTCCCATTTGGGTTGGTTTCACGAAAGGAAAATGGTATTATTCGCGACCTCGACTGGAAGAAAACATTTCTTGCAAAAGCAAAAAAGTTTCAGCGTGATATCATCCCAACACATATCAACGGAAGAAACTCTTCTTTTTTCTATAATCTTTCAAACTTAAGAAAAAAATTAGGTATCAAAGCAAACATTGAAATGCTTTACCTTGCTGATGAGTTTTTTAAACAAAACAATAAAAGCATTACAATTACATTTGGTAAACCAATCCCTTATGAGGTTTTTGATAAACGTTTCACCGATAATCAATGGGCTGAAAAACTCAGGGGATTTGTTTATTTTCTTGCAGAACATCCGGATGCAACCTTCGATCCGAATGTGGATTATTTCAAAAACCAAATTGCAAAAGCCAAATAAATACTATGGAAAGAGTTATTGATGCAGTGCATAAAGAGCTGCTAAAGAATGAATTGACCCCTGAAAAGTTCCAAAGGAATACCAATAATGGAAATAATGAAATCTATATCTTTTCGGGTGATGAAGCACCTTACCTTATGCAGGAAGTTGGCCGGTTACGTGAAATTTCTTTTCGTGACTCCGGCGGTGGCACTGGCATGGAAACAGATATTGATGATTATGATTTTGGCGATGACGGATTCAAACAATTAATTGTCTGGAATCCTGAAGATGAAGAAATTGTTGGCGGTTACCGTTTTGTTGATTGCAAAATTTTAAAAATTGATGATCAGCGTCAGGTTCATACACCAACAGCAAAATTGTTTCATTACAGTGAGAAATTTATAAATGATTATTTACCCTTTACAATTGAGCTGGGCAGATCTTTTGTTCAGCCAGCATATCAACCTTCAAAGAATATTCGTAAAGGAATGTATTCTCTTGATAATCTGTGGGATGGTCTTGGTGCTCTAGCTGTTGATTATCCTGATGCAAAATATTTCTTTGGAAAAGTGACCATGTATGGTCATTTTAATAGTGTGGCCCGTGATTTTATCTTGTATTTCTTTAACCTCTACTTCCCTGATAAAGATAAACTCGTAACCCCTCATATCCCTTTGGTTTATAAAACGGACCCCAAAGAACTTGAAGCTGCTTTTAAGGGTAATGATTATGAATCTGATTACAAAAACCTTGTTCAGTTAGTTAGAGCCCGCAATGAAGGAATTCCTCCTTTGTTTAATGCATATATGAACCTTTCATCAACAATGAGAACCTTTGGAACTGCATTGAACGCCTCTTTTGGAGAAGTGGAAGAGACTGGTATTATAATCACTATCAATGATATATTCAGCGCTAAGAAGGACCGGTATATACATTCGTACATTAAAGGAGAAATGCCAAAACATCACATATGATAATTAAAGAAGCAACATTTGTTGCAAGTAATGCCAAGTTAGAGCAACTTCCTGCTTCAACAATGCCGGAATATGCATTTGTTGGCAGATCAAATGTTGGAAAATCTTCATTAATCAATATGATTTGTTCCCGAAAAGGGCTGGCAAAAACTTCTGGGAAACCTGGTAAAACGATTACTATCAATCATTTCATTATTAATGGCTCATGGTATCTTGTTGATTTGCCAGGTTATGGCTATGCCAAACGTTCCAAAGACGCGCGTGAAAAATGGAGCGTTCTCATGGACTCTTATCTTTTGAACCGACCCAATCTCATCACAACTTTTATATTGATTGACTCAAGAATTGAACCTCAAAAATCTGATCTTCAGTTAATGGAGTGGATGGGGGAGCATGCATTGCCTTTCGTCATTGTATTTACAAAATCGGATAAACTTGGTGCTGTGAATCTCGAAAAGTCGGTTAACACCTACAAAAAACAGCTCCTCCTTCAATGGGAAGAGCTGCCTCCTGTTATTGTTACTTCTTCTGAGCTACGAAAAGGTAAAGAAGAAATACTCGATTATATTGATTCAAATAATCAGCATTTCGATCCTTATTCCAATTCAATCAGAACGTGATTCTTTGTCACCCTGTCACCTTTTTGCACATTTACTTCTTTTACTTTCGTATCGAATGGGGACTTGATTTCATTTAGCATTTTCATAGCCTCAAGAATCGCTAAACATTGACCAGCTTTTACCTCCTGGCCTGCAACTACATATACATCCGTCATTGTTCCAGGAATAAAAGCAGTTAAAAGCCGTGGATTTAATGGAGTATAAGCTTTTCTGTTAGAATACTTTTTGGTAATAAGTGTTTGATATTCAATATTATCAATCACTAAACCGGTATATATACTTGCTTCACTTTCAGCTTTATCTTTTTTCATAGGTATCTTTATCTGTTATACTTATTTCAGAATGATTCATTCTAACATCGTTTCGATTGACTGAATCAATCATACATTTCAGGCGCTTTGAAATGAGAAAAATCAGAATGGAGGAATTCCGTGTTTTTTCATTGGAACTTCAACAATCTTATCCTTTGAAATCTCAAGAGAGTGCATGAGCATACGACGTGTTTCAGAAGGCTCAATAACCGCGTCAACATAGCCATAAGCGGCAGCAACATAAGGATTTGCGAACTTCGTTTTATATTCTTCCACTTTCTGTCTACGCATCTCCTCAGGATTCTCAGCTGTCATAATTTCCTTGCGGAAAATAATGTTTGCAGCTCCTTCTGGACCCATTACAGCTATCTCTGCAGTTGGCCAGGCAAACACGAAATCGGCACGTAAGTGATTGGAGCACATTGCAATATAACCACCGCCATAAGCCTTTCGCATAATAACTGTAATTTTAGGAACAGTTGCTTCTGAATAGGCATACAGCACTTTCGCACCATGGCGAATAACGCCTGCATGTTCCTGATCAACACCAGGAAGATAGCCGGGAAGATCGACCAAAGTTACCAATGGCACGTTAAACGCATCACAATACCTGATGAATCTGGCAGCCTTATCAGATGAATCAACATCCAAAACGCCTGCTAATACCAATGGCTGATTAGCAACAAACCCAACAGTATCGCCATTAATGCGGCCGAAACCAATTACAATATTGGCTGCAAAGAGTTCCTGAACTTCGAGAAATTCTGAATTGTCAGATAATGATTTAATGACATGCCGCACATCATAAGGACGACGGGGATCTGTTGGTAAAATGTTTTCGATCTTAAATTCACGTGTCTTTGGTGCCTTTTTTGGAAAGCGTTCAGCTTTCTTCATGTTGTTCCAAGGGATATAGCTCACCAGTTCCTTGATCTGATCAAAGCACTCTTCTTCACTTTTTGAAAAGAAGTGAGCGTTTCCTGTTATTTCGGAATGTACTCTTGCTCCGCCTAACTCTTCCATCGAGATTTCTTCACCTAAAACGGTTTTTATAACCTCAGGTCCAGTTATGAACATTTTTGAAATGTTTTCCACAACAAAAACAAAGTCGGTGAGGGCAGGGGAATATACTGCACCGCCTGCGCATGGTCCCAGAATAACTGAGATTTGTGGGATAACGCCGGATGATTGTGTGTTACGGTAAAAAATTTCACCATAGCCGGCAAGTGAATTCACACCTTCCTGTATACGCGCACCTCCGGAATCGTTGATGCCAATGATAGGCACTTTTAGTTTCATGGCATGATCCATGATTTTTGTAATCTTCTTAGCATGCATCCATCCTAATGATCCTCCTGCAACAGTGAAATCTTGTGCATAAATACACACAGGATGGCCACTCAGTGTACCTGTCCCCGTTATTACACCGTCGCCAGGTAAATACTTTTTGTCCATGTCGAAGTCCTTTGCAGCATGCTCTACAAATAAATCATACTCATGAAATGACTTCGGATCGAGTAGCGCAATGATTCGTTCGCGCGCAGTAAGTTTGCCGATGGATTTTTGCTTCTCGATAGCTTGCTCGCCACCACCCATCAATGCTTCGCGCATGCGTCTTTGCAAATCGCTGGTTTTCTGTTTAATACCCATAAATGGTTCTTTTAGATTCTGTGTTGTGCAATAAACATTGTGTATTAAATATGTAAATAAAAGATAATCAATATGTTAAGATTATATTTCGTTTATAAAAACACACTGTCCCATGCAAAAATATATTATTTTAATATACACTCTCTATTTCTTCTGTTACTTTAAGCGATAAAAATGAAAGATCTTTTTGAGTGAGTTGACTAACAGATAGTTATTCTTGATTAAAAAAAACATCCATTGGAATTTCCAATGGATGTTTTTAAGATTCCCAATCTGAGAAAATTAATCTTTAATCCCTGTTCTTATTAAGTGCTTAAATAAATTTTCGACTATCGTCTGATAATCAACTTTTTACTAATAATATTTTGATTGTCAATAAGTAGGGAGTAGAAGTATACACCTTCTTTTAATTGCTCAACTGGCAGCTGAACTTTGCCGCTTTGTTGTGTAATTTTTTGCTCAGCAAGTGATTGTCCAAGCAGGTTGAAAATTTTCACTTTTGCGTTATCAAAAGTTGTTGGCAGTTCATAATCGAAATATACAGTTGAACTTGCCGGATTTGGATATGCATTTCCAAATTTGATATTATCTTTCCAGGTATCGATAGAAGCTGGTGTTACTTTGAAATTCACAACAAATGAAACACTGTCGTTAGGCTCGGTTTCAATGAAGAAAACATATTCCAGTTTGGTAACACCTAGTTTTCCCTGAGGAAGGTAATGGCCTGAAAATGTTTCGCCAGGTGTGGTATCACTTGCAGGAATTTCGAATGGTGTTGGTGAAACATCCACCCATGGAGCAAAACATTGTACCCAGCAGAACTGATTTAAACTACCGGTTATAGTATCGTGAGTGATACGTTCAACTAAAACAGAAACATTCCTGTCGGTATTATTTTTTACCCGTGCATGCGCCACCACTTCGTAAAACAGGTCGCTTGAGAGTTCTCCGTTTATTTCAACTGCAGCGCCATTTTCAAGTTGCTGGCCTTCATAAATAATCGAAAGTGATTGAGAATGAACTGCTACTGAAAACAGAAGCATAATTATAAATGAAAGTAGTGTTTTATTCATAGTTGTACTTTTTTTGTTTCTACTGCAATTATCGTGCTAAAAATTCATTTTTCTGGTGTAAAGACATTTTGACTTTGCATTTGGTTGCATTGTTTCCGGCTTTGATCAAAAAAGTTCTGTTATTAAGTGATCTTCAACAAAATTTGGAAGGGTAACTTTAAGCCTTGGTTCAATTTCCATAGCTCGTTTAATCGCAAAAATGGCTTCTTTGTTTCTGGCCCAGCTTCTTCGTGCAATTCCATTGTTTACGTCCCAGTGAAGCATGCTTTTTAGCCGATTGTCACATTCCTCTGTGCCATCGAGTACCATTCCAAAACCACCATTGATAACTTCACCCCAGCCAACACCACCTCCGTTATGAATTGAAACCCATGTTGCTCCTCTGAAAGCATCTCCTATTACGTTTTGAATGGCCATATCAGCTGTAAAACTTGAACCATCATATATATTGGATGTTTCACGAAAAGGAGAGTCAGTTCCGCTTACATCGTGATGATCACGTCCAAGGATCACAGGAGCGGAAATAAATCCTTCACGAATCGCTTTATTGAAAGCTTCAGCTATTTTTATCCGACCTTCTGCATCAGCGTAAAGAATCCTGGCTTGAGACCCAACAACTAACTTGTTAGTTTGTGCTTCATTAATCCAGTGTATATTGTCATCAAGTTGCTGTTTTATTTCCGGTGGACATGTCTTGGAAATGTTTTCAAGTATTTGGGCAGCAATTTGATCTGTCTTCTTTAAATCGATTGGATCAGAAGAACTGCATACCCAGCGGAAAGGACCAAATCCATAATCAAAACAAAGGGGGCCCATGATATCCTGAACATAGGACGGGTATTTAAAACTGCCATCGCTTTTCATTATATCAGCTTCGGCCCGGCTGCTTTCAAGAAGGAAAGCGTTTCCATAGTCGAAAAAATACATGCCATCATCACATAACCGATTGATGGCAGCTACTTGACTACGAAGACTTTCTTTCACTTTTTGCTTAAAAAGATCTGGTTCAGCTGCCATCAATTGAACTGACTCTTCATATGTTATTCCGGCTGGATAATATCCTCCAGCCCATGGATTGTGCAACGAAGTTTGATCTGATCCCATGTCGACAACTATTTTCCGGTCAGCCAGACGTTCCCACAAATCAACAATATTTCCCAGAAAGGCAATGGAGTGTGCCTCGTTTTTTTGTTGCCACAACAAAGCGGCATCTATTACCTGATCAACATCTGTTATTACCTCATCTACCCAACCTTGTGCATGCCTTTTGTATGCAGCTTTGGGGTTAACTTCAGCGGTAATGCTTACAACTCCTGCAATATTACCAGCTTTTGGCTGAGCTCCGCTCATACCTCCCAAACCTGAAGTAACAAATAATTTCATACCACCTTTATATTGCGGATGGTTTTGCATTCGGGAAGCATTAAGTATGGTGATTGTAGTGCCATGTACTATTCCCTGTGGTCCTATATACATAAATGAACCTGCGGTCATTTGGCCATACTGCGATACTCCAAGCGCATTGAACTTTTCCCAATCATCAGGTTTTGAATAATTTGGAATAACCATTCCATTAGTCACAATCACCCTTGGTGCAGATTTGGAGGATGGAAACAGTCCCATCGGATGACCTGAGTACAGAACTAATGTTTGCTCGTCGGTCATCGTGGCCAGATACTGCATGCACAAAAGATATTGTGCCCAGTTTTGAAATACAGCCCCGTTGCCTCCATATGTAATAAGTTCGTGTGGGTGTTGCGCAACAGCTTCATCCAAATTATTACTTAACATCAGCATAATGGCTGCCGCTTGTTTCGATTGATGGGGATAAACATTGATGGAACGAGCAAGAATGGGATAATCTGGCCTGAACCTATACATGTAGATTCTCCCAAATGTTTGAAGTTCCATTGCAAATTCTTTGGCAAGAACGGCATGATGCTTTGATGGAAAATACCGTAAAGCGTTTTTTAAGGCAAGTTGTTTTTCCTGAGGAGATAGGATATCTTTTCTTTTTGGGGCGTGATTTATTGTCTCATCAAAGCCTTTTGGTAGTGGAAGCTCATCCGGAATACCCTGAAGAATAGCTTGTTGGAACTCATTGATACCTATCATACGACATTATTTTATTCGCTGCAAAGGTAAAATTAATCTGCTTAGGGAAGTGGAAAAGAGTGGTTAAAACTTATCCTGCGAGCGTTTTAAAAGTTGAAAAAGAAACTCTCTGGCTCTGAAAAGTTGTGCCTTCACTGTTCCAAGAGGAAGATGCATCTTTTCAGCAATTTCTTCATAACTCATCTCTTCGAAATAGCGCATCTCGATCATGCTGCGGTAATGAGGCTTTAATTTTTCGATCACTTGCCTTACAACGATCAATTTCTGGGCATGAATTATTGAAGCTTCAGGGTCGGGTCCATTGTCGGTAAGCTGAAAGCTTGTTTGGTTTTTAGGTTCCCTTTCTGTTAAACTGACAGTTTGAACCTTGTTTTTTCTCTGAAAGTCAATGCAATTATTTGTAGCTATGCGAAACAACCATGTGCTGAAACCATAATCAGGGGTGTATTGCTCGAGTCTTTTAAATGCCTTGCCAAATGCTTCGATTGTACAATCCTCTGCATCATATGGATTACCCGTCATTTTAAGCATTAAATAATAGACGGGTTCACGGTAATGCTGCAACAATTGCGCATAGGCCGATTGATCGTCTTCATTTAAAGCCCGCTGAATCAATTCAAAATCTCTCTTACCTTTTTCAGTAAGATCATGTTTTACATCCATTTAGATGGTTTTGAAAAGGTATTAATAACCAAAAGCAATGGGTTAAAAATAATAAAAAATAGTTCAGCGAAAGGGGTAAAGGCATAATTGAACTTTTCGTGCAAACGTGAGGAGCTTTTGCCAAAAATTACTAGCTGATTGATATACCTTATCATAAAAAATGAAAGCGGAAATAACCAATGTATCGGCAGAAAGAAAAGCCAAACGAATGAAATATAAAAGCTTAGCTGTGTAAAAGAATACAAGGCTAACTGGAATTTTAATCCGCTACGGTAATAATTTCCTGTTGAAAGGTGACGTCGTTTTTGACGAATCCAACTCTCAAAAGTGGCTTTAGGTGCTGAAACTGTAATGGATTCTTTACTGATTTCTACTGCAGAATTTTTCTTTGTGGCAGCTTGCTGAACAAATAAGTCATCATCACCTGAAGGGATATTATAATGCGCAATAAACCCTTTGTTTTCCATGAAAAGGCTTTTTGTGTAAGAAAGATTACGGCCTACTCCCATATAAGGCCTGCCTGCCAACGCCTTTGATAAGTACAACATGGCTATTTGTATGGTGTCAAAGTGTTGTAAAAAGCCAAGAAGTCCTTTGCCTTTTTCATAAGCACCATATCCGATAACCATTTGTTTATCATTCGTATAATTGGCTACAAAACTTCTAATCCATTGGTTGGAGGTTGGTCTGCAATCTGAATCTGTTAACAGTAACAGTTCATTTTTTGCAGATTTGATTCCTAAACTTAAAGGGAATTTCTTCCCCTGAAAAAAATTGAGGTTTTGACGTATATGAACAATATTTAGTTTTGGTTCGTAGCGGGCCAAATCTGTAATAAATTCTTCAGTTCCATCATCTGAGGAATCGTTTACCACAACAACTTCGAAGGCAGGATAGTCCTGATATAAAATATAAGGAAGGTTTTTTTCCAGATCAAGGATAGCATTACGAGCTGAAATAACAACTGAAACGGGAGGGTATGTGCTTTGATCGACTTCCTTTAAAGCTTTTTTATGGAATGCCAGACGGGAAAACAGCCCCCAATAGTATGATAATTGTATAATTAACGAAAGCGATATTATACCTAAAATGATGTAAGTGAGTAAGTTGAAGTTAAGATCTATCCACACAAGCCTGTTATTTGAGATTGCAAAAATATCCAATCTTTGCGATTTGGATTATCTTTGTGCAAATTTTGATTGAATGGATTTTCAAATTCAGGGGAGAGATACAAAAAGTTCGGCCAGAGCGGGAGTTATTACAACTGATCATGGGTTGATAGAAACGCCGATTTTTATGCCTGTTGGTACAGCCGGAACTGTGAAAGCTGTACACCAGCGCGAACTGAAAGATGATATTCAGGCACAGATTATTTTAGGTAATACCTATCATTTATATCTTCGTCC
Source organism: uncultured Lentimicrobiaceae bacterium (assembly GCA_964463695.1). Classification (GTDB taxonomy): domain Bacteria; phylum Bacteroidota; class Bacteroidia; order Bacteroidales; family F082; genus JALNZU01. Next base: position 236,543 of record CAYXCZ010000001.1, on the reverse strand, counting down.
CGGTATTGACATTCTTCAGGAGGCTGGCGGACTTCACAAATTTAATAATTGGGACCGGCCTATTCTTACAGACAGTGGTGGTTATCAGGTTTATTCGTTAAGTGCACGCCGGAAACTTACCGAAGAAGGGGTTACATTTCAGTCTCATATCGATGGTAGCCGTCATCAGTTTACGCCTGAAAACGTGATGGATATTCAACGAAAAATTGGTGCAGACATCATCATGGCTTTCGACGAATGCACTCCTTATCCATGTGATTATAAGTATGCGGTCACATCAACAGCTATTACACACAAGTGGCTCGACAGGTGCATTTCACGCCTGAAAGAAACAACACCTCATTACGGATACGACCAAACCTTGTTTCCTATTGTTCAGGGAAGTACTTACCGCGATCTCAGAAAGCTTTCTGCCGATACAATTGCTTCAAAGGGTGCTGACGGGAATGCAATTGGTGGATTATCGGTTGGCGAACCCCATGAAATAATGTATGAAATGACAGAGCTCGTTTGCAGCATACTACCCGACGATAAACCACGTTATTTGATGGGAGTTGGAACTCCTGCCAATATTCTTGAAAGTATTGCTTTAGGTATTGATATGTTCGACTGTGTTATGCCAACCCGAAACGGAAGAAACGGAATGCTTTTTACCAGCAACGGTATCATCAATATGCGAAATGAAAAATGGAAAGCAGATTTTAGCCCCGTTGATGAAAATGGCTTGCAATTTGTTGACAGTCAATATTCCAGGGCATATCTAAGACATTTATTTGTGGCTAAGGAAATGTTGGGAAGCATGATCGCCAGCGTTCATAATCTTGGATTTTACCTTTGGCTCGTGAAAGAAGCCAGAAAACATATCCTAATGGGTGATTTTGCTACATGGAAAAATGAAATTACACCACGCCTGATGCAACGTCTCTGATTATGAAACTTATCGACTGGTACATTTTCAAGAAATTTATTGGAACCTTTGTTTATGCAATTTCCCTGCTGATTATCATTGTAATCATTTTTGATATCAGTGAAAACATCGAAGATTTTCTTAAAAACAACGCGCCTGTAAAAGCAATTTTACTTGACTATTACCTCAATTTCATTCCTTATTTCATCAATCTTTTCGTTTATCTTTTCACATTTATTTCGGTAATATTTTTTACCTCTAAAATGGCCGGAGATACCGAGATTATTGCCATTTTGAGCAGCGGGATCAGTTTTTGGAGAATGCTTCGGCCGTATCTTTTTGCATCACTCTTGCTTGCTTTTTTCTCAGCTTACCTTGGTAACTTTCTGATACCAAAAACAAATGAGCAGCGCAGGGAATTCAAGAATACCTATATGGAGAATCTTACGAAAGACAGAAACCGTAATATTCATCTGCAAATTGAGAAAGGGGTTTTTATTTATGTTGAAAGTTACAATAGCGCACAACATGTAGGATACAGGTTCACACTCGAAAAGTACCTCGATCAGCAATTGACATATAAGTTGACGGGCGACCGTATTGAGCGGGATAAAGCAGACAGTATCTGGACAATATATGCGTTTGTTGAGAGGTTTATCGACAACCAAAATGAACATATATTTAAAGGTGCAAAAAAAGATACAGTTCTGAACCTTAAAACAACGGATCTTTACGAAATTAAAGAGGATTTTGAAGTGATGAATTTTTGGGAGTTACGGGATCATATAGCAGATGAACGTATTAAGGGAAACGACAATGTTATCTTATACGAAGTTGAAATGAACAAGCGATTAGCTTCTCCGGCAGCTATTCTTATACTCACTTTTATTGGTGTCGCTTTATCGAGTCGTAAAGTCAGAGGTGGTATTGGTGTTCATTTGGGAGCAGGAATCGCAATAACCTTCTCTTATATTCTTTTTATGCAAGTATCAACTGTTTTTGCAACTTATGGTGATTTATCCCCTATGCTTGCGGCTTGGATTCCAAATATCATATTTGCTATCGTTGGGGTATATCTTGTTAGGAAAGCACCGAAATAGACCGTTTAAAAAAGAAGTTTATGCCAATTTTAAATGCAGTGATGTCATGGTTGATGCGAAAACGTATCCATCAGATTGAATTATTCATGAAATACCCTTATGAGGTTCAGGAGGAATGGTTTAGACGACTTATTCTTGCTGGAAAATCAACGGAATGGGGACGCTTGTATGATTTTAAATCTATAAATACCTATCATGAATTCACCGAAAGGGTTCCGATAAGTGATTATGAGCAACTTAAACCCTTTATCGACAGGATGAGAAAAGGCGAGGAAAACATCCTTTGGCCTGAAGAAATAAAATGGTTTGCCAAATCATCAGGAACTACTTCGAGCAAAAGCAAGTTTATTCCTGTAAGTAATGCCTCACTTGAAGAGTGTCACTTTAAGGGAGGAAAGGATATGATCTCGTTTTTTGTGAACAACTTCCCCGATTCCGAAGTTTTTGATGGTCGCGGACTTGTGATGGGTGGAAGCCATACAATCAGTGAAATCAGCAACACTTCCTATTATGATGGTGATTTATCAGCCATCCTGATTCAAAACTTACCTTTTTGGGTTCAGTTTTTAAAAACACCCAACATCAACATAGCTTTGATGGATGAGTGGGAATCGAAGATTGAGATGATGGCGCAGGAAACGATGCAGCACGATGTCACCAGTATTTCGGGAGTTCCCTCCTGGACAACGGTGCTTTTAAGAAGGATATTGGAAATCTCCGGAAAGGACAACATATCAGAGGTTTGGCCACGTCTGGAAGTGTTTTTTCATGGTGGTGTAAGTTTTGATCCTTACCGCGAACAATTTAAAGCCATGATCCCTTCGTCAAGAATGCATTACATGGAAACCTATAATGCTTCGGAAGGTTTTTTTGGCATTCAGGATTTGTCCGACAGGAATGAGTTGCTTTTAATGCTGGATTACGGCATTTTTTATGAGTTTATCCCCATGGAATTTATTAATGACGAGCACCCGAAAGCTGTTCAACTCGCTGAAGTCCAGATGGGCGTTAACTATGCAATGCTTATAACCACCAACGCAGGTCTATGGCGATACATGATTGGTGATACGGTTGTGTTTACTTCTGTGAGTCCTTACAGGTTGAAAATTACAGGAAGAACAAAAAGTTATATCAATACGTTTGGGGAAGAACTGATGGTGGATAATGCTGATAAGGCTTTGAATATTGCTTGCGCTAAATGTCAGGCTGTAATTAAAGATTATACTGCCGGACCTCATTTCTCTAAAGATAAAAAAACAGCGGCCCACGAATGGATTATTGAGTTTGAAAAACCTCCTCAGCATCTCGATTTTTTCATCGAGACACTTGATAACGCCTTAAAATCCCTGAATTCAGATTATGAAGCAAAGCGTTACCACAATATGATCCTGATGCCTCCAATTATTCACTCAGTTAAAACAGATACTTTTTATAACTGGCTGAAAAAGAAAGGGAAATTGGGTGGACAGCACAAAGTGCCAAGGCTATCCAACGACCGAAGTATTCTTGACGAAATTCTTCCTCAAAACAAAGATTAGGATAAGATCAAAATCGTTATATTTGCATTAAAACTCATCCCATGCATATTGCTATTTCAGGAAACATTGGCTCAGGTAAAACCACCCTTACCCGACTGCTTTCCAAACATTTTGGATGGACACCTCATTTTGAAGACGTCGAAAACAATCCTTATTTGCATAGCTTTTATGAAGACATGCAACGGTGGTCGTTCAACCTGCAAGTGTATTTTCTTAACAGCCGCTTTCGTCAGGTGATTGAAATTCGAAACAGTGGAAAAACAATTGTTCAGGATCGGACGATATATGAAGATGCACATATTTTTGCGCCTAACCTTCATTCAATGAACCTCATGTCTTCACGCGATTTTGACAATTACAGCTCGTTGTTTGAATTGATGAGCAAGTTTATTCAGCCACCCGATTTGCTTATCTACCTCAGAGCCTCTGTGCCTACGTTGGTAAATCAGATTCAAAAACGCGGACGCGACTACGAAGCATCTATCCGGCTTGATTACCTGAAGCACCTTAATGAACGTTACGAGGCATGGATTTCTACTTATACAATCGGCAAATTACTTATCATTGAGGTGGACGAGATTGACCTTGAAAAACCTGAAGATCTTAGTTACGTTATCGAAAAGGTGAATACTAACCTGCATGGTTTATTCTAAATTAGGATAACAATAGATTGATTATGCGTTTCTTAGGAGTCATACCCGCACGTTTTGCCTCGACAAGGTTTCCTGGCAAGCCATTGATTCTCATTCAAGGAAAAATGATGATTCAACGTGTTTATGAGCAATGCCTTCAGGCATCTCATTTGTCAAAAGTGGTTGTTGCTACTGACGATGAAAGGATTTTGCAAGCAGTAAAAAGCTTTGGCGGTAATGTTGTTATGACACGTGCAGATCATCAGAGCGGAACGGACCGATGCCTTGAGGCTTTGCAACTTATGGATGAATCTTTTGATGCTGTTGTGAATATTCAAGGCGACGAACCTTTCATTCATCCTTCTCAAATAGATCAGCTTGCTCATTTACTTCAAGTAAGCGATGCTGACATTGCTACGCTTGCCAAGGCTATTGATGCGGATGAGGACCTCTTTAATTCCAATGTAGTCAAGGTGGTAACATCCGTTCATGGCAAGGCAATTTATTTCAGTCGTCATGCGATACCATTTCAGCGCTCAAATGTACAGGAGAGTTGGCAACTCCATCATAACTATCTGAAGCATATCGGCTTGTATGCTTATCGTTCGGATGTTCTTGCGAAAATTGCAGCGCTTCCCGTTTCTTCCCTCGAAAAAGCCGAATCGTTAGAGCAACTCAGATGGCTTGAAAATGGCTTTTCGATTGGTGTTGGAATTACCGAAATTCAAAACTTTGGCATTGATACTCCTGAAGATCTAAAAAAAATACCGAACTTTTTCTGATTTTTGGCGTATAATGCGTATCTTAGCAGGCTGTTTCAATAAAATGGCTGAAAGCATTTAAACGATTATTTATTAATATTCATGAAGATAGCAGGTTATATAGGCGATTTACTTTTTGAGTATGAATGTGTGGTTATCCCCGGTTTAGGTGGTTTTCTCACACGTGATCATGCTGCCTATATTCATCCAATGAAGCATTATTTTAAGCCACCGCACCGCGAAGTGGTTTTCAATCCTATGCTTCGTACCAACGATGGCTTACTTTTAAATCATATTGCGCGTTCAGAGAAACTGGCTTACCAAGATGCAAAATCACGTCTTGATCGTTTTGTTTTGAAATGCCTGTCGGTGATGGATGAAGGGAAGAAAATACATTTCAGAAACATTGGAAGTATTACTTATAATAAGGAAAGACAAATCGTTTTTGAACCTGATACAAATCAAAATTACCTTGCAGAATCTTTCGGCTTAAGTGGTTTTGTTTCACCACCAATCAAACGTGAGGACTTTCAGAAAAGAGTGGAAAAGGTATTTGCCAATCCACCACGCCGTCAGGAAGAAGAACAAAAACCAGAAACTCCAAAGAAGCCAACTCCTGTAGTAGAAAAGCGCATGCTGGCCTCACATCGTCCTGGAAAATTAAAACGACAGCTTGTTATCGTAGGTGCAGCTGCTTCTATTTTATTTGCTGCATGGGGAGTCATGAATTACAAAACTGTTGAGTATTATTATGATCAGTACAAGGGTCATGCATCCATTTTGCCTTTCTTTTATGCAAGCCCGAATGAATATGTGATTCATCACCTTGATAAATTACCTGTCGAATCCATGATTCCTTCTCAAGACTTTACAGGTTTTATTGAAGGTTTTTCGAAAGCAAAAGCAGGTATAAATGACCTCATCCCCGCAAACTCTTATCAAGCTGAGATCGTTCCAGAACCAAAGTCAGAAACTCTACCTTTGAATGTAGAGCCAAATGTTTTTGTTGATTCTGTTATTTTGAACGATAGTGTTGAAGAACAAATAGAAATACCACAAACAGATACATTTGCCAAAGTAGCACCTGAACAGATAGTGGAAAAGGCTGTTACACCTGTCGTTGTTGAAGTGAGTAAACCTGTTGAATCAGTCAAAAAGTATTCAAAAGAGTATCATATTATTGCAGGTGCTTTCAGAGAGAAAAAAAATGCAGACAACTTAATAGAAGACTTAAAGAAAAAGAGTTTTGAAGCTGTTTATGCAGGTCAGACCTCCGGAGGATTATGGCGCGTTTCTTATGGTATGTTTGAAAATGAGTCAGTTGCCATGCAACAACTCGACGAAGTGAAACGCAAAGAGAACAAACAAGCCTGGCTGCTTGTAATCTAAAATCAAAATATTTGTTGGTGTGGGATCAAAGAATAAGCTGCAACGTTTTGCAGAAAACCTGACTTTTGAAAATCTTTTTCAATACAATTACGAACAGCTGATCAATTTACCATTTGAGTTCAAAGGCTCATGGAGTAAAAGTTTTTTTGGGAATGAAAATCCTATCGTCGTTGAACTGGGTTGTGGCAAAGGCGAATATACGGTTGGCCTTGCTGAAAAATATCCTGATAAAAATTTCATTGGCTTCGATATAAAAGGAGCGCGTTTATGGAAAGGTTTAACGCTTGCCCGCGAAAAGGGATTGAAAAATGTTGCTTTTGTTCGTACAAAAATCAATCACATCAACTATTTTTTTGAAACAGAAGAGGTTTCTGAAATTTGGATAACCTTCCCTGATCCCCAGCCGCAAATTTCACGGACGAGAAAGCGCCTTACTTCACCCATGTTTCTTGAGCAATACAAGCGTGTTTTAAAGAATGATGGCGTGGTTCATTTAAAAACTGATAGTCAGCTTTTATATGATTATACATTAGAAGTCATTCGAGAGCTTTCACTCCCGCTGCTTTATCATACCTCCGATCTTTATGCCACCAGTGATGAAATGGAGGTGAAGAGCATTCGTACCTATTACGAGCAGATCTGGCTTGCACAAGGATTGACAATCAAATACATTCGATTCAGGTTGTAATGAAAAGCTCCGAAAGTTTTTTTGAGAAAGTTTATGAAGTGGTTGCTCTTATACCTTTCGGAAGAGCAACTTCTTATGGTGCAATAGCTGCTTTTCTTGGTTCAAAAGGATCATCACGGATGGTGGGATGGGCAATGAATCAGTCACACAGCACACACAAGGCGGTTCCTGCTCACCGTGTTGTGAACCGAAACGGATTACTGACGGGTAAAGCACATTTTGGAGGTCATGAAATTATGAAACAGCTTCTTGAAAATGAAGGGTTTATAATTGAAAATGATCAAATATTGAATTTCAAAGAAAGATTTTGGGATCCTTCTGAAGAAATAACTGACAATTTAGGTTGAGCTTCTGACAACCAATTTGGTTTTGATAACCTTTTTGATTGGTTTAAATTCAACATCGTCGCCTTCCTTCAATCGTTTAAGCAACATGATGCAGGCTTCTCTTCCTAAATCGAATCCAAACTGATCAATTGTGGTAAGCTCAGGATCACTTATAGCTGAAGATTTACTGTTTTCAAAGCCAACAACTTTAACATCTTCGGGCACACGTTTTCCTAATTCCTTTGCAGCCTTAATGATGGCAATGGCCGACATATCGTTGACAGCAAAAAACCCATCCGGAGCATCAGGCTTACGAAGAATATCATGAGCAGTTTTTTTAGCTGTTTCATAGGTGTCGGCGAGATGAACCAAATCGTGACGGAAAGGAATGTTGTGTTTGAGAAGGGCATCGTGATAACCTGACAAACGACTTTTCCCAATCTGCAGATTTTGAGGAGCAGCAAAATGAGCAATTTTTTTACAACCTTTTTCTATCAGGTGGTTTACAGCGATAAATGCGCCTTGGTAATCATCAGCAACGACTTGATCAGCAGGTAATTCCTCAGTAGTTCTGTCGAAGAATACCACCGGAATTTCATTATCGATTAGTTTTTGAAAATGGGAGAAGTCGCTGGTTTCTTTTGAAAAGGAGACCAAAACGCCATCCACTCTGTTTGTTAAGACAGCCTGGGTGTTGATTACCTCACGTTTATATGATTCGTTGGATTGAAAAACCATTACACTGTAATCGTTTTTGTATGCGATTTCTTCGATGCCGTTGATAATAGCAGAGAAAAAATAATGTTCAATTTCGGGGATGATAAGCCCAATAGTACGTGTCGAGTTGTTGCGCAGGTTGAGGGCAATACGGTTGGGTCGATACCCAAGTAGTCCGGCAAGTTCTTTAACCGCAGTCCGCGTTTTAGGGCTAATATCGGGATGATCTTTGAGAGCCCTTGATACTGTTGAGGTTGATAAACCCAGCTTTGTAGCAATGTCTTTAATTGTGATCTGACGCTTCATGTTTGTCTGATTACCGGTGTGTGTTCCAAGAAAATGTTGAAATAATTGGATAAAGATACAACATTTACGGGTTTTGAAAATTGGTTGCAAAATTATTTTTTTTATTTCAATCGTTTGCATTCATAAAAAGTGGAATGTTATACTATTAACAATTTATTAAGGAAATGTTTTTTACCTTTGTTGGTAACAATAATCTACAGAAATGTCAAGCAACTGATATTTCTTTTTTTTACATCACTAATTCACTAATCACAAAAGTAAAACGCTTATGAACAGAATTTTTAGGCAGTTGTTGCCCATTTTGCTGGGGTTGTTTATTACAGCCTATGCAAGTGGACAAACAGGCACTGTCAAAGGGGTTGTCAAGGACAAGTCCACGGGTGAAACCTTGCCCGGTGCGAATGTTTTGATCAAAGGTTCACTAACAGGAGCCTCTACCGATTTTGACGGGCAGTTCACGTTGGATAACGTTCCGGCAGGGAATGTTACTATTGAGGTCAGTTTTGTTGGTTATTTACCATCCAGCAAAGCTGTCAGTGTCGTAGCCGGACAAACACAATCAGTCAATTTTGATCTTGAGGCTGATGCCGTTATTCTTGAAGAAACAGTAGTTATCGGCTATGGAGTTCAAAAAAAGAGCGACAGAACCGGTGCTGTTTCAAGCATTAATTCGAAAGACATGAATGCAGGGGTTCTTACTGACCCTATTCAAGGAATTCAGGGGAAAATCGCCGGGGTATCTGTTACCAAAAAAGGTGGTGACCCTAATGCGGGATTTGACATCAAAATCAGAGGTGCATCCTCACTCCAAACTTCCACCTCTCCACTTTTTGTTGTTGACGGTGTACCCGGAGTTGATGCCACAACAATTGCTCCTGAGGATATTGAAACATGGAACGTACTTAAAGATGCTTCTGCTGCAGCCATTTATGGATCACGCGGTGCTAACGGTGTTATCCTCATAACAACAAAACGTGGCTCAACAGGCGGAGTAAAAGAAGCAACAATCGATTTTAACACCTATCTCTCTACAGATATTGTTGCTAACCGTCTTGACTTGCTAAGTGCAGATCAAATAAGAGATTACGTTACAGCCAATGGATTGAATTTTCAGGATGGAGGATCAAACGTTGACTGGCAAGATGAGATTTACAGAACTGGCGTTTCGCAAAACTACAACTTCTCTATAGCGAAAGGTGACAAAAACAGCTCATACCGTGCCTCATTGTCGCATCAGGATTTTAGTGGAGTTATAAAAGGATCACAAAAGAAACGTACAATCGGACGTATTAATCTTGATCAATCAGCCTTTGATGACAAGTTGAAGATCTCAGCAGGATTATCAGGTACATTCGAAAAGAATGACTATATCAGCTATTCCGGCAATGGACCTAACGACGTTCTTTACCAGGCTTTTCAGCGCAATCCAACAGATCCTGTTTATGGTGAAGACGGAAAGTACTACGAAACACAACGTCAGTTTAACTACTGGAATCCACTTGCTTTAATTGATGACATTCAAAATGAACGCGATGCCAAACGCTTTTTCGGCTTTTTAAAGGCTGATCTGGAGCTTTATAAAGGACTTGTTGCTGGCGTTAATATTGGTTACACCCGTGATGATTATGAAAGTTTTTATTTCGAACCTTCTACAATCCGCTTAGGGACATCATCAGGTTTTGGTAGAAGAGCTTATGGAAATTTCGATTCAAGGGTTTTGGAAACAACTTTACGTTACACCAATGAGTTTGGTAAAAACAACGTAAATTTTGTAGCAGGGTACTCTTTCCAGGAAGATTTTAATACAGGATTTGGGGCACAGGGCCAAAAACCTTTTATCAACTATGCGATGGCCAACGACTTAAGCATCCTGCAGACAGTTAACGCCGGCGATATTTCTTCCTACAAATCATCAAACAGATTGATTTCATTTTTCGGCCGTGGTATCTATAGCTACGACTCCAAATACTTCCTCACTGCAACCATTCGCCGCGACGGATCGTCTCGTTTTGGAGCAAATAATAAATGGGGATGGTTCCCATCTGCATCGTTAAAATGGAATCTTGCTGCTGAAGACTTTATGAGTGATCTTGAAATGTTTAACACATTAGGACTTCGCGTTGGTTATGGGATAACTGGTAATCAAGAGATTGGTAACTACAATGCCATCGAGTACTATGTAGCTTCAGGAAATACCATTAACTTTGAAACAGGTGAAGAAGCCATTCTGTTTAAATTTGCACATAACGCAAATCCTGACCTTAAATGGGAGGAAAATGCAGAACTTAACATCGGTTTAGACTGGGGATTGTTTGATGACAAAGTATCAGGTTCGTTTGATTATTTTATCAAAAACACCTATGATATGTTAGGCAACTACAGCGTGCCTGTTCCTCCATATCCGGTTGACCGCATTTGGGCCAACGTTGGAAAATTTGAAGTAAAAGGTTTTGAAATGTTTATTCAGTACTACCCTGTACGGAACAAAAATTTCGACTGGAAAACTTCAATAGTTTTCTCAACCTACAAGCAAAAAGTTATTTCACTTTCAAACGATAAATTCAACTGGTCGGAACTTCGTGAAGGTTGGCTCTCAGGTCGTGGACTTGTTGGTGACCTGAACTGGACACAGATCGTAGAGCCTGGAAAGTCATTGGGAACATGGTATATGCCGGAATATGCAGGTTTGTCTGCCGATGGTAAATTCCTTTTCCATACAGCTGCAGGTGGTGTTACCCGCAATGTTGCTGATGCCGAACGTCGTGTTGTAGGTAGTGCCCAGCCTGATTTTGAAATTGGATGGTCCAACTACATCACCTTCATGAAAAACTTCGATTTTAGTTTAAGTGTCCGTGGTGTTTATGGGTATGAAATTTTCAATACCACCAAGCTTGTCTTTGGAAACCCAATCTGGTTGCCCGAAATCAATGTTTTGCAATCAGCTTTGGATGAAGCTGAACGTGGCTTGAGCGACAATCCTAAACTAAGCAGCTATTATCTTGAAGATGGCTCGTTTTTACGTCTTGACAACCTGACATTCGGATACAACATCAGAAATGTTGGACCAGTGCGCAACATAAGGGTTTATTTTGCCTCAAATAACCTACTTACTATTACTAATTACAGCGGAATTGATCCTGAAATTTCATTCTCCGGACTTTCATTCGGATTGGATCAATACAATGTATATCCTAAAACACGCACCTTTACTTTTGGAGTTAATGTCAACCTTTAACATTGAAATGTCATGAAAAAAATACTAATATTATTATTGCTTTCAGTGTCCTTGCAGTTTGGCTGTACAAAACTGGATACTGAACTTTACGACAGGGTTCCCCCAACCGACTATGTGGCTGACCCTGTTTTGAAAATGAGTCCTATATACGCGCCGATGCGCGATTTCCTCGACTGGAGCGGCTGGTGGTTTGCCAACGAAATGACAGGTGATGGAATGTGTGGCCCAACCCGCGGAAGCGACTGGGATGATGGTGGAAAATGGCGTTCCCTGCATCAACATACATGGGATAACAACACCGAAGCTATAAACAGCATGTGGAGCAGGTATTACAACGGAGTAATCGAAGCCAATAAGTTTATCGAAGAACAAATACCACTTGGTGATGCTCTTCCTGTTAAGATCGCTGTTGCAAAAGCAAAGGTCTTGAGAGCCTACTACTATTATTTGTTGATTGATAATTACAAAGACGTTCCTTACGTAACCAGCTATCTGGATGCGGAAGAAACTCCAAGCAGAAACTTTCGTCAGGATATTTTTGCCAAAATCGTAAAGGAAATTGAAGACGAAGCTCCAATTATTCCTGCAAGTACAAGCAAAACAGGTGTTACCAAAGGATTTGCTTATTCAGTATTAGCCAGAATTTACCTGAATGCCGAAGTTTATACAGGAACTCCGCAATGGGCTAAGGCTGAGCAGTATGCTGACAGTGTTATCCTTTTAGGTCAATATGCACTTGAGTCTGATCCATTGAAACCATTTGTTACCAACAACGATAATTCTTCTGAAAATATCTTTGTTATCCCTTACGATGAAGATAAATATCAGGGTTTTAACCTTCATATGCGCACCCTGCATTACAACAGTAATCTTACCTACAATATGACAGCAGGCCCATGGAATGGATTTGCAGCTATGTTTGATCATTACAACACCTATGAAGACAATGACGCACGTAAAAGTGGTTATTTTCTTGTTGGACAACAATATACTGCTGATGGCGCTGAAATTTCGGATCAGGGTGCAGGTGGTGAGCTATTGATCTTTGATCCATTTATTCCTGCCTTGAATATGGACGCTACTTACTCCGCTGTTCAAATTCGTATGTCAGGTGCACGTGTGAAGAAGTTTGAAATTAAAGACGGAGCTAAAGATAATCTGAGCAATGATTTCCCGTTATTCCGCTATGCAGATGTATTGATGATGAAGGCTGAAGCAATGATCAGACAAGGACAAAACGGTGATGAATACATCAATCCAATTCGTGAACGTGCCGGAGTTGAACCATTTAGCGGAGCAACCCTCGACGATGTACTCGCTGAACGTGGGAGAGAATTTTTCTGGGAAGCACACCGTCGTGGTGATCTGATTCGTTTTGGCAAATTCAACCAGGGATGGTGGGAAAAACCTGCTTCAACTCCAGATAGAAACACATTCCCAATCCCACAATGGGCTGTTGACGCTAATCCAAGATTGGCAGATGCACCTGTTGCAATACAATAATTATTCACTTACTAATTAAATAACCTTTTATTCACTAATCTTAATTTAAACGCTATGAAAAAAATCAGTTTAAAAAAATTACTTCAAATGATGAGCATCATGCTTCTTGTGAGCCTTGTTGCTGTTTCTTGTAAAAAAGACGATCCGGAACCAGATCCGGAACCATTGGTTGAGGACGGAATCTATTTAAAAGGTGCCGGAACAGCTTTGGTTGATTTTGATACCAAAGGTCTTCTTAAAGCTACCAGAAACGAAGTAAATCAAACAGATCGCGCAAGCCTTCTTGAAATTTTTGTTGCTGTTAAAGCTGGTGCTGACGGTTTCAATATTGTTAAAGTTGCCGGTGCAACTAAGACTACTTATGGACCAGGTGCTGATTTCGTTGTAGTTGGTGAAGCCGACCGCGTTGCTGACGATCCAAAAGTTGATTTTCAACGTGGAAGCTATGCCGAGAATACTACCAAATTCACCGTACCTGTTGATGGTTTATACCATGTGGTAATGGATACTGAATTAGGTAAAATAGTTGTTGTTCCGGTTCAATACTGGGGACTTATTGGTGCTGCTACTCCAGGTGGCTGGGGCAGTGATACCCAAATCCTTCCTGGCGCATTTGATTTGAACACCATGACTTTTGAAGTTACAAATGTTGTAATGACAAAAGCTGACTTCAAATTCCGCTACTCAGGTGGCTGGAAAGTTGTTCTTGATGGTGAAGTTGATCTTGGTGGTGGTGTTGTTGGTGTAAAAGTGAACACCAATTATGGCGGCGCTGTAAATGCACTTGTTGCTGGTGGAGCCAATATCACCAACGAATTGAATGGAAAATACACTGCAAAATTTGTTTGGACTTTAGGTACAGGTTATGTAGCTACACTAACCAAAACAGGTGATCTTGAAGTGATTAACTACACCGACTATGAAATGGGTCTTGTAGGTAATGGTCTTGTAGTTGACGGTGTTCAACATAACTGGGATGTTACAACACAGATTCAAAAACCAACAGTTACCAATGAAACCAACTACACATGGAACTTTACAGGCGTTGAAGTAACCACAGCTGGTGGCGGCTTCAAAATCCGTCAGGGACAAGACTGGAACGGAAAGAGCATCGGTTACAATGATGTTGTAATGGCTGGTCTTGCTGCTGCTGATTTCGAAACCAATGCTGATGGCAACTTCATTCCTAAAGTGGATGGTGGTGTTTATGACATGGAGCTGGAAATCAATGCCGTTACCGAACTTTATACCTTCACTATCAACCCTGCTGGTGCTGCTCCTGAGATGTTTATTCTTGGAGATGGTAGTTTAGCTGGTTGGGACAATGCTGCAGCTCTTCCAATGGTTGGCGCTGATGGTATCTACTCAATCACCACAACTTTGAATGGTGCCGGAAAATACATCAAGTTCATCACCACTTTAGGTCAATGGGCTCCAATGTATGGTACTGATGCTGCTGGTACAAGCACAACAGGTAACCTTGTTTACCGTGCAACTGAAAGCGATCCTGATCCTGCAAGTATTCCTGCTCCTGATGTAGCTGGTATATACACAATTACTATCAACACCAATAACCTTACCTACAACATTGCAGCTCCTTTGTATATGTTGGGTGATGGTTGCACAGCTGGCTGGGATAACACAGCTGCATTGCCGATGTTTACTGCCGGAAATGGTGTTTATTTCCTCAACACAGCCCTTGGTGCTGGTTTGAACATCAAATTCATCACCACTCTTGGTGCATGGGAACCAATGTATGGTTATGCAACCGGAACTCCTGAAGCTGGTACTTTGGTGTATCGCGCTCCAGGTGCTGCTGATGTTCCAAACATCGTAACTCCTGCTACTGCTGGAAACTTTGTTGTAACAGCTGATATCACAAACTTAACCTATACAGTTGCAGCTGCCAAATAAGCACTGTAACTGAAATTTATAAAAGGTTGTTGCAGCAATGCAGCAACCTTTTTTATTCTAACTCCTACAGCCTTTTCATTAACAAATATTATTGTTTTGTTTGATAAGGTCGATTCCATAAAATTTGTATATTTGCACCCTCATTTGGAAAAAACATTTAAATGGGGATCACCACGCGGATGTGGCGTAATTGGTAGCCGCGCCAGACTTAGGATCTGGTGCCGTGAGGCGTGGGGGTTCGAGTCCCTTCATCCGCACTAACTTCAAGCCGGATTAGCAATAATCCGGCTGAATGTTTTTTAACAATTTTCAGCAAAATTTATCACACATGCAAGTTAACAAAGAGCAGACTGGCGAAGTTTCAGCTACTATCGAAATCAGAATAGGCAAGAACGATTACGAACCTGAAGTAAATAAAGCACTTAAAGATTATCAGCGTAAGGCTGCCGTTCCAGGTTTCAGACAAGGAAAAGTACCATTCGGTATCGTAAAAAAGATGTATGGAAACGCCATGCTGGCGGAGCAAGTGAATAAACTCGTTTCTGATTCATTGAACAACTACATCAAAGACAATGATTTACGTATTCTCGGATACCCTTTGTCAGATGTTAAACGTACAGGTACCATTGACTTTGATTCGAATGATGAATTTAGTTTCTATTTTAATGTGGCAATAGCTCCCGAATTGGATATTAAACTCGAAGAAGTTCAGGTTACTTATCCTAAAGTTAAGGCCGACCCAATAGAAATCCAAAAGACAATTGATAAATTGTTGACAGATTATCCTGAAGTTACATACCCCGAGACCTATCAGAAAGGCGACGCTATTGAACTGAGATCTACACAGGTTGATGACAAAGGCAATGAAGTTGAAGGTGGATATCAGGCAACAGTAAATGTGGATTCGAACGATATCGCAATTGATGCTGTTCGTCAGAAACTCGAAGGTCAGGTGTTGGGCGCTGAGCTTATCCTCAATTTTAGTGAAGTTTTTGGTGATGATGAAAAAGTTATCAAAGCCTTGAAACTGAGTGACGAGGATAATCACGTTATCCATGCCGATTTTAATGCAGTAATTGACGAAATAAAACGTACTGAACCTGCTACATTGAACGAATCATTCTTTGGCAGAATTTTCCCTTCTGAAACCATCGACTCAGAAGATGAGTTCAGAAATCGTATCGGTCAGGAAATTGAAAAGCAACTAGAATCACAGTCCGATTATTTTGCTTACAGCCTTGGCCTCAAGCAATTGGTTGACGAAACTCCAATGAAGTTTGATGAGGCTTTCATGAAACGTTGGATCGTTGATAATTCAAACGGTGAAATCTCTGCAAGTGAAATTGAGAACACCTACGGTGATTTTGAAAAATCGATGCGCTATCAATTGATTCAAGATGAATTATTGGAGAAACACCCTGAACTCCTTGTCAAAAAAGAAGAAGTTCGTCAGTATGTTGCCAACTATTTCTTTGGTCAAATGCAGATGGAAATAACTGAGGATATGGAAAAAATGCTGTCATCTACCATCGATTCAATTCTTAAAAACAAGAAGGAAGAAGACAGAATCATCAGACAACTACGTGAAGATAAAATGGTTAGACTGTTTAGAAGTAAGTTGAATCTTGTTGAACAGGAAATGACTGCAGAAGAGTTTAAATCATTGGTCACAAAAAACTCAATGGAAATTACAGAAGAATAGACGATGAATAACGAATTTAAAAAATACGCCACCAAACATCTTGGCATCAACAGCCTGGGTTTGGATCGCTACAGCAAAGCCGTAACTGGCTATATCTCACCCACAATCATTGAAGAAAGGCAACTGAATATTGCTACGATGGATGTTTTTTCACGCTTAATGATGGACAGGATCATTTTTTTGGGTGTTCCTGTTGACGATTATGTGGCTAATATTATTCAGGCGCAGCTTTTGTTCTTAGAGTCGGTTGATTCACGCCGCGACATCCAGATTTACCTCAACACTCCAGGTGGATCGGTTTATGCCGGATTGGGAATTTATGATACTATGCAGTACATCAATCCTGATGTATCAACTATTTGCACCGGAATGGCCGCTTCAATGGGAGCTGTGCTCTTGTGCGCAGGAGCCAAAGGCAAGCGTACAGCCTTGAAACATTCAAGAATTTTGATTCACCAGCCGATGGGTGGTGCTCAGGGACAGGCGTCAGATATTGAGATTACTGCCCGTGAGATTCAAAAACTAAAGAAAGAGTTGTACGACATTATCGCACATCACAGCGGTCAGCCTTACAAACGCATCTGGAAGGATTCAGATCGTGACTATTGGATGACTGCCGAAGAAGCCAAAGAGTATGGCATGATTGATGAAATTCTGGTAAGGACAAAAGTATCCTAAACGATGGCAAAAAAGAAAGACGCATGTTCTTTTTGTGGTAGTTCACGCACCGATGTTCGCTTGCTTATCTCGGGCTTGGATGGCTACATCTGCGATCAGTGTGTTGAGCAGGCCAATACAATTCTCAGGGAAGAATTGTTGGTGTCGAACCAAAAAGGAACAGCCTTAAAATCCGATTTTAAAGTACTAAAGCCGCTCGATATCAAGAACTTCCTTGATCAGTATGTTATTGGTCAGGATGAAGCGAAAAGGATATTGGCAGTGGCCGTATATAATCATTATAAGCGTATAGATCAGGTAGTTGCTTCTAAAGCAAAAGATGATGTTGAGATTGAGAAGTCGAATATCATTCTTGTTGGTGAGACAGGTACCGGTAAAACTTTACTTGCCCGCACCATCGCACGCATGTTGCATGTGCCTTTTGCAATTGCTGATGCAACAGTTCTTACCGAGGCCGGATATGTTGGCGAAGATGTTGAAAGCATCCTTACCCGTTTACTCCAGGCTGCTGATTATGATGTAAAAGCAGCCGAGAGAGGCATTGTTTTTATAGACGAAATCGATAAAATTGCACGTAAGAGCGACAATCCAAGCATCACACGTGATGTGTCGGGTGAAGGTGTGCAACAGGCATTGCTGAAACTTCTTGAAGGAACGATTGTGAATGTCCCGCCTCAGGGAGGAAGGAAGCATCCTGAACAAAAAATGATTCAGGTGGATACCAAAAACGTGCTCTTTATTGCCGGAGGCGCTTTCGATGGTGTTGAACGCATCATTGCTGCCCGACATCATACCAATGTTGTTGGATATGGTAAGGATAAAAAAGACCAGGTCGACAAAGATCACTTGCTGCAGTATATCTCACCTGCCGACTTAAAGAAATTCGGTTTAATACCTGAGATTGTCGGCAGGCTACCCATTCTGACTTATTTGCATCCCCTCACACCGGAAACGATGAAGCGTATCATCACTGAGCCGAAGAATGCTTTGGTAAAACAGTTTGTGCGCTTGTTTGAAATGGATGGAATCAAACTGATCATTGAGCCTGAAGTGTTTGATTACATCGTTGAAAAATCCATCGAATTTAAACTGGGTGCCCGCGGACTTCGTGCCATTTTTGAAGCAATTTTGACGGATGATATGTTTGAGATGCCTTCACAAAACGAAGTGAAAGAGTTGGTTGTCACAAAAGCGTATGCCGAAGCAAAGTTCAGCAAGACAGGTCTTTCAAAACTTAAAGTTGCATAGATCAGCTTGATACAATAGAATAACAGCCGATCAGAAGATTGATCGGCTTTTTTTTTGAATAGGTAATTGAAGGAAAATTGGGTGGCACAATTGTTGATATTTTGGAACGTCAAGCAAGAAGTGCTTCAACAAATTTTCAATTTTGATCAGTTCGTAACGATTATGACAAAAATCATCCTTTCTGTTTTACTTTTTTTGGCGGGTACAACGGTATTCTCTCAGGAAATTGTTACAGGTAAAATGCCCCTGCACAGAACAGATTCGATTGTTGTTTTTGCAAAAATCGTTGGTAACGATACCATCCCCCTTGTTCAGTTACCTGAAGTTCCGGTGTATGCGATGCGGTTGTTTGATACCCGAAGGGATATCCGACGCATCGAAAAGATGATTTACAACGTGAAAAAGGTGTATCCATATGCACGCCTTGCAGGTATTAAACTTCGTCAGTACGAAGCGATGCTGCAGGCTGCCCCCACCGAGAAGGAACGTAAAAGAATAATGAAAAAAGCTGAAGATGAGATCAATGAGCAGTTTGGTGCAGAGCTTCGCGACTTAACATTTACCCAGGGAAAGATCCTTATCAAGCTTATCGACAGGGAGACTAAAGCTACATCATACACCTTACTTAAAGATTTGAGGGGTGGGGTTACTGCATTTTTTTATCAGGGATTTGCGCGCATCTGGGGCTATAACTTAAAAACCGAATACGATGCTCAGGGCGAGGATGAACTTATCGAGACCATTGTTTTAATGATTGAAAACGGTCAGCTGTAGTAAGATTAAAGAGAAGAATGCCGCCATTTCCCTTTCAAAAGGTAGAGAAGCGATAATGCGGTTAAGAGGACTCCGTATAAAATTTCTGCTGTCCAGGCTATCGTGACACCGCCTCCAAGATAGTTCACCACAACTAAAACATAGAACAAGTAAAGTAATAGCACCACTATCTCAATCACAAACGAGATATTTGTCTTTCCCGTTCCCATTACTCCGTTGAACAAAACAAAACCTGTTGCAAGAAATACAGCTCCAATATTAACGACTCTGAGCACAGGCACGCTCATGCTGATCAACTCCTGATTATCGGTATAAATGCGTATCAGCGCTTCGGGAACAAACAAGCTCAGGATCACAAGTGCAAAAACCCCGGAGGTTGTCATGATGACAATCCTTTTCAGCAACAGGAAAACTAAAGCCTCTTTTCGCATACCGATAAGATAGCTGACCATCGAATTGGCTGCTGAGGCAAAGCCCCAGATGGGTATCATCAGCACGATATAGACACTTCTGATGATGTTGGAAACAGCCAAAGCATGCTCACCAAGTTTCTCAACGATGAGGAAAAAGGCAAACCAAACTCCCAGTGAAAGGAAGTTTTGTAACATTATTGGAGAAGATAATTTGAAGTTTCTGTGAAACAATTCCTTGTCGAAACGTTCGAAAACAAACAGGTGATATTTCTTATGGTGCTGATGGTAAATAACATACGCAATCAGAAATGCAAGTGCGATTCCTTCAGCAATTGTTGAGGCTATAGCTGCACCTTCAAGGCCCATTTGAGGCATGCCTAATTTACCGAAAATAAGTCCGTAATCCAGCACGATGTTTACACCTGCCATCACGAGGGTACTCCATGTGATGACCTTGGTTTTCGCTATCCCGATGTAAAACGACCTGAAAAGAATCTGACCGAAAACGAAAAATATTCCCGGCATGCGGTATTTTAAAAAGGCTACCGAGGCTTCGAAAATGCTGTCACTTTCTATTACCGCTCTGAGTATGGGTGTCGAGAAAAAGTACAAAATGAAAAAAGCGACAAACGACAAAGGCAGCATAAAATAAAGGGCATGGTCGAAAGTCTTGCCGATAAGGTGGCTGTTACCTTCGCCATGACGGCGTGAGATAATGATTTGAGTGCCCGTACCGAAACCCAGGGCCAACATAAACAGCACAAAATAAAACATCCCGCCAAGTGCAGATGCTCCAAGCTCCACTTCGCCAACCCGGCCTAAAAAGGCGGTGTCGGTAACGTTAATAAGATTTTGGGCTACGCTTCCCAGGATAATAGGGTAGGCTATACTCCAGATGCGCTTGTAAGAGATGTTTACTTCCACTAATCAAAAATTGGCTGCAAAGGTACTTGAAAGTTCGATTTATTATGATTTCAATAATAAAGCATTTTTTTGATGAGGTTAAACAATTGGGCATACGAACTGTTATAAATAAAACTCAAATAATGAAAATCATCATTGCCGGAGCAACTGGTTTGATAGGTGAAGCGCTTGTCAAACGGTTAACTGGAAAGCATGAGCTGGTTATTATCACCAGAAATGTGCCTGCTGCCAGAAAAAAATTCATGGGCGCGGGAATTCATTTTGCTGACTGGCATCAGCCGCCTTCACATTTGGCCGCCCTCCTTGAGGGTAGCAAAGTGCTTATCAATCTGGCAGGTACAGGTATTGGCGATGCGCGTTGGACCGAAAAACGTAAAGAAGCTATTCTTTGGAGTCGTGTACAAACGGTAGAGGCATTGCATAAGCTCCTCAAAGCCGCTGAAATAAAACTTGACACTGTTATACAAGCTTCAGCAATAGGTTATTATGGCTTCGATGATGACAAAGCTTTTACTGAAGATGATGAGGTTGGAACAGGATTTCTGGCTGAAGTAAGCTATAAATGGGAGCTTGCTGCTGCAGGGCTTAAGGAAATAACAGAACGTTTGATTGTTATCAGGTCGGGGGTGGTGCTGTCGGAGAACGGCGGTGCACTGCCAAAGATGGTAATACCTTTCCGGTTTTTTGCCGGAGGAAAGATAGGTAGCGGAAAACAATGGCTCTCATGGATTGACATTGAAGATGAGATTGAAGCGATCTTGTTTTTGTTCAACAATACAAAAAGTAGCGGAGCGTATAACCTTGTTTCTCCTCAGCCGGTGCAGCAATATGAAATGGCACATGCAATAGGTAAAGCCATTGGACGGCCTTCTGTACTTCCGACACCCGCTTTTGCTATCAAAATGGCTTTGGGCGAAATGGGAAACGAGCTGTTGCTCAAGGGCACGAAAGCCTCCCCTAAACGGTTAGTTGAAGAGGGGTTTCAATTTCATTATACCGATATTGTGGAATCGCTCAATGACAGGTTGAAAAAATGAAACAAAACTTAAAGGTAGGGGATAAGATTCCGGTTTTCAGGTTGCAGGATCAGAATAGAGAATGAGTTGATTTATAAGATTTTATCAGGTTAAAAAAATTGATGATTTATTTTACCCTAAGGACGATACTCCCGGCTGCACCAAAGAAGCATGAAGCTTCAGCGATCAGTTCGAGGATTTTAAAGCAGTGAACGCCGAAGTTTTTGGCATCAGTGCTGATGATGTGAGTTCACATAAAAAGTTTGCTGACAAATACCGCCTGAGTTTTCGGCTTTTAAGCGATGTAGATAATGAAGTTAGAAAACTCTTTAACGTACCGTCTGATTTGTTCGGACTGCTACCGGGGAGGGTAACTTATGTTATAGATCTGGAAGGTAAACTTATCTATCAGTTTAACTCTCAGCTTAATGCGGAAAAACATGTTTCCGAGGCCCTGCAAAAATTACAGCAAGATGTCTTATAACACTTTATGCAGCGAAATGCGCAAGTTGGCCTCAAGCAACTTTCGGTGATAGCGTTCCCATGTTGTAGGAATGATGGAATGAAGCTTTAACTCCGGCGTAATTCCGATTTCAAATTTTTCACCCAGCCTGAAACGTTTTTGAAGGAACAGGTTAAATCCTACTCCGGTCTGCAGGTCAAACCCATCGCGGTCGGGGTTGAGCTCCATTCCCAGAAAAGGGCCGAGCCCGAAATGGAACCTGTAACGAAGTTCCCTGCTGTAGTTCAGCGGAATTGTAAGCAGCGAAACGATAATAGGTTCACTGCTGTGTTGTTCCATACCATAACCATCGATCCAGGAAGAATTGTAACTATAATGGCCAAAATCAAGTCCAGTAAGGAAGCTGTTACGTCCGTTTTTTAGATGATAACCAATACCTATAATGTAACCACTTTTTGACTCATAGCTGGCAGAACCAACTAACTGAGCAAAATTAATGGGTATCGCATCGGCGATTGAAACATGCAGATCGACAGCATGTTCTTTCTGGGCTTGAACGGTCAAACTTGCTGCTAAACAAAAAATCAGGCTTAACGTAATAATCTTATGCATCACTTTGTTTTTTGTAGTCAAGATGAAATTCCCGGTCAATGGTTGCAAAAAACTATTCCGACTTTAGTACATTTTATGCAACGAACTAAGATTTTTTAACATTTTATTGAACATTTATCTTCGTTCAATGTTTACTACTCACTATTTTGCTATCATAAAACTATGTCATCATATTCAATAAAAGATTTGGAACGCCTAACTAACGTCAAGGCGCATACGATAAGAATTTGGGAGAAACGCTACGCTATTGTTGATCCCGACAGGTCGGATACCAATATCAGGTTTTATACCGACGAAGACCTGAAGCGTTTGCTGAATATTTCGATTTTAAACCGACATGGAATAAAGATTTCGAAAATTGCCGGCATGAGCACCAGCGAGCTCAACCAAAAGATCATGGAGGTCATTCGTCCGGAATCCGATTATTTAAGTCAGATTGAGAGTTTGGTGGTGGCAATGATCGAGTTGAACGAAGATCGTTTCGAGAAAATTCTCAACCAAAGCATCATCAAAATAGGGTTTGAAGACACCCTTTATCATATCATTTACCCATTTTTTGAGAAGATTGGCATTCTCTGGCAAACAGGAACGATCAACCCCGCTCAGGAACATTTTATTTCTAACCTGATACGCATGAAGTTATGCGTAGCCATCGACAGCTTGCCTGCAATTCATGATCCAAAAGCAAAAAAGGTAATCCTTTTCCTTCCTGAATGGGAATTGCACGAAATTGGCCTGCTGACATATTATTACCTCGCCCGCAAGCATGGCTTTAAAGTGATTTATTTAGGACAGAATGTGCCCATGTTCGATTTGTTTTCTGTTGCTCAAACTATTGAACCTGATTTGATTGCGACCTATTTTGTGTCAGCAGTGACACTTCCTGAAATGAAGAAATATATCCTGCTGTTATCAGAACATTTTAATTCAAAGCAATTGTTTGTTAGCGGTATTCAGGCAGCCAATATCAATTTTGAATTACCTGAAAATGTACGCACAGTTTCCAGTGCAATGGAGTTTAAGCGTTTTCTGAAGGCGCACTCCAACTAAAGCCCTTTATTTACAGAATAAGTTAAGGGAAAATTGCCTATCAAAAATGCATTTTCGTTAACTTGCAGCCCTAAATAAGGGTATTTCATGCAACGTACTGTAATTCAACTGCTGCGGGATGCGGCTCACCGATTTTCAACATCACCATATCTGAGTCAAAAATCGGATGAAGGATGGTTTACTCAATCATTCTCCGAGGTTCTGGAGAAATCTTCCCATTTCGCATTGGCTTTGCTGGAACATGGCTTTCAGTTCAACGACAGGATAGCTCTGCTGGCTGAAGGTAGGAACGATTGGGTGATAACGGAGTACGGAATATTGATGGCAGGCTGTGTGAATGTGCCACTGTCGATAAAGCTGTTGCCTGAGGAAATCCATTTTCGCATTGATCATGCTGATTGTAAAGGGTTGGTTGTTTCGGCCAATACAATTGAAAAAGCACTCGTGAGTGTTTGTCAGGAGCAGCTGACGCGTTTGAAGATTATTTTCATGGATGAGGATCTGAAACCCTATTATAAGCTGTTAAATGAAAAAGGCATTGATTTAGATTCGGTGCTTATCGTTAGCGATTTGTATGCTCATGGCAAAAACCTGCCTGCTTCAGTTCTTGCCGAAGTCGAGAGTAAAATAAAAGAAGATCAGGTTGTTACTATTTCATATACTTCAGGAACGACGGGAAATCCAAAGGGAATCATGCTCACGCATTTGAATTATTATGCGAATAGTTCGGATGCTATGCAGTTTTTTGATGTGCAGCAACGCGACCGCCTGTTGATCATTTTACCGCTCGACCATTCATTTGCCCATACAGTTGGTATTTATGCAAGTGCTGTCAAAGGCTTGTCGATTTACTTTGTTGATGCCCGCGGGGGAAGCAAGAATGCCTTGAAGAATATTCCAATCAACCTGAAAGAAGCAAACCCACATTTCATATTAACAGTTCCTGCTCTTACCGGAAATTTCATGTCGAAAATGAAAGATGGAGTAGCGGCAAAAGGCGGGTTGATAAAGAAAATATTTGATTCGGGATTGAAAGCCGGAATCGAAATTAAGGGTAATGGATATCAAAGGGTTAAAGGTGTAGCACTACAGAAAAAGATTATTTATTGGCTTGCCTACCAATTGATATTTAAGAAACTTCAGGGTGTTTTTGGTAATAGTATCCGCTTTTGCGTTGGGGGAGGAGCGTTGTTGGATATTTCGCAGCAGCAGTTTTTTTCGGCAGTTGGAGTTCCTGTTTTTCAAGGCTATGGCCTCACTGAGGCTACTCCTATCATTTCGGCCAACACACCCGGAACTTATAAGTTGGGTACATCGGGCAAAGTTATTCCCAATGTTGAATGCAAAATTATCGACGGAGCAGGTAACGAACTTCCTGTCGGAAAAAAAGGACAGATTATTATCCGAGGCAACAATGTGATGAAAGGTTATTACCTGAATGAGCATGCCACCAGCGAATCGATAGTTGATAACTGGTTGTATACCGGTGATTTAGGATATTTTGATGAGGATGGTTTTCTGGTCGTTGTTGGAAGGGAAAAGGCCTTACTGATTTCAGCTAATGGCGAAAAATATTCTCCTGAAGGGGTTGAAGAGGCAATTATTAATTGCGCTGAATTCACACAGCAAGTAATGGTTTATAACGATATGAAACCCTATACAGTTGCTGTTGTGACCCTTGTTGAAGAAAAAATCAGACGATTAATAGCGCAGCAAGTACTGAGCACTCCTGAAATGCTTATTCGTCTGATTGAACAGGATATTCAAAGATTTAAAACCCATCCTGCATATAAAGACCAATTTCCTGAGATCTGGATTCCGAGCTCTTTTGTGATTGCAAATGAAGCATTTACTGAGCAGAACCTGATGATTAACTCAACGCTGAAGATGGTTCGGCATAAAGTACTTGAGAATTATAAAAAGCCTGTGGAAGCACTGTTTAGTCAGGAAGGGTTAAAAAGCAACAATCAACATAATCTAAGTGTTGCCGAAAAGTATTTTGTTAAATAGATATTCTTGTTCAAGCAATTTTTTGCTGTCAGATTTCCTTATTCCTTTTATTAAACACCCATTCTAACTAAAGGAAGAATGCTTTTTGTTTAAACTTTTGTTGAAGCATCTCAACATTTAGGAGGATTTATTTGCTCAGTTTACACAGTTTGTTTAACAATTTGCCCTTTAAAATCTATTAATCACATACACTTTGTTCAACAAAATGCATTTTAAACGATTTATTTAATTATATATAATGTTGATAAACATGTACATAAGTTTTTTTATGAATATTTTGTTTAATTATTTTGCAAAAAGGCTTGACAAAACTAATTTCTTGTTTAACTTTGCATCATAAACATTAAACAAAAATCATCATGACAGCAATTGAATTCAACTATAACCTCACGGCAATGCAAAAGTATCTTGAAGTATTTGCCAAACAACTTACCGGTAACGAAGATGACGCAAAAGACCTCTTACAGGAAACTTTTTTGAAGGCATTGGTGAATCGCGATAAATATGTAAACCAGAATAATTTCAAAGCCTGGGTTTATACCATCATGAAGAATATCTTCATCAATAACTACCGCAGGGCAAAAAAGTCAAAGACATTTATTGATCAATCAGATAATTTATTCCATATCAATTCGGTAACAAATGATACAGAGTTTAATCCCGAGTCAATCATTGCAACTAAGGAGTTAACAAAAGGAATAGAGGCTCTTGATAAGGATTTCCGTCGTGCCTTCGATATGTACAACGATGGATTCAAATACAAAGAAATAGCTGATGATTTAAATCTTACCATTGGCACTGTAAAAAGCAGGATTTTCTACAGCAGAAAAAAACTAATGGAAAATCTGAAGGAATACCAGCCGGTTTAGTTTGGAAATTTGTTGAATTATAATTTTGAAAAGTTAAACAATGAGTTGAAGAACTTTCAAGCTGATCAGATTTTAAGTGTTTATAAATATAGTGTTTCATAAAAGCCCAATGATGTTGGGCTTTTTTTTTCGACTGTAGTTGGCAATTAAAAAAAAGTTGTTTCTTTGCAATCTCAAAAATAGAAAATGAAATTAACAGCAGTGAATATGATGTCCATGATGATGCAGGAGCGATCCTGACGTGGAATCATATTGATATGCAAAATATATATGAAAACCCTCGTCAGAAATTGACGAGGGTTTTTTATTTTAAGCAAACGAAGAAATGAAAAAATATAGTTTGAATTCGGTAATGACAACAATGCAATCTATGTCGGATATGATGTGGATGTGTGTTTTATTGCAGAAGCGAGGCTGAGAATAAATGAATAGTAACCAGTTAAGCCTCTTCTGCAATTTGCCGGGGAGGTTTTTTTATCAAATAAACAAACAATTATGTCACATTATCAATTTGAAACAGAGGCACTTCATGCAGGGCATGATACAAACCGCACAGAAGGAACACGCGCAGTTCCAATTTATCAGACAACTTCGTATGTGTTTAAAAGTGCACAACATGCTGCGAATCTTTTTTCTTTGGCTGAGTCAGGGTTTATTTATACAAGGCTGAATAATCCTACCAATGATATATTGGAGCAACGGTTAACTGCACTGGATGGAGGAATTGGATCAGTTGTTTTTGCGAGTGGTGCAGCAGCCATAGCAACAACATTACTCACCCTTTTAAAGAATGGAGATCATATCGTTGCCTCTTCACATTTATATGGCGGAACCTGGAACTTGCTTCAGGTGACTTTGCGGAGATATGGAATCCATACAGATTTCGTAGATCCGACAGATCCTGAGAATTTTAAGAAAGCTGTGAAAGAAAATACACGGGCTGTTTTTATCGAGACCTTGGGTAATCCAAAGTTGAATCTTCTTGATATTGAGAAGATTGCTGATTATGCACACGAAGCTGGTGTTCCTTTGATTGTAGATAATACAGTAGCCACTCCCTACTTATGCAAGCCAATTGACTTTGGTGCGGATATCATTGTTTACTCATTAACCAAATATATTGGCGGTCAAGGTACTTCTTTGGGCGGAGCAGTGGTTGATTCCGGCAAGTTCGATTGGTCGAATGGAAAATTTCCTGAGTTCACCTCTCCTAATCCAGGATTTCATGGATTGATATTGACTGAGGCTTTGGGGAAAGCGGCTTTCATTGCTAAACTACGTCTTGAAGGCTTGAGGGATCTTGGTGCGGCTGCCAGTCCGTTCAACGCTTTTCAATTAATACAAGGCTTAGAAACTTTGCCACTTCGTATAATCCGACATTCAGAAAATGCCCTTAAACTTGCTCAATGGCTCGAGCAACACCCTGAGGTTTCTTGGGTGAATTACCCGGGATTACCTACCCATCCTACCTATCATCTGGTTGAAAAATATCTTCCTTCGGGACAAAGTGGCTTGCTAACATTTGGACTAAAAGGCGGTTATGAAGCAGCATGTAAGGTTGTCAATACCACAAAACTTTTCTCGTTGCTTGCCAATATCGGTGATACCAAGTCGCTGATCATCCACCCGGCCAGCACTACACATCAGCAATTGTCAGACAGCGAACAACTTGCATCAGGTGTAACACCAGATCTTATCCGTGTTTCTGTAGGAATAGAAAACATCAACGACCTGATCACAGATCTGAATAACGCAATCACCGCCTAAAACTTTTTTTATGTCGAAGAGTAAGAATCTGAAGTTTCATACCCAAAAGCAATTTCAATCCTTCAATGGTACCTTGTTTCCTGAGCTTGTATTATCATATGAAGTTTTCGGGCCAGCCCTGGAAGAGAAAAAGCCGGTTGTTCTGGTTTGTCACGCACTTACGGGCAATTCAACAATTACCGGTGAGAAGGGTTGGTGGAATGATCTGATAGGAGAGGACAGACTCATTTCTTTATCAAAATTTACTGTAATTGGAATCAATATTCCCGGCAATGGTTATCATTCGGATGAAAAAGCCACTTATGCGCAATACAGAAATTTAAACGTGAGGGATATTGCTAGGCTTTTCGTAAACCTTCTACGGGAAATTGGTGTAAGTCAGCTGTTTGTAGCAATAGGCGGTTCGTTGGGTGGCGGCATTTGTTGGGAAATAGCAGCCACATTTCCCGATTATGTTCAAACAATAATACCAGTGGCTACCGACTGGAAGGCGACTGACTGGGTGCTGGCACACAACAAAGTGCAGGAGCAAATTTTGATACACTCCTCTGACCCACTGCACGATGCGCGTATGATGGCCATGATGTTCTACAGAACACCCGAATCGCTAAAGATGAAATTTGACAGGAGTATTAATGCTTCCAATGGATTGTTTAACATTGAAACCTGGCTATTGCATCATGGAGAAAAACTCAGAAATCGCTTCAATCTTGATGCTTATCTTTTGATGACACATTACCTCAGTTCGCTGGATATTGGTAAAGACAGGGGAGGGTTTCAACAGGTGGTTTCGCTTATAAAGGCGCGTGTGATTATGATAGGGGTTGATTCCGATTTGTTTTTTCAGCCGGCTGAAAACAAAGATACAGTTGCTGTTATGAAACAGAATGGTTGCGATGTGAGTTACCGCGAAATAGTTTCAATTCATGGTCATGATAGCTTTCTGATTGAATTCGGGCAGCTTACCAATTTGCTACAAGATGTTTTCCAGGAAACGGATCAGCTTGAAAAATCAGAATATTCCAATTATTGCGAATCAATATTATAAGAGAATTAAAAGCATGAAAGTCTTAAAATTTGGAGGTAAATCGCTGGCTAACGGCCTTCCCCTTGAAAGTACATTACAGATTATTGAATCGGCGGCACGAATATCAAAAATTTTCGTTGTTTTATCAGCACGCGCTGATGCCACTGATATTCTTGAGAAAATGATTCACCTGGCTGCTTCAGGTGATGATTATCAGCAAGAATTTGATGTGTTTTTTAATTATCAGGTGGCACACACACCGCAATTTAACCTGGCTGATGAACGATATTCTATCAGCAGAATGCTTGAAGGTGTGGCGCTTTTGGGTGAGTATTCGTTAAAGATTAAAGATCAGTTGCTTGCTTATGGTGAACTGATCAGCTGCCGGACTATAGTGCATCTTTTACAGGAAAGAGGTTTTAAGGCACGTTTTGTCGATGCGCGTAATTTGATAAAAACCGATCAGAAGTATGGCTCAGCACAAGTTCTTCAAGAGCTTTCGCGTGAGAACTTCCAAAAATTTTTTGCTGATAATGAACCTGATACTATTGAAGTTGTAACAGGTTTCATTGGCTCAAATCTTAACAATCAAACAACAACCTTAGGGAGAAATGGCAGTAATTATACGGCAACACTGGTTGCGAGTTTTCTCGAGGCTTCTGAAGTTCAGAACTGGACGAATGTAAATGGTTTATATACCGCTAATCCCTCTATTGTTCCCGATGCGCAGATTATTCGTCATTTATCATTCAGGGAGGCCAATGAGCTGGCCAATTTCGGGATGCATATTTTACATGCGAAAACAATACTGCCACTTATCGAAAAGAAAATCCCAATTCGGATTTTGAACTCCTTTAATCCCGGTGATCCGGGGACATTCATTGATGAGGAAGGCGATGGTAAAGGAATAAAAGCAATTTCTGCTATTCAGGATGTAGCGCTTGTAAGTATTGAAGGGAGGGGTTTGCTTGGAAAGGTTGGCATCGACGGGAGAATTTTCAGTGCGTTAAGTGCTGCAGGTATCAGTGTAAGGATTATTTCACAGGCTTCTTCCGAACGGGGTATTGGTTTCATTATTGATGCAGAGCATTCAAAGCTGGCATCAAAGGCTTTGAATCAGGAGTTTTATAAAGAGATTGAACTTCAGGATATTAATGATATAACGATCAATAAGGAAGTCGCAGTGATTTCCATCATAAGCCGAAATTTGCAGTTTCTCGATATCGCTTACAGCTCCTTAAACAGAAATAACATCAAGCCAATTTTGATGGCAAATACCATTAACGGGGATCATATCTCATTGGTTGTAAGTAAGCAGCAAATGCGTAAAGCCGTCAATATTATTCATGGTCACATTTTTGGTGCGACAAAGAGATTGAATGTCTTCCTGTTTGGCAAAGGCAATGTTGGGAAAACCCTGTTAAATCAACTCGTGAAGTCGAAGGTCAGGATTAAAGAACGTCGTGGGTTATTGATAAATATTTTTGGGATATGTGATTCAAAAAAGCTGCTGTTGCGGTCACATGATTTAGGAGAAAAATGGCTTGAAACACTGGAAAGAGAAGGAGTTACAGATTACTCCATTGATGATATCTTTAGTTATATTTCGAAGCAACACCTTGAAAATGTTGTTGTTGTTGATAACACTGCAAGTGTAAAACTGGCAGAAGACTATCCGCTTTTTATCCAGAACGGGTGTGATATTGTTGCCTCCAACAAGCATGCAAATACTTTTGAGATGGGTTGGTACAACACATTTCGGGAGCAATTGCAGAACAACCACCGGCAGTTTTATTATGAAACGAACGTAGGAGCTGGCTTACCTTTAATTGATACCATCAAACTGCTTCATGCATCAGGCGATTTTATTTATAAAATTCGTGGAGTTTTCTCAGGCTCGTTAAGTTATATCTTCAATAAATACTCTGAAAGCAAACTACCATTTTTTTCTGTTTTAAAAGAAGCCATTGAAAAGGGATTAACCGAACCCGATCCACGGGAAGATTTGTCAGGTAAAGATGTAGGGCGAAAACTCCTGATTTTGGCTCGTGAGCTCGATTTGAATGTTAATTTTCAAGATGTTCATATCGAGAGTCTCATCCCGGCTTCTCTGAGACATGAAATGACAAAAGAAGAGTTTATCACTCATTATGAGGAGCTTAATGCCTGGTTTGAGTCGATAAAGGAACAATTAAATCAGGATGAAGTTCTTCGGTATGTTGGGGAATTGGATTCGGTAACTGGTCGTCTGGAAGTAAAACTTGATCGTATCTCTTCCAAATCTGATTTGGGATCACTCAGTGGGGCAGATTCAATTTTTGAGATTTATACTGAAGCCTACGGTGAACATCCTCTGGTTATAAGAGGAGCAGGAGCAGGAGCTGAGGTTACCGCAAGAGGCGTTTTTTCTGATTTACTTCGCCTGGCATCTGTTTAGTTAGGGGTTGTAAAATATCACCTAATCTTTCACAATTCCTAACCACATTTGACTGATGTGTATTTTATGATTATTCAATCACATTTGTAGTAGTCTCAGTTTCGCTTGAAATAAGTTTCTGATAATGGACTTAGAAATTGTCTTCAAGAAAATAAAAAAGCCTGTGAAAGAATCGCAGGCTCAGTTTTTTAAGTATTTGGCTTCTTTCGAAGGAAGACCTTACTGAATTATTTTTTTATCAATTTCAATGGCATAGCCTCTGAATTGTTTGTCGGTATCAATAAGATTGGCAATTGTTTTGCATGCATGTAAAACAGTAGCATGATCTTTATTGCCGCATTGTAATCCGATGGTTGCAAGTGAAGATTTGGTATGTTTCTTTGAGAAATACATAGCAACTTGCCTGGCCTGAACAACTTCGCGCTTACGCGTTTTAGCATGAATCTGATCAAGAGGTAATCCAAAATAATCGCAAACAATTTTTTGAATGTAATCGATACTGATTTCTTTCGTGGTGTTTTTAACAAATTTGTCGATCATCTGACGGGCAAGATCCATGGTGATGGATTTCTTGTTGAGCGATGATTGTGCGATGAGTGAAATAAGAGCGCCTTCCATTTCACGGACACTGGAAGTAATTGAGTTTGCAAGGTAATCGATCACATCATCAGGAACGGTGATGCCGTCGCTGTATAACTTTCGCCGTAGGATTGAAACACGTGTGTCTAAATCAGGCATTTGAAGATCAGCCGAAAGTCCCCATTTGAAACGTGACAACAGCCTTGGCTCCAAGCCTTTGAGCTCTACCGGAGGTTTGTCGCTGGTGATAACTAATTGTTTTCCGCTTTGATGCAAATGATTAAACACATGGAAAAAGATGTCCTGTGTTTTCTCTTTTCCTGCCAGAAACTGCACATCATCAATAATCAATACATCAATCATTTGATAAAAATGCACAAAATCATTTTGATTGTTGTTGCGAACCGACTCGATGTATTGATTTATAAACTGTTCGGTTTGAACATATAATACTGTTTTGTCAGGAAAATTTGTTTTTACCTGCAGACCTATGGCATGAGCCAGATGTGTTTTGCCCAAACCCGTTGGGCTGAAAATGAGCAAGGGATTAAAAGCCGTTTTTCCTGGATTTTCAGCAACAGCCCAACCAGCAGAACGTGCCAGACGGTTACACTCGCCTTCAATGAAATTATCGAAAGAGTAACTTTCAACAAGTTGTGATTCAACCTTGATTTTCTTCAGCCCGGGAATAATGAAGGGATTAGGAATGTCTTTTGAAGTGCCACGATTTAAATCAAGTGGCATAGAAACATAGGGGTTTTTAGTAGCTTTATGATTGCTTGTAGGATAACTGATCGACAACGGACCTGATGGGCCATTGTGACTGTCCATAATGATGCTGTATTCAAGACGGCCATCAGGACCAAGTTCTTTTTTTATCGTCTTTCGGAGCAACACAATGTAGTGCTCTTCGAGCCATTCGTAAAAGAACTGACTGGGAACCTGAATTGTCAGAACATTGTTCTCTAATTTAATGGGGACAATGGGTTCAAACCATGTCTTGAAACTTTGCGAATGAATGTTATCCCTAATTACATTCAAGCAGTTTTCCCATACTTCTACATACTTTCTCTTCATTCCACTTTGAAAATCAATCAGTTAATATAAAATTAACACAGGCCCAACAAACCATTTCAGTAAAGATGCTGATTTCTACTACGTTATATATAAAATGATTTGTTATTTAGTTTTCAACAAAAGTGAATGAAAAAAAGTTAAAAAAAAAGTTTTTTTACTATTGATTTTTAAAAAAATTCGTCATAAATATATGGCCAAACATTATTAGAGTTGTAGGTGTTGAAAACCAGAATCTTAAATAGAATAGAGAAAATTTACCTTTACACCATAAATTTGATTGAATCGTTCAATGACCCGATTTACCTGAGTTTTTCGACACCGCAACTCCAGATAACAATCAATTTCAAAACGTGTTAATGTAGGTTGAAGCAGCTCTTCTTTCAATACACGCATCACTTCATTCATCAGTGGATAGGTAAAATGAATGGAATACACGTCATCTACCGTGCACTCAACTATGGTTGCTACCTGAAGTGCTTCACGGGCTGCGGTTTTGTAAGCATTGACTAATCCGCTGACGCCCAGTTTTATGCCTCCGAAATAGCGTACGACTACTACAAGAATATTGGTCAGTTCAGCAGAATAAATTTGATTGAGGATGGGTTTCCCGGCGCTGCCCGATGGCTCTCCGTCATCATTTGACCTGAAATTTTTCTTATCAGCTCCAATCACATATGCATAACAATGATGCCTGGCATCGAAATATTTTTTGCGAATGTTCAGCAACTGTTCTTTAACTTCATCTTCCGAAAAAACAGGAATGGCAACGGAGATAAATTTGCTTCCTTTTTCTTTATACATCCCTTCCGCAGGGCTGCTTATTATAAAATAGGTGTCGCTGGCTGTCATCCTAATGAAATAAGGATTATGGCGATGATAGCTAATAAAATCCCTGATTGATTTATCAAACTTAGTTTTTCGCCAAAAAGGGTGTAATCAGCAAAAGCTGCTAAAGTCACAACTCCTATATTAATAAGAGGGAACATTACGGAGCTATCAAAAAAATCCATGCTTCTGAACATAAAATAGGTAGAGGCGAAATTTACCAGACCAAGAAGTAAGCCAGCTAACATGCTCTTTATGTTAGGTTTCACGGTCTGTTTTAAAATTCTAATAACAAGTATTGTTAATCCTATTATCATGGAAATGAAAAAGATAACAGCTAAAAGAAGAAACAGATCGTTCTTGAGAAAATTAAAATCGGTAAATTTCATGAGCAGGTCGTTCGATCCTGCTCCTAAAAAAATGAATAATGGTAGCAAAATCGTAAGTGAATTCAATTTCTGATCAGGGCCCTTTTTAAAGGTGAGGTAAAAAGCTGGCAATGCTACAGCAATGCCAAGGATTTTTAAAAAAGTAGCTGACTCTCCAAAAAGAATGAATCCACCAATGACAGGGATAATTACCGACATACGGCTTGCTACTGCCGTGACTGCAACACCGGCTTTTTGTGATGATAATGCAAAAAGAAAAAACACACCAATAAAAAGAAATCCCAGAAGAATAGAGATGGGCAACCACGATTTTGAAGTTATGTCACCAAAGGATGCCGGCCCCTCATAGGCAGCATATCCAACAACGGCTGCCAAAAGATAATTAGCTACAATCGCCTGAAGGTTATCTACTTCCCACTTTTTAAAATAACGAAAAAGGATAAGAATAGAGGTGCTAAATAGGATTGCTAAAATGAGGTAAACCATAGTATGCTTTTTGCAAAAGTACAAATCGTAAGCTATAATGTAGCATTCGCCGAACGGAATTAAATCAACAAATTTTTGGTTTGGTGTAACATTTTTTTGATCTGTTGCGTCAAATGACCAAATGTTAAAAATTAATATCATGAAATCACAAATGAAAAAACACTTTCTACTTTTGATCGCTGTTGTTTTTGCAGCAGGAACTTCCTTAATGGCACAGAAATCAGGAAATGGCAACATAACTGGAAAAACTTTTGAAGTTGCTTCTTTTACCGGTATTGATATAGGTGGAGCAATAAAGGTTCAATTCACACAGGCCGACGAATCCCGTGTATATTTCGAAACAGATGAAAACCTGATGGATCAGGTGAAGATTGAAGTGAAGGACGGCATTCTTCACATTGCAGTTTCCAATATCAAAAATGCAGCAAAACTTTCGGCTACTGTTACTTCGCCAATGCTTCATTCCCTTGATGCTTCAGGTGCATCATCATTTGAAACTGGAAATGATATCCAGACAGATCATTTTAGATTGGATGCAAGCGGAGCTGCAAAAGTATCGCTAAGCATCACAACCGATCTTCTGGAGTCTAATTTGTCAGGAGCAAGCAAAGCAAGTATCAGCGGTTATGCAGTCACACATAACAGTGAATTAAGTGGGGCGTCAAAACTTTCATCAAAGACACTTGAAACAGAAACAACCGACATCTCTGCCAGTGGTGCAAGCGATGCCTGGATTTCTGCCAAACAACTCAAACAAAGTTTAAGCGGTGCTGCCAAAGTAAATTATGAAAAGGAGCCCCTTACTGTGGACGGTAATGAAGAAACTATTGTTATAAAAGCCTATGAGTCTGATAATGGAGATACAGTTAATGTGAATGTTGGAGGTGTAAGAGTTCAGGTAATCGACGGCGATTCTACAGTTGTTGTTGTAGGATCACGCAGAATTGTTGTGGACGAAAAGGGCAGTGTGAACATCACGCGGGAAAAAACTCACAAATTTAACGGGCATTGGGCAGGTGTTGAACTAGGCGTCAACGGGTTACTCACTTCTGATTTTAATATGAGCTATTCAAATGGTCTTGAATTTTTGGATCAACGAATGGAAAAAAGTATCAATGTAAACCTGAACTTTTACGAACAAAACATCCCTTTGAATAAAAGCGGAACTGTAGGTTTAGTGAGTGGACTCGGATTAAGCTGGAATAACTACCGTTTTGCCAACAATGTGATGCTTGTAAACGAAAACAATGAGTTCAATGGGTATTATATGGAAGGCGTGAATGTTAAGAAGAGTAAACTGGTGAATACGTACCTGACCTTACCATTGTTTCTTGAATTTCAGACGAACTCAACAAGAAAAAAAGAAAGCGCACATATCGCTGTTGGGGTAGTTGGTGGCTGGAGATTTAGCACTCACACCAAAATTTATTTCCTCGAAGCAAATAAAGAATATCAACTTAGAGACCCTCTGACAGGGATCCTCCAACCTGAAATAATGAGGTCGCCTTCATCTACTAGCCGCAATATCGTTAAGGATTTCAACAGCTTCCAGCAAAGTCCTTTCAAACTGGACGCCAGTGTACGTGTTGGTTGGGGAATCGTCAATCTATATGCTACCTATGCTATAACACCTATGTTTGTAAAGAACCGTGGACCTGAGCTTTACCCATTTTCTGTGGGAATCACGCTCAATGCATGGTAGGAAAAAAGAATATAATTAACGGAAAGGCAGGCTCGTCCTGCCTTTTTTTGTTGCAACCCATTGCAAATTAAAAACCCTTAAAAGTTGAGTTTTACTCCTTTTTTAAAGGAAACTTGCTTATCTTTGATACCTTTACTTAAATTATCCCCCATGATACGTAATATCATTCTTACAACGCTGATTTTGCTTGGCTTTTATAGCAATATTACAGCTCAGCTCATTTCGGCCAACCCCGTTTTTCCTACCGATCAAAATGAAGTGGTCATTACTTTTGATGCCTCAGAAGGAAATGCCGGTTTAGCCGGTTTTACAGGTGACGTTTATGCACATACCGGTGTTATAACTTCCAATAGTACAAGTGGTTCCGACTGGAAATATGTCATTGCCGGCTGGACAACAAATTTGCCAAAAGCAAAAATGACCCGCATTGCACCCGATCTTTACACCTTAAACATCGGCCCAAGTATTCGTGAATATTATGGTGTGCCTCAGAATGAAACTATTTTACAGATGGCTTTCGTATTCCGAAGTGCAGGAGCAGTAGGAGGCTCAGTATTGGTTGGAAAAACAGATCAGAATGGAGATATTTATTACACCGTATACGAAGAAGGCCTTAATGTGATTTTTATTCAGCCAACCGACCAACAGGTATTAGCCGAATCAGGAGAAACGATCGTCTTCAATGTTGCATCTATCGATGCTGATTCAACCGCATTGTATGTGAACAATCAATATGTCGCAGGAACAAGTTCATCAATAATCAATTATGATTATGTAGCAACCCAAACAGGACTGTTTGTTGTTAAAGCGACAGCCTTTGGGACAGAGAGTTCCCTGTCTGATTCAGTACTGCTCTATGTGAGACCAGCAGTTCCAGTTGAAGCAGTCCCTGCAGGTGTGATCGATGGAGTGAATTATTTAAGCGAATCAAGTGTCATTATCTCGCTTTTCGCTCCCGATAAAAACTACGTATTTGTTATTGGTGATTTTAACGACTGGCAGCTCGATAACTCTAACTATATGAAACGTAGTCCTGATGGGCAACGTTATTGGGTTCAGTTAGATAACTTAACTCCTGGACAGGAATATGCGTATCAGTTTTTAATTGACGGATCGTTGCGTGTTGCTGATCCTTATACGCACAAAATTCTTGATCCATGGAATGACCATTGGATTCCTGACTTTAATTATCCTAACCTGAAACCATATCCAGCAGGCAAAACGAGTGGGATTGTTTCTGTTTTCCAAACCAATCAGGTGGAGTATGTATGGCAGAATGAAGCGTTTACACCTCCTCCTCCGGGCGAGTTAATCATTTATGAATTGCACATTCGCGACTTTGTTGCATCCGAAAGTATCAAAACCGTGAAGGATACCCTTGACTATCTTCAACGATTGGGTGTAAATGCTATCGAACTCATGCCGATAAACGAGTTTGAAGGAAATGACAGCTGGGGGTACAATCCTGCATTTTACTTTGCTACCGACAAAGCCTATGGAACAATCAATGACTACAAGGCGTTTATCGACGAATGCCACAGCAGGGGAATGGCGGTAATTATTGATATGGTTTTAAACCATTCTTTCGGTCTTTCTCCTTTGGTGCAGATGTATATGGGCACTAACGGACAACCAGCTGCCAATAGTCCCTGGTATAATCAAACATGTCCTCATGAACCTTATTGCTGGGGTTATGATTTCAATCATGAAAGCATTCATACTAAGGACTTTATCGACAGGGTAAATGCATTTTGGATCGAAGAGTTTAAAGTTGATGGATATCGCTTTGACTTTACGAAAGGTTTTACAAACCGTACCGGCATGAATGATACGTATGATGCCACACGAATCGCTATTTTAAAACGTATGGCCGACCGAATCTGGGATATTAATGATAAAGCTTATATAATTCTTGAACATTTTGCACCAAATACGGAGGAAAAGGAATTGGCTAATTATGGAATGATGATCTGGGCCAACCTGACACATTCCTATAATCAGAGTACGATGGGATATCCTGCTGATTCCGATTTTTCATGGATTTCATATGTAAAACG
This sequence comes from uncultured Lentimicrobiaceae bacterium, assembly GCA_964463695.1. Lineage (GTDB taxonomy): Bacteria > Bacteroidota > Bacteroidia > Bacteroidales > F082 > JALNZU01. The sequence continues at coordinate 197,422 of CAYXCZ010000001.1, read as the reverse complement.
TGGTTGGACTAATCCACATGCCATAGGTTATATGGAAAGTCATGATGAAGAACGACAGATGTACAAGAATATTAAATTTGGAAACAACAGCAATTCAGCCCATAATCCCCGAAACCTGAATATTGGTGTTAAAAGAAATGCTGCTGCTGCATCCATGTTTCTTTTAGTGCCCGGTCCCAAGATGATTTGGCAATTTGGAGAACTTGGATATGATTTTGGTATAAATCATTGTCCTGATGGTACTTATAGCAATGATTGCCGCACAAGTCAAAAACCGGTGCGATGGGACTATCAGCAGGATTGGAACCGTAAATTACTCTATAACTATTACAGCAGCTTGATAGCTTTAAGGAAATCGCATGAAGTTTTCACAACTGCAGATTTCTCTATCAATGCAACTGCAATAACCAAAATGCTCTATCTGAATAATGAAGATATGTCAGTAACTGTTTTGGCGAATTTCGATGTGGTGGCTAAAAATATTATTCCGGGGTTTAAAAAAACCGGAACATGGTATAACTATTTTGGAGGCGATTCGTTGGAGGTTACCGATGTTAATGCTCAGATTTATCTGAATCCGGGAGAGTTTAGGGTTTACACCGGCAAAAAACTGGATGCCCCTGATTTCGTTGGACTTGACGAAGCCGGAGAAGGTCCTGCAGCAGGTATGGTAGTTTATCCAAACCCTGCACAGCATGAAGCGGTGATTCAACTAGACATCACAACAGCCGGCCGTTATAGTGTTGAAATTGTGAATGCCTATGGACAAAGCGTTGAAAAAGTTTTTGAAGGGAAGCTACTTCAGGGTTCGGCACATATCAATCTGAATGATCTGGACCGTTTTGAAGCAGGTTTGTATTTCATCCGTCTTGATTCAGGAACAAGATACGTTACAAAGAAGTTGATTATCAACTAAAAATATTCAAAAAAGAGGCTGATTATTTCGGTCTCTTTTTTTAATTTATTTGTTGCTGACATTGGTCAATACCCACATAGGTTGAGTCAGCAGCTTCTGCCGAAAAGCTTACTTTTACTGCACCTTCAACAACGGTAACGGCCGCTTTTGATCTGGGTAGTGCATTTCCAAAAAAGCTGAGAGTGACTTCTGATGGGATGACCGGATTTTGCAAGGTAACTTCGCCTTGCACACCCTGATACGTCCACGAACTTACCTTATAATTACCCTCACCTTCGATTTTGTAGGTGACAACAATGGTGTCACTGTCGATATCATGCTGAATGGTTTGTAAGCTGCAGCTTAAATCTTCCACCACAACTTCATCTTCACAGGAAGGGAGTGTAAATGAAAGCAGAAAGATCAAAACTATGTAAATGGTATGCTTCATTGTGAAAACTGTGACATAAACTTTTGACTATCAACAACAACTCTGGTGTGAGTGCCATGGCCCACCAGCAGCTCCTCGTCCCAAACAGAAACATCAAAAACTATTTTTCGGCCTTGAACCTCAATAACGCGACTTTCGCAACGCAGATGATGTCCAACTGCTGAAGCTCTCAGGTGTTTTATGTTAACTTCCGTGCCAACACTCGTCAGACCATCGGGTAAGTACACTGCAATACTTTTAAGTGCGGTTGTTTCCATGAGGGCAATCATTGCAGGGGTGGCATAAACATCTACATTTCCCGATCCATAGTGCCGGGCGGTTGAATGTTCGCTCACTGTTTCCTGTTGCTCCCCTTTAATCCCTTTTGTGATGATAGAATCCATTGCTAATCTATAAAGTGTAAATGAACATCTTGTTTCAGATCAGGATGAAGGCTCATGGCCACAGGGCATGTCTTGGAAATTATTTCAAGAATTTTTTTGTGTTTTGCGCTATAGCTTATCTCAGGAAAAATAATGTCGATTCCTATTCCGGCAATTCTGCGGGGGTTCGATTCCATAGTTTTTGATACTGAAGCTTTTGCTCCGTCAATACTGAATCCATGTTCACGGGCTGCAATACCCATGATTGTCAGCATGCAGCTGGCTAATGATGCTGAAACCAAATCTGTTGGTGAAAAAACTTCGCCTTTGCCATTGTTATCAACAGGAGCGTCGGTGAGTGCAACGGTGCCTGATGCCAGGTGAGTCATTTCAGTTCTTAAATCCGTTGTATAGTGAACGTTAAAGTGTGCCATGGAAAAATATTTGTGCAAAATTAGTGATGTTATGGATGTAAAAGTAAAGAAAAAAGCCCTCCGATTCACATCGGAAGGCCCAAACCAAATTAAAACAAAACGTTAGGATGAGTATTATTTCTTCTCTTCTGTTTTTTTATCGTCGCATTTTTCAGCTTTTTTTTCGTTGCAGCAACTTTTCTTTGTTGTGCATTCTGACTTCTTTTTCTTGTCGTCTTCTTTCTTTTTGTCATCGTCCATACGAACCATTTCAACGCCGGTTGTAGAAGCGATTACTGATTGAAGGCTGCTTGTTCCTAAAGCAACGAATGTGAAGAGAGCGATTGTTAAGGCTAATTTTTTCATAGTGATAATTTCTTTAAAATTTTTGTTCACCAAAAGTATATCAACCAATCGGCCAATGTTGTTAATGTGTGGTTAAATCCTGTTAATGATACGTTAAATGTTTAAAAAGATGGATTGTGTTCGTACTTTTGCTTGGTAAAAATCTGATTATGACTGTAAAAAAGATCAATATCCTTATAGCGGTCGCTTTAATTTCTTTGCTTGGCGTGGTTGCTATGCAGGTTTATTGGGTGCAAAATGCCATACTACTAAAGGAAGAGCAATTTAACAGGAGCGTTGGTATCGCTATGAAGACGGTGCTGAACCGCATTTTGGAATTGAATACAGATAATACACTGCGGCAAATTGCAATGAATCAGCCCTGCCTTGATGAGAAAACAGATGTTACTGATGTTATTCCACAAAAGTTGCTCGATTCGTTGATACGGATGGAATTTAAATGCTTGAAAGTTACCAAGGGTTTTGAATATGCCATATATAATAAGGTGAATAATCGTTTTGCACTTGGTAATTATGCTGTTTATAAAGATGAAATCATTTCTTCGGAGTATCAGCAAAGTGTTGAAGCGCTCTTCAAGCCGGGGTCATACTATTTTTCAATCTATTTTCCTCAGAAAAAGTCAGGTGTACTCATGCAACTAATTGGTTGGATGCTTCTTTCGGCACTTTTTCTTTTAGCAGTTGTGATGAGTTTCTGGCTAACTATCCGCACAGTTTACTTGCAGAAGAAATGGTCTGAAATGAAAACAGATTTCATAAATAATATGACACATGAATTTAAAACACCTATTTCAACGATAGCTGTTGCCTCAGAAATGTTGTTGAAGGAGGAAATACAGCAGGATAGCCAGCGCACGCGTAAGTATGCAACAGTGATTTTAAGTGAGAATAACCGATTGAAAAATCAGGTAGAACAGGTGCTTCAGAGTGCTATCTTAGAAAAGGGAAGTTTAAAAGTACGTTTCAAAAAGACTGATATACATCGACTTATTCATCAAACGATAGATAACTTTCAGTTTCGTATGCACGATACCGGAGGTTTAATTCTGCCTGAACTGAAAGCGTCGGAGTTTGAAATTCCTGCTGATCGGCATCATATTGCCAATGTACTGGCAAATTTAATCGACAATGCTATTAAGTATTCTTCCGGACCACCTCGGATAAAGATCAGCACTTCAACTTTGAAGAATTCGATTGTTATCGCCGTCGAAGATGCTGGAATCGGCATCAGCAAAGAAGATCAGAAACATGTTTTTAAGAATCTATACCGTGTCCATACCGGGGATTTACATGATGTTAAAGGATTTGGAATTGGACTGTTTTATGTTCAGAAAATCATTGAAATGCATGACGGACATGTTGAATTGGACAGTGAACCAGGCAAAGGTTCGACATTTAGATTAATTTTGCCATTCAAAAACAAACAGGAGGTTGAGAATGAATACGAAAACGAAGGAATCCATTAAAATTTTATTGGTTGAGGATGATGCAAACCTATGCATGGTTTTACATGATTACCTTGAGCTGGTGCATTATGATGTTATTGTTGCCAACGATGGGGAAGAAGGGCTTCTGAAATTTAAGCAAAATAATGTGAATTTGTGTTTGCTGGATGTTATGCTACCTCGTATGGATGGCTTTGCTCTGGCTACTGCAATCAGGGAAATGAATGCTCAACTACCCATTATCTTCTTAACTGCCAAGTCATTAAAAGAAGATAGACTCAAAGGGTTTGCTCATGGGTGTGATGATTACATTACCAAACCATTCAGTACCGAAGAGCTTAACATGCGCATTAAAGCCATTTTACGTCGGTGTATCCGCGATTTTTCGAGACCGGAATTGAGTGATCAAAAAGTGTTTTCATTTGGTAATTTCACGCTTGACACCCATAACCTCACCCTTGTTTCACCTTTGAATCAGCACAACCTGACAAAAAAAGAAGCCTCCCTTCTTAAAATGCTTTACTTGAATAAAAATAAGGTGTTGGCACGTGATCTCGTACAGAAAAGCGTTTGGGGCGAAACGGATTATTTCGTGAGCCGTAGCATGGATGTGTTTATTGCACGTTTACGCAAGTACTTGAAAGATGACCCATCTGTTAATATCACCAATGTGCATGGGGTGGGTTTTATGCTGGAAGTTCCTGAATAACAAGTGAATCACTCGGTTAAAGTTTGGGTAATATCTAAAAATTTTACTTGAATAATATGGCCGGTTTTTAACCTGATGTTGGATAGCTAATTATTAAAATCATCTGTTAACCTAACTTATTAAACTCGCATGACAAAAGAAACGAAACAAATGAGTGGTATCATTTTACTAACGGTACCAACAATAATCTATGGTGGTAATTTTCTACTCGGTTTGTTAAGTGGCGATTATCAGGAGCTTGCTCTTACTCCTTTTCAATTGGCAATGTTTCGTGCAGGACATGCGCATGCCGGAGTACTTGTAATGCTAGCTTTGGTTGTCCAGCTTTTTATTGAGCATAGCTCTTTGAAAGGCAAAATGGCATGGATTGTCAGGGCAGGGTTTCCTTTAGCTGCTATTTTGGTGAGTGGAGGTTTCTTTGCAGCTGCAGCAGGTGAGGGAAGAACCGAGCCAAATGCTTTTATAGCCATCTTGTATGCCGGGATGCTTGTGCTCACTGTTTCGCTTGTGCTTTTAGGGATAGGATTGCTTCGCGATAAATAAAAAAAGAGGTACCGAAACGATACCTCTTACAATCAATCAGGAAACAAGATCCCCCCTTTCCAAGATCAATTAATTCAACTGTTTTTCTAACTCTTTGTAAACAAGGGCGCTTGCTCCTACAATAGCAGCATCACCAGCTTTGAGTTGAGATGGAAGAACTTTTACTTTATTTTTAAAGATAGGCAATAGATGCTGTTCCATGCTGTCGATGGTAGGTCTGAAAATGTAGTTTCCTGCAGCAGTAGGACCGCCAAAAAGGAAAATAGCTTCCGGACTCAGATGATGAATTGTATTGGCAAGACCAAGGCCAAGCCAATTACCGGTCAATTCAAATACTTCCTGTGCAACACGATCACCTGCCTCGGCAGCCTCAAAAATCATTTTTGAATCAAGGTCGTTAAAGGATTTTGAGGCAAGCGGACTGTTAACGGCATTGTATTTTGTGATGAGTTCAAAGGCAGTGCGTTTCATGCCGGGAGCTGAACAATAAGCTTCTAAGTGTCCATATCCGCCGCATCCGCATAAGCGCCCACCTGAAACAATCGTTGTATGTCCGCATTCACCGGCAAAGCCATCTGACCCATATACAAGGTCGCCATTCACAACAATGCCACTTCCAACGCCGGTTCCAAGGGTATAAACAACAAAATTTTTCATCCCTTTTGCACCACCATAAATCATTTCGCCAATAGCTGCTGCATTAGCATCATTGGTAATTGCAATAGCTTTAAGTTCAGGAAAGTTGGTTTCAAGCAACTTAACCAATGGAATCACCCCCTTAAAAGAGAGGTTGGGAGCAAATTCAATATTCCCGGTATAATAATTTGCGTTGGGGGCCCCAATGCCAATGCCTAAAATTTCAATCTCTGGATTAAGTTTTTTAACCGAATTGAGCAACTCTCTGATTGCACCGGTCATTTCATCCACAAAAAGTGAAACATTACCATGCGAAGGTGTTGCAATACTGTCTTTTACAAGTACATTACCTTCACGATCAACAACTCCAATTACGGTATTGGTTCCTCCAATATCAATTCCAATCGCTACTTTTTTCATTATAATATTAATTATTTATTTGTCACGCTTTACGAATAGTGCTTCCAGAAACAGCATAGTAGAAGATGTATAAATAACATAGCGCCGGAACAACAAATGCCCATGTGTAGCCTAAACTGTCAGCAACAAAACCCATCAGCGGAGGAATGATAGCACCACCAAGAATCAATGCATTTATAAGGCCCGAAGCACCACTAAGTTCGCCTTTGTCAAGGTCCTTAACTGCAAGAGAAAAGATGTTGGGGAACATAATGGAATTAAATAATCCGATTGAAATAATTGTCCAAAGAGCAACTGAACCTGTAGTGAAAATTGTTGCAATGTCGAGCATTGCTGCTACAAGAGCAAAGATTGCAAGCGTTTTTGCAGCTTTTCCTTGTCCAATTTGCATAATGATAAAGTTAACCAAAGCGATGGCGGTAAATATCAATCCGATATTCCAGTTCCATTCAGTCACAAACGACCCGGATATAGCAGCAAGTAATAATACTGGAATGGCATAAGTCATTTTCTTCGAAGTAGGCATATCGGAGAACATAAACGATCCGAAGAAACGTCCAACCATTGCACCACCCCAATATATAGCTGCATAAGTTGATGCTTCCTGTGGTAACATCCCTAAGCTGTTTTTCAAATAGTTAACAATAAGACCGGCGTTACCAACTTCAGCACCAACATACATAAAGATTGCAATAGCGCCTAAGACCACATGAGGGCGGTTCCAAATACTTTTCTTTTCGCTTTTCTCAGATTTGATAGCCGGAAGCTTGATCGTGAAAATAGCAACTGCAACCAGTAAAACGATCACTCCCATGATAATAAATGGAAGTGGAACGCGATCAGCAGCAACGGCGGCATCAGCAGGGAATTGCAATCCTTTAAAAATGGCTACTGAAATAAGCCAGGGGGCAATCATAGTTGCGATGGAATTCAAGGCCTGAGTTAGGTTCAAACGACTGGAAGCTGTAGATTCGGGTCCAATAGCTGTAACGTATGGATTAGCTGCTACCTGAAGAAATACAACTCCGGTTGCCAAGACAAATGTTCCCATTAAAAAGATGGGAAAAGATGGCATGTTAGCAGCAGGTATGTAGATGAAACTTCCAAGAGCCATTAAAATCAACCCGGCAATAACAGTCCATTTATAACCAATTCTGTCAATAAGTCTTCCGGTTGGAATTGACATAAGAGGATAAGCGATAAAAAATGCAGACGAAAGAAGCTGTGCATTGAATTCCGACAATCCAAAAATTTCCTTAACGGGAGCACTCAACGTTACAATGAATGTTGTTGCAAACCCGAAGATGAAGAAAATGGCACCGAAAACCGACATGCCAACTACCATAGTATTGTTCTTCTGGCTCATAAGATAGAGTTTAAGTTTGTAAAAAAGTGAAGCCCTTTTTCTAAAGGTTAACAAAAATACAAATTTATCTAAACCGTTTCACTTTCTTGATTTTTTTCTGATAAGCATAAAATCCAACTTTCTCTATTCATTATTTATTGCACTTTTACGGCTAATTTAGTTTTGTTTGCGCTTCCGAAAAACGAAAAATTTCAATGGAATAAGTCACTACTTTTGCATCGAAAACATTTTCAATGGGCAAAATTAAAGATCAAACCATTAAGGGCTCTATCTATTCCTATCTTGGTGTAGGATTGGGTTTTATAATCTCCGGTTTGGTGCTTCCCAAGCTTTTAACCACAGGCGAAAATGGTTTGCTAAACCTTCTTCTTGCTTATTCAAGTCTGTTTGCTCAATTTGCTACCCTTGGATTTGGTAATGCTACGGGCAGACTTTTTTCGTGGTTCAGAGACGAAAAAAGCAATCATCATGGATTTATTGGTTTGATATTGCTTGTTGTGCTTGTGGGATTCTTGTTGTCACTTTCTGCATTTTTTATTCTGAAGCCGGAAATCATCAGCAAAGGAATTAAATCTTCCACACTTTTTGCAGATTACATCACTTTCGTAATACCGCTCATTTTTTTTAATCTCCTCTACCTTTTACTTGATGTTTATTTTAAAATGCTTTACAAAACCATTGTAGGCACTTTTTTGAAGGAGTTTCTTTTGAGGATTTTAATTCTTATTGCTTTGCTGCTATACTTTTTGGAGGTGCTCAGCTTCAGGGAGTTTATCATAGCATATGTTGTCGCCAATTCTTTGCCGGCTGTTTTTCTTTTTATTTACCTGATATATCAGGATGGATTCCGGTGGCGGCCTGAATGGAGTTTTATCGACAGAAACATGGCAAAGTCACTCTTTAACATGAGTTTTTACGGCATTATTGTTGGCTTTTCGAGTGTTATGGTTTTGTCAATCGACCGTATTATGATCGACCGGATGGTGGGAATTGAAGAAACCGGAATTTACTCCATCACATTTTTCTTTGGGACTTTGGTTGTTATTCCGGCACGGTCGTTACGCAAAATCGCAGGTACAATGCTTGCTGAGGCCTGGAAACAAAATGACATGAAGGTGATTCGTGAGATTTATTCAAAAAGTATTGTAAATCAACTTATTATTGGAGTTCTGATTTTTGTTGGCGTTTGGTCAAACATCCACAATGTATTTGAAATCCTTCCGCAGGAATACGAAAGAGGTAAATGGGTAATTTTCTTTGTTGCTTTGACCGGACTGATCGAAATGAGTTCGGGTGTAAGTGAGATTTTAATTCAAACTTCCAAATATTACCGTTTTAGTGCCGTCCTAAATACGCTCTTTCTGATTTTTGTGGTTGCTTTTAATTTTCTGTTCATCAGTCAGTATGGTTTGGTTGGGGCTGCAATTGCTAATGCAGTGGCTTTCGTTTTAAATAACACAATTCGTTATTGGTTCATATATAATAAGTTCGGGTTAAAACCTTTTAATCTTACTCATGTCTTTGTGCTTTTTATCGGCTTGGCTGTTTATGCAGTTATTCAGTTAATTCCACCTTTCACTCACTACATTTTGGATATAGCTATTCGAAGTAGCCTGATAACTTTGATCTTTGTTTCTGCCGTTTATATGTTTAAACTTTCCCCCGACCTAAACCAAAGTATTCAAACTGTTTTGCGTCAGCTAAGACTTTTTGTTAAGATTTAAGCATTGGCCCTCAATTGCCTCTTCGAGGCTCTTTTGACGAATTTTGCAAGTGAATCTGGGGAGAATCTGTTGTTGAATTCTGGTTATTTTGGAAGTTTCCGCATTCATAGCCTGGACTATCTGGATTTTAGCCTCGCTAACTGATAATGTTTCAAGAGTCAAAGCCTCGCTTTCAAACACTATTTCTTTGGTTCCTCCATGATTATAACCAATTGGAAAACAACCTGCTGCAATACCTTCAAGTAGGGCTAATCCAAAGGCTTCATGTCGTGAGAATTGACATATTACGCTACTGTTTTGCAACATATTTTGAAGTTCGTTATGTGCAACAGATCCAATTATTTTAAGATTTGAGGGAGCTTTTTTTGCACAGAATTCAAATGCTTCTCCACTCAGGCCTACAATAGTAAAATTGAGTTGAGGTATAGCTTGAGCAACTTCAATAAAAAAATCTACTCCTTTAATATAAAGTGTTTTTTCACGGCTGGCAAGGCAAACGGTTATTACATCTATTGCCCGAGGGCGGGTTTTTGCGATTAGTGAATCTGGTTCAAAACAATTATATATGATATGCGATTTGGAGCGTAATTTTGATGATACGTTTTTAAAAAGTGCCTCAGCTGTAAATTGACTTACTGGTAATAAAAGGTTTGCGTATTTTGTTGCAAGCCAAACACTTAACCTGCCAAATAGTTTGGTTTTTGTTCCATATTTGTATTGTGGCACATAAGCTGCATCAACTCCGCCAATAACAATAATGCTTTTTTTACGAAATATTCTACCTATAATAACAGGGATAACTGCATGAAAATCGGCGAACCAAATGTAAATCACATCATGCTTCGAGATGTTTCTTAGCAGAAAGAAGAACAATTTTATCAGTTCTTGTATAACTCCCAGGCCTTTAATGGCCTGAAGTTGATATGTGTCGATGGTGAAATTTTTCGATAACAGCATTTCATCCCTTCGAATAAAAGAAGAGTTTAAATGTTTTATAAACAAAACCCTTGTTTTTTGGCTGTCATTCATTCTCCGGCAAACTATGTGTTAAAGAATTTATGGGGTGGATTGAACCTGCTTTTGCTTTCGCAATGCTGACATTTAACTCGAACCCAATCAGTAGGATAAATGCATTGAAAAACAGCCAGATCAAAAATATTATAAGGGTTCCGATTGATCCGTACAAAGCGTTATAGTTCGAGAAATTAGTTATATAATAATTAAACCCAAGGGTGCCCAAAATTAGGAGTGCAGTTGAAAGAATTGATCCCGGACTGAAAAAATGATATTCTTTTCGGCGTGCAGGCCCAAAATAAAACAAAAACGAAACACTGAAGAAGGTTAATGCCAGCGTAATAATCCATTGTATAATTTCAAGAAGAATTACAGTGAAATCGCTGGCTACAAGTCGTTTAAGGATCATCCAGTCAATAAAGGTGCTACCCATTGTTATGAGAGCTATAGCCAACACAACAAGAAAAGATAACGCCATCATCAAATAAATCGCCATCAGGCGTTGCTGAATCCATGTTTTTGTTTCAGTAATATGCCACGACCCGTTAAAACCATCAATTATCGCACTGATACCGTTGGTGCTAAAAATGAATGTCAGTAAAAAGCTTAATGAAAGCAATCCGGAGTTTTGCTTTGTGACAATCTCAAATATTGTTTTTTCTACCATTACATACGTGTCCGGAGGAATAATTTCGGCGAACAGATCGAGTAACGATGTTTGGAAATTTTCAATTGGGATGTAAGGTATCAGGGTGAAGATAAAAAGTATAAAGGGAAAAATAGCCAGAAAAAAACTGAATGCAATTGCTGCAGCGCGTACAGAAATAGATCCTTTAAACAATCCATTTATAAAAAACACCAAAACGTCATATAGCGGAACTCCTTCAAAACCAGGAAGTACTATTTTACGCAAAACCTCAACTAACCGATCACGCCATGTGATATACTTCCGGATGTGATGTTGTTGAATGATTTTCATTTTAAACGTTCAATGAGTTTTGAAGATAAACGAAACATGATTTTGAGCCATTATTAAATTACTCGATCAACGATTAGGTTTTTACCTTAAGTTACTTTGATTTCTGTCAGTCATTTAAATTGCTATACAACAGCACGCAGACTCATGTCGAGGCTTTTAATTTGATGGGTTAAAGCACCGACTGAAATGAAATCAACACCTGTTTCAGCATATTCCCGCAGAGTTTGTTCAGTAATACCTCCTGAAGCTTCTGTTTCATACTTTCCGTTTATGATTTTGATAGCATTCTGAAGGTTGGCAGGACTAAAATTGTCAAGCATAACACGCTGTATTCCATCTAACTGCATTACTTCATTTAGTTCCTCGAAATTCCTGACTTCTATTTCTATCTGAAGCTTTTTGCCATTGGATTTCAGATAATCTTTTGTTCGTTCAACAGCTGCTTTGATACTTCCTGCAAAATCAATGTGATTATTTTTGATCAGAATCATGTCGAAAAGACCAAATCGATGATTGTATCCACCTCCCAGACGAACCGCCAGCTTCTCGAAAATACGCATGTTGGGTGTTGTTTTTCTGGTGTCGAGAAGTCGTGTAGGCAGGCCTTCCAGCAACTGAACCAGTTGGAATGTGTGCGAAGCAATTCCGCTCATCCGCTGCATATAGTTCAGTACAAGTCGTTCAGCAGTTAAGATAGAACGCACAGGACCAGTAACTTCGAAGGCGATGTCGCCCACATAAACATACGATCCATCTGCAATATGTGAATGAAACTTGATTAATGGATCAAATTCCCTAAAAACGATTTCAGCCACCTGAACACCTGCCAGTATTCCTTCCTCCTTAATAAGTAATTTGGCTTTTCCCATGGCTTCGGCCGGAATCGTAGCAAGAGAAGTGTGATCACCATCACCAACATCTTCCTGAATAGCCAGTCGAATTAATTCTTCAACAGATAATAATTGACTCATTTCCTTTTTATGTTGAAAATATGCATGTAATACTTTTCTTTTTCCTTGTTGGCAACAACGTATATATAATAGGTGAACGATTTGGAATAATAATCTCCGATGAAATAACTTGTGTTAGCTCCTGCTGTTCCCTGTTGACGGATACGAACGCTGTCAGCAGGGTTGTTTTGAAAGAAATCAGCAAGCATCATCACAGCCTGTGTTTTGTTGAAGTTGCCTTTTTGTGAAAGCAGTTCGATAGCTACCATATCACTGAAACTTGCTCCAAGTTTTTTCGATTCACTCTTTTCGATAAACGAAATCCAGTCCTTAAATTCTGGAACAGACTGTTGTGCCGATATCTTAAAGTGCACCCCAAAAAACAATACACATAGTAAAATGTGCAACCGATACGCGTGAATTAACAGTTTTTTAGCCATTGATTCCAATTAGGACATCAAAAATACAACATAATATCATTCGGGATGCTCATAGCAATAGCCTTTTCATGCTTTACACACCTAATTTGAAGATACGAAATGAGATTCAACACTTAATGTTGAATAAACAATTGATAATAAGTTAAGTGTAAAGTAATTTTCAATGTTTTCATCTGAATTATTGTGTCGGATTCTTTACAATTGACTATATGTTTATAAATTATCTTTACCTTTGACAATCTCAAACATGTAATTTTTACCGGGATGAAACTATTAAAACGATTCATGTATTTTCCAGTCATATTAACGACTTCCTTTTTTTTGTTTCTTGTTTCTTGTGAAGCGCCAAAAGAGGAGTCGCAAACAGAAAAATTTGAAAAAGACCTCCAGAGTTTTAACAAACGAATGGATAATATTGGTCAGACTATTGATATTCTGGATGCCATGCAGACAGAACTTGATCAATTGGAGTCACTTAGGGCTAATGGAAAAATATCGGAAAGTGAATATAATACACGCTCCAATGAGGTGAAAGATACCTATGGCAGAGCAATGGCACGTAAAGATAACTTACAACCTGCCAAGGGTTTGCCTCAATGGGCGATGAATATCGGGCTAACAGAACCAACAGGTTTGATATTGGATGCAGAATACTCGCAGATAACTACAGTTGAAAACAAGGAAGAAGGTTTCAACTCGGTTCTGCTCGTTTACACAGGTTCATATGATTTAGCTATGAAAGAAGCAACACGTATTGCCCGTCAGGCAGGTATACCAATTAGTAAAGACTTTATTCAGGCAAAGGAATTATCTGAAACTTACAATACGAGTCCTGTTAAAGGAATCGCTTATATGAATTTCGATCCATTTATAAAAGATGCACCTATCAATATCTCGATTACTGTCGACGAAACAGGCATGCTCACAATCAGTGCTGTTGATGTTGAACAGATGAGACGTCAGTTTGATAACGGAGCCTCTCCAGAATAGCTTTAAATCATAGGAGTGTTTTCTTTCAGAAAAAGTCAAATGGATATTATTGTAACAGGTTGTAGCAGAGGTATTGGCTTTGAGCTAGTCAAACAACTGGCGAAAGTTGGCGACAGGAGAATTGTTGCACTTTCAAGGCAGACTGCCCCAATCGAATCAATAAAGAACGACTTTCCGGCTCAGATCCTGCCCTTTTCACTTGATTTGACTTCCCCTGCCTTTTCTGAGTCATTGATCAGTTTTATAACTCACCAACAGTTAAAACCTGAAATACTCATAAATAACGCTGGCTACCTTGTTAATAAGCCATTTGCAGAGCTAAACTCCTCCGATTTTGATGCAATGTTTCATGTAAACGTTAAAGGCCCATTTCAACTTATCCAGCTTTTATTGCCGTATTTTGCTGTCAATGCTCATATCGTTAATATTGGAAGTATGGGTGGTTTCCAGGGAAGTGTGAAGTTTCCCGGACTTTCACTTTACAGCGCAAGTAAAGGTGCATTGGCAATTTTGACTGAGTGTTTGGCAGAAGAGTTGAAAGAACAGAACCTTCGTTTTAATTGCCTGGCTTTGGGTTCTGCTAATACCGAAATGCTTAGTGAGGCATTCCCGGGATATAAAGCTCCGGTTGAAGCAAGTGAAATGGCTGAATTTATTTGCAATTTTGCATTAAATGCATCTCCTTTTTTTAATGGTAAGGTAATACCAGTTTCAAGTTCAACGCCTTAAATCATTTAGAAACGAGATGAACTCCAATCAATCTATTATAGAACACCCGGGGATGGTAGTGAAAGTACTTGAAAACTCGATTGAAGTTATGATCCTTTCGCAATCCGCCTGCGCGAGTTGTCACGCTAAAGGTGCTTGTACAGCTGCTGATATGGAAGAAAAAATTGTCAGCATCGAAAAAAGTCAACCACATTCGTATAAAGTGGGAAATCAGGTGACTGTTTATATGCAGCAAAAAATGGGAACGCTTGCAGTTCTTTTTGGATATGTATTTCCTTTTGTATTTATGCTCATCACCCTAATCGTAATGTTAACTAATGGTTTTGGAGAAGGGGTTGCTGGTTTGTCTTCTTTGGCTGGACTCCTTTTCTATTATGTGGTTTTATTTCTTTTCAGAACTAAAATAAGTAACAAATTCGTTTTTGCTATCAAAGATGAGTCGCCTAACGATCTATCACCTGAATAGATTTTGGTATAATTGAAGTCAGATTTGTCTTCTTCTTTGAATATGATCTAAATTACTGATTATCTGGTAATTTAGAAAGTTTCTAAACTAATTCTTAAGCCTATTGATAATCAGCTGGTTTCGTTTTGTCAAAACCTGCTTTTTCTATCTGTATCAAATTTATATATCAGAATATCAATTGTTTAGCTAAAGATCGTCAGATAATCTATAAAAGGAACGATTCAATCAAAAAGTATACTTTTGTATTGCTGTTTATTTATTAACAGCAAACCAGATTATAATCTGAGATATCATTAAAAGTTAAGAACGTGAACGATATTTTACTTTTCACAGTACTCACATTGGGTTTGTTAGGAACAGTTTTAGCAGTGATTTTATATTTCGTTGCGCAGAAATTCAAAGTTATCGAAGATCCAAAAATTGACCTGGTAGAAGACGTATTGCCAAAAGCTAATTGTGGCGGATGTGGCTTCCCGGGCTGTCGAAGTTTCGCAGAGGTTTCAGTAAAATCGGCTGCTGAAAAACGAAATCTTGAAGGATTGAATTGTCCGGTTGGCGGAAATGATGTCATGAAGCAAGTAGCTGATATTTTGGGACTTGAAGTTGAGGAACAAGAGCCATTAATAGCTGTTATCCGTTGTAATGGGTCGCATGCAAATGCGCCAGCAAAAGTTCTTTATGACGGGCCAGCTTCCTGTTCTTTCGCACATAACTTATTTGCGGGTGAAGGTGATTGCCAGTTTGGCTGTCTTGGATTGGGTGATTGTGTGGTTTCTTGTGATTTTGATGCCATTCATATGAATCCTGAGACAGGTTTGCCCGAAGTGAACGACAAATGTATCGCCTGTGGGGCGTGTGTAAAGGCCTGTCCCAGAGCTATTATCGAACTCAGACATAAAGGCAAAAAAGATCGACGCATTTTTGTAAGTTGTGTTAATAAAGATAAAGGCGGCCCTGCAAAGAAAAATTGTAGCGTAGCATGTATTGGATGCTCCAAGTGTCAGCAAGTTTGTCCGTTTGATGCAATTATCATGGCAAACAATTTGGCTTATATAGATTTTGAAAAATGCAAATTATGCCGTAAATGTGTAGAAGTTTGCCCAACAGACGCCATACATGAGATCAATTTCCCATTGCGTAAGGCAAAAGCCGAAACGGATCAAACATCCGAAAAGAAGGAACGTCCTGTTAAGGAAGTAGCAGCCACTGTAAGTGATGCCATTAGTCCCTCTGTGAACGAATCAGATACTGAAAACAAAGCATAAGCAAGGTTTGGTATGAATAAGTTAAGAACATTTACACTTGGTGGTGTACATCCCAAAGAAAATAAACTATCGGAACAATCAGCTATCACGGTTCTTCCATTGCCAAAGCAGCTGGTGATTCCTCTTGGACAAAATCTTGGAGCTCCCCCAAAACCTCTTGTTAAAAAAGGTGATGAGGTAAAAACAGGTCAACTTCTTGCTCGTGCTGAAGCTTTTATATCAGCAAACATTCATTCACCCGCCAGCGGTAAGATAGCTAAAATAGATGACACAATGGATGCATCAGGCTATAAACGTCAGGCTATTTTTATTGATGTTACCGGCGATGAGTGGGTTGAAGGAATAGACACGAGTGCCGTACTTAAAAAAGAAATTTCGCTTTCGAAGCAAGAAATAATCAGTCGAATTAAAGAATGCGGTTTGGTAGGACTAGGTGGTGCAACTTTTCCTACACATGTGAAGATGATGATCCCGGATGGAAAGAAAGCCGAATATTTAATAATTAATGGCGTTGAATGCGAGCCCTATTTAACATCCGATCATCGGCTCATGCTCGAAAAAGGAGATGAAATGTTGGTAGGGATCCAGATAATGATGAAAGCGCTGGGAACAGATAAGGCAATTATCGGTATCGAAAACAATAAACCGGATGCCATTGCCCATCTTGAAAAACTTGCTGTCAACTACAAAGGAATCAGTATTCAGCCTTTGAAGGTTAAATACCCTCAAGGTGGTGAAAAACAACTTATAAAAGCAGTCGTAAACAGGGAAGTGCCGTCCGGAAAACTCCCAATTGAAGTTGGATGTGTCGTTTCAAATGTTGGAACTGCTTTTGCTGTTTATGAAGCTGTTCAAAAAAACAAACCGTTAATTGAACGGGTTGTGACGGTAACGGGTACCTCGCTTTCCAAACCTTCAAACTTTCTGGTTCGTGTCGGGACTCCTGTTTCTGACCTGATTACTGCAGCCGGCGGTCTTCCTGATGACACAGGAAAACTTATCAATGGTGGTCCAATGATGGGTAAAGCTGTTAGCAGTCCTGATATCCCAATTGTAAAAGGATCTTCAGGAATTTTATTGATAAAAAAGGAAGATAGCAAACGCGCAACACCAAAATCATGCATCCGGTGTTCAAAATGTACGGTGGTGTGTCCGATGGGTTTGGAACCCTATTTGCTTGCAAAGCTTTCAAAATTAAGTGTATATGATAAGGCTGAGAAAGAAAGGATTATGGATTGCATTGAATGTGGTTCATGCCAGTTTACGTGTCCTTCTGCGTTGCCTTTGCTCGATTTCTTACGTCTCGGCAAGCAAAGAGTGGGTCATTTAATAAGAACAAGAAAATAAGTTGATCATATGAGTATATTTACTGTGTCGGGATCTCCGCATGTGCATGGAGAGGAAAATGTAAAAAAAATCATGTACACTGTTGTGTTTGCAATGGTGCCTGCGATGCTTGTTTCGATTTATTTTTTCGGGATAGACGCTGTAAGGGTTTTGCTTATTTCAGTTATCTCGAGCCTGTTTTTTGAGTGGGTAATACAAAAATACCTCCTAAAAGGGCCTGTAACAATTAATGATGGTTCGGCAATTGTTGCAGGTATTCTACTGGGCTTCAATGTTCCTGCAAACATCCCCGCCTGGATGATCATTATGGGATCGTTGGTGATGATAGGGGTTGCGAAAATGTCGTTTGGGGGATTAGGAAATAATCCTTTTAACCCGGCATTGGTTGGCCGTGTTTTTATGTTGATTTCTTTTCCTGTTCAGATGACAAGCTGGCCTGTCGCAAAACCGCTTTTTGCCCCTCAGCTCACAGATGCTATAACCGGTCCAACTGCTTTAGGTTTGCTGAAAGAAGGTGTGGATGCTGGTAAGACTATTGAGCAAATCGTTTCTGATCCACAAATGCCTCAATACCTTGACCAGCTTATGGGAAATATGAGTGGTTCTTTGGGCGAAGTTTCTGCTTTAGCCTTATTGCTTGGTGGTATTTTTATGGTTTTTAGAAAAGTAATCGACTGGCAATTGCCTGTTTCAATAATTCTAACGGTTTTTGCTGTTGCTGGTATTTTCCACTTGATTGACCCTCAGCACTATATCGAGCCCAGTTTTCATATATTTTCAGGTGGACTGATGTTGGGTGCAATTTTCATGGCTACAGATATGGTAACTTCACCCATGAATATGACAGGAAAGATTGTATACGGCGTAGGGATCGGACTTCTGACTATCGTCATTCGATTATGGGGAGCTTATCCTGAAGGGATTTCATTTGCAATCCTTGTTATGAATGCATTTACTCCACTGATTAACAACGCTTTCAAACCAAAGAGGTTTGGAATTGCTGTCAAAAAATAAATTCAAAAACCCTTTCAATCGCATAAAAATGGCAGGTAAACGGGAATCAAACTTTTTCAATATGCTGAGCACTTTACTGGTGATTTCACTGGTTTCAGCAATGGCTTTGGGGAGCGTCTACAACCTTACCAAAGGACCAATTGAATTAGCTAAGCAAAAAAAACAAGAAGACGCAATTAAACAGGTGTTGCCGGAATTTGATCGCGTAGTGACTTACAACGTAAAATCGGCTCATGATGAAGACTCATTGCAATTTAATCTTGCATATAAATCGGATGCATTGGTTGGGCTGGCTGTAAAAACATTTTCCAAAAAAGGTTTTGGGGGTCTGATCAATTTAATGACAGGCTTTCTGCCAGATGGTACGATAAACAACATTTCCGTTTTAGATCACAAGGAAACTCCTGGTCTGGGGGATAAAATGCAAAAATCGAAAGCGGACTGGAGTGATCAGTTCAATGGGAAACATCCTGAACAATTCAATTTAAAAGTTAAGAAGGACGGTGGAGATGTTGATGCAATCACTGCAGCCACAATAAGTTCACGTGCTTATGTTGATGCTTTGCAACGGGCTTACGATACTTACCAAGAAAATAAGGAAGGGTTAAAGAAATGAACCAAATGCAGAATTTTACGAAAGGGCTGTTAAAGGAAAATCCAATATTGGTATTGGTTCTTGGCACATGTCCAACACTCGGTGTTACCACATCAGCATTTAACGGTTTGGGAATGGGATTGGCTACAACCTTTGTACTTATAATGTCGAACCTGGTTATTAGTCTTGTCAAAGATTTCATTCCGGATAAGGTGAGAATTCCATCCTTTATCGTCATAATAGCATCTTTTGTAACTGTTGTTGAGCTTGTTATGCAAGGATTTTTGCCAGCATTGTTTGAGCAGTTAGGTCTTTTTATCCCTTTGATTGTCGTGAACTGTATTGTTCTTGGTCGGGCTGAAGCGTTCGCATCAAAAAACACACCTTTATCATCATCTATTGATGGTCTTGGAATGGGATTGGGTTTTGCGCTGGCACTCACTGTTTTAGGAGCAATAAGGGAGTTTCTTGGCAGTGGTGCTATTTTTAGCATAAAACTGATTCCGGGCGACCTGATGCTTGTTTTTATACTTGCGCCAGGTGCATTTATTGCGCTTGGTTACCTGATGGCCATTACTAAACGACTTAATAACAAATAATTACAACCTGAAATAGCTTTGTCATGGAATATATTATCATCATCATTTCGGCCATCTTTGTCAATAACATTGTGTTGGCTCAGTTTCTTGGAATATGTCCGTTTATTGGTGTCTCAAATAAAATTTCAACTTCTTTGGGAATGGGAGGTGCTGTTTTATTTGTGATTACATTAGCTACTATCGTCACCTGGCTCGTGCAAATTTATGTTTTGAATCCGCTTGGAATCGAGTTTTTACAAACGATCGCTTTCATTCTCATCATTGCCGGACTTGTTCAAATGGTTGAAATTATTTTGAAGAAGGTAAGTCCTGCATTATACTCAGCATTAGGCGTTTTCCTTCCGCTTATTACAACAAACTGTGCTGTTCTTGGTGTTGCCATTCTTACCATTCAAAAAGATTACAACCTTATGGAAGGGGTGGTTTTCGCTATCGCTAATTCAGTTGGTTTTTCATTTGCATTAATTATTTTTGCGGGAATCCGCGAACACCTCGATTTGATGGAAGTTCCTGCAGGAATGAAAGGTGTGCCTATCGCTTTGGTTACGGCAGGAATCCTTGCTTTGGCATTTATGGGATTTACTGGTTTGGTTTAAAAACCTTATCCACCTTTTTAATTGACACAAAGCATCAAAAGTAATCCAATGCATCCTTCTTAATTTGCTCAAATATTTGCAAATGTTTCTTTGATTTCTTTAAAAACAACTCTATTTCTTGACCTGATCAGGTAAAATAGCTAACTTTGACCTATTAAATTTCTTCTCTGAATGTTTATTATTGGAATAAATTCCAAAAACGAGAAATTTATCAAGATTGATTTTTTCTAAATAACTATAAACCAATTGCATAAGTATTGGAACAATTTTGGTAACAGTAGAAGAGTAAAATATAACTATACAGTGATGAAAAAAAGCCAGCTTACCCACATACTTTTCGCCTTATTGGTGATTATTACCGGTACTTCGTGTAAGAAAAACATTCCGGATACCACTATAGATATCAATGAGATGACGGAATTGGTTGTCAATCCTAATTTTAAATGGGAAACAACACAGGTTGTCAATCTGAATATTCAGATTGATGCTGCTTCTTTTTTACCATTGAAGTCTAAAATAAGCTTTTATGCCGGTGATCCATTATTGGGGGCAGAGAAAATCAGTAGTGGAAGTATCAGCACACTTGAGCCATATGTTGGGCAGTTAAAGATTGCTTCATACATTAAAGAACTCTACGTTGAGCTACAAACCTCAACCGGAAGTGTACTTACTGAGAAAGTTGCCATTGTTAACGGACAGATTTCTTTCTCTTTTACGACCATGAAAAGTGTTGGTGATAATGTTGTTTACACAAAAAGTGTTGGTGATCCGGGCCCTGAGTGTGATGTTTGCGACGTGGTAGTAAGCGGGACAGGAAGCGTGACTATTAAGGAAGGAAAAACATACTGCATAACAGATAGCTTTAATGGATCTGTAAGTTTTGAAACCTGGAATGGTGGTGGTACATTAAAAGTTTGTGGTTCAGCAACTTTAACTGGAACAACAACTTTAGGAACGAACTCACATATTGTTGTTACACAAAACGGTGACTTAACAATCAACAGTATTTCAATGTGGGGAAATAATCCCAGCATAACTGTTTATGCCAATGCGCAGCTCAAGATAAACTCAGGACTCACAACAACTGGAAGTTTTACAAACCATGGCCAAATATCAATAAACGGGTCATTTGTTTTGCAGCAATTGAATTCAACGGCTATCAATAATGGAACAATAACGCTACTTAAAAATACATTGCAGCTAAATAGTGTGAATATGACGAATAACGGAACCATTATCGTTCCAGGATATATTCATCTGAATACGAACACTACTTTGCAAAATAACGGCTCTATCACCGCGGGAAATAAGATGGAGATTAATGGTTCAAACTTCAGTAATGATGGTGAAGTAATTATAAGTCTGGGCTATTTCAATATGAATTCAGGAAGTAAAATTATCAATAAAGGAAGTATTGATGCTTTACAGGGAGATATAAGTTTCAATTCAAATATTATTGTTGAGAACAGAGGATTGATGCATGCAGGTTCTGATATTGATATTAACTCGGCAAGTAATGTGAAGAATTATTGTAAAATGATTGCAGATCAAAAAGTTGAAATCAATTCAGGACAATTCAACATGATCAATGGTTATTTGAAAGCTGATTTGAAAATTACAATCAATGGATCTTCCAGCATAAACCTTACTGACGCAAGTATGGTTTCAACAGATATGCTCACAATGAATGCCAGTATCTATGGAAGTGGAACCCAAAATACTGTTCTTGCAAAAAGTAAAATTCACATCAACTCCAACAATGTCATTTCAGGCGCTGTTGAAGCTGCTTCTGAGATGTTGTATATTTCACAAAACACGCCAGCATCACAGCACATCACCAATGGAGCTACTTTTGTTTCGCCGGATAATATGCTGAATTTCATTCCTATAACTGCTTGTAACCCAGAGGGAGTTGGTTCTGAAGGAATTGTTGATACAGATAATGATGGTGTTCCTGATGATCTTGACGAGTTTCCAACCGATCCTGAAAGAGCTTTCCGCTCATGGTACCCTTCTGAAAATCAGTTTTCAACATTGGCTTACGAAGATTTATGGCCTGGTTTAGGCGACTTTGACTTTAATGATGTGGTTGTGGATTTTCAATACGAAATGATTACCGATGCCAAGAACGCCTTAAAGGAAATGAATGCCAAATATAAATTAATGGCTGCAGGTGCAAGTCTAAATAATGGATTTGCTGTTTCTATGCCTTTTGCCCCTAACAAGGTGGCCTCCATCCAAGGTAACACCATTGTTGGTGATGCAGTTAGCTTTAATGAAAATGGATCAGAAGCAGGTCATTCAAATGAAACAGTTGTTGTTGTTATGGATGCAATTGGAACCTTACATGGTGAATTTTTGAATACGTTGGTTGACAGACCATATGTTGAAACAGACACGATTAAAATAAGTGTTTTATTGATTGAGGCCGTTGCTGACTTTGGTGCTGCGCCATTTAATCCATTCATTTTCATAGGACAAGAAAGGGGAAAAGAAGTACACCTCATTGATAACCGTCCAACAGAGATTGTTAATCCATCCTTCTTTGGTACCTGGGAAGACAGAACAGATGCAGGTTCAGGAAAGTATTACCAAACATCGGGAAGATTGCCATGGGCTATCGAAATACCTGTTTCTTTCGATTATCCGATTGAAACCGTCGACATTTTGCAAACACACTTAAAATTTGCTGCATGGGCAATGTCTTCAGGAACCGAATATCAGGATTGGTATCTCGACCTAACCGGCTACCGAAATACTGAAAATATCTATCCCAAACCTGAAGCGCAAAAATAGGTTTTATTATTGATAATTGATTATCAAATATATAAGAAGTATTTTTTCTTAGAAACCTTCATTTATTCAAAGATTTTTTGGCTATCAGTGGCAGATTCTTTTGCCACTGATGGTTCATTTTATGCGATTCATCAATTATTTCTACTAATGATCTTAGGCGTAAGTATGATTCACCGCATTTGAAGAGTCGCTTGCATGTGCTTTTCAATTATTTTTGCGGATTAATGCTAAGATAATGCACTATATTCAAATCTATTTTCAGGAACTAATAAGTTTGGCCAATGAGATGTCGCCTTACCTTTTGTTTGGTTTCTTTTTTGCCGGATTGTTAAAAGTGTATTTCCCTCAGCGATTGCTTACTAAATACATGGGAGGATCAACAGCTTCAGCATCATTCTTTTCAAGCATGCTGGGTGTTCCCATGCCGCTATGTTCATGCGGAGTTTTGCCTACCGGCATTTCGTTGTTCAAGAATGGTGCGTCGAGAGGGTCAACTACTTCATTTTTAATTTCAACACCACAAACAGGAGTAGATTCAATATTGGTAACCTATAGCATGCTGGGACTCCCTTTTGCCATCATCCGGCCTGTTGCTGCTTTGATCACTGGCTTTGTTGGCGGAGTTTTAACAAACAAACTTGTGAAAACGAACAAGATGGAATTTATCCCTTTAGAAGTGAGTACTGGAAAGGAAGAAAATCGAAGTTTCATGTATATGCTTCGCTATGCGTTTGTTGAGTTTCTTCAAGATATATCTAAGTGGTTGATAATCGGATTATTGGTTGCAGCATTTGTTGCTGTATTAATTCCTGATGACTTTTTTTTAAACTCTTACACTTATCCTTTGTTAAGCATGTTACTTGTTTTGCTGGCAAGTGTCCCAATGTATGTATGCGCCACTGCATCTGTTCCTATTGCTGCCGTATTATTACTTAAAGGCCTTTCGCCCGGAGCCGTTCTTGTTTTTCTGATGGCTGGTCCGGCAACAAATGCAGCAACAATCACCGTGTTGCTTAAAACTATTGGCAAAGCAACCACCGCTATTTATCTGGGAACAATTATTGTCGGATCAATGTTATTTGGTTTGATTATTAACAATCTGCCTTCAGATTGGTGGTTGTTGACCGATCACCTGCATGCGCATGACCATGGAGAAATTTTGCCTCCCTATGTGGGTATTGCAAGTAGTATTCTCCTTGCCTTATTAATAATTAACGCCTTATATCAGAAATATAAACCAAAAAATACAATGTCTATGAATTTTGAAATAGAGGATCCATCACACTTTAAAATAAAGGTTGATGGTATGGAATGCAATCATTGCAAGAAAAGTGTAGAAACAAATTTGATCAAAATTGAAAGGATTGAAGAAGTTACCGCTGATCTGGTTAGTCAAACAGTATTGATAAAAGGTAAGCAGGTGGATTTAGAAGAAGTAAAATCGATAGTAGAAAGTTTGGGTTATACCTATTCAGGCAAAGTTTAAATAGTTATAAATCAATACAATAACTAATAATTGAACTATTGGTTAATCATATTTACTATGAAGAAGTTTTTTGTCAGTTTTTTTATCTTTTTGTTTTTTAATTGTCAGCTG
This sequence comes from uncultured Lentimicrobiaceae bacterium, assembly GCA_964463695.1. Lineage (GTDB taxonomy): Bacteria > Bacteroidota > Bacteroidia > Bacteroidales > F082 > JALNZU01. The sequence continues at coordinate 172,715 of CAYXCZ010000001.1, read as the reverse complement.
CTCGTTGCTCAAACTATTGCGTTTAAGCAGTACAAAGGAGAACATGATGGTAACGTATATTATATCAACTTTCAATTTGTTGGAATTGATGTTAATGCGTTTGTTTATTTTCTGCCTAATAATTCAAATTTAGGTAATCCACTTCATTTTGAGCTTTCCGGAAAAAGCGATAAAGACAATTTTATGGCACTTCAATCAGATGAAGAACAAGCAGTTACATTAGTTGGGAAATGGAGTGACGGGCAATTTCAAGGAGAATTTACTTCCTCAAAAATCACTTCCATTCAGTTGGATTGCGAACGAATTCAATCTGAAAACACTATGAATTTTGAAAAGGTGTACCGGCATGCTTCACAGAAATTGGTTCCAAAAGATAAAAATTCACCGGAAGCGATCATTGAAATGAGCGTTTCACTTCCAAACGATGATCAAGATGAGAGGGTTATCGCAGCTTACAGTAATTTCTATGGATGGGTAACAACTGATAGCTTACAAAATACCCCTTTTGAAGATCAGATGCGTGTTTCAATGGCTGAATTTCTTACCCAGTATGCTCAGATGTCAACTATCGAAGGTGAGAAAGGCCCTTCATTTCAATGGATTAAAAGTGTGAATGGTTCGGTTTTGTGGATGGATGATCGATTTGTTAACCACGACAAACAAACCTATGTTTTTACGGGTGGAGCGCATGGGATGGAACATGTTTCTTTAGGGATTTTTGATGTGGATTCGATGCGTTTTTTAACATCGTCTGACATTTTTGAGTTAAGTTCAAGCGAACAAATATCCATCATTCTTACTTCAGTATTAAAGAAACAACTTGGAAAAGAGGCGAGCAAAAGTCTGGTCGAGGATGGCTATTTCATGGATCAGATTCCACTTACGGAGAATTACTGTTTAACTCCTGTTGGAATCCTTTTTCACTACAATAGCTACGAGATCGCTCCTTACTCCTTTGGACACACTGAAATATTACTTCCGTTTGATCTTGTGTCATCGTTGATGCAACCTTGGATAAAGGAATTTCTTAACAATCCCTGATATAAAAATCTGAACATTGCTTGTTATGTATTTGATAATTCATTCGATACTTACAGTTTTAGGTTCACTGGCTCTTTTCATATTTGGTATGAAATTGCTTAGTGAGTCGTTGCAGCGGTTGGCCGGTGAAAAAATGAGGTTTTACCTTTCAACACTTACTTCCAATCGTTGGAGAGGACTTTTTACAGGGTTAATTATTACTGGTACAATACAATCTTCTTCTGCTTCAACGGTTATGTTGATAGGTTTTGTTAATGCAGGTTTGATTTCAGTATCCGATTCTATTGGCCTTATACTTGGTGCTAATATTGGAACTACAGTAACACAATGGCTATTAACACTATTTGGTTTCTCTTATAACATCAGCAGTATTGCTTTGCCATTGATGGCTTTATCATTTCCTTTGTATTTTTCCTCCAGATCAAAACATAAATCGCTTGCAGAATTTATTTTCGGATTTACTTTGCTGTTTATTGGACTTCAATTTCTAAGAGAATCCCTCCCTCCAATAGATCATACCAGTCCGATAGTGCAATATTTAAGTAGCACATCAAGTCAGAAATCTTTGTCCTTAATAGCCATCGCTATTTTAGGCATTTTTATCACGCTTATTGTTCAATCATCAACGGCGACAATAGCATTAACTACCGTACTACTTGGAGATGGATTTATAAGTTTTGAGGTGGCTGCAGCACTTGTTATTGGGGAAAATATTGGCACAACTGGAACGGCTAACCTGGCCGCAGTTTTTTCAAATCGCAATGGAAAACGAACTGCTTTGATCCATTTCCTTTTTAATTTAGCAGGTGCGCTTTTAATCCTTCCATTTTTCAGATATGCGGTACATGGTGTCGAATATTTATCTGCTTTTTTATTGCAAAATTCAGATAATGAGTTGATTGCTGCTCCCCTAAAGATCAGCCTTTTTCATAGCTTATTTAATATTATTAACGCTTTAATTTGGATCAATTTCACACCTTTCTTGCTCAAAGCTTCTCAGTTTCTTATCAAACAAACCTTTGATATAAAAGAAGAAAACGTTTTAAAATACAACGATAGTTTTATTACACCTGTTTCTGAAATATCTATAGTGCAAGCTACTAAAGAGTTACAAGTGATGAGCTTGATAATTGAAAGGATGTTTAAAATTCTCCCTGAGATGTTGTTGGAAAAAGATGAACAAAAGTTTAAATCACTTTCTGAAGAAATCAACAGCAAGGAATCTCAGATCGACAAGGTTGAAGAAGAGTTGAATAAGTATCTCTCCAAGATTAGCGAAAACAAACTAAGTGAGGAAGGGTCGCGTCTAATTAATTCAATTACAATCAGTGTAAATAATCTTGAGAGCATGGCGGATGTGTGCTATAAACTAGCCCGAACCATTGAAAAAAAGAATGAGATGAAAGCCTGGTTTACGCAGGACCAAAGGAATAATTTGCAGGAAATAGCTGATCTTGTTTATAATTCATTGGTTATTATGCAGTTACATCTCTCTACCAATAAATCACTAAATATTGAAGATGCAGAGAAGAATAAAGCAGCCATAAATATAATGAGAATCAGGCTTGTGGAGCAAAACATGAAGGATCTTCAGGAGAATGCTTATCCTCTAATTTCAGGCAACTACTACCAACAGATGATTGTTTATTACGAGAAACTGGCCGACCATGCTATCAATGTTGTTGAAGCAGTGAATCATGGTAAGAAAAATATTAAAAAGTCTTTGTAACGAAACAAGCGTTTATTTACCAGCCGGAAGCAAGAATATCAGCAATATGAATAGTTTTTATCGGAAGGTCATATTTGTTGATATAACCTTGCTGATGCATCAAACAAGACAAATCGGTTGAAACGATAAATTCTGCTTCTGTGTTAAGTGCATTTTGTACTTTTTGCTCTGCCATAGCAATAGATATTGCTTCATTTTTAATAGAAAAAGTGCCTCCGAAGCCACAGCAAACATGCCTGTCTTCCATTTCAACCAGTTCAAGACCTTTCACTTTCGAGAGCAACATACGGGCTTCTGTTTTGAGTCCGTATTCGCGTAATCCGGCACAACTATCATGAAAGGTAACCTTATGAGGAAAGCTTGCACCCAGATCGATAACACCCAACTGATTCACTAAAAAGTCGGTTAATTCATACATGTTTTTAATCAACCTTTTAAATTCCAGATGGTTAGAAGTATTATGGAATAATTCCTGATAGGAGGTTTTCACAAATCCTGCACATGATGCCGAAGGTCCGACAACGGGTCTGTCGTTAGGAAAATCTTTAAGAAACTTACCTCCAAGTTTTTTAGCTTCTTCCCAGAAACCGCTGTTAAATGCCATTTGGCCGCAACAGGTTTGTTCCGGATTATAGTTCACATCAACGCCTGCTTTCTGCAGTACTTTTACAACGTTCATGCCTGTTTCAGGATAAACCTGGTCAACAAAGCATGGAATGAAAAGATCGACTATCATAATTGTGATTATAAAGTGCAAATATAGATCAAAAGGATTTGTTTTATAAACAAAATCGTTTGAAGAAACACATAAACAGTTGATTAAGTATTTTTTTTAAGAAAACTTACCGCTCCGGAAGCTTTTAATTCATGCCAATATCCAGGATATGACTTCTCAACGACATCAGGATTCTCAATATCAACTTCGCCTAAAACCATTGCCAGTGGAGCAAATGCCATTGCCATCCTATGGTCGGAGTATGTTTGAAATGTATGAGAGTTTATTGAATGGACAGGAGTTTTCGAAAAAAGCTCGAATACTCCTTCTGAGCGTTTTTCAAACCTGCAACCAATTTTTAGCAATTGTTGTTGCAAAGCAGCTGTACGGTCTGATTCTTTGTATTTCAAATTCTCAAGGCCTTCAAAACGCGCGTTCATACCAAGTCCGGCGCAGGTTGCTGCCAATGAAGGAAGCATGTCGGGATAATGTTGCAGGTCAAATTTGAGAGCAGAAGCAATTTTTCCTGTTTTAAAAATCAAAAGGCCATCGGGTTCCTGAAATGATTCAACTCCAAGGTCTGAAAACATCGAAGTCATGTTTTTATCGCCTTGCAGGCTTTGAAGCGAAAGGCCTTTTAGCAATAGCTCGCCACCATCACTCAATGCAACAAGTTCGTACCAAAAAGCAGCAGAACTCCAGTCTGATTCAATAGATAATGGTGCGCTACTATAACGGACGGGCAAAACATGAACTATTCTGTCGTTAACGATAACTTTTGCACCATAGTGAATCATTAGCTGAAGACTCATTTCGAGATATGGCATGGAACTTAAATTTCCACTTAGATGTAATTCGAGGCCGTTTTTCCAGACTGGGGCTGCCAGAACTAATGAAGAGGCAAACTGACTGCTCTTTTCCATGCTGACTTGAGTTTTCCCGCCTTCTAACGTTTTCCCATTTATTTTCAAGGGTGGAAAGCCTTCATTTTCAGCATAGTGTATTTTAGCACCCATAAGTCGCAGTCCATCAACAAGATCAGCAACCGGGCGTGTTTTCATGCGGTCGGACCCGGTAAGCATCCAGGTTCCAGGAGTTGAGGCAAGAAATGTTACTAAAAAGCGAAAAACGGTTCCTGCATTGCCACAATTAATAATTGATGGTATTTCAGATGATTCACATTCTTTTATTTGTTTCAGGTTTTTTATCAGCATTTGGGTGTCATCAGCATCGGAAAGCTGATTGATAATCATCTTTTCTATATTGGCATAAGCCCTGATCATCAACGCTCTGTTGCTGAGGCTTTTACTTCCGGGCAGGTTGATCTGTGCCTTGAATTCTTTGTTTTTTAATTGTATTAGCATGATGTTCCGATTAAATCCAAATAATAAACTAATCCTTCACGAATCATTTCTGAAGATATTTCAACATCATAGGATGCTTTTCCCAATTCGGTTATCAAAACAAAACGGATGCTTTTTCCTGCATTCTTTTTGTCCTGAATCATGCGTTCGATCAAATTATCAATGATGTCGGGAGAAAAAATAAATGGATTAAAATGGGTCTTAAAAATTGAAGCATAATTATGAATGATTTGCTCTGATACACCAAATAATTTATGGGAGAAGTAGAGTTCAATAAGCATTCCGGCTGCGATGGCTTCACCATGATACAGTGAAATGTTGCTTTCGAGGGCATATGATTCCAAAGCATGTCCGATAGTGTGTCCGAAATTTAGAATTTTCCTTAACCCTTTTTCATTGGGATCGTTTTGGGTTATCTCAAGCTTTATATCAGCGCAAATACGTATGCTTGGCTCCCATCCGTTACTTGATGTAAGAAGGGTAGGATCAGTCGTAATTAATTCAGGATGAGCTATGAAACCGTACTTAAGGACTTCGCCGTATCCGGATAGTAACTGCCGTTGAGGTAATGTTTTCAGAAACTCAGTGAGTATCAAAACCCGTCCAGGTGGATAAAAGGTTCCGATGTGATTTTTAAGAAATTGGAAATCGACTCCGGTTTTGCCACCAATAGCTGCATCTACCATTCCCAAAAGGGTAGTAGGAATATGAATTGTTCGAATGCCTCGTTTGAAGCAGGAGGCAGCAAAACCTCCTATATCAGTAACGACACCACCTCCAAGGTTTACCAAAAGCGCGTCTCTTCCTGCTCCGAATTTTGTGAGCTCTGACCATATTTTTGATGCTGTATCCAGGTTTTTGAATTCTTCGCCAGCAGGAATTATGATATTGTATAATTCAATTTCAGGAAGTTGAATCAATGTACGAAGAATTGGCAGACAGAAGTGTGCCGTATTTTTATCGGTAAGAAAAATGCAGGCACGATGATTTTCTTTTGAAGTAATTAGTTCACTCCTAAGAAGTTGTATTGCTTCGGCTCCAAATAATACACTATCTGAAATATTCATCTTTTTTCCTTTATTGATTTGAGTTGGAAAAAATACCCTGATTTTATTGCACAAAAATAGTCGTTAACTTCATGTAAGCACAGGATAAAGCTTCAATGTTCTCAAAAAACTAGAAAACTTGAGATGAAGTGAAAAATGAAGGATTTTGATTTGCCTAATAAAATGCAGCAAGTAATAGATCGAGGTGTTGAAATGGAATATCGTGTAACTTACTGATCTGTTGATTGGTAAGAACTCCATTGAAGATGTATGCGCCTTTTGAAAATGCCCTGTTTGATTTGAGGGTAGCGTCAACACCACCATTTTCAGCTATTTCAATCAATAATGAACTAAAAAAATTACTGAATGAAGTAGAGGCTGTCCTGGGTACTTTTGAGGCGATATTTGGTACACAATAATGCGTAATGTCATGCACTTGATAAACAGGGTTCTGATGGTTGGTGGGACGTGATGTTTCAAAACACCCACCCTGATCAATGCTTACATCGATAATAACTGAGCCTGGTTTCATCTTGCGAACCATTTCTGCAGGAATAAAACAGGGTGATGTTCCGGCTGGGGCGTGTTTGGCAGCAATCACAACATCGGCTGTAGTCAATGCCTTTTCAATCTCATCTGGCTGAAATACAGATGTATATATTCTTGTTCCAACATTATTCTGAAGCGTACGCAGTTTATACATTGAATTATCAAACACTTTTACCAGAGCTCCCAAACCCAAAGCAGCTCGTGAAGCATATTCTGCAACCGTTCCTGAACCTATGATAACAACCTCTGTCGACGGAACGCCGGGAAAACCTCCAAGCATAATCCCTTTACCGTAATTGGGATGGCACAGATACTCTGCAGCAATAAGCATGGTGGCGTTTCCAATGATTTCACTCATCGAGCGAACCAAGGGCAAGGCCCCGGTTTTATCTTGAATGTGTTCGAAAGCGATGGCATTCACTTTTTTTGCCATCAATTGCTGAAAGTAGTCTTTTGAACGTGTTGGCAACTGCAGCACCGACATAACGCATTTTCGTTTGTCGAGTAAATCAATTTCTTCACGAAGGGGTGGGGCAATTTTCAGAACAATATCAGATTCAAATACAGTTGCATGATTGTCAATTATTTCTGCACCTGCTTCTGCATATTCATGGTCAGAAAAACGCGCTTTCTCTCCGGCATTCTGTTCCACAAGAATTCGATGACCCTGATTGGTGAGTAGCTTGATAGCCGAAGGGACAAGGCCGATTCTGTTTTCGTTTGCTGACAGTTCCCTTGGGATCCCAATAGTCAATTTACGTGCTCTTTTGCCAACTTCCAGCATTTCTTCCTGTGGCAGTAGGCTTGATGAGCTTGAGAATTGAACAAACGGTTTGTTTTCGGTCATGTGCAAGTGCTTTTAGTGGATGATTTCAATCTCAATCCATCTCCGTTCTGTTGAGTCAGGTGCTGAAATCGTAACTTTTACGTATTTTTCAGGTAAAAGTTGCTCAATTTTTTCAGGCCATTCCACAAAACAGGGATACCCGCTGTAAAAGTAATTTTCATACCCGATATCGTAAGCCTCTTCAATGCGGTTAATTCTATAAAAATCAAAATGATAAATCAGGTTTCCTGTTGGTCCCATATACTCATTCACAATCGAAAAGCTTGGACTGCTTACATCGTCTGATATACCAAGTTCGTGACAAACTCTTTGGATAAGCGTCGTTTTTCCTGCGCCCATATGTCCGTAAAAAGCAAAAACACTGGCTTCTCCTAAGAGAGAAACCAATGTTTCAGCAATTTTTTTCAGTTCATTGATGCTTTGAATTTCAATCTTCTGTATCATTTTGCTTTCAAATAGGCAACCGGAACGAGCATCTCCTGTAGTGAGATGCCACCATGCTGAAAAGTGTTTCGGTAATAGTTAACGTAGTAATTGTAATTATTTGGGTAGGCAAAAAAGTCGTTGCTGCGTGCAAAAACATAGGCAGTGCTCACATTGATACGGGGCAGAAAAATATCTTCAGGATCTTTAACCTCAAATACTTCTTTTGAGTTGTATTTTAAACTTTTACCATATTTATACCTGAGATTTGTATTCACCGTACGATCGCCAAGAATCTTAACAGGGTCTTTTACATAAACTGATCCATGATCGGTTGTCACAATGATATCGCACTTTTTCTGAGCGATGAATTTAATGATGTCCAAAAGGGAAGAATGCTTAAACCATGAAAGCATCAATGATCTGTATGCTACTTCATCTTCAGCAAGTTCGCGAATCATTTCCATTTCAGTACGCGCATGCGAGAGCATGTCGACAAAATTGTAAACTATAACGTTGAGCTTGTTGCCCATGAGGTTTGACATGCTTTCAGCTAGTTTTTTCCCAACATTTAAGTTGAGCACCTTATGGTAAGAGTATTTCACATCTTTACCATAACGTCGTAACTGCTCGCCCAAAAGCTCTGCTTCAAATTGATTTTTTGTACCTTCATCTTCTTCATCTGTCCAATATTTTGGAAATTTTCTTTTGATTTCCGAGGGCATAAGACCTGAAAAAAGGGCATTACGTGCGTATTGTGTCGTTGTAGGCAGAATACTAAAGTAGATATCATCAGCCTCAACCCTGAAATATTCTTCGATAACGGGTTGAATTGCTTTCCATTGATCGTAACGAAGGTTGTCGATAAGGATTACAAATAATGGTTTGTCGGAGCTATCCAACCGGGGTAAAACTTTATCTCTCAACAAGGTATGTGATAATACCGGTTTGTCCTGACCTTTATTATTCACCCATTGAACATAATTTTTTTCAATAAAACGCGAAAAAACATAGTTTGCTTCGTCCTGCTGCATGCGCAAAACCTGCATAATGCCATCGTCTTTTGATTGTTCGAGCTCAAGCTCCCAACGAACCAACTTTTTATACACATCAACCCACTCGGAAGAGTTTAGTTGATTGGACAATTCGATGCCTATATGCCTGAATTCTTGCTGATAGCCCATTGTAGCTTTTTCACTAACCAGTTTTTGGTTTTCAAGATTTCGCTTAAGCGACAACAAAATTTGATTGGGCTTCACCGGTTTTATGAGGTAATCAGCAATTTTGCTGCCAATTGCATCTTCCATGATCGACTCTTCTTCACTTTTTGTGATCATCACAACAGGTAAGTTGGGATAATCTTTCTTTATTTGCTCCAGCGTTTCAATACCCGACAAGCCCGGCATGTTTTCGTCGAGAAAAACAATGTCAAAGTTTTCTGAATGAAGCAGATCCAATGCTTCATCACCATTGTTGGTTGTTGCAACTTCGTAGCCTTTATGTTCGAGGAAGATAATATGTGGCTTTAACATATCAATTTCGTCATCCGCCCAAAGAATTCTGACTTTTTCCATAGATTTAATTTTCAGATTGTAAATGATGGGTATAGTTCTGTCATTGATATGTGATTACATTTGCACTTAAGAATGCTTTTTTCGCTGGTTTATTGTTTCAAAAACGATGCCACACCTACAAAATTAACTTTTTTTATGGCTGACTATCTGACGGGTAAGAAGAAATTATTTAATGACCCTGTTTATGGATTTATCCAGATACCTGATAAATTACATTTTGATATCATTGAACACCCCTATTTTCAACGACTTAGAAGAATAAAACAACTAGGTTTGACACATCTCGTTTATCCGGGAGCGCTGCATACGCGATTCCAACATTCTATTGGTGCGATGCACTTGATGCAGCTGGCAATTGCTGTTTTATGGTCAAAAGGGCATGTTATCTCCGACGAAGAGCTTCAGGCTGCTTCTTTGGCAATATTATTACATGATATTGGTCATGGCCCATATTCACATACCCTTGAAAAGACAATTGTAACACAGATGACGCATGAGCAACTTTCGTCGAAGATTATGCGCAAACTTAACGATGAATTCAACCATCAATTGGCAATGTCAATTGAAATATTTGAGGGCACATATCACCGAAAGTTTCTTTGTCAGCTGGTTTCGAGTCAGTTAGATATGGATAGAATGGATTATCTGAAAAGAGATAGTTTCTTTTCGGGTGTGGCTGAAGGTACAATAAATGCCGACCGATTATTAGCTATGCTCGATATGGCCGAAGATCAGCTGGTTATTGAAGCAAAAGGGATTTACTCAGTCGAGAAGTTTTTGGGAGCCCGCCGACTGATGTATTGGCAGGTATATTTGCATAAAACAGTTTTATCTGCCGAATATATGCTGATGAACTGCCTAAAAAGAGCAAAACAACTAAGTATCGATGGTCATTTGTTGCCTGCAACACCAGCTTTGTCATGGTTTTTGACGAACGAACCAAATGAAACAGCATTTGATTCAGATGAAAAACCTCTCGATATGTTTGCTCAACTTGATGATTTTGATGTTTTTACAGCACTCAAACTTTGGCAGCATTATCCTGATAAGGTCCTATCTGTTCTTAGTTCCGGAATTGTAAACAGACAGTTATTTCGGGTCGAATTATCCAATGAGCCATTTGAAGAATCCATATGCGAAGCAAAGAAAAACTTAATAACAACGCATTTTGATATCACTGCAGCTGAGTCTGAATACCTTTTTATTGAAGAGTCTACTTCAAATCACGCATATCATCCGCTTCAATCGCGTATTAATATTTTATATAAAGATGGCCAACTAAAAGACATCTCTCTTGCTTCTGATCAATTGAATATTTCAGTTTTATCACATCCTGTTACTAAATATTTTATTTGTTACCCTAAGGGTTTAGATATTACTTAGTGAAGTTTTCTATTGCATGTTTGATTTCATTTCGACGCTTTTGGCAGGGTGATCTCAATGAGATAGGATTATAGCGAAGCATGAAACCTACAACAAAAACTACTCATTTGCATAGTAATGTGTTTAAACACAATAGTATAAACTGATTTAGGAAAAAAGTCAGTCAGTACTGCTTTTCATAAGCGTAAAAAAAATAACTTTGAGGCATGCAATATACGCAGATGATGAATAACAGCAAGCACTCATTGATAGCAATCGCCTTATTGCGAATCGTCGTTGGTTGGCACTTCCTTTATGAAGGGATGGTAAAAGTACTCAATCCTGAATGGACTTCCAGAGCTTTCCTGCTTGATTCAGGAGGTTGGTTTAATGGTTTCTTCAGATACCTGGCTGGCGATGCAACTTTGCTCCAATTTACTGATACTTTGAATGCCTGGGGATTAACTTTGATTGGTTTTTCGCTTGTGCTTGGATTATGGAGTCGCTTTGCTGCATTAGGAGGAATGTTTTTGTTGGCGCTTTATTATTTGTCACATCCTGCATTTCCGGGTATTACTTACCTTTTCCCTTCAGATGGGAGTTACTTTATCGTCAATAAGACCATTGTAGAGTTGTTTGCATTAGCTGTAATTTATTTTCAGCCTACAGATTATTTTATTGGAATAGAACGACTTATCAGTTCAAAAAAGAGAAATCACGAATGAGCTCCGAACAAAATAATGAAAAAAGAGGCGTAACCCGCCGCGATATGATTGCTGGTCTTGCTGCAATTCCAGTATTGGGAGTTATAGGATATGGTCTTTTAAAACAGCAGCAGGAAAAAATCAGCAGAAAAGAAAACGTTTTACCTGAGCTTGATTTTAAAGCCATAACGGGTGTCCCAGCCTTGGTTGATGGTCCTGTTTTACGCATTGGAGTTGTAGGTTGTGGTGGCAGAGGCGGTTATCTGATGAAAGCCCTTGGTTTTGTTCACCCTGATCGAATTGACGACTGGGAGAAAAAAGGTAGCTCGGATGTTTTTTGGGCGCAATATCTTCGGGAGTTTAGAAATCAGGATGATCTGCGGATTCAAATAACTGCTGTCTGTGATGTTTTTGAGAAAAATGCTCAACGGGCAATCCGAACAGGGGCAAACATGTTTCGTAATGGCGAGTCAGGTCAAATGAGTGAAGCACCAAAGAGGTATCTTACATATCAGGAATTGGTTGAATCACCCGATGTTGATGCAGTAATTGTTGCTACTCCTGATCATTTACATGTGCCTGTGGCTATAGCCGCTGCAAAGCATGGCAAGCATGTGTATTGCGAAAAGCCGCTTTCATGGACGGTAGAAGAAACATTTGAAGTAAGAAAAGTGGTCAAAGAGACTGGTATAGTTTTTCAACTTGGACATCAGGGAAGACAAACAGAAAGCTATCAGGTTGCCAAATCGATGATCGAAAAAGATGTAATTGGCAAGATTTCATTGATAGAAGTTTGTACAAATCGCAATGATCCTAATGGGGCATGGGTTTATGATATTGATCCTGAGGCAAATGAACAAACCATCGATTGGAAACAATTTATTGGCCCAGCACCCTGGTATCCATTTAGTCTGGAACGGTTTTTTCGCTGGAGATGTTGGTGGGATTATAGTACAGGCTTGAGTGGTGACCTTTTTACACATGAATTTGATGCGATCAATCAAATTCTTGGACTTGGAATCCCAGCATCAGCTATGGCATCGGGAGGAATTTATTTTTATAAAGATGGACGAACTGTGCCCGATGTTTTGAATATGGCTTTCGAGTACCCAAAAAGAGATTTAACTTTATTGTACAGCGCTACCTTAAGTAGTGAAAAGAACAGGGGCAAAGCAATGATGGGCCACGATGCATGGCTCGAACTTGATGAAAATCTAACCGTTTACCTCGATCCGAGATCAACAAAATACAAAGACCAGATTGACAAAGGACTTCTCGAGCCTTTTAAACCAATCTATTCTTACGTGCCCGGACAAGGCAACGTGGATGCAATTACAACCCCTACCGAAAAATATTTTGCCGGAAGAGGGTTGCTTTACACCTATCGTGATGGAAAAGCTATGGATACAACGCACCTGCACTTGCGTGAATGGCTGAATTGTATCCGTCAAAACAATGGAACACAACCAAGTTGCAATATTGATCAGGCTTTTGAGGAAGCTATTACAGCTCATATGGGAACCATTTCATATCATCAGGGGCGCAAAACACATTGGGATGCCACTAACGAAGAAATCACATGATAGTTGAATAATGAAAAAAGCCCAACACGATAGCAAGCAACTTGATAGGCAGCGTTTTAATGCTGCTGTTGTAGGTTTTGGTCTGTCGGGTAAGGTCTTTCATACGCCATACATTCAGCAACATCCTGGTTTTGAGCTTTATTCTATTGTAAGCAAGGGTGATGAAGCTCAACAAAAATATCCAAAAACATTAGTTTTTCCTCGTTATGAAGATGTAATTAACGATCCTGCAATTGATTTAGTCGTGCTTTGCACACCTCATAACCTTCATGTCAGTCAGGCAATTGAAGCTATGCAGGCTGGTAAAGATGTTGTAATTGAAAAGCCTGTTGCACTCACCTCATCGGATATATTGCTTTTAATCGAGGAGAGCAAAAAAACAAAGCAACAGTTTTTTCCTTATCATAACCGCAGATGGGATGGGGATTTTTTAACAGTAAAGCAATTGATTCGAGATGGTTATCTTGGTAGTGTCCACGATTTCGAATCCCGGTTCGACCGTTTTAGTCCCACAGTTTCGAGGGCCGAATGGCGATATACCGATCAGTCCGCTGGCGGAACTTTATTTGACCTGGGGCCACATCTGATCGATCAGGCTATTCATCTATTTGGCAAGCCGGATATGGTTCATTGTCTTTTGTTTCGCCAGCGCCCGGAAAGTAAATCCAACGATGGCTTCGATTTGAGATTGATTTACCGCGAAAGGATGGTTACATTAAAAGCCGGAGTCTTCGTCAAATCGCCTGGTCCACGGTTTTTAATCCATGGAACGGAAGGTTCATATATTAAATACGGACTTGATGTTCAGGAATCACGATTGAAAAGAGGGGTTTTACCTGATTCCAAAATCATAGGTAAAGAACCTGCGAATATGCATGGTATAATGTTTTCGCCTCATTATGATCCTTCAAGAGCGAAAAAATTTCCTACCCTTAATGGCAATTATATGAAATTCTATGATGGGGTTTATGAAGCTTTGAAACATAAAACCCCACACGAGGTAAGTCAGGAAGACGCCCTTTTAGTAATAAAAGTTATTGAAGCAGCAATTGAAAGTAATGAAAATCAACAACATATACAATTATAGTGAGTATTTATTAAATTCATCATCATGCAATCAAGACGCGATTTTTTAAAAACGATTCCACTTCTCTCTGGGACTTTTATGGTAACGATGGCTTCTCAGAAGCAATCTTTTGGCGCAACAACTTTGCAAAAAGACGCCGGAATTCAATTGTGGACCTTAAGGGATGATGTTCAAAAGGATTTGAATGGCACGCTTAACTCTTTAAGTAAATTTGGTTACAAGAGTATCGAAACTTTTGGGTTTGATGGGAAGTTTTACGGGCAGGAAGTCAAGGATTTCAGTCGTTATTGCAGTGATCTAAACATCAGTATTCACAGCAGTCATACTGGAATTACAGCTGAGAATGCTTCCTTTTATGCAGAAAAGGCTGCTGAGGCAGGATTGAGTTTTTTAATTCTGCCATCAATGATGGGTCGGGCAGAAGGGTCTCTTGATGATTTTCGCAGGACAGCTGATGAAATGAATAAAATTGGTGAACAGTGCCTAAAACATGGAATCCGTTTTGGTTATCACAACCATGATTTTGAATTCAGGCTATTGGAAGGGAAGTTGCCTTATGATATACTTTTAGAGTCAACAGATCCTCAACTTGTTTCATTTCAATTAGATATATATTGGATCATCAAAGCAGGGCAAGATCCTTATCGTTATTTTGAGCGTCATCCGGGAAGGTTTTCAACCTGGCACCTGAAAGATTTGGGGTCCAACGGTAAGAGCTGCATCGTCGGTAACGGAAGGATTGATTTTAGATCGCTTCTTGAAAAAGCAGGACAAGCCGGCCTCGAACGTGTGTTCGTTGAGCAGGAGCAATATGATGAAGGAACACCACTTTATTGTGCTGAGAAAAGTTTAAAATACATACAACGACATCTTTTTTAACCATAATACCCAATAAATAATGGAAGAAAATACGACAACAAACAATGGAATGGATCGCAGGTCGTTTTTGCGAACAACAGCAATGACTGCTGCAGGTTTCATCATCTTGCCCAGCAATGTAATCTCTGGACTGGGACATCGGGCTCCCAGCGATAAGCTAAATATCGTTGGGGTAGGAATAGGTGGTCGCGGAGGCGGTGTCATTCGTGCCGTCAGCAGCGAAAACATCATCGGCTTATGTGATGTTGACTGGAAATACTCAAAAAGAATTTTAAGTGAGTTTCCTGATGCTAAAAAGTATTACGACTGGCGTAAAATGTTTGAAGAACTTGGTAAATCGATTGATGCTGTGGTAGTTGGAACACCAGATCATACCCATGCTATCATTAGTATCAACGCTATGAAAATGGGCAAACATGTATATTGTGAAAAACCACTGACACATTCTGTTTGGGAATCACGTCAAATGACTGAAATTGCAAAGAGATATAAGGTTGCAACACAAATGGGTAATCAGGGCAATTCTGGCGAAGGTATTCGTCAGGTTTGTGAGTGGGTGTGGAATGGCGCTATCGGAGAAGTAAAAGAAGCGCATGCCTGGACAAACCGACCTATCTGGCCTCAGGGTTTGGAACGGCCAAAAGAAACCATGCCGGTACCTTCGACACTTGACTGGGATTTGTTCTTAGGACCAGCTAAAGAAAGACCTTACAATCCGATTTATACTCCCTGGAACTGGCGTGGATGGTGGGATTTTGGAACAGGTGCATTAGGCGATATGGCATGTCATATCATGGATCCGATTTTCATGTCACTCAACCTGAAATACCCTACCAGTGTTCAGGGTACTTCATCACAGTTCAATACTGAGTCACCACCATTGGCTGAAGTTGTTAAGTATGTGTTCCCAAAACGTGACAGCTATAGAGGTATTAATATGCCCGAACTTAATGTAACCTGGTGGGATGGAGGATTGTTGCCTCCACGTCCGGAAGAATTACCTGATGGCGAAGTTATGGGACGCGATCCTAATGGCGGATGTCTTTTAATTGGAGACAAAGGGAAAATAATGACAGGATGTTATGGAAAAGATCCTTTCTTGTTGCCGTTAGATTATGATAAGGATTACAAACGACCTGCACCTGAGATGCGCAGAGTAACTGTTGGCCATGAAATGGATTGGGTAAGAGCCTGTAAAGAAAGTCCTGAAAGCAGGGTTGAGGCGAGCTCTCATTTTGGCTATTCCGGACCAATGAATGAAATGGTTGTGATGGGTGTTGTTGCTGTCAGATTACAAGATCTTAAACGCGAATTACAATGGGATGGCGAAAAGATGGAATTTACGAACATCAGTGAAGGTGATGAGATCAGAGTTGTAAAAAGCGACAAATTTGAAGTCATCGACGGGCATCCGCATTTCGACACACAACATGAAACCATCAATGCTAAACAAGCAGCGGAAGAATACATTAAACACACCTACCGCGAAGGCTGGTCGTTATAAAAACGCTCTTTAATTAATTCAAAATCAATTAAATAAATATTTATTATGAAAAAAATCATTCTCTTTTCACTATTAGCCCTGGCAGTAGTTTCCTGTGTTAATGCCGAAAAAAAAACCAGTGACGACAAGGCTGAAGCTAAAGCCGAAGTAGTTGTTGATAATGGCTTATCAGCTGAAGATGCTGCTGCCGGCTGGATGTTGATGTTCGATGGAACTACTCCAGGTAAATGGCGAGGTTATGGAAAAGATCATTTCCCGACAGGCTGGAAAATCGAAAACGGAACACTTCAATGTATTGGCTCGGGCAGGGGCGAAGCAGGTTCACTCGAAGGTGGCGATATCATCTTTGATGAAAAGTTTCAAAATTTTGAGCTGTCTCTGGAATGGAAAATCTCTGAAGGTGGAAACAGCGGAATCCTATATCTAGCTCAGGAATTACCTGATAAAACCATCTGGCAAACAGCGCCTGAAATGCAGGTTTTAGATAATACAAAACATCCCGATGGCCGTAATGGCGTTCATAGTGCCGGTGCTTTGTATGATATGATTGGCGTTGCTGCTGACAAAGTGAAACCTGTGGGCGAGTGGAATCAAGCAAAATTGCTCATCTATAAAGGATTGGTCGAACATTGGCTGAATGGTGAGAAAGTGGTTGAATATCACCTCTGGACACCTGAATGGAATGAAATGGTCGCTAAAAGTAAGTTTCCACAATATAACCCTGATTGGGCCAACGTTGCTCAGGCAGGATTTATCGGATTACAGGATCATGGTGATGATGTTTGGTATAAAAATATCAAAATCAGGAAGTTGTAATTGCTGAGACTTAAATAGTAAAGCTGATTCTTTCATTTTATTCGGTTCAACTTAATATGTTGAATTATAAAAATAAATGGAAGAGTCAGCTTTTTTGTTTGATACCCTTGCGAATCAGTAGCTGTTTAGGGCCAAAAGATGTATTTTCGTGCAAAAATTATCGGGGTGCATATTTCAAAAATAACGAATGTAATTCTAATTGGTACAGGCCGGGTTTCCTGGAACCTGGGTAATGCACTGAAAAATAAAGGGATAAATATTTTGGAGGTAGTTGGAAGGTCATTCGAAAAAGTGAATCAACTCTCCGAAAAATTTCAATCAAAAGCTGTTACTGATTTTAAACAAATTAACCCCAACGCCGATTTATACATTCTAGCCGTCAGTGATGATGTCATCGAAGAAGTGGCATCGCAAATGCCATTCGTCAAAGGTATTGTAGTGCATACCTCAGGAATGAAAGACAGTGTCGTTCTTGCAAAATTCTTTACCAGAACTGGTATTTTTTATCCTTTGCAAACATTTTCTTTTGAACGACAGCCTGAGTTCAATTCCATCCCGGTTTTTATCCAAAGTAACGATGTTGGTGACCTGACTTTATTGCGTGACCTGGCAGAGAAACTTTCATCAACTGTGGTGACTATTAATGATGAACAACGTCAGCGTCTGCACTTAGCAGCTGTTTTTGTAAATAATTTCACTAATGCGTTGTATCTAATGGCAGATCAGATACTTGTTAAAGATGGTTTATCAATTGATTACTTGAAACCATTAATGATTGAGACAGCAATGAAGGCCATAAATTTATCACCTGAGCAGGCTCAAACAGGTCCGGCCCGCCGGAATGATCAGGGGACTATTAACCAACATCTTGAATTGCTGACTGCTTTCCCTGAATTACAGGAGGTGTATAATAACTTTTCAGCCTATATTTTAACTAAATATAATCGAAATATACATGAGTAATTACAAATCAAAACTACATAAAATAACAACCTTTGTATTTGATTATGATGGAGTTATGACCGAAGGTATAATCGTTATCAATAACGACGGGGAGCCGTTGCGTACAGCAAATGTGAAAGACGGATATGCACTTCAACTGATAAGAAAACTCGGCTACAATGTTGCTGTTATTTCAGGTGGATTCTCCCCAAGTATGCAAAAGCGTTTCGAAGCGTTAAACATTACAGATGTTTATTTGGGAGTAAGCGATAAGTTGCGTGTTTTTACCCAGTATCTTCAGGATAAAGGTATTCAAAATGAAGAAGTTGTGTACATGGGAGATGATATTCCGGATTATCTTTCAATGCAAGTAGCTGGGGTGCCTGCCTGCCCTGCTGACGCATCGGAGGAGATAAAGCGTATCAGCATTTATATCAGTCATTACAGAGGAGGTCATGGATGTGTACGTGATATCATTGAGCAGGTTTTGAAAGTTCAGGGGAAATGGATGACCGACGCCGGACATCATTGGTAAAACAATTTTATGGTATATCTAAAACTTATTCGTTGGCCAAATCTGGTTATCATTGCTTTGACAATGATTCTGGTGCGTTACTTTATTGTGATTCCCGAATTACAAAATATTCATCCTGAAGCGATTACATCTATATTGTTATTTTCAGCACTGGTTCTTTCATTTGTTTTAATTGCAGCTGGAGGGTATGTTATAAATGATATTGTAGATTCTGAAATAGATAGAGTTAATAAGCCTGATAGGGTATTAGTTGGGAGTAAAATAAGTTTTGCTCAAGCGAATAATTTCTATTGGCTGCTGAATATTTTGGTGGGGATTTGTGCTGTTTATTTGGGTTTTGCAGTAAAAAGCTGGAGGTTAACCCTTATCATCATTGCTATGACAGGTCTGCTATGGTTTTATTCCAAGCGATATAAGCAAATGAGTTTGGTTGGTAATATTGTCATTTCTTTTTCAACATCGATGGCATTGGTGATTGTTTGGTTAATGGAATTTTTTCATTTTACAACAAACCCTGTTTTATTCACAGAGGCCTCACTATCTTTTCCTACCATCACCGGTATGCTGATGGCCTACACTCTTTTCTCTTTTTTAAGCAGTATGCTACGGGAGATTGTTAAGGATATTGAAGACATTAAAGGGGATGCCCGTTTTGGTTGCAAAACCTTTCCGGTTGTCGCCGGAGTAACTACAGCCAAGAATCTAGCGTTAGGATTAAGTTCTATGGTGTTGATTCTAATAGGATTATGGCAGTATGTATTAATTTTTAAAGGATATGATTTTGCCTTTTATGCTCTTTTTGTTTCTGACGCTCTTCTTATAACAATCCTGATTCTGCTCGTTATGGCAAATGAAAAAGAACAGTTTCACCGTATCTCGAACCTTATTAAGTTATTGATGATTAGTGGTATACTATCCATTGCCTTTTTGTAAAGTGTTTTTAAGATTCTTGAGTCATCTTCCTTAATTTTGATCGCTTTTATTCCATTAATGACTAGTTTGTTAGACTTTTTTTTGTCAGAATGTGATAAAATTTCAGTTTAATATCTTCATCTTTGCATGTCGTAAATCAGTTGTCCTTAAAGGATTTCATTAATTGTTAATTGAGTTTTCAGAATGCGTGTAACTACACTTTCTTTTGGATTTCTTCCTGATGGTCGGGAGGTAATGTTATTTCAGGTTGAATGCGAAAAAGGGATGCAAATCAGCATAACAAATTATGGCGGAATTATCACATCGTTGAAAGTGCCTGATCGCCACCAGCTACTGGGTGAAATATCGGCAGGTTTTGATTCGCTTGTGGATTACCTAAAACCTCACCCATATTTTGGAGCCTTAATTGGTCGTTACGCAGGCAGGATTGCTTATGGCAATTTATCCGTAAAAAATGAAGTGTATAAGTTAAAGATGCATGATGATTACTGTCATTTGCACGGAGGAGATACAGGATTTCATACCCGTCTCTGGGACTATGAAATTGACAAGAAAGACAACGAAATTCGTATCCATTTAAGCTACTTAAGTCCTCATGGAGAAGAGAATTATCCGGGGAATCTTACGGTAAGGTCTACATATGTGATACATGATAATAATTCTTTTACTATTGAATACGAAGCAGTTGCTGATGCTCCAACTCATCTTAACCTAACAAATCATGCTTATTTCAATCTGGGAGGTTTCCGTGATACCATTTCAGATCATCAGCTGCAAGTGAATGCACATCAGAGTGTTGAACTTGATGAGCATATGTTACCTACTGGAAGATTAGTTGAATGCAGTGACACTTCACTCGATTTTCAAAAACCTGTTTTGCTAAGCGATCGAAACATTCCTTCCGAATTCGAATTGGATCACTGCTTTGTTGTTCAGAATCCGAATAGCGATGAAATTCCTGCAGCAGTGTTTTATCATGAGCCAACTGGCCGGATGATGAAAGTATATACTTCACAACCTGGTATTCAGGTGTATTCCGGGAATTTTCTGGACGGAAGCCTTAAAAGAAACAAAGAACAGCAGTATTTTAAGCATAGTGCCCTATGTTTTGAAACACAACATTTTGCCGACAGTCCGAACCATCCTCACTTCCCTTCAACATTGCTCGATACCGGAGAAATTTTCAAGGAGAGAACAATTTTTAGATTTGAGTACATGGAATAAGGTCAATTTAAATGATTCATCATCTGACAAATTATAGAACTTAAGATCAAATATTTGTCTAACACGAATTGTATTTTTTGCCATTAGCAGTTTTGTTTCATCCCGGCTTGAGACTGTTCTATATTGCATATAAACCTATCTTTGTTGCTTCACGCTTAATTTAGCTGGTATTTGAAATGATAAGTTTCAACATATCATTTTTAAAATACAGATTATAAGTTAGTTGAGTTATATTTTCAATAAAATGCAAAAAGACTTTTTAAAGGATTATCATCTGGTTTTGGCATCAAAATCTCCAAGGAGGCAGCAACTTCTTGAAGGAATGGACGTTAACTTTACGTTAATTACAAAAGATGTGGATGAGTCTTTTCCTGATACCATGCCTTTGGAAGCCGTAGCACCTTTTTTAAGTGAAAAGAAAGCAAAGGCTTTTGATGAGAATGAACTCCCTGACAACTTCTTGCTAATAACAGCTGATACAGTAGTGATTATTGGGGATACAATTCTTAATAAACCAGCCAATTCCGAAGAAGCCTGTGCTATGTTGAGTTTATTATCAGGCCAAACACACAAGGTGGTTACGGGCGTATGCTTACGGAGCAAGGAACAAATTTGTGTTTTTAGTGAATCATCTGATGTGAAATTTGGCGAACTAGAGGCTGATGAAATTCAAAGTTATGTAGCTAAATATCAGCCTTTTGATAAAGCAGGCGCATACGGAATTCAGGAATGGATTGGGTATATTGCAATAGAAAGTGTCAAAGGGTCGTTTTACAATGTGATGGGATTACCCACGCATCGCCTTTATCTTGAACTTAAAAAGTTCGTTTCCAATGATAAAAACCTGAGTGCTTACCCCAGTCAACAAAAATGAGATTTATGCGACAGATATTAAAAAAATTCTTGAATTATTTTTTACAAGGTCTTCTTTATATCGCTCCTATTACCATGACAATCTGGGGTGTTATAACTATTTTTGAGTTTATTGATGGCCTTTTGATTGGCTATCTGGATCAAATTCTGAAAAGGCATATACCGGGGCTTGGTATCGTTGTTTTGCTCATTTCAATCACTTTGATCGGACTGATGGGATCGACAATTCTTTTTAAGCCATTTATTATTTATTTTGATCATCTTTTTGCAAAAGCACCGCTCATCAAAATTATTTACACTTCTGTAAAAGACCTTGTTTCGGCATTTGTTGGTCAGAAAAAACGTTTTAACGAACCCGTGATGGTTAAAATTGGCAAGGGTTTTGACCTTGAGAAAATTGGGTTTATTACCAATAAAGATTTAAGTTTTCTTGGTATAGAGGGACAAAAGGTTGCCGTATATTTGCCGCACTCCTACGCTTGGTCGGGCAACTTGTTTATTGTTCCTGCTGAAAACGTGAGGCCAATCGATGCTTCATCAACCGAGGTAATGAAGTTTATAATTTCTGCAGGGGTTACAAATCTTGATGTTCAAAACGAGAACCAAAACGAATAAAGTGAAACCAACAATACTGATTACCAACGATGACGGATATTTCGCACCAGGCATTCGTCAATTAATTGAAATAATGCGAAAAATTGGACGCGTAGTGGTTGTTTCGAGTGAGCAGCCAATGTCGGGAATGGGCCATGCTATAACAATTAAAACACCGCTTCGACTTAAGACAGTTATTAAAGAATCTGATTATGAAGAGTATATATGTAATGGCACACCTGTAGATTGCGTAAAACTTGGCGAACAAGTGGTCATAAAGGGGAAGCCTGACTTACTGGTTTCCGGAATTAATCATGGTTCCAATGCCTCCATCAATGTTATTTATTCCGGCACGATGGCTGCTGTTATCGAAGCATGTATTGATGGTATTCCTGCAATTGGTTTCAGTTTGGATGATTATAGTTCACATGCTGATTTTAGTCACCTTGAGCCTTTTATTTTGACAATTGCACAAGCAACATTAAAAAATGGGTTGACTCCGGGTGTTTGTTTAAATGTGAATTTGCCAAAGATACAAAGTGAAAGCATCCGTGGCATCAAGGTCTGCAGGCAGGCTAAGGCGCGTTGGGCGGAAGAATTCGACTCACGTCATGATCCAAGGGGTGCTGAATATCACTGGCTTACAGGTAAATTTGAAAATGATGACAGAACCGAAGATTCAGACGTTTGGGCATTGGAGAATAATTATGTTTCAGTTGTACCTGTGCAGTTTGACCTAACAGCTTATTCATCAATTGATCATATCCGCAATTGGAATCTTTAAAACTTGAACCTTAGCTTATGAAGTTTAAATCCGGTAATATCAAGAATTCAATTGTAAGCAAAACTAATATTTAGCGTTATGCGTAAATTTTTTCAAAAGGATCATCTCATAACAGGCATCATTATTGGATTCGTTACAACTTCCCTGCTGTATTTTCTTATGGGTGTTATCATCGATATGATGGAAGTTATTCCGGTTTGGTTGAAGAATCCAAGAACACCTTTTTTAATTGCTTTAATACCTAATCTATTTATATTCAGGTATTTTATGGTAAACCGAAAACAAGATAAAACTGGAAGAGGGTTGCTCCTTACTATTTTTATTGTCGTTTTTGCAGTTTTCCTTTTCATAAAATAGTGATTAAATGACGGATATAAAATGAAATATTATATCATAGCCGGTGAAGCATCGGGCGACCTGCACGGCTCAATCCTAATAAAGGAGATCAAAGAGTTGGATGAACATGCCGAAATCAGGGCATGGGGAGGTGAATTGATGCAAAACGAAGGAGCAACTATTATCAAGCACTACCGTGATTTGGCTTTTATGGGTTTTATCGAAGTGCTTTTTAACTTGAGGACAATCCTTGATAATATGCGTTTTTGCAAGAAAGATATCCTGGAATTTAAACCTGATGTCCTCGTTTTAATTGATTATCCCGGATTTAATTTGCGCATTGCCGAATTTGCACATCAGCATGGAATTAAAGTTCATTATTATATCTCACCGCAAGTTTGGGCATGGAAAAAAGGCAGAGTCAGGATCATTCGGCGAGTTGTTGATAAAATGATGGTTATACTTCCTTTTGAGAAAGATTTTTATCAAAAATATCAAATGGAAGTTGATTTTGTTGGTCACCCATTATTAGATGCAATTTCGGGATTTCAACAACCTTTAAAAACGTTTAGGACTGAAAATCAACTGGATGATCGACCTATTGTTGCTTTGTTGCCTGGAAGTCGTAAGCAGGAAATCAACCGCATGCTGAAGGGAATGCTCATGATGATTCCCCTGTTTCCTGATCATCAGTTTGTAATTGCAGCCGCACCTTCTTCAGATTTGTCAATGTATAAAAAAATTACCGGACACCAAAAAGTTGCAATTGTTCAGAATCAGACCTATGCTCTCCTTCAACATGCTATAGCCGCGTTGGTGACTTCAGGAACAGCAACGCTTGAAACAGCACTTTTCAATGTGCCTGAAGTGGTTTGCTATAAGGCAAATTGGATTTCCTATGAAATAGCCCGACGCATCGTTCACATCCGATATATTTCTCTCGTTAATCTTATCATGGATCGTGAAGTTGTAACTGAGCTCATTCAAAACGATTTCACTGAAGAGCGCCTCAAGAAGGAATTAGGGCTACTATTGTTTAATAGCGAAAAGCAACAATCCTTAAATGCAGAATATTCGCTTCTTAAGAAAAAACTTGGTGGTGAAGGTGCTTCAGCAAGAGCAGCAAAAATTGTTGTTGATGGCGCAAAAGAACAGAAAATGCTGTAAACCATCACTTTTGTTTTATAACACTTTTGCACAATAATTAACTTATTGATAAATAGTACAAATAGATCAATAATTATTATACTTTTGGCCGCTGATTTTTTTATACCGCAGCGGTTCTTAAAATTACCTACAAAATTGAATTTTACATGTCAAAAAAAACACTTTTTTACACAACGATCTCTGCCTTCATCGTTATTGTCAGCTTAGTTTTTAGTTCATTTACCGAAAAGAAGCAAACATCCAAAAATGGTGCTACTGCTGGAACGGTTAGCTTCACAGTAAAAACTGTTTCAGCAGGTGGAAACTACGCCCCAAAACATGTGCTGGCTATTTGGATTGAAAAGGATGGAGTTTTTGTAAAGACCAGCAAGGCAATGGCCAATCAGAGGAAGCAATATCTTTACACATGGAGGGCCTCATCAAACTACAATGTTGTTGATGCAATCACAGGTTCAACTATAAATAGCCATCAGACACATACAATTGAATGGGATTGTACGGATTTGAATGGCAACATTGTGCCAGATGGCAACTATACCCTCAGAATTGAGTTTACTGACAAACATGCTCAGGGACCTCTGTATTCCATTGATTTTGCAAAAGGTACTGAGCCATTTGTACTTACACCACCTAACCAAACCAATTATATTAACATGCAGTTTACATATACTCCTGAAGTGACAGCTATTGCTGATTTTGGTGCGAATGTGACAGAAGCGTGTGTCCAACAAGATGTAATTTTTACCGATAATTCAACTGGAGCTACTTCGTGGAATTGGAATTTTGGAAATGGTGCTGTTCCCCAAACAGCTGCAAATCAAGGTCCTCATATGGTTAAATACACAAGTGTAGGTCCTAAAACGGTTGCTCTTACAATTAATGGTGATGTTGTTGTGACAAAAAGTAATTATGTTACTATTAACCCGGATGCTATTGCAGGATTCACTCATGTAATTACAGGAAACACAGTTACATTTGCTAATACATCCCAGAATGCATCATCCTACACCTGGGATTTTGGTGATGGGACTTCATCCACAGAAACTCACCCCATGCACACGTTCACTGCAGATGGAACTTACAACGTCAGCCTGACAGCCAACAGCGCTTCCTGTGCTGATGACATCTTTGCCATGTCAATTGATATAAATACGGTTGGAATTGCTGAAAATGAAAATACAGTTTTTGATATTTCGCCTAATCCATCCTCCGGATCGTTTAGTATAACTTTACTTCAAAATATGAGTGAGGTAGCAATTACTGTTTTTGACAATCAAGGGAAAGATATGCAGAAATGGATCAGAACCAGCGTTAGCTCTGGAGAAATAGTTTCAGCAACTGAATCAAAACTAAAATCAGGTGTCTATTTTGTTGAATTAGTAAGTGGTGAGAAACATTATCGAAAAAAACTAATCGTGAAATAGTATTTCCTAACAGATTTATTTTGAATGAGTTGATTAGCTTTGGTTAATCAACTCATTTTCATTTTAAGGCCTTCGGAACGGTGTATTACATTTCGTATATTTGCATAATTCGAAAAAACATCTCTAATTTTAAAGGGATTACAGGCATGAAATTGGTTACTCTTTTTGTTCTTCAGTTGATGGTTGCGACTTGTATTTTCGCACAAATTCCCACCGATCAAAATACTACCTACATAAATGGATTTGAAACCAAGATTTCAGGTCCCGATTATTCCTATTATTCCAGCATTTCCGTTGCAAAAAATGGCATGCTGATTCGTGCAGATAATGGTACATCAAATATGGAATGGGAAACAGAAATCCTTCCGAAAGGTATTGAAACAGAATATGTTACTTTTGTGTGGCTTTCTGGTATAGGTTCTTCTCCCGGCTTGGCAAGCTTTGAAATCGAAATAAATAACGATAAACATTTCACCTTTTGGGCAGATGGTTCAAATGAATGGATGCTGAATGATAGCGAAGGTGCGTCGTTATTTTTTAGAAAAGATATGATTGATCAGTACGGTGATCGTTTTGGTTTTATGTATCTGACTCTGCCTGCAACATATTTAGTTGAAGGTAAATCGCTGAATATCAAATCAACAGGTAGTAATTCAAACAATACTTCCTGGTTTATGATTTTTTCGTTGCCATTGAAAAATGGCCTTAATTTCAAAACCTTGCCAGCATTGGTTGATAAAGATGATAAGAGTTACCAGTTGGGAGTTGCAGGAATTCTATATTTTGGTAAATCTACACATGCAAGAGTTTTCATCGATGATGAATTATTGGTTGAGACTCCGGTTGCCTTTGGCTATAACTATGTGAAAGTTCATATTCCCAGTGTAACTGATAGTCATACAGTTAATTACAGAATTGAACTTGATGATAAGAAATGGGTTGGGCAGTTGGAAATGAATCAGGTAAGAAAATGGAGAGTAAATTTTGTTCAACATTCGCATACGGATATCGGATATACCCGATCGCAAACGGATATTCTCGCTGAACACCTGCGGTTCATTGATTATGCTCTGGATTACTGTGATATGACGGATAATTTTCCGGAGGAAGCCAAATTTCGCTGGACATGTGAAGCCTCATGGGCCGTAGATGAGTTTTTGAGATCGAGGCCTCAAACACAAATTGACCGTCTAAAAAAGAGAGTTGATGAGGGGCGGATAGAAATCACTGGAATGTATTTCAATTTTGATGAACTGCCTGATGAGCAAGTGTTAGCTGCTTCTTTGCAGCCGATAAAAAACTTCAAAGCAGCTGGATTACAGGTAAAAACAGCCATGCAAAACGATGTGAATGGAATCGCCTGGTGTTTGAATGATTATTATCATGATCTGGGTGTGTGTTACCTGAACATGGGAACACATGGTCACAGGGCCTTGATCTGTTTTGATAAACCAACACTTTTTTGGTGGGAATCTCCTTCGGGGAAACGAATGCTTGCTTATCGGGCAGAGCATTACATGACCGGAAATACAAATTTTAAGATACATACAGGTGATTTTAACGTTTTCGAAGAAGAGTTGCTTTCCTATCTTGTTAATCTTGAAGCAAAAGGATATGAGTATGATTTAATTTCCATTCAACATTCAGGTTACCTTACTGATAATTCGCCGCCTTCAACCCAGGCAAGCAAAATGATAAGAACGTGGAATGACAAATACAGCTGGCCGAAGCTAAGAACGGCAACAACAACAGCTTTTTTCGAGGAGATGGAGAAAAGGCATGGTGATGATTTTCAAGTGATAAGAGGTGCCTGGCCCGATTGGTGGACAGATGGTTTCGGCGCCTCGGCACGTGAAGTAGCTGCCACTCGTACTGCTCAAGCTGACCTCATTGCTGCAACTGCCGGATTATCAATGGTGGCAATGCATGGCAGCAAACTTCCGGTGAAGATTGCCGATCGTATTGAAAGCGCCAATTCGGCATTGCTTTTTTATACAGAGCATACGGTTGGTTATCATGCGAGCGTACGCGAACCTTTTCATACCTACACAATGGAACAGCGCTCTATAAAAGAGTCGTATGCATGGGAGGCAAGCCGGCGCGCCAAAATGCTGAATGAAGAAACGATGGGACTGCTCCAGAGCTATTTCAATCGTGAAAAGGAACCATCTGTTATAGTGTTTAACACCTTGAACTGGAGACGAAGCGGGTATTTTGTGGCTTATATTGATCATCAGATCCTGCCGAGATATACATGGTTTTCTATTACAGGCCTTGATGGAAAACATGCAAAAACCCAGCCTCTTGAGCATCATTCTGATGGGACTTACTGGGCTATCTGGGTTGATGAAATACCTGCTTTTGGATATAAAAAGTTTATCATCAGGACTGATAAGTCCATTTCCTCTGCTTTACCCAAAGTTGAAAAGAATAATAGCTTTATATTTGAAAATCAATGGTATAGAGTAGAAATTGATCCGAATCGTGCAGCCGTTTCTTCACTTTGGGACAAAACTCTAAACAAGGAATTGGTTGATAAGTCATCGCCTTGGATGTTAGGTGAATTTATCTATGAAACACTCGATAACCGTGAGCAGATGGAGAATCGAAAATTGGATAGCTTTGATCGCGTAACCCTTGATTCTGCTTGGTTTGATGGCTATGAGGAAGGTGAAATTTGGAATACAATCCGATGCAGGGGTAATACAAATGCTGCCACTAAAGCTGGAGCATTTGAAGCATCAATACGTATTTTTAATACTACAAAACGTATTGATTTTGTTTACTTTATTGAGAAAAAACTTGAGACCAATCCGGAAGGAATTTATGTTTCGCTTCCACTTTTATTGGAAAACGGTCAACTTTCTTTTGATGTTCAGGGAGGTGAGATTAGAGCTGGTATTGATCAGATTCCCGGGTCATCCAACGATTGGAACACAGTTCAACACTACGCCCGCTTGTCAAATGATGCCGAACAAGTGATTTTAACTTCCAAAGAAGCACCGCTAATGCAGTTTGGAGGAATAAATACAGGAAGGTATGTTGCAGGCGCAACACCTGAAAGTACCCACATTTTTGGCTGGCCAATGAATAATTACTGGGTAACCAATTTTAACGCCGACCAGCATGGCGGTCATAATTGGACGTATTCTCTAACCAGCATTGGTGATAAGGAAGTGAAAAATGCAGTTCGGTTTGGATGGGAAAACAGCATCCCGTTTCTCAGCAGGGTTTTGCCTGGAGGAGGCAAAGGTGATGCCATCTTTGAGAGCTCATGGATAGAAGGATGGGCTGATAACATATTACTTATCAGTGCTATACCATCACAAGAAGGAACATCTGTCAGGTTTCATTTGAGAGAAATTGCTGGTATAAACTCCAGTCTTGAATTGATAAATAAATTAAGTGGAAAAATGTTAAACTTAACTCAGGTTGATGTGACAGGTCAAACTATTGAGAACGGGAATATGAATTTTGAACCCTATGAATCAAAGTTTTTCAGACTCGATTTATAAACAGCTAAAACCTAGCTAAATGAAAAAACTACTCATAATACTTCTTTTAATAGTTGCTTTGGGATCATGCAATTTTAAGGGAAGACCTTTACTGCTTGTTACCGATGGGGCTCCAAAATTTCATATCATTTTACCTGTAAATGCATCTCAGGAAGAAATTCGCGCAGCATCTTTTTTGAATAAGCACATGATAATGATAGCAGGCTGCGAGTTACCTGTTACATATGGTAAATCAGGTGATTCAGAATTTTCGATTCAAATTTCAAAGAACGCCTCTATCCCTTTTGCTGATGACTACACTATCGAAACCATAGACAATCAACTGGTTATAAAAGGCGGCTCAGGTAGAGGATGTGTTTTTGCCGTAAGCGAACTCCTTGAGAACTATTTGGGAGTTCAATATTATAGTCCGGATTATATTGGCTACCCTAAAACACAACATATTGAAATACCACATCTTAGAATTAGCGGACATTCTCCAAATACATATAGAAATGTGCATGGTAGGTTTTCTGAAGATGAAGATTACAGGGATTTTCACAGGCTTCATATCATTGAAGACATGTTTGCGAAAGGATATTATGTTCATACATTTCAAAAATTGATACCATGGACTGAGTATTTTGAATCACATCCTGAATACTATGCCTATTTGAACGGGAAACGAATAATCGACCAACTGTGTTTGTCAAACCCAGATTTGTTACAGATTGTGAAAGAGAAATTGAGGACAGAAATGGCACTTCAACCTGATAAAAAGTTTTGGTCTGTAAGTCAGGATGACAATTTTTCATTTTGTCATTGTGAAAAATGTAGTTCGATAATTCAAGAAGAAGGCAGTGCTTCGGGACCTATTATTCGATTTGTAAATAAAATTGCAGAAGATTTTCCAGATAAAATAATTTCTACTCTTGCATACCAGTATAGCAGACAAGCACCAAAAGTCACGAAACCTAATGACAATGTGCAAGTTATGCTTTGCACAATTGAACTTAACCGCGGTCAGGCAATTGAAGCAGATGAAAGGAGTGCTCCCTTTTTGAAGGATTTGGAGGATTGGGGAAAAATCAGCAATCATATTTACCTTTGGGATTATACTGTTGATTTCGCCCATAGCATAAGTCCTTTCCCAAACTTACACACTTTACAGCCTAACATTCAACTCTTTGTAAATAATAATGTTAAGGAGCATTTTCAGCAATCGAATACGGGTGTTGGACATGAGATGTCGGAGTTGAAATCGTTTTTACTTGCAAAGCTTTTATGGAATCCCAATGCTCCTGTTGAAAAGCTTACAGAGCAGTTTACAGATGGATTTTATGGTCCCGCTGGTCCATGGATTCGACAATATATCTACCAATTGCAGCGTGAAATTATAAAATCAGGAGAGTTTCTCGATATTTATGGCCCACCCACTTTACATCAGAATACGTTTCTTTCTGCTCAAAACATGGATTTGTACAACACATATTTTGACGAGGCTGAAAAAGCAGTTGCCCAATTTCCTGATTTTCTTTTGCATGTAAAAACTGCACGAATGCCTATTCAATATGCTATGATGGAAATTGGAAAAGCCGACATGTTTGGTCACAGAGGTTGGTATCGGGAGGTTGATAGAGAATTTATTGCTGTAGAAGAAATGATCACTATTCTTGAGTCCTTTTATCAAGCCAACAAGGTGAGTAAAAGTGCAGCTTTAAACGAGTCAGGGCTTACCGCTGAGCAGTATTATGCTTCAACCAAACGATTTATTGATGTGCAAGTTAAAGGAAATAAGGCATTTAGAAAAACTGTCACAGCTTCACCATCTCCTGCACAAAAATATAGCGATGGAAATCTGGCTTATCTTACAAATGGTGTTCGGGGAGCTAATGATTTTAAGGTACATTGGTTAGGTTGGGAAGCTAAAGATTTTAGCCTGGTGATTGATCTTGAAAAAGCTGAGATGTCATCGGTTGTTGAGATCAGTACCCTATGGGATCCAAAAAGCTGGATATTGCACCCTTCATCGGTTTCATGCGCTGTTTCAGTAGATGGTGTTCATTATGAATCTGTTGAAAGACAAGAAGTGTCTGGAAATCAGAAAAAGGGGGAAATAAATCATCTTTTCGTTTTCAACACCAGCGGGAAAACATACAGGTATGTTCAATTTGATGTTACAGGGACCAAAAAACTTTTCGATTGGCATCCCTCAGCTGGTGGAGGATCCTGGGTTTTTGTTGATGAAATTGTAGTACGATGAAACGAAACTTTTTACAAACAGCCATAAAATCAGTAGCTTTTAGTGTCTTATTATGGTTACCTAATGCCTCAATAGCACAGTCTTACAAGGATCCTACGCTTCCGGTTGAAACCCGGGTTCAGGACCTGATAAAACAAATGACTCCAAAGGAAAAATTCTGGCAACTTTTTATGATCCCAGGTGACATTGATGCCGGTAAGGAAAAATTTAAACAAGGAATCTTTGGTTTTCAAGTGAATACAGTTGGCCGTCAACCCGACGGTTCAGGTCAGATGCTTGATTACGCAGCAGGTGCTACTGCTTATGAGACTGCTGTCAAAATCAATCAGATGCAACGTTTTTTTGTAGAGGAAACCCGGTTAGGTATTCCAATCATTCCTTTTGATGAAGCCCTGCATGGATTGGTGCGTGAAGGTGCTACAGCTTTTCCGCAGGCTATTGCTCTGGCGGCAACATGGAATACCAAACTAATGCATGAGGTTGCCACAGCTATTGCAAATGAAAGTAAGTCGAGAGGCATTCGTCAGATTCTTTCTCCTGTTGTGAACATTGCAAATGATGTGCGCTGGGGCCGTACCGAGGAAACTTATGGTGAAGATCCGTTTCTAGCTTCTGCAATGGGAGTTGCCTTTGTTTCAGCAATGGAGCAGATGAATGTGATAACAACTCCGAAACATTTTGTTGCAAATGTTGGCGACGGAGGTCGGGATAGCTATCCTATTCACTGGAGCGAACGGTATATGCGCGAAATTCATTTTCCTCCCTTTGAGGCTTGTATAAAAAATGGAGGTTCACGCTCAATCATGACTGCATATAACTCTTATGATGGACGACCTTCAACAGCTAACAACTATTTGCTCAATAAGTTACTAAAAGAGGAATGGGGCTTTAAAGGATTTGTGATTTCTGATGCAGGAGCTACAGGCGGAGCAAACGTGCTTCATTTTACCGCTAAAGATTACGCAGATGCCACTTCTCAGTCGCTTGAAAATGGATTAGATGTGATTTTTCAGACAAATTACGATCATGAGACACTTTTTTCTCCTCCTTTTTATGATCATACAATTCCTCAGAGCACGATTGATTCTGCTGTGGCAAGAGTTTTAAGATTGAAGTTTGAACTTGGCCTTTTCGATAACCCTTATGTTGATCCTGAAGCCGCAACAACGATCAATGGCAATACACACCACAGGGATTTGGCAAAAAAAGCAGCCCTTGAATCTATTGTTCTATTGAAAAATAACGGGAAAACATTACCTGTTTCCAGAAAAATAACATCTCTTGCCGTTATCGGTCAAGATGCAGTTGAAGCCAGATTGGGTGGTTATAGTGGTCCTGGTATAAATAAACGGAGCATCCTTCAAGGTATTAGCTACTTGCTTGGAAATGAAGTAGATGTAAGGTATGCAGAGGGCTGCTTGCGCAAAGAAATACCTTTCGTAACTGTTCCTGCCGAGCGTCTTTCGCATGAAGAAGATGGCATTAGGTCTCTAGGCCTCATTGGAAAATATTTTTCCAACCTTGAATGGAGAGGCGAGCCGGTTTTTGTTAGAAACGACCAGGTTGTTGATTTTCAATGGACGCTTTTTTCTCCTGACCCTGAAAAGATTACATATGGATATTATAGTGTTGCGTGGGACGGATACATCACTGTAGATTCAACTGCAACGATTAACATTGGAATTGATGGCAATGATGGTTATCAATTATGGCTTGACGATCAGTTGGTTATCGATAAAAGGGTTCTGACAGGGAGATCACTAACAACTGTTCCATATTATTTTGAAAAGGGCAGGCCGGTAAAAATAAAAATCGAGTACAGCGAACCTGTTGGCAATGCGTGGTTTAGGTTGGTATGGGATGTTGGAGCAAAAGTTACTTCAACGGAGTCGATTGCTTACGCTGCAAAATTGGCTTCACAAAGTGATGTTGCAATAGTTGTTTCCGGTATCGAAGAAGGTGAATTTCAAGACAGAGCTTACCTTAACTTGCCTGGCCGCCAGGAAGAACTTATTCGTGAAGTGGCTGCGACTGGTACCCCAACAATAGTGATTTTGGTTGGGGGAAGTGCTGTTACGATGCATAACTGGTTGGATAAAGCCGATGCTGTTTTAGATGTTTGGTATCCGGGAGAGGCAGGCGGTGATGCAGTTGCTGAAGTGCTTTTTGGTGAATACAATCCGGCAGGACGCTTGCCAATTACATTTCCGGTCTTTGAAGGCCAGCTACCATTGGTTTATAACCATAAACCAACAGGAAGAGGCGATGATTACTATAATCTTACCGGTCAACCTTTATTTCCTTTTGGTTTTGGACTGAGTTACACAGAGTTTTTATATTCTGATATCCGTTTTGATCGGGAAACAATAACTGCGAATGACAGCGTCAGTCTCACTTTCAAATTAAAAAATAGTGGAGAACGTGCTGGGGATGAGGTGGTTCAGCTCTATATAAGGGATGAATTTGCTTCTGTCTCACGCCCGGTAATTGAGTTAAAAGGATTTCAGCGGGTGCATTTACTGCCGGGGGAAACAAAAGAAATTAAGTTCAGCATTACACCTGAATTATTGCAAATGTTGGATATAAATCTAAAAAAAGTTGTTGAACCCGGAACTTTTGTTGTGATGGTGGGTGCTTCTTCAAAAGATATAAGGTTACGGTCAATTTTGAAGGTAATTTAATACAGCCTGTAGGGGTTGAGTTATGCTTTTTAAAAAGCCCCTCACGGTTAAATATTCAATGGTCTGAATTATCATTGTATCTTTATTACAAATTTTACAGCTATGCTTAATCTTATTCTTTTTGGACCTCCTGGAGCGGGTAAAGGCACTCAGTCTGAACTACTGATGTCGAACTATAACTTGAATTATTTATCCACCGGCGATGCACTTCGGAAGGAAATCAAAACCGGCACAAATTTAGGGTTGAAAGCCAAATCCATTATCGAAGCCGGAGGTTTGGTAGATGATGAAATCATTGTTCAGATTATTGGAAATGCACTCTCATCGGAAGTCAATGCAGATGGGTGGCTTTTCGATGGTTTTCCAAGAACCTATGTGCAGGCCTATATTTTAGATGGTCTTTTTACGCGCCTTCACACCTCTCTCACACGGATTTTCATACTTGAAGTAAGTGATGAAGAATGTACAAAACGATTGCTTCAACGGGCTAAGGAGCAAAACAGGAGTGACGACAATGAAACAGTAATTAAGCGAAGGCTTGAAGAGTATCACCGAAAAACTTTTCCTTTGCTTGAGTTTTACGAAAATGCAGGAATTCTCACTCGCATCAATGGATTGGGCACTTCTGAGGAAGTGTTTAATCGTATAAATAAACATTTGACAGAAGAACTGAATCGACGACCTGCCAATGTTATCATGTTTGGTTTTCCTGGAGCGGGTAGGGCCACTCAAGCTTCGCAGCTGGCAAAAGATTTCAATTTCATTATTATCTCAACAGGTGAATTACTGAATGAAGAAGTCAGAAATAATGGTAGTCTGGCTTCTCAGATTGCGCCCTTACTCGAAAAAGGACTTCTTGTGCCCGATGAAATTGTCATACGCCTGATAGAAAAGAAATTACAAAATACGGATGGATCGGGTAGGGGTTATGTTTTCAAAGGTTATCCCCGAACCTTGGTACAAGCATACATTCTTGATGGTTTATTGAAAAAGAAGGGAACCGGTGTTTCCTGTGTTATCAATCTTAAAGTACCTGTTTTTGAGCTTATACGCCGACTTGATGCCAGGTCACGAACAGCTTCGAGCATGCCTTACGATAGTAGTGCAGCATCTATTGTTGCACGACTTCAGGAGCATGAAGAACGCACCGAACCTGTACTTGATTATTATTCTTCACGGGGTCAGGTGATAGATGTTGATGCTAAAGGGGCCCCTCATGAAGTGTATGCAAGCCTTAAGGATTCTGTTTCAAAAGCAATCAGAATTATGCGATAGTTTTGCCAATTAGGATTAATTGATGAGCTGCTGTGGTTTTGCCGCCTTAATCTGAGATCGTTTTTAGATTTTATGAGAAAAAATTATGAAAAGGATACAACTTTATTTATTACTGATTTTTTGGGTATTTATACTATCAACTGGCTTGCAGGCTCAGGAACTTAAGCAATCGTTACGTTTGCAACAGGACTCCTCTTTTCAGGCATTTCTTAAAGTAATGGAAACAGAAGCTCTCGAACGTCAGGAAAGCTGGAAGAAACAGCTGGATTCAATCCATCCTGATAGCTTGACGGTGTTGGATGGTCAAAAAATGAAGATCATTCAGCTACCTGATTTAGAGAGGTTTAAAAGTATAAAAATTATTCGCTTGCAACAAAACGAACTTGAATATTTTCCTCCTTCATTGCTTAGATCCGATAGTTTAGAAAAAATCCATCTCGATCAGAATCATTTCAGCAAAATCAGGTTTTCGAACAATCCATCTGTTAAAGTGCTCTCGCTTCATAGTAACAAATTAAAGAAGATTCCGCGCAGTATTCGTAAGTTGCCAAACCTGAAAATACTTGATCTCGAGAATAATAAGATCACTCGCATTCCATGCTTTATTTCAAAAATGGATAGTCTTGAGGAGCTAAATCTTAATTTTAACGAACTAAAACTTACTAAAAAATCGATCAGAAGACTGGCAAAAATTAGTAAGATTTCACTTGGTGGCAATAAACTTAAAAATGTCCCTGAAAATATAGGTGACCTTGCAGCGGTCACACATTTGAACCTTGGTAAAAATCAACTTCAACAGTTACCGTCTTCTTTTGCCAAACTAAAAAAACTGGAACAAATCATTTGTTATGGTAATGATTTTGAGCAGTTTCCTGAAGAAATTCTCCAACTTACGAAACTTAAGGAGGTTGATTTCTATTACAATAAATTGAAAATTCTTCCTGAAGGATTGGGTAACTTAGCGGCCTTAAATCGACTTTTTCTTTCTTACAATCAAATCGAAAAGCTACCTGATAATCTGGCAGGTCTTTCAAACCTGAACTACCTGTATGTACACAACAATAAACTGCCTGCTTTTCCGGATTGGATAGCGCGAAGTACCACACTGCAAAGAGTTGGATTGGGTAAAAACCGGATCATCAACCTTCCTGACCTTTCAGCAATGATTTCGCTTACCGATCTTGATGTACAGGGTAATCTTATCGACA
The DNA here is from genome assembly GCA_964463695.1 of uncultured Lentimicrobiaceae bacterium. Lineage (GTDB taxonomy): Bacteria > Bacteroidota > Bacteroidia > Bacteroidales > F082 > JALNZU01. Next base: position 135,759 of record CAYXCZ010000001.1, on the reverse strand, counting down.
GATTTCCCTGGGAACTACTTAACAAACAGGGAATGAAACTTTTAATAATAAAGGATAACGCTTTCCGGCTCAATGAAACCGATCGGGCAGAACTTAAATCGCGCGAAGCAGAGCTTAAATCCCGCGATTTTGTGATTGTATACTAGCCGGGAACAATTCTTTAGCTCCAGAAATTTGCTACATCCTGAAGACTTTCACGTTCCTTTAGTATTTCAAAATGAGCACCATTATCTGAATATCCTATAACTTTTGGCATTTGCCTGCTGTTGTACCTCGACCACATGCTAAAGGTATAAGCGCCCGTATCGTGAATTAAAATGAAATCATTCTCTTCAATAACTGGTAGTTGCCGGTCGCGTGCGATCACATCTCCCGAAAAACAAAGAGGTCCGGCTATCATGTAATTATTTTTATCTGAATTATTTTTAAGATTGCCAAAAGTGTCAGTAACCGAAATCTCATGATGCCAGTCTTGCGGATTGTAGCATTCACGCAGTAGCATATCGGCACCCACATGTACCATTGCAATCGCGTGATTACTTTCCCGTTTCACTACTTCAACACGTGAAGAAACCCAACCGGCATTGGCATGGATATATCTTCCAAATTCAGTGATAATTCGAAATTGTCCACTAAAAAGTTCAGGAATCGCTGCTTTGAGCAAATGATTGTATTCATGCATGGATAAAACTTTATCATCCTGATGATAGGTTACAGGCAAACCTCCTCCAATATCAACGGCCGTAATGAGTTGATTTGAAGATTGTTGTTTGAGTTCAACGTTTATTTCGTTCACCAGATCAACAACTGTTTTGATTCCCTGAATGAGCAATGGAACAGGACAACCTTGTGAACCTATATGAACATGGACAGCATTGAGCCATTTATACTTAGCAAAAACTTTTTTAATTTGATGGCGATTGGTGCTAATAGGGACTCCAAACTTGGAAATTTCGCCTGCCACACTGGTAGTCTTTATTGAACCGCTACCAACCTGTGGATTAATTCTTAAACCAATGATGCTTTTGGAGGAGTTTATTTTTAAAATTTCATCAATTCTTTCGAGTTCCGTAAAGGAGTCAGCATTTAAGTGGATGCCATTTTTAAGAGCGAACCCGATTTCTGACACTGTTTTGGAAGGTGAATCAAAGATGATTTTTTCAGGTTCAAATCCTGCTGCCATTGCCATGTACATTTCTGGAAAACTTGCTACCTCAATTCCAACATCCAGTGCTTTCATTTTATGTAGAATCGATGTTAATGGGTTAGCTTTCAATGCGATAGTATGAGTAGTTGACGAAGGAAAAGCCTGCTTAAGTTGCTTGATCCTGTTGTTGAGAAAAGTCAGATCAATCCAGATGATTGCTGTATCATCTTCGTTGATCAGATTGGGGATTGACAGTGCATGCTTTAACACATGGCTCATTTCTGCAGCAGTTAGAAATGGTTTCAGGTTCTCCATAATATCAGTTTTACCTATCGTTGAATGCAACGAAATTACTTCAATTTTTTCCAATTGTAATTAAATGTCATCATTTTCAAATTTTCAATTTTTGCTATAAAAAAAAACCCGCAAACAACTTTTGATCGTTTGCGGGTCTCTAATGCAAGGTTTTTCTAATCTGGTAGAATCACCTGTTTTTCTATCGTGCCACTCGGGCTCTTGGACGGTTATCCTGTCGGTAAACTGGTCTGCTGCGTTGAATCGGAGCAGGTTTAGGGATTGGAAGACCATAAATTGCCGGATAAGGATGTGCTTCAACTACAGGGACTTTTATGCCGATAAGTTTTTGAATATCGTTTAAATTGCCCCTTTCTTCTGTATCACAAAAGGCGATTGCGATTCCTGAATTACCGGCTCTTCCTGTACGTCCAATCCTGTGGATATAAGTTTCGGGCACTTCCGGCAAGTCGTAATTGAACACGTGTGTCAGTTCATCAATGTCAATTCCTCGGGCTGCAATATCAGTGGCGACTAAAACACGTAACTTCCCATTTTTAAAGTTATTAAGTGCGAGTTGACGTGCGTTTTGGCTTTTATTTCCATGAATAGCAGCAGCATCCACATCATTTTTTAGTAAATATTTCACCACCTTATCAGCTCCGTGTTTGGTACGCGTAAAAACTAAAGCAGTACGAATCTTATTCTCGTCAAGCAAATGTAGGAGAAGGTTTGGCTTATCATTTTTGTTAGTGTGATAAAGGCTTTGTTCAATTTTATCAACTGTTGACGTAGGGGGGGTTACCTCAACTTTGGCAGGGTTAACCAACAAGGATTTAGCAAGTTTCTGAATTTCTGGTGGCATGGTAGCCGAAAAGAAAAGGGTTTGTCGTTTCGCTGGGAGATAGGCGATGACTTTTTTCACGTCGTGAATAAAGCCCATGTCCAACATACGGTCAGCTTCGTCGAGAACAAAGATTTCCAATTGTCTCAGGTCAATAAAGCCTTGATTGATAAGGTCTAACAAACGACCTGGAGTAGCTGTCAACACGTCGATTCCGCGTCGAAGTGCATTGGTTTGATGGAGTTGAGATACGCCACCAAAAATGACTGTATGTCGCATCGAAGTGAACTTACCATATGCGGCGAAACTTTCGTCGATTTGGATTGCTAATTCCCTTGTTGGCGTGAGTACCAATACTTTTATAGCATTTTTGTGCTGTTTTTGCTGTTGAAGCAGTTGAATAATTGGAATTGCAAAAGCGGCTGTTTTGCCTGTGCCTGTTTGAGCGCAACCCTGAAGATCGCGTCCTTCCAATACAAATGGAATAGATTGTTTCTGAATGGGTGTTGGGATAGTATATCCTTCGGCTGTCAAGGCTTTCATGACAGGTTCAATCAGATTGAGATTTTTAAAAGACATTAAAATGAGTGTAAAATGAGGCCGGAAAAGACGTTGCATTTTCTGCACCGGCAAAAGGAAAGATTATTATGTAGCGGCTTACAACTTGCCGTTCTTCTTTTTTTAAGATGCTGCAAAGATAAGCTTTATTTACTCAAGTTGGCCAGAAGCCCGTTTTGCATAACTCCGGAAGGGTTTGCTTAATGACTGAATACTTTTTAAGTATCATGAAATCAATTATATACAAAAGATTATTGCAATACTTTATTTTAAGTTATTTTTCCAGATTACTCAACTTATCAAGCATAAACAAGCTGCTAACCATGCAATTATTCCAAAATTCATTAAAGCCTGATGCCCAAAACGTTGGGATTTTACCACTTTTTTCCTGAGTATTGACCAGGCTGTTTGCAAGCGTTAATGCTTTTTCACGATAAATGGATTCTCCTGTTTTTTGATATGCCAGGTAATATGTGTCAATCATTTGCACCGCACTAGCATCAATAGGTACATAACAATGGTATTGCTCGAGCACAGCAGGCACATGCCAGCTTTGGGTGCTGTTGTTCCAATTATCATACATGGCCGGCTGTTCCCAAACAACAAATTGATCTTCACAAAAATCAATCAAGGCCTTTGCCAGTTGCACATTATTCGTGTCCTCATTGTGATGATTTAATAAAAACTGTGCAAACCATGAAGCCTCATATTTTGTAAGATTTTCATATGGCTCAACAGCTTCAACATCTTCAAACTGGCCTGTCCAATCAAACGTTTTAACCGGATTTTCATATGTCCACCCGATGGCGGCTTCTATTACTGGCTTAAATGTTTGATAATGATGCTCTTCTGTTAGAATTTGTAAGAAGTTGACAATTTTAATAGGGATGCACAATACTTCGGAAGCGGGTTGCCCGGTCATTTTGTTCAATCGGATAAACCAGGTGCCCGAAGTGAGTTGAGTTTTACGATAAGTTTCTGCAATTTGAAGAGCAGCATTCAGGTAAACACTATCACCGGTAATGCTAAACAAATTAAGATAACTAAGACCAGTTGCCGCTGGTTCGGTTAACAAAACCTCACCTGAAAATTTTCCTGCTGTGAGCCTGTCTCCTTCATACACCTGAGGAAATCCACTTAAGGGAGAAGTTTTGCTTTCGCTATTGCTGATTAGGTAGTCTGCTGCCTTACAAGCAATTACCAGTGATGTGTCGTTTTTGGGATTATGTTTGTGGTGAAGTACCATAGCATTTATTACACTGCCAACTTCAAGTGCTGAATAGCAATAAAGGGTGTGTTTTTCATGATCAGGACGGCCAGAATGAAACCATTGCTGAATATGTGGCTGCTGATACATAAAAGTCATCCCTTTGTCAAATGCTTCGGAATAACCGTATTGTGCAGCTGGGTATGGCGGACAAAAGGATGCGGTTTTATAAAATAAACGCTTATTAATCAACACGATATCTTGTTTATCTTTACTCACTGCTTCTGTTTTCAAATATACTTCTCCGTTTGGAATTTCGCTCCAGATGGGTGAAAGAGATGCATTGGGAATCGAATCGGTAAAGCTATATGTTTGGTGGTTGTTAAAAGAGAAAGCTGTAAAGCGGTACTGTGAAGGTTGTGGAATAATCCAGCTTTTGTTTTCAGTTGTAAAGGAAGGGGCAAACTTAAACATAAGTGCTTTTTCATTCCATATTGGTTGGATTCCGGAATCGGGTAGGCGAATTGGGTTTTTCACTTGTGCCTGACTTTGTTCACAAAAACTTTCAAAGACCCTGTCTTGCTGTCCTGAAACGTTAACGGATATGAATAAAATCAAAAAAACAATAAATGCTTGCGCAATTAAATACTTGAAATTCAATATTGTATGCATTTTAATTGTTTTGTCATTACTAATTAAGAAAACAAATCAATTTACAAACTTGTAGAATTGATTTGGTTGTATTTCCAATCACAAAATTATAAAAATGCAGGAAACAACGACTGTTTTCTGCTGAAGGAATTGACGGGAACTAGGTTAAGAGTTATTTTTTTATTGCTCAACTTCTTTCTTCAGCGTCATTTTTAACACAATAAAACCAAGTATTCCGGATACAAGTGATGCAAGTAATATCACAAGTTTGGCATTGTTAATAATCAAATCGTTGTCAAATGCCAGTAAGGTGATAAAAATCGACATGGTAAAACCTATTCCGGCAAGCAAACCAACTCCGAAGATCGACTTCCAGGTGAGTCCATTAGATAATTTACTGATCCCCAGGCTGACAGCAAGATAACTCATGAAGAAAACCCCTAAAGGCTTGCCAACTATCAAACCGGTGGCTATACCAAGACTGTAATTTTCCGTAAGTACCTCCCCAATGTCCGAACTGAGGATTATGGCTGTATTTGCCAATGCAAAAAGTGGTAGAATAATGAAAGCCACTGGCTTATGCAAAATGTGCTGTAAAATATAAGAAGGTGACTTTTCATCACCCTTACCAAATGGGATTGCAAAAGCGAGTAATACGCCTGTTATAGTGGCATGAACACCTGAATTAAGCATGAAATACCACATAACAATACCGCCTGCAAGATAGACTAAAAGATTTCTGACTTTCAATCTGTTTAAAACCAATAACAATGCGAATGTCCCCAAAGCAATAAAGAGGTTTGTGAAAAGTAAAGTTTTGGTATAGAAAAAGGCAATAATTAAAATTGCCCCCAAGTCGTCAATAACAGCCAAGGCGGTCAGGAAAATCTTAAGAGCAACCGGAACTCTGTTGCCAAGTAGTGAAAGAACACCGAGAGCAAAAGCAATATCAGTGGCCATTGGGATTCCTGCACCAGCCTGGTTTTCAGTTCCATAGTTAAAAACAAGAAAAAGTCCTGCAGGAACGAGCATCCCACCAAGAGCAGCAAATATGGGCAAAGAAGCATCTTTAATATTCGATAATTCACCTTTGTATATTTCTCTTTCCAGCTCAAGCCCTATTAAAAGAAAAAATATAGCCATCAATCCATCATTGATCCAATGTCCTAAACTATGGCTACCTATTTTCGTATGCCAGAAATCAAGATAACCAGCTCCTAATGAGGTGTTTGAAATGATCAAAGAAATAATTGTTGCAACGATTAAAATTAAACCGCCTGCTTTTTCACTTTCGAAGAATTCTTTGAATAACTTGTTCATAATCAATGAGTGTTGGTTAATTCAGTTTGCTATTATTTTTTAAACAATCAGATGAATTAATTTGTTCAAAGGTAAAAAATTTCTTTAGGACAGAGTTTCTGCTAAGGGTATATTGAAATGCTTCAGAACTCTCATTGCGCGCAAAGTGTTCCAGCGACTGGCTTTCCCCGCTTTTTCCATTTCAAAATGTGTCAGCCCGGGGTGTTTTGCCTGGAGTGGCCATGTGGAGTCATTTCTTCTTTTCGCGAGGAGGATTTCAATTGCTGGCACCATCCTTTCGTCAAATGGATGTTTGGAAAGTTGAAAATAATCCAAAGCCCGAAGGATATCATAATACCACCTTGATGGGTATGAGAGCATCAACATTTTTTTGTCTATCACTTTCCCTGTTTTGCAAGATTGATAAAGCTTATGGCGAAGCAGGAATTCTTCTGAATCATTTGCGGCTTTCAGTAATTCGGGTTTACGGTAGGAATAGCCATTTGAAGTATATTCATGTATGCCTTCAAGTATCGATAACGTGCTGTGAACTGAGCTGTGTTTAGCTCCACTTCTGTTTAGCCGACAATTAAATCCGCCATCAGGCAACTGTTGTGAGAGTATAAAATCCACAATTGACATCAATTCCGATTGTGCTACTCTGAAATAACAGGCGTAATTTAGAAACATTCCGTTAACACATACATCACTCTGTAGAATGGTTCTTGCTGGATTGATACCGCCATCTTCACTTTTTTGGGTTTTCAGGAGATTGAAAAGTGTTTCCTTGATAGCTGTTATATCATGAAAAATGCCTAAACATTTCAAGTCGAGAAGAGTGTAATGTGTTGAAATCCATTTTGGTTGATAGAACCCCATACCCCAGTTGCCATCACTTTTTTGTTGTGAAAGAAAAGCTTTTCCCCAGCCTTCGGTTTCAATTCGCTTTTGCAAATCACTGCGTTCGATAGCAAGCAAATCACGATGTACCTGATATTGAATTGAGACATCGCCATCAAGTAACCAGGGAGTTAACTTCGTGTGCATTATCGTAAGTTTTAATGAATAGCTGGAATAAATTTATCGAAGTAGTTTTCATTAAGAATGTGTTGCGTAACAAACTTTCCATTCAGAAACACACTGTAAATGGTATGCGGAACGAAATGATTTTGAGCTTGTTCGTGTGTCTCAAGTTTAACAACGTGAATGGGATATCCTTTTTTGATAGCGATTTGTTTCAGCTCTTCGACATAATATTCAGTAAACGGGCATGCGTTGGTATAATAAACTGCTAGTCCGTTTGGAATGTCGCAAACTGCATTACGGGCACAATCTTTGAATTTGGGCGTGGGAGCATCGCTTTTTAATGGTAGGTACCAAAGCTCAAACCATGGAGCTGCCTGATCGCATTTTACGAAACCTTGTTTTTTAAAGAATCCTTTGTCCGAAAGAAACGGTTGTTTTTTTTCGCTCGTGACAGCTACAATACCATTCAAATTGTGTGCGTCTTTAAGGCAGGCTTCAAGCAATTCCTTTCCATGGCCTTGCCCTTTGTACTGTCCCGATACCCAAAAACAGTTAATCATCATATAACCCGGCGCAACGACCGGTAGCCATGCCTTTTCGGCTGGAACATATTCTATAAAAACCTTTCCTCTTACATCCAGCTTGTTAAAAACATAGCCATCTTTGAGTTGATTTTTAATCCATTCTTTTTTTGCTTCATAACCTGAAGCACACTTTTTGTCGGATATGGCACAACAAATGTGCTCACTTTTAATATTTTCAGCTGTTATTTTGAGCAGTTTGGTCATTCGATTGATTTATAATGTGCTGATAAAAAGTGTTTTATAGCATAATAGCCGATATGGATTGATAGAATTAGTTATATGTTATACCAGCAAAGCTTCGTTTGATTCCTTTTTTGAAAGTGTATACAGGATAGCCAAAAACAACGAATAGTCCTTCCCGGCTTGGGTATTTTATTCCGTGTTGTTCTCTGAAACGGCGGCCTTTGCTGCCGTATTGAATCATTGGATGCACAGCTCCAAGCATACACGTGCCAAGTCCGAGCGATTCGGCTGCTAACATGGCGTAGGTTGCGGCAATGAGTGGGTCGGCCGGATCAGTAAAGGGTGATCCATAAAAATACATGGCCAAAGGGGCATCATAATTAACCAGGTTTCGATTGTTTTTAAAACCTTCGGAATACACCTTGAAAAGTGGTTTAATAAATCCCCTGAACATCTCGTCATTGCTTCTCCCCCAAAAGGGTCGCATGAGTGCTAAAAACCAATTGGAGACAAACCACTTATATCCTTCAAGAAATTCGCAATAGTCTTTTGCAAAAGCCCGTGTTTTCGTGCGGCTATCGAGCACCATTACATGAACGTCTGATGGAGGCAATCCCATAGGTGCAGTTTGAGCTGCAGCAAGGATTTTCTGCGCAATTTCGGGTTCAACAGCTTTATCTTTGAAGTTTCTGATACTCCTTCTTCTTTCGAAAAGTGTCATTAACTGCTTGTAATCCGGATTGTTATGTTTGTCGGGTAAATCGAAGAAATCATTTGAATTTAGTGTTCTACCACTTATGGTTATCGAACCCGTTGGGCAAATTGCCATGCAATGCCCGCATCCGACACATCCAAAAAATGGGTTTTCGGAAGGAAAAGCCTTTTCGTTTTTTAGCACAAGACTTTGATCGCTGCAAATTGCAACACAAGTTCCACATCCATTACATAATGAATCGTTAATGTGAATGGAGCCTGCTTCTTTTGTACGTGAAGTTGGGATAGCCATAAACTACTGATTTTGATGTTCAAGCCTTTTGTTTAAAACCTCTGATATGTTGAAAAATAAGTTAATGAGCGAATGTTATCCTTTGTCAATGAGTGTCCCATCTTTGAATTTTGCAAACCTTCCTTTGGTTGTTCCATGAACCATATCTTTTTGTGGCCATGGCCATCCACCAAATTGAGTGCGTTCGTAATCGTAAAATGCCTGTCTTAATTCATTTTGTGTGTTCATCACAAACGGACCATATTGAGCTATCGGTTCACCGATAGGCTGGCCTTGTAACAGAACAAAATAGCTGTCCTTATCAACTGAACTGATCGTGACCATGGAGGACGTGTCCAATTTAAAAGCGTTTTTATTGTTGAAGCTGAATTCGTTGATTCGAATTGATGCACCTTCGTAAAAGTATAACCATCGGTTTACCTCATAATTTGAAACAGGAATTTCCCATTCAGCACCTGCTTCCATTTTAATCAACCAGATATTTACTTCATTATCAGGGTTTGAAGCCCATGAATCCGGTGCTGGTTCAAGCGCTTTTTGATCAAGATATTTACCGGCTATTAGTTTAATTGTAGTGTTTTTTCCTTCCTTATCCTGCAATTTCAGTAAAGGAATTTCTTCGGCCCATAGCATTTTGAAATGAGGTTCAGCCATTTTTTTGGAAGCAGGTAGGTTCAACCATACCTGAAAAAGTTCCATTTCGTTGCTTTGTTCTGTTTGAATCAAAGGAAACATCTCGCTGTGCTGAAGACCTGAACCTGCTGTCATCCATTGCACATCACCACCTCCATAACGGCCCGCCTGACCATGTGAGTCAGAATGATCCACAATACCTTTCGTAACAATTGTTACGGTTTCGAATCCGCGATGTGGGTGAACAGGAAAGCCGGGTATGTTGTAACCATGATACATTCTCCATGGTAAATCAGGATCAAAATCCTGTCCAATATTCCTGCCTTCAAGAGATGCCTGAGGTCCTAAACTTCCGTTACCTTTTGGATAAAAGTCGGAATGATGTGCGCAAAAGATAAAGGGATTTTCTACAGGCCATTGAAAACCAATTGGTTTATGACTAATAACAGGATTTTTTTTCATGCTTTTTGCTGCAAGTTAGTGTTAACAAAACCAAACAAAAATACCTAAATCCCGCCATAAGATCAAGCAAAAATTCCTCGGATTCTTCTTGTTGTTTAATGGTTCAAAGGGATAGAGTCAAGAGTTAATGTTTATTTAATGATGTTGTCGGTGCTTATGCAAAGATCATTTTATAGGTGAATCCAGCGCTATTTTTGTGAAAAACATCCTTATCCCCGTTTCAATAGTTGGTTTGGTATCTTGATCCGGTTTTATCACTATTCAATCAATTACCTTCAAATCGGTATTAAGCTGTAAATAAAGATTATTTAACATCACTTCCTGAAAATTGTTATTTTTTGTAAATCAGCTTGTTAGACCACCTTTCTTGTCCATTTATGAAAAGGCGGATAAAGTAAATACCCGAAGGATTTACATATGGATGCCAAGTGAAAGTTAATTGATTTGCCTCGGTTTTTCCCCTGAACATTGTTCTTCCAAATATGTCTGTTATTTCAATTTCAACAGGTTGATCAGACGCAGGAAGAGTAATTGTAGTATAAAAAGAGAATGGGTTTGGGTGTACATTTAATTTTGTATGCATGAGTTGAGGGGGTTCATTGCCGAGATTAATTGGAATTAAAAGTTTAATTGCAACAGGCCGATGATCCGAAACATTTTCTTCATATTCGTCCCATCCACCACCAAGCAATTCATCTATTCTGATGGCCTCCACTACCGACGCATCATTGTCTAATGATGCGAACAACTCATTCGTTATGAGAATGTGATCAAGATGCGAAGGCCAACTAGGATATGACCAATTATCCGGATTTCCATAAGCAATACCAAGATCACTAAAAAGATAGTTATCCTTGTCATCCAATACATTACGAAATACATTGTGTTGGTATGGATCGGTAATTTCGTCGTTCCAATCTCCGACTACAAAAACGTTTTGATGCTGAAACTGTGTGTCAATGTATGATTTAAGGAGATTGACAGCCTCCAGGCGCCGGGTTTCTTCATCACCGCCATCTGAAAGATTTAGATATCCATCTCCACAACACTTTAAGTGATTATTGATCACAATAAAATGTTTGTTCTGAAAATTGAAATCCATTACGAATGGTCGCCTTGGAAAAGGACTCGAATAGGAAGAGCTGGTGTAAATCTCGTAGAAATCATTGATATCAACACGATTATTATTGTAAATATAGGCCAAGCCATCTGATGAAGATGCATAAAAGCCTGAATAATTGTCAAGAAGATTTAAAAGGCTATTAAATGAATTGATATCACCAATCTCTTGACATGCAATCACATCCGCATCAAGTTCTTGTATGATGGAAGCCACATATTGCAAAGTAGTTTGTCCGTTTTTCGGAAACCATTCAAGATTCCAGCTTACAACTTCCAGTGTTTCTTCAGAAGCGAAATTTATTGAGCCAATGTTTTGGGCTTTGAAAACAAAGGGTGATATAACGAAAAATAAGCTTATCAGTATTAATCTCACGTTGGATTTATTAATGTTTGCGCAAACGGCCTGCAAAATTATCCAAATAATCCCCTCATAGAAGATTTGTTTTTAAAATGACCCGATACTTTTCTTAAAAAGTCGTAAAGGCATTAAAATCAAGCTCAAAGATTGTTTAAAAGCTTGATCATCAATTTGAAAGAAGTAGAAGGTGATGCCAATTGGTTGATGGTTCCCGTGAAATAGACCTTTTTTGATGGTACATAGAAAGCAAACGCTCCTGAAAGCCCGGAATGACCAATAAACTCAGGTAAGGGTTTAAAAGGTGAAAAAAACATAGGGAGCTTAAACCTCATGATCCCAAGTCCATATTGCAGCGGAAACATAACACTGTTCCAGTTTTTCATTTCTTCGAAATAATGTATCGGGAAAAATTTTCCTTCGAAAAAGGCTTTTAGAAACAGCATGTTTTCGGCGGCTGTTGATACAATACCCCCATCGGCTTTGAAAGAGGCAAGTGCATGTGAAGCATTCATTTTGGTGGAATTGAAATAAATACTTGTAGGACGTTGGTCGTTAGGGTCGAGATAGAGCCAAGTATTCTTAAGATTCAATTCTTTGTAAATCAATTGGTTGAGTAAATCCTCCAAATTTTGCTTGCTGATATTTTCAATTATTTTGCCTAGTAGCTGAAAGTTGGTGTCGGAATAATGAGCTTTACCTCTGGCCCCCGGAACAAAAAGAGGCTTCATTTGCTTTGTCCATTTGATTGTGTCATCGAAGGACCAGGATAAATTTTCGCCTTGAGTAAGTCGGTTGAGCAAACTTTGGCCATTGATTTTGTCTTCAAAATAGTCGGGAAGACCGGAGGTTTGAGAAAGAAGGTGTCGGATTGTTATTAGTTCTGAGTAATCTTTTCCTTTGTGAACATGCAATTTGTCAGTTACTTCTTTTGAAAGGTACTTGCAAATGGGATCGTCCAGATCAATAATTGCGTTGCTTCTCCATTGCAGAAATATTGCTGTGATATAGAGTTTTGTGATGCTGGCAATAAAATAACTTGGATTGGTTTGCATATTCCCGCAAGCGGTTGTAAAAGTTTCGTCCTCCTTGCTGACGCACATACTAGCTCCAAAGATTTTCCTGTTGTCTACACTGCTCCAAAGAATCTGCTCCAATTTTTGTGTATTCATACTATTTTGAATTTTACGTAACGATGCTTAAGAAATGAAAGGCCTGCAAACTTCAATAATAATCTGATATCAGACACATTTGCTGAGATTTTTTTATTTGTTTTCTTAATTTTGCCTGAAAGAAACTTGAATGAATAACCGACGTACGTTTTTGATACAGGCCTTTTTTGGCGCCATGGCTACCGGATTAGGATGTCGTTATGGCTATGCAACACATGTTTTTGCGAAGAACGCTTCTCTGCCTACTTTAAAAGGAGCACTCATTCTCTCGACATGGCAGCATGGTCTTGCTGCAAATGAAGCTGCCTGGAATATTTTACAAAATGGTGGTAATGCTGTTGATGCCTGTGAAAAAGGCGTGAATGTTTCTGAGGCTGATCCAGCGGTGAGTAGCGTTGGTTATGGAGGATTGCCTGATGCTTCTGGTAATGTAACGTTGGATGCATGTATAATGGATTCCAATGGGAATGCCGGTTCAGTTGCTTGCCTGGAACATATTATGCATCCGGTTTCTGTTGCACGACTGGTAATGCAAAAAACACCACATGTGATGCTTACAGGTGCAGGAGCACTGAAATTTGCTTTGGATCATGGTTTTGAAAAAACAAATCTATTAACGCCTGAAGCAAAAGAAGCCTGGAATAACTGGAAGAAATCTGGAGCCAGATATGCTCCTGCTGCAAATTGGGAGAATCATGATACCATCGGGTTGATTGCTTTAGATCATCAGGGAAATATTGCAGGTGCCTGTACCACCAGTGGGATGGCGTTTAAACATCCTGGCAGGGTAGGAGATTCGCCGATTATAGGAGCCGGATTATTTGTTGATAATAAGGTGGGTGCAGCAACAGCTACTGGTGAAGGCGAGGTTGTAATGAAAACTCTCGGAAGCTTTCTTATCGTCGAGTTCATGCGAAATGGCATGTCGCCTCAACAAGCATGTGAGGCGGCTATTCAGCGACTTACCGAAACTACCCATATCCACAAAAGTATGCAGATAGGTTATATTGCAACAAACAAAGAGGGTCAGACCGGAGCTTATGCTCTAAGGTCAGGATTTCAATATGCAGTTAGAACGGCTTCTGGCAATCAACTTTTAGATGCCACATCATTGCTGGGATGGGAGTAATCCTTTTTCCAACGGATTGAGTTTTTCGAGGAATATTGTTAGGTTATTACTCTGCTGCGTGCCAATCAATAATTGATTTCCTTTTTTAAAAAACAATCTAAGTCCTTGATTACCCGACACATTGTAAGCTTTGCTTTTTCTTGCATAACGTACTCCCCAGCCACCAAATTCACGGATAGGATGGTATTTTACTACCTCATAACGCTCTATTTCTTGCCACCTATAGTGATGTTCTCTCCAATGAAAAGGGAAAAACTTCACATATATACCAGCTTTATCGATTCTGGTGGTGAGTCTGCTTGTTGCAAATAAAAGAACAAGGCCAATCCCCAGTAATAATGTAAGAATGAATGTGATGATTAACCCACTATCGCTCATTGGATTGTTTCCAAATTGCTCGCCTTTAACAAGTTGAATATAAAGACCACTGCCGAGAATTGTGACCGGAACTAAGCCTGAGAAAAGAAGCAGCAACCAAAGCCAGGTTTGATTGAATTTTTGTTGTTCAGTATAAATTTTCATTGGATACATTGATTTTACTTTGAACCATTCAGAAGAGATCTGGATATAAGCAACAATTATCCAACAAAGAAATCAAATACATTTCCAAGCATATTGGCATCGGTCTTGTAAAATTCGGTGTAAGTACACCGGCTACAGGTCACTGTCGTGTACTTATTGTTTTGAATATCAAGTATTTTAGTAATGAAACTGCCTGTTACGTACATTTTTCCAATTTCATATTGATGACTCTGACATTTTGGACAGGTATATTTAAGAGGTTTCATATTAAGGATTTTGAGGTTTTTGTTCTTGTTTTTCTTTTAAACGCCCGGCACCGCGCAAAGCTTTATCGATTATCCACTCAATCTGCCCGTTGGTGCTGCGGAACTCGTCCGCAGCCCATTTTTCCAGAGCAGCAAGTTTATCTGCATCGATACGTAACGCAAATGCTTTTTTTTGTGACATGTTTTATTGATGTAAAGTGCCTGCGTTTACAACCGGAGTCGCCTCTTTATCACCACATAAAACAACCATAAGGTTGCTCACCATTGTAGCTTTCTTATCTTCATCAAGGTCAACGATTCCTTTTTTGGAAAGCTGATCAAGTGCCATATCTACCATTCCAACAGCGCCTTCAACAATTTTGAAACGGGCTGAAACAATGGCTGAAGCCTGCTGACGTTTTAACATCGCCTGTGCAATTTCCTGGGCATAAGCGATATAATTTATTCTGGCTTCAATTACCTCAATACCAGCCATGTGCAATCTTTCTGCAATTTCCTTCTCAAGCTGAATGTTTACTTCTTCGCCACCAGCCCGCAAAGTAATCTCTGCCTGCTCATCATCAAAATTATCATAAGGATACATCCCGGCCAGCTTTCTTAATGCAGCCTCACTCTGAACTACAACGAAATTATGAAAATCATTTACAGCAAAAGCTGCTTTGAAAGTGTCGGAAACACGCCAAACCAAAACCAATCCAATCATGATCGGATTGCCAATTTTGTCGTTCACCTTGATAGGGTCACCATTAAAGTTGTTAGCTCTTAATGATACTTTTTTGCGCGCATAAAACGGATTAATCCAAAAAAATCCATTCATTTTGATCGTTCCGGCATATCTGCCGAAGAGCACTAAAACCATTGATTGATTGGGGTTTACGATAACAAAACCTATTGCCAGAAAAACCCCGATTGCGATTGGTATGGCAAGCCATCCACTTGCTGATATTACCAAAGCAGCGATACTGCCTAAAACTAACAACAAGACTATGGCAAGAACCATATAGCCTGATGCCGGATTATGTGTTTTTTCCATTTGAAATGATATTAAAATGATATCACAAAGATATATTGAAAATGAAATCTTGTCAAGTTTATTTTTAGAAAATAAAAAAAAGCTGACAAAACTTCCTTTGTCAGCTTTTTCAATACATTAAAGCGTTGTAAATGACTATTTTGTCAATTGAATACCATCACCGGTGAAGTGTATCTGTTTGTTTTTGTATAGGAGTCCGATAGCTTTTTTAAAGTTTTTTTTACTCATTTCCAAAAGATCGTACACTTCTTCTGCATCACTTTTGTCGTTTAGTGGCAAAAATCCATTATTGTTTTTTAGCTCATAAAGAATTTTTGCTGCGAGGCCATCAACTTTTTCATAACCTGAAGGTTGGAGCCTGAGGTCGATCTTTCCATCCTCTCGCAACTTTGAAATATATGCTTTTCGTTTCAGACCACGGCTCATACGCTCAAACACTTCATTTTCATACAACAAGCCTTGGTGTTTGTTTTCGATGATAGCTTTATACCCCAGATCAGTTTTTTCCCAAAGAATGATATCCACTTCTTGTCCAGCAACATATGTGGCAGGTTCTTTATCAATGAAATGCTCAACTTTGGCTGAACCGGCTATGCGTCCTGATTCAGGATCGGCAAATATATAGACAAGGTATTTTTTACCACTTATCATTTTTGCCTTCTGCTCACGGTATGGAACAAGCAATTGTTTGTCAAGGCCCCAATCAAGAAAAGCGCCTGTATTGTTGACGTCGGCAACTTCCAAAAATGCAACTTCATTCAGTTGTGCATAGGGTTTCAGTGTGGTAGCTATTGGCCGGTCATCAGAATCGAAATATACAAATACCTCAATAGTATCACCGGGTTTACTGTTTTCCGGCATCCATTTTCCAGGGAGTAACAGCTGCTGACCCTGCCCATCGGTAAGGTAAGCACCGTGTAGTTCAAGGTGATCAATTACTAATTCGTTTATGGTTCCTGCTATATAACGGTCTGTCATAAAATGTGTTTTAATAGCTCAAATGTAAGCTATTTTGTTTGTAATGAAAGGATATGTCCCGAAAGTGGTTCAAGTTCAATTGTTGATGAAAAACCTTTGCCAGTCAAAAGATCAGTATATGTGCCATCAGTGGGCAGTTTGTAGCTAAAGGTTGAATCAGAAAGGTTGAATGCAACAATTATTTCGGTTGTTGCATCAAAACGCTTGTAAACCAATGATTTGCCTTGAGCAAAAAGAAACTCCATATCACCATGGCTTAAAACAGGATTGTTTTTTCTAACTTGAATGATCTTTTTATAAAATTCCAAAGAATTGCTATTGAAGCCGACCTCATCATAATCTGGCGTTCCTGTCTGGAAATTATTTCTGTTTTCTGGCTCAAAATTCATGTCGGGCCACCACAATGGTTTACGGCAATCCGGGTCATCTGAGCCCCACATACCTAATTCTTCTCCATTCCATATATGCGGTGAACCGGGAATCGTAAACTGGTGTAACAGGTACAATTCCACACGCTTGTAGGTTTCCTCATCCGGTTTACCGGTTTTGTAGTTGACGTCATCACTGGGTTTTGCTCTGAATTTGTATTTTCCACTATTGTAAAAGGAGGATAAAAGTCGAGGGGTATCGTGCGTCGAAGCTGTGTTCATCATAGCTTTTTTGGTGTCATCAGTAAGTCTGTTCCATTGATAGTTTAAACTATCTTTGAATTCATCGGCAGTAATTTCAAAATTGGTTTTAGCAAAGAAATAACGCGCTGGCCGGTAAAGCTGATAAAACATGATGGCATCAAAAACCTGACCATCAACAAATGGTACCGGATTCATGAGATCATCGGGATACTCCTGCCACCAGATTTCACCCACCAGGTAGGCGTCAGGATTGATGTTTTTTACAAATTTCATGTAATCGCGCCAGAAGCCCATTGGAACATGGTCTGCAACATCGAGCCTGAAGCCATCGAGCCCTTTTGTTTTATCACCATCAGGAGCCAGCCAACGTTTGGTAACTTCAAAAATGTGTTGTTTGGTGATCTCATTCAAATTTCCTTCATAAGGAAAACCCGAACGGTGGTCTTTGGGGGCATCAACTTTTTTCAATTCCGGAAGACTGCTAATATTGATCCAGCCTTTGTAACTGAATTCGTTTTCTTGCGTTTCGGGATCATCAAACGAAATAATTTCGTACCAGTCCTTATAAGGCGAGTTTTGCTGGTTTTTTACAAGATCTTTCCATGCCCAAAACTCCACTCCGGTATGATTCCAAGAATAATCAAGAACCACACGAATCCCTTTTGAATGAAATGCCTCTATCAGCTGCAGGAACAATTTATCAGCAGAAGTCCACTGCCATGTGGATGGATCAGAAGGATCTTCGTTTGCAATTATCTTCATGTCACCTGCCGGATCAGGTCCAAAATTTACATCAATATGATGATAATTACGGGCATCATACTTATGAAGTGAAGGCGCATCATTCAACGGGTTAAAATAGACAGCAGTAATGCCAAGTTCAACCAGATGATCTAATTTATCCATAACACCCTGAAGATCACCTCCATAACGTCTTAATTGAAGATGAGAATAAAAATCACCCGGAAGATCTTTAGCCCAATCATCCTCTTTATACCACTCTTGTGTCCAGGGAGTTATTTCCCAGTCATTGGGGGCTTTAACAAAATCAGACGCAGTAGCGATGTTTACTAAACCAGGGTCATTGGAAGTGTCTCCATTGTGAAATCTTTCCACAAAAATTTGATACCAAATAACTTCTTTCGACCATTCCGGAACCATTGTTTTTGTTGATTCATTTTTGGGGCTTTTGTTGCTGCAGGCAAAGAGCGAGAGCAACAGAACAATGCCAATTATAAGGGGATTAAAATATCTCATCTTTTTTAAGCAAAGGTAAGCTTATACAAGAAATAATTGCAGCGTTTTTTAGCCTTTTGTTATGAAGTATTTCAAAGTAAAAATCAACAAGCTAGTTTAGAATGATTTCAATTTAAAACGATTGCAATTTTTGAAAACCGCAGATACAGGGCGTTTTAGTTTTTTTTTTGCATTCTATTAATAAAGTGTTAAATTTGTGAAAATGTTTCTTTATGGAGCCTTTTAGAAGTCACTTAACACAATAAATTATAAAAGTATTAATCACTAAATCATTATTAACCAATGTTTAACCTTTACAAATTACATCTATGAAGAGAAGTAAATCTTTGATGAGGATGTTGTTACTATCGCTAATGGTGACTTTGGGTATGCATGTGTATGCCCAGGATGTTGCCGTTTCCGGAAAAGTGACTGATGCCTCAGATGGTTTTTCAATGCCTGGTGTTACCATTGCTGTGAAAAACACAACGATGGGAACAACCAGCGATTTCGATGGTAACTACAGCTTGAATGTTCCTTCGGGATCAACTCTGGTGTTTTCTTTCATCGGCTATGAATCAACAGAGTTTCTGATTACACAGAAACAAACACTGAATGTTACTTTGCAACCTGCAGTAACAAATCTAAACGAAATTGTGGTTATCGGTTACGGACAGGTCCGTAAAGGCGATGCAACAGGATCTGTTACTTCAGTAAGCGTGAAAGACTTCAACAAAGGGCCCATCACTAACCCAGTTGAACTCATCTCAGGTAAAACTGCAGGTGTACAGATCACCAGTAACAGCGGAGCCCCTGGTAGTGGTGCTACTATCCGTATTCGCGGTGGTTCTTCCATGTCGGCCAGCAACGACCCATTGTATGTAATCGACGGTGTGCCAGTTGATAGTGAAGGTATTTCAGGCACAAGAAACCCTTTGAGCACCTTGAACCCAAATGATATTGAAACTTTTACAGTTCTAAAGGATGCCTCTGCGGCAGCCATTTATGGATCAAGAGCTTCTAATGGTGTTATCATTATTACAACAAAAAAAGGATCGGCTAAAGAAGGTCGTCCTTTTATGTTTGATTACAATGGAAGTTTCTCCTTGTTCACCTCCCCGGGAAAGAGGGAAGTGCTTGATGGCGATACCTACAGAGCAATGGTAAATGATAAATTTGCCGATAAGCCTAATGTTATTGCGCTTTTAGGTACTGAGAATACAAACTGGCAAGAGCAGATTTTCCAAAATTCGTTTGGTATGGACCACAACATTAGCATGAGTGGCCAACTGCAAAGTCTTCCTTACCGCGTTTCTTTAGGTTATGCCGATTTTGATGGTATTCTCAAAACAGATAACATGAAACGTACAACAGTTGGAATAAACCTGAATCCAACGCTTTTTGATGATCACCTCAAAGTTAACCTTTCTGGAAAAGGGATGTTTGTGAATCAACGTTTTGGTAATGAAGGTGCTATCGGATCTGCAATTCAGATGGATCCAACAAAACCTGTTTACGACGAAACAAACACACTTGGTGGATATTGGGCATGGCTTCAAACTAGCGGCGACCCTGTGACACAAGGAACAAAGAATCCATTGGCCTTGATTGAACAGAGAGAAGATTTTGCCAATGTAACACGTTTTTTGGGAAATGCTCAGTTTGATTACAAGCTTCATTTCTTTCCCGATTTGCGAGCCAATCTTAACCTGGGTATGGACCATTCCAAAACCAACGGAGACATTTTTGTTCCCGGTATCGCTTCTTTCGAATATGATAAACTGAACGGTGGCGGAACAAATGCTGTTTATGATCAAAATAAAAAGAATGAGGTATTGGACTTTACACTCACCTATCAGAAACAGATTCCTGAGATTAAGAGTCGCTTTGATGTCATGGGAGGTTATTCATGGCAACACTTTTTCCGTGAAGGGTCAAGTTATTCAACAAATGATATGAGTAGTCCCGTTTACCTTCAGAAGAAAGTAAAAGACAGCAGTGATTACGCAACTGAATCGTATCTAGTTTCATTCTTTACCCGTATTAATTACGCTTTCAACGACAGGTATCTGTTGACTTTTACCCTTCGTAACGACGGATCTTCACGCTTCTCACCTGATAACCGCTGGGGTTTATTTCCTTCAGCCGCTCTTGGATGGCGCATGATGGATGAACCATGGATGAAACAAATGGAAAATCTCTCCGAACTTAAAGTTCGTGTTGGCTGGGGTGTTACCGGACAACAGAATATCAGTGATAATGACTACCCTTATATGCCTCGGTATACTTTTGGACAAAATAATGCAGCTTATCAGTTTGGAGGTGTATTCTTCCAGACATTACGTCCTGAAGGTTATGATGCACTCATCAAATGGGAAGAAACAACTACCCTTAATCTTGCTATCGATTATGGTTTTTATCGTGACCGGATTTTTGGTTCTATCGAAGTGTATACCCGTGAAACAAGAGACCTTATCAACTTTATTCCGATTCCTGCCGGAACAAATCTCTCCAACTATCTTTTAACAAATGTTGGTGACCTCAGGAATCAAGGTGTCGAATTCTCAATCAATGGTAAGCCAATAGTGAAAAAGGATATGCAGTGGGAGATAGGTTTCAACGCTACCTTTAATAAGAATGAAATTACCAAATTGACTGCTACTGATGACCCAACCTACTTAGGTGTATTCACCGGAGGTATCTCAGGAGGTGTTGGTAACACGATTCAAATTCACAGTGTTGGTTATCCAACTTATTCGTTCTTTGTTTTTGAACAAGTATACGATCCTAATGGCAAACCCATTGAAGGAATGTATGTTGACAGAGACGATGATGGAAAAATTACTGATGACGACCGATATCATTACAAAAAATCAGCTCCTGATATTTACCTGGGTCTTTATTCAAGATTCAATTACAAGAACTGGGAATTTTCTTTCGCAGGAAGAGCTCAGTTTGGAAATTATGTATACGACAACTTTAGTTCCAACAACTCCACCTATGAACGTTTGTTCCGTCCTGAAGGTCCATATCTTGCCAATGTTACTACCAATGTGAACGAAGCCGGTTTTGGAGTTCCTCAGTATTTGACTGATTATTACATTCAGGATGCTTCATTCTTCAAAATGGATAATATTACTATAGGTTATGCTTTCAATGACATCATTGCAAAAGGTACTAATCTGAGAGTTTCAGCAACTGTTAATAATGCCTTTGTTATAAGTAAATATAACGGCATCGATCCTGAAATTTTCAGTGGTATTGATAATCTTATGTATCCACGCACCAGAGCATTCGTACTTGGACTCAATTTCTCCTTCTAACCTTTAAAAAGTAACAATATGAAAAAAATCATATCCATTTTTGCGCTGGCTGCAACCTTACTTTTTTTGGTTCCTTCCTGCGTTAAAGATCTCGATACTGTGCCGCTCGATAAAGAAGAGTTGACACCCGATCAGGTTTTTTCTGATCCTGCTTCTTATAAGCAGTTTTTAGCCAAAATTTATGCCGGCCTTGCCGTATCAGGACAAACAGGTCCTGCAGGTGATGCCGATATCAGTGGTATTGACGAAGGTTTTGGTCAATACTTAAGAGGCTATTTCTATCATCAGCAACTTACTACTGATGAAACAGTCATTGGCTGGAATGACCAAACCATCAAAGATTTTCATGGTCATACATGGGGATCAGGTGACGTTTTCATTTCTGCAATGTACTATCGTATTTTCTATCAGATTTCTCTTGCCAATGAGTTTATCAGGGAAACTACTGATGAAAAACTCAATGACAGAGGTGTTACAGGCGATTTGCGAACACAAATTAGTGAGTTTCGTGCAGAAGCACGCTTCCTTCGTGCGTTAAGTTATTATCATGCACTCGATCTGTTTGGAAATGTGCCTTTTGTAACTGAAAACGATAAAGTTGGAGCTTTCTTCCCTGAACAAATTCTACGTGCAAACTTGTACAGCTATGTTGAAAGTGAGCTTTTGGAAATTGAACCTTTATTAATGGCTGCCAATTCCAATGAGTATGGCAGAGTCGATAAAGCTGCTGCATGGATGTTGCTTTCTAAGCTTTATCTTAATGCTGAAGTTTATACCGGAACTCAGAAATATGCTGAGGTAGTGGATTATACCAGCAGGATAATCAACGCAGGTTATGTTCTAGAGCCTAATTATGAGCACCTCTTCTTAGCCGATAACCAACTGTGTGACGAAATTATCTTCCCAATAACTTTTGACGGATTAAACACAAAAACGTATGGCGGAACTACTTTTATAGTGCATGCCTCCGTTGGTGGTGATATGACTCCAGCCGATTATGGAGTTAATGGTGGTTGGGGTGGTATCAGAACCACCAAGAATCTGGTAACAAAATTTTATCCTGATGCTGAAAAAGGATTGAAAGTATCTCCAACACCAAAATCAGTCAATGAGTATCCCGTTATTTATGTTCCTGGTTCATATCAGGACCCATCATGGGATCCAACTAATACTACAACTGTACTTGCTTCAGTGTTATCTGACGGGAAATATGAAGGCTATCTTTATTTTCCTGCCGGAACAACTTTCAAATTCACCGACGGACCTGCTTGGGATGTTAATTATGGTGATACAGGCGCTGATGGAACATTGGAACCGGGTGGTACTGATATTGCTGTGGCTGATGCAGGTTATTACAAAATCAACCTCGATTTACCAGCTTTAACTTATACTATTGTTAAAACTGATTGGGGCTTGATAGGTGACGCTACTGCTGGTGCCTGGGATAGTGACCAGAATATGACCTATGATGCTTCAACAGGAATGTGGTCGATTTTTGCTGATCTGAGTGTTGGCAAGATCAAATTCAGAGCTAATGATGGCTGGGATATCAATTTAGGCGATACTGGTCCTGACGGAATTCTTGAGTACGGCGGAACTGATATCAATGTAGCTGATGCCGGAACTTATATGATTACCTTGAAATTAGGTGTTCCTGATTATACCTATACCATGGTGCGCAGCAGTTTCGACAAACGTGCCATGTTCTTTACCGATGGCCAAAATCTTGAAATTAATGATATTGGTACTTTCACTGAAGGTTGGGCTGTTACAAAGTTCAAAAATATTAAGCGTGATGGCACTTCAGGATCTGATTTGGAGTTTGTAGATACCGATTTCCCAATGTTCCGCTTAGCCGATGTTTACCTCATGTATGCCGAAGCAGTACTTCGTAACGGAGGTGGAAATGCGGCCGATGCTTTAAACTATGTGAATGCATTGCGTACCCGTGCGTATGGTGATGAAATGGGCAATATTAGTGCAAGCGAACTTACATTGGATTTCATTTTGGATGAACGTGGAAGGGAATTATACTGGGAAGCCCATCGTCGTACCGACCTTATCCGTTTTGGTAAGTTCACCACCGGTAACTATCATTGGCCCTGGAAAGGTAATGTCCCTGATGGTACAGCAACATCTGATCACCTCAACATTTTCCCTATCCCGTCTTCTGACATTGGTGCAAATCCAAATCTTAATCAAAACAAAGATTATTAATGATCAAAACGAAATAAATATATGAAAAGGTTTTTCTTATTTTTAATAATCATCACCGGCTTAAGTCTGGTTTTTTCCTGCTCGAAGGAAGAACGGGATCCGGTGCTGGACATGAGTCAGGCAGACAAACCTGCCATTACTTTTCCTGCTGATGGAGCTGCTTTTGTGCTCGCTGAAGCTGATATAGCGAATGAAATGACCAACTTTCAATGGTCGGCAACAAAGTATAACCTTGATAACCTTTCCGATTCGAAGTATATTCTTCAAATGGATTTTGTCGATAATACATTTGCCAATGCATTGACACTGCAGAGTGCTGGAACCAACTCGTTTTCTATTACTGTTGGTGCAATGAATCAAAAGATGCTTGGTGCAAACCTCACAACAGGCGAATCACATAACGTATATTTCAGAGTAATTTCATTTATCAACAGTCAAACAGGTTATGAGAGCTTGATCTCTAATGTGCTTACTTTGGCTATTACTCCTTATACCGATGTGGTACTGGTTAAACCTATTTACCTTCTTGGCGATGCAACTGACGCAGGTTGGAGCAACACAGATGCACTTCCTTTAACACATGTTGGTGGTAGTGTATATTCCATTGTTGCAAATCTTCAGGCTGCAAAAGGTATTAAATTTATCTCTAAATTAGGCGCTTGGGCTCCTCAATGGGGTACTGATGCAACTGGTACTTCAACCGGAGGTATTCTTATTTATCGTCCTGATGAGACCGTTACTGATCCTTTACCAATACCTTCACCAGCTGAAGCAGGAGAGTATCTGATCACTGTTGACACTGCTCTTTTAACCTATACAATTGGATCGCCAAGTCCTGAGCTTTACCTTTTGGGCGATGGAAGTCCTGCAGGTTGGAGCAATACAGATGCAATTCCAATGAATGGTACTGGTGGTAATTACTCTCTAACACTCGATCTTCCTGGTGGTGGATTTCTGAAATTTATTACAACTTTAGGTCAGTGGGCACCAATGTATGGAACTGATGCTACAGGCACTGCAACTGGCGGGCCTTTGGTTTATCGTCCTGACGAAGCTACAACCGATCCACCTGCAATTCCTGCTCCGGCAGCAGCAGGCAGTTACACGATTACAGTAAACACAACGAACTTAACTTATACTATTGAATAGTAATTTGTTATAAAATATAAAAGACCAGTCTTTATCAAAGGCTGGTCTTTTTTTTAAAACTGCCACAATAATCGTTAGCAGTTTTGTAAATTATTTTGAATCTATAACATCGGATATGATTTAAAAATTTCGTCCGATTTCATCAAAATATCTACATATTGAGCTCTACGGTAGGTGAAAGGATCTTTGGTTTTCTTGTTTGAAAGATTGCCACGGAACTCATCCAGACTTGTATATTGCTTGGTTGTCATCCATGCTTCAATTTCATCCAGCATACGTGTAATTTGTTTTGGACCATTTTTATAAATGGTACTAACAACCTGAACAGCGTTTGCACCTGCCAAAATCATTTTGATTGCATCAGCACCACTGAAAACACCATTGCTCGCGCAAATATCTGCTTCTATATTATCATAAAGCAATCCGCTGAAACGTAAAGCTAACCGATTGTCTTGTTCGTGACTAAGGTTATAGGGGAAGTGATGTTTTTCAGTATCAATATTGATATCTGGCTGAAATAACCTGTTGAAAAGCACAAACCCATCAGCACCTCTTTTATCCATTTCGGAAATGGTATACAGCTGATTGGTGTAGAAAGGACTTAATTTTACACTTACTGGAATTGATACCGTTTTTTTTATGCCTTCAATTACATCCAGCTCTTCATTCAGAATTCCTCTTCCATCTACATCAAAGTCGAGCGGCACCGCATAGAAATTAATTTCAATAGCATCGGCGCCAGCTTCCTCAAGTTTTTTAGCGTATGAATACCAGGTTTCATCATAAACAGCATTCAAACTGGCAATAAGTGGAATGTTAAGTGCTTTTTTTGCTTCGGCAAATTTTGCCAGAAACTCTTCAGGACCAACTTCGAATGCACTTTCCGGAAAGAGACTTACCATTTCCGCATTACGTTCGCTATATTCAGTTAAACTTTGGTGCATTTCCAGATTCTCAAGTTGAATCTGTTCTTCGAATAGTGATTTGTAAACGATTGCGGAGGCTCCAGCTTCCTCCAGTTTTTTTAACATTTCAAGGTCAGTAACCAGATTACTGGCCCCAACGATGATAGGATTTTTAAGGGTTAACCCAAGGTACTTTGTGCTGAGATTCATATTGTTACGTATTAAATGATGAATGTTTCGTTGATAGAATCAAAAGAAGGGGTAAAAATAGGTATTTTTCAATGAAGGTTATGAATGCAAACTAATCTATAATCAATATAAATTAGAGGTTTACGACTAAACCGGCATATGAAAACGTCATGCGTTTTTTAATATTGGTTAATTTTGTACCCAGTTTGATCATTTTGAAATAGTCAGCAAATGCTTAATAATAAATACGATATGACACAGAAAAAGAACTTTATCACATGCGACGGCAACTATGCTGCAGCACATGTGGCTTACATGTTCAGCGAAGTTGCGGCAATTTATCCTATTACACCATCTTCAACAATGGCGGAATATGTAGATGAATGGGCTTCTTACGGAAGAAAGAATATTTTTGGAGAAACGGTTCACGTAGCAGAGATGCAATCAGAAGGTGGTGCTGCCGGTGCAGTTCATGGTTCGCTTCAGGCCGGAGCTCTTACTTCAACATTTACAGCTTCTCAAGGCTTATTGTTGATGATACCTAATATGTATAAAATCGCCGGTGAATTATTACCTGGCGTTTTCCATGTAAGCGCCCGTAGCCTTGCAGCTCAGGCTCTTTCGATCTTTGGTGATCACAGCGACGTAATGAGCGCTCGCCAAACAGGTTTTGCTATGCTTGTTACAGGTAGCGTTCAGGAAATTATGGATTTGGGAGCAATTGCTCATCTCGCTGCAATTAAATCGCGTATACCTTTCCTTCATTTCTTTGATGGTTTCCGTACCTCGCATGAAATTCAGAAAGTTGAATATTTCAAGGATAGCGATCTGAAACCTTTGGTTGATTGGGAAGCTTTGAAACGTTTCCGTGATGCTGCTCTTAATCCAGATCATCCTGTGACCCGCGGTACAGCTCAAAATCCGGATATTTATTTCCAGTCGCGTGAAGCTGCAAATAGTTTCTACGAACCAATTCCTGATCTTGTTGAACATTATATGCAAGAGATTGCAAAAATGACAGGAAGAGAATATCATCCTTTTGTATATTATGGTGCGCCGGATGCAGAACATATCATCATAGCAATGGGTTCTGTTACAGAAGCTATTCGCGAAACTATTGATCATCTTACTGCTCAGGGTGAAAAAGTTGGTCTTGTTGCAGTTCACCTTTACAGGCCATTCTCTCCAAAATATTTCCTGAATGTGATTCCTAAAACAGTAAAACGAATTGCTGTTCTTGATCGTACCAAAGAACCGGGAGCAAACGGAGAACCTTTATTACTTGATGTGAAAGACATCTTTTATGGTCGTCCGGATGCGCCTCTTATTGTTGGTGGCCGTTATGGATTGAGTTCAAAAGATACTACCCCAGCAATGATTGTTTCAGTGTATAACAATCTTAAAATGAATGAGCCTAAAACAGGTTTCACGGTGGGTATTGTTGATGATGTTACATTCCTGTCTTTACCATTGTTACCAGAAATAAGTATCGCACCAAAAGGAACTTATGAAGCAAAATTCTATGGCATAGGTGCCGACGGAACAGTTGGGGCTAACAAAAACTCTATCAAAATTATTGGCGAAACTACTGACAAATACGCTCAGGCTTATTTCGCTTATGACTCAAAAAAATCGGGTGGTGTTACAACATCACACCTGCGTTTTGGAGATTTTCCGATTCGCTCTACTTATCTTGTTGGTACTCCTGATTTTGTTGCATGTCATGTTCCTTCATATCTTGGAAAATATGATATGCTTAAAGGAATCAAAAAGGGAGGTACTTTCCTTCTGAACAGTATCTGGGATGAGGAGGAAACAAAAAGCAAGCTTCCAAATAGCATCAAAAAGGTTTTGGCCGAAAAAGAAATCAATTTCTACATTATCAACGCAACAAAAATTGCTGAAGAAATTGGACTTGGCGGCCGTACCAACACCATTATGCAATCAGCTTTCTTCAAAGTTGCAGAGATTATTCCTTATGAACAATCTGTTGAAAAAATGAAAGGTTTCATTCTGAAGAGCTACGGCAACAAGGGTGAGATGATTGTAAAGATGAATAATGCAGCTGTTGACCGGGGTGGGGAAGTTGAAAAAGTTTATGTACCTGCTGAATGGGCGAAACTAGCTTCAGAACAAGCTCCGGAACTTGGCGACATGCCTGATTTCATTAAAAATGCCGTATTGCCAATCAATAGCATGAAAGGTGATGATTTGCCGGTTAGTGCCTTCCTCAACAGAGAAGATGGCACATTTCCTTCCGGAACAACACAATACGAAAAACGTGGTATTGCTGTAAATGTTCCTGAGTGGGAATCTGAAAATTGTATTCAGTGCAATCAGTGTTCATATGTTTGCCCTCACGCTGCAATTCGTCCATTCCTTGTGAATGAAACAGAAGCGGCCAACGCTCCTGAAGGCACGAGCTATCAGGAAACAAAGGGTAAGTTTGCTCCACTAAAATTCCGTATTCAGGTTAGTCCTCTTGATTGTACAGGTTGCGGAAACTGTGAAGATGTTTGTCCTTCTAAAGAAAAGGCATTGATAATGAAGTCGTTGGAATCCCAAGAGCCTGAAATCGGTCGATGGGATTATTTCGCAAATAAAGTAACTTACAAAGATAAAATTGTCGATAAGTTCCAGTCGGTTAAAAATAGCCAGTTTGCTCAGCCACTGTTCGAGTTTTCAGGAGCTTGTGCGGGTTGCGGCGAAACACCTTATATCAAGACAATTACACAGCTTTATGGCGACAGAATGATGGTTGCCAATGCAACAGGTTGCTCCTCTATTTATGGCGGTTCTGCACCAAGCACTCCTTATTGCACGAATGCTGAAGGAAAAGGTCCGGCATGGGCTAACTCATTGTTTGAGGATAATGCTGAATATGGTTATGGTATGTCAATTGCAACCAACAAACTACGCGATCGTATTCGCTTACGTTTGCAGGAAGCCTTAAAAACTGAATCAGATGAAGCCCGGAAAGTTGTTTTCACTGAGTGGATCGAATCAATGGCAAACTCTGATGCTTCAGTTGCCGCTTCAGAAAAACTCACAAAAGCGCTTGAAGCTAAAAAAGATGCCCTGTCTAATGAACTTTTGGAACTGAAACAATATTTTGTGAAAAAATCACAATGGATTTTCGGTGGCGATGGTTGGGCTTATGATATCGGCTTTGGTGGCCTTGACCATGTTTTGGCTTCTGGTGAAGATGTCAATGTATTGGTAATGGATACTGAAGTTTATTCAAATACCGGTGGGCAGGCTTCAAAATCTACACCAGTTGGTGCTGTTGCAAAATTTGCTACTTCCGGAAAAAGGGTGAAGAAAAAAGACCTTGGCGCAATGATTATGTCTTATGGATATATTTATGTAGCTCAGGTGGCTATGGGAGCGAATCAAAATCAATTCTTCAAAGCGCTGAAGGAAGCAGAAGCATTTCCTGGTCCATCAATCATTATCGCATACTCACCATGTATCAACCATGGGTTAAAAATAGGTATGGGAAAAACTCAGTTTGAAGAAAAACTGGCTGTTGAATCAGGCTACTGGCAGTTATTCCGCTATAACCCTGCTTTGGAAGCTGAAGGCAAGAATCCGTTCCAATTTGATTCAAAAGAACCCGACTGGGCAAAATTCCAAACCTACATCAATAGTGAAGTGCGTTTCTCTTCTTTGAAGAAAACATTCCCTGTTCATGCTGCTGAATTAGGAAAAATTGCTGAGGAAAATGCTAAATGGCGCTACAATCAATATAAACGTCTCGAAGCAATGGACTTTACACTCTAGTAAGTCTTTGTGAAAACTATCTAAAAAAGTCGGATTTTCGTCCGGCTTTTTTTATTTTCGCATCATCAAAACATGAATATGAAAAAAATTACACATTTCTTTATCACAGTTACGTTTTTTGCTGCTTTTGTTTCTGCCTGCGGTACATCTCAAAAAACGAGTGTTAATCATCAAGTTAATGGAGCACATCCAGCCTTATATGCCACACTTTATCAACAATTTGCAGCTGAGTATAAAGCCCTGTGTTATCAGGCATATACATTAGCGGATCTAAGGCTGAAACAATCACTTGAAAAAAGCTATGATAAACCTCTCGCCATTATTTTGGATATTGACGAGACTGTTCTGGATAATATTCCTTATCAGGCTGCCGCAATAAAAGGTGATTTTGGCTATCCTGTACAGTGGGCCGAATGGATGGAAAAAGCTGATGCAGAACCACTTGCAGGCGTTGTCTCTTTTCTTCAAAAAGCGAGTGATTTGGGAGTAGAGATCTTTTATGTTAGTAATAGAAAAGAAACTTTTAAAGAAGCTACAATAAGGAATTTAAAGGACAAGCAGCTGCCTTTTGCTGACACTGATCATGTTTTACTCAGACAATCTTCAACGGAGAAGGAGAGCAGAAGGGCGCTAATAAAGGA
Organism: uncultured Lentimicrobiaceae bacterium; assembly: GCA_964463695.1. Classification (GTDB taxonomy): domain Bacteria; phylum Bacteroidota; class Bacteroidia; order Bacteroidales; family F082; genus JALNZU01. The sequence continues at coordinate 105,213 of CAYXCZ010000001.1, read as the reverse complement.
AAAGTTTGAAGTAATTATGCTTGTTGGTGATAATCTGGGTGATTTTGACGCCATTTTTGAAGTGACCGACGCAACCAAACGAATGAATAATACCATTGACAACAAACATTTATTTGGTGATCGTTGGATTGTATTGCCCAATGCTGCTTATGGCAGTTGGGTGGATGCTTTGCCAGGCTATAATCAGAGCTTGTCTCCTCAGGCATTGTCAGATACGCTCAAAGTGCTTCTGAAAGGTTTTTAGAAATAAAAAAAGGCGGGATCCCCGCCTTTTTTTATTTAATTTGATAAATTATTGAATGTCAATATAGAAAGGCATTCTTGCTTGTACACCTTTCATTTCTGAGACAGAATGGATAAACTCAATGTAATTGTAGTATTCACCTAACTCTTCTTTTAGCAAAGCCTTTGTGCGTGTTTGTCCTCCCATTTCTTCTATAATTTGTTGAAATGGATCTTTCTGAACAGGCATTTCAGTTAATTTGTAATCCCCGGCAATTTCTGCCTTTTCAGCTGCATATGCAATTGCTTTTTCTAAACCGCCAAGTGCATCAACTAAACCTATTTCAAGTGCATCAGTTCCAGTCCATACACGTCCTTGTCCAATACTGTCAACATAGGTTTGACGAAGATTGCGTGTGTTGGCTACCAAAGCAGTGAAATTATCATAAATTTGAACCACCTCTTCTTGAATTTTTGCCTGCTGGAATGGGCTAAGTGGTTCCATTACATCAATATAGTCTGAATTTTTATTGGTCATTGCTTTGTCAAAAGTGATACCAAATTTGTTGTTAAACAGCTTTTTCATATTTGGGATGACACCAAACACCCCGATTGATCCGGTGATAGTTGTTGGATCGGCAAAAATATAATCTGCATTTGTCGAAATCCAATACCCTCCTGAAGCAGCAACGTTACCCATCGAGACAACAAAAGGTTTTGCATTTTTAGCAAGCTCAACTTCTCTTCTGATTATTTCAGAAGCTAATGCACTTCCTCCGGGTGAATTCACACGCATTACAATTGCTTTGATATTGTCATCTTCACGTGCTTTGCGAATGGTTTTCGATAATTCTTCTGATCCGATTGTGGTTTCTGATCCATCGCCACTCTCAATGCTTCCAACAGCATATATGACAGCAATTTTATTTCTGCTTTTTGAGGGCTCTCCAACTTTTGCATTGGTGTATTTTGCAAGGGTGACTTCCTCAATTTTGTCTTTCTCTGTCACTCCGGTTTTCTCTCTTAACTTTGCAAGAATCTCATCTTTATAAACAAGTCCGTCAACAAATCGCACTTCTAAGGCTTTTTTTGCATTGGTTACTGTAAGTTCGTCGGCAATCGAATTCAAAACATCTTTGCTGATTTTTCTTGATTCACTAATTGATGTAAGCATCTCATTCCATGCCGAATTCAACAGTTTTTCGGTTTGAATCCGGTTAGCTTCACTCATCTTATCATACATTAATGGTTCAACAGCGCTTTTGAACTGATTGTTTGGGCCACGAATAATCTGAGCTTCTACCTCAATCTTTTCAAGCATGTTTTTAAGAAAGGTCAGCTGTGTATAAAGACCTTTAAACATGATCATTCCTTGTGGATTAAGGTAAATCTCATCCGAAACAGATGCAAGAAAATAAGCTCCCTGACTGTAGCCTTCTGCATAACTTACAATCCATTTACCAGAGGCTTTAAATTCGATCAGCTTCTCTCTTATTTCTTGCATATTGGCCATTCCACTGTTGATTTCAGAAAGGTCAAGATACATTCCTGCGATATTCGGATCTTTACTTGCTTTTTCGATGTTTCTCAAAACATCATTCATTCCCAATGGGTTGTTCGATTTGAAGCTTCCAAAATCAAAGTTCTCAAATGGATTTTTAGGGCTACGATCGGAAATAGGAACTGAGAAATCAGCTACCAAAACAGTGTTTGGTTTAAGATTTACTTGTTCATTTTCCGACATTGATACCAAGGCTGAAATCATTCCAATAAAAATGAATAATAACACCAAAAGGGTTAAGAGGGTGCCTGCAAACGAGGCGAACATAAATTTAAAAAACTGTTTCATAATGTGTAGATATTGATTTAAGTGTGCTGAAATTTGAATATTTGTAAAACATAAATCGTGCAATTATTCATAATAATCTAATTAACAACAAATTAATATATTTTACAACTGTCTTCACTACTCATAATTATGAACGGATTAGAGCAGTAAATGTTCATAAACGGACAATAAATTATTGTACGATATTAACAAAAAATTGTCGATAAATCAACCTTGATTTTTGTTTTTTGTTAAGTAAAAAGGCCGACTTTTGGAAAGTTAAAAAGCTGTAGGTTATCCAATGCCAAATAAGATTATCTGGTCTTTCATCATATTAACACTTTTTGGAAGTGTTTCATACCGGTTAGGTGCCGGGAGTAATTTTAATCCTGATGGTGACACCCTGAATATTATTTCGCATGGACTTACTCTTCCTCCCGGTTTTGCATTACCTCCTTCCGATATTAAAAGTGTTACTATTTCAACCGATTATGGTAAAAGGTATGTAAATCCTTCCAAATTTGAACTTCCAAAAAAAATAATGACAAAGGGCTTATTGCCCAAAGAGCGTATGATCAGTTTTTTGTGGCTTAATAACAGTAAGCTGGAGGTAACAGAAGTGGAATTAATCGCTGATCTTTATGTCAAAGAAGCCTCGATTGAAGGCGTCAATCATGATATTGCTTTTGCGCAAATGCTCTTAGAGACCGGATATTTGAAGTTTACTGGCGATGTAAGGAAGATCCAGAATAATTTTTGCGGTTTAGGGGCATTCGGAAATGGTGTTCCGGGTTTGAGTTTTTCCTCTGTTGAAGATGGCGTCAGAGCACATATTCAGCACTTAAAGGCTTATGCATCAACAGATAGTTTGAATACAAAAAAAGTTGATGATCGCTTTGGACGCATCCCACGCGGGAGCGCTACCGAGATACAACATCTTACTGGAAAATGGGCTACTGACCCACTCTATGACCAGAAATTGGAACGCCTAATTTCACTTATTTTTGAAGGATATATTCCTCCAAAGAAATCTACATTTGTCCTTTTTGATTAAACATTCTGCCTAATTCCATTAATTATTTTGCGTTTTTTTAGGAGTGTTGATTATTTCTTATGATAATCAATGTTCAATCGGGGGCGATCGTGTAACTTTGCAGCGATGGACAGCACACATGTTTTTATTTCTTTAGGTTCGAATCTGGGCGATCGTTTGATGTTTTTGAAAATGGCACGCGAACGTATTAATAGCACATGCGGTAGTTTACTAAAAGTTTCCTCAATATTTGAAACCGAACCATGGGGATTTGAAAGCCAAACTTCTTTCTATAACCAGGTTGTTATGATTTCTACCTCTATTGATCCTTTTTCTTTACTAAATACGTTATTAAAAATTGAATTTGATTTGGGAAGAGTTAGGGCAGGTGTTGGTGGTTACCAATCAAGAACAATAGATTTGGATATCCTTTATTATGGATCATTGATTGCTGATGAACAACAAATAATTGTCCCTCATCCACGATTGCATCTGCGCAAGTTCGTGTTAGAGCCTTTGTGTGAGATCGCTCCAACATATCTGCACCCAGTTCTAAAACTTACGAACGAAGAGATGTTGAAAATGTTAAATGATGCATCATCTGTTCGCATTTTGAAAAGTTCTGCGAACGATTAGATTTACAATACTATATGATACCTTATCAATTCATAGCTATAGAAGGAACAATTGGAGCTGGCAAAACATCTCTGGCAACACGTATTTCTCAGGATTTCAATGCGAAATTGATTTTAGAACAATTTGAAGACAATGCATTTCTGCCTAAATTCTATGAAGACCAGGATAAATATGCTTTCCCACTTGAAATGTCGTTTATGGCATCTCGTTTTCAGCAGTTAAAAGATCAATTAGGGACACATGATTTATTCAGGAATTTCATAATTTCAGATTATTACGTTGCAAAGTCATTGATTTTTGCCAGAAAAACGCTTCAACCAGATGAATTCAATTTGTTTAACCGTTTTTTTCAATTGATTGACATTTCACTTCCTAAACCAGATTTACTCGTTTATTTGTATTTGCATGTTGATAAATTACAAGAGAATATTCGTAAAAGAGGGCGCTCTTATGAGCAGCATATTAAAGATGAGTATCTAGATCAGATACAATCAGGTTATTTTGAATTCATTCGACAGCAACCTGAAATGAGAATTTTACTTCTTGACACCAATCATTTGGATTTTGTTTCAAATATTGACGATTATCAAACAGTGATCGATGTCATTTCGCGTGATTATCCTTTTGGTGTTCACCGGATTACATTTTAAAAAATAAAGCAAAAAAAAAGCTGGCTTCATGAAGCCAGCTTTTTTTTTGATATTATTTCGATTATTTCACGATAGCCTGGAAGTCAGCTTCACCAAACAGTTTCATGAATTCACGATCATTCTTTGCTGTGTTCTTGCAGCCTTCGTGAGCCTTAACAGCCTTCATAAGATTGCTGTATACTTCAGCATTGTTTCCAGTGCGTGCACCCAAAACTGCTTTCAAGTATGAAGTTTTAGCGTTGTCAGGACTGCAGTTTAAGGTATTTCTTGCAGCATCATATTCTTTATTAAGCAATTGAGCTAAACCAAGGTTGTAATCACATTTTTCACCGCTCATTAAGCTAACAGCTTTACTGTAGTCGCCTTTGTAAATGTTAAGCACACCAGTGTTGTAATCAACATTACTACCAAGTTGTTTAGCTTTGTTGAGGTTAACTTCAGCTGATTTGAAATCACGCTCCATGATGTTGACAACAGCCAGGTTGTTATATGCGGCAGCTGATTTATCTGACATTGAAAGAGCTTTTTCTGATAAGCTTTTTGCAGTGGCAATATTTCCAAGGTTAATTTCAACTTCTGCTGCGTTTAAAACCGCTCTCATACATTTAGGGTGAAGATTCATTGCGCTGGCATAAACCAATTGTTTTGTCTTGAGATCTTCAGTAAGAGTAGCAGCATAAAGAAGTTCATTCAAAGTCAACTTTGAAGGATCGGTTGTTGAGAGATTAGCAATTTCGTCATCGGTTTTCTTAGGCTCAAATGAATTAACATTAATGATGGCGCGACGCAATGGAGGAAGAATATCTTTTTCAAGTTCAGGATAGATAAGAATCATATTTCTGATTTCCTGTTCACGTTGAGCCGGATTTGACGAGCGAACAACATTTAAGATAGCATTCTTGTCCTTAATGCTTGATGCTTCTACAGCAGCCATGAAACCATTCCAATCAGGACCGTTTCCACTTTTTGCATAGTTTAATTCCTTTACATCTTTGAATGGAAGCGTGTTGTCTTTGTTTTTCAACATCTTTTTGAATTCACCATTGAGGTAATCAATTGCTGTACCGGCACGTTTTTCCGATAATCCTTCGTTAAAGGTTTCTTCCCCTTCAGGTGAAGCCCAACCTGCAATTGAGATATCTTTCAATGCATAACCCATTTCCATATTCTTCGTAACAGCTTTCAAAGCAGCCATGTTTTCTTCCTTTTTGTTTAAAGGAAGATTCATTGCTAAATCATGCTTGTTAACAACGAAGTAAATGCTGGCATTTTGGTTCAAAATGGTTACTTTTTCATATCCATGAGGTGCTGTGGATGTTTTAAATTTGTCAGCGATACGTTTTGAAGTGTAAATAACACCATCATCAAGTTTTCTCTGTGGAGCGGTAAAATAAGCTTCATTAGCAGTTACTGCTTCGCGGGTTGTATTTGTAATTGATTTTGCAGGGTAAACCAAAGGAGCTACAACCAATTCGCTTACGTTCAAATTTGGATGATATGGGATTTTATCTGTGTAAGTAAATGTACCACCATTTGCATAACTAACTGGAGTGCCTTCGCCAGTAACTGCTTCACCTTTGAAATTCATCGGTTTCAAAGCAACTGAGCCGCCATCATAGGTGAGAACAGGAGTGAAATTCATTACAGCATTTTTCTTGAAATATTTTGGAGGGAAGGTTCCTTTGATAGTAACCAAAACTGAATCTCCTCTTTCTTCCAATGGGTTTGGCATTGCTTCAAGAACAACATCACCAAAATTATCAGCCATGCTTTTAACACTACTACTTATAAATTTGTATCTTAAACCAAAATTAAGATGTGCATAGATATCTTCTTCGTAAGAGCCTTCTACCCAGTGTCTGTCATCTGAACCATCATCAACAAAAGCATCCAGGCGGTCAGTGCCAGAAAAATTCAATGTGTAATCAGCATAAATATCCAACTTTTCAGTTGCACGATAAGTCAATTCAGCACCAATTGGCACAATCCAGGAATTTGCTCTTCCTGTCCAACCTTCTTCAATATCATTTGTGCCATAACCAATTTCCGGATCAAAGGCTACTTCAGTTGTCATATCAACAGCACGTGCTTTCCAGTCAATTTGACCAAAGCCAAGATGAGTTGAAAATGAAAACATTCTGTCAGAGTTATAACCGGCAATAAGATTTACCAGGTTGAATGAAGCATTGAGGCTAAAATCAAGAAATTTGCTTTCATCAATCATGGCATTTCTTACCTTGCCATTTCTTATGGCGTCTTTTTCGCCGCCGAAAGAACCTAATCCTACTTTACCAAAGGCACCAAAAACGGGAGTAAATTGATAGCCAATACCAACATCACCATTAAATTTCATGTGATTAGGGTCGGCCAAAAAGCCATACATGTTCAAGTCGCCGTTGAACAAACTTAACCCTGCTTCTCCAAAGACGTGAAAATATGGGTCGAAAACGCTTGTTTTCTTTGCTTTGGCCTCATTGGCCTTTTCCTGACCATAAAAATGCAGCGGCATAAAAGCCAGCATCATGATCATAACGAATGCCGAAAGTAAAAGATTTTTTTTCATAACGGATTAATTAGGTGTTTTACTATTTTAATTGATCAATAAATTCAAACTTAATTGTATTTTTTCCAACATAATTATTGCAAAAGTAGGTATTTAAATACTATATCCAACAAAATTATTTCAATAAATGCTACATTTTACAACTGTTTACGCTATTTTCAACTAAATGTTACATTTTGTTTACTGTCTTTTGAGTTGAACAATTTTTGAATTACTAAAAACAAGAACAATCGTGAATTTGATTTGTTTAATAATTATAAAAAAATACTATGTTGTTCTTTTGTAATTTAGAAATAGATTATCAATAGTTTTATGTTTTATTTGTTAACTGTTGATAGCAATGCCATAATACAATTCCTCCACAAACAGCAACGTTTAATGAGTGTTTTGTGCCTGACTGAGGAATTTCAACTGCGAAATCACATAGTTTTACAGCTTCCACTGAAACTCCATCTACTTCATTCCCAAATATAACCGCTGTTTTTGATGATGGTTCAAAATCCCACAAAGCAATACTTTCAGAGGTTTGCTCAATGCATACAAGCGTAAATCCGTCACTTTTTAATTTTGACAAAGCCTCGCTAAGAGTAGCAAAATATTCCCATCTTACTGTTTCTGTGGCACCAAGAGCAGTTTTTTGTATTTCGCGGTGAGGGGGACAAGCAGTAATGCCACATAAAAAAAGTGCTTCTATGCTGAATGCATCTGATGACCGAAAAAAAGATCCAATGTTATTAAGTGATCGTATGTCATCAAGGACAGCTATTAAAGGTAACTTTTTTGCTTCAGAGAAGTCTTGAGGACTCATTCTGTTTAGCTCATCACTGGAAAGCTTTCTCATACTTTTTTTTGCAAAATTACGAAACAGTTCGATTTAGATGCCGTTTGGTTTGGCACATACTATGTATCTTTGCCTCTTCTCACTACATAATGAACAATTAAGATGGTAAATGATTTGGAAATTATAGAAACTCCTCTCATGAAGCAGTACAACAGCATCAAGGCGAAATATCCTGATGCATTGCTGTTGTTTAGGGTAGGTGATTTTTACGAAACGTTTGGTTCAGATGCAGTGCGAACATCAGAAGTGCTTGGAATTGTGCTTACAAGAAGAGCTAATGGTGCTGCCTCATTTGTCGAATTAGCTGGATTTCCACATCACTCACTTGATACATATCTTCCAAAACTTGTGAAAGCCGGACACAGGGTTGCAATTTGTGATCAGCTTGAAGATCCAAAATTGACCAAGAAAATTGTAAAACGTGGGGTTACTGAATTAGTAACTCCCGGTGTTTCATACAATGATAATGTTTTGAATCAAAAAGAAAACAATTTTTTAGCGGCAATACATCTTACTGAACAACAATCAGGAATTGCGTTTTTGGATATTAGTACCGGAGAGTTTTTTGTGGCCGAAGGTAATTTGGAGTATCTAGATAAACTTATTCAAAGTTTTAGGCCAAGCGAAGTTGTGATACAGCGTAACAAAAGAAGGTTGTTTCTGGAAAGTTATGGCGACCGATTCTATCTCAACGTGTTTGATGATTGGGTTTTTACCTATGATTTTGCAAATGAAGCATTATGTAAACATTTTAAAACTAGCTCGTTAAAAGGCTTTGGTGTTGAGGATTTCAAACTTGGTATCATTGCAGCTGGTGCAGCACTTTATTACTTAACCGAAACTCATCACGACAAAATTGAACATCTTACCTCCTTATCCAGAATCGATGAAGGACAATATGTTTGGCTTGATAAGTTCACAATAAGAAATCTTGAGTTACTATCAACACCATATCCTGACGCTAAAACTTTATCTGATGTTCTTGATAAGACTGTTTCACCAATGGGAAGCCGGCTACTAAAGCGTTGGATTGCCCTTCCTTTAAAGGTTCGCAAAGTGATTGAAGAGCGGCACGACATTGTGGAAGTTCTTTTTGATCAGCGTGAACTTCTGGCAAAGATACAGGAGCACATGCGTCAAACAGGTGATCTGGAAAGACTTATTTCCAAAGTTGCTCTGGGTAAGGTAAATCCACGCGAGTTGCTACAAGTAGCTCGTTCACTTACTCAAATTGAACAAATAAAGAATCTATGTCTTCTTTCAGATAATTCCGGACTGAAAATGATATCTGAGCAACTTAACCCTTGCTTTTCAGTTAAAGAAATAATCCTGACAACTCTACTTTCTGATCCGCCAGCGGTTGCAGCTAAAGGAGGATTAATAGCAAATGGTATTAACGACGAATTGGACGAATTAAGGTCGCTATCCCGATCTGGAAAAGAGTATTTGCAAGCTTTGCAAAAACGAGAGTTGGATCGAACCGGAATTAGTAGCCTGAAAGTCGGGTTTAATAATGTCTTTGGTTATTTCCTTGAAGTAACAAATGTTCACAAGAATAAAGTCCCTGATGACTGGATTCGTAAGCAAACACTTACCGGATCAGAGCGATACATCACTGAAGAGTTGAAAGAGTATGAGCAAAAGATTTTAGGAGCTGAAGAAAAAATGCTCGAAATTGAGTTGAGACTTTTCGCTGAATTAGTGATTGCTGTTAGCGGGTTTATCTCTCCGGTTCAATTGAATGCAATCCTAATTGCACGGTTGGATTGTCTCTCTTCGTTTGCTACAGTAGCCTTTAAATACAAATTTGTCAGGCCACGTCTGAACGACGGATTTGCTATCGATATCAAAAATGGCAGGCATCCTGTTATAGAGCAGCAACTGCCTGCAGGGGAAAGTTATATTTCAAATGATGTGTATCTCGACAGTGAACATCAGCAGGTTTTAATAATCACAGGGCCTAACATGTCGGGTAAGTCAGCGTTATTGCGACAAACAGCTCTAATTGTTTTGTTGGCTCAGATGGGAAGTTTTGTTCCCGCATCATCGGCAGATATTGGAGTTATTGATAAAGTTTTTACCCGTGTGGGAGCCAGTGATAATATTTCTTCCGGAGAGTCAACTTTTATGGTTGAAATGAACGAAACGGCAAGTATTCTGAATAATATTTCAAATCGGAGCCTTGTTCTTTTGGATGAAATTGGCAGAGGGACAAGTACTTATGATGGAATAAGTATAGCCTGGGCAATAACAGAATACTTACATGATCATCCGGCTTATAGAGCTAAAGTGATGTTTGCAACTCATTATCATGAACTTATTGAGATGGCAGCATCGTTTCCCAGAATCGCCAATTACCATGTGGCCATTAAGGAAGCAGGAAATAAAGTCATTTTTCTTCGAAAATTGAAAAAGGGTGGGAGTGCACATAGTTTTGGAATTCATGTGGCAACAATGGCAGGAATGCCTCGAAAAGTTATCGAGCGCGCCAACAGACTTTTGTTGATGCTTGAGAAAAGCCACTCGGAAGCAAATCTTACCAAAGAAGATAACAAGAAGAAATTGACCAAAGATTCAGATGGTTACCAATTAAGTTTTATTCAGTTGGATGATCCGTTGCTTTTGCAAATTAAAGACGATATACTTAATACCAATATCGACACGCTTACCCCGGTCGAGGCTTTGCTAAAATTACACGAGATTAAAAAACTTTTGGGTAAATAATCTGAAAGTCAGGCATGAATGATTAGGAAGAATTTTTTTTCTAAAAAACTTGTTTGATAAGCGAAAACTTCAGTACATTTGCAGCCTCAAAACTGAAAACAGTGCGTTGACATCCTGCGGAAATAGCTCAGTTGGTAGAGCACGACCTTGCCAAGGTCGGGGTCGCGAGTTCGAGTCTCGTTTTCCGCTCAAAATCCAATCCCGATTCGTCGGGATTTTTTTTAAAGACCAGTTGCCCGAGTGGTGGAATTGGTAGACACGAAGGACTTAAAATCCTTTGGCCATTGCGGTCGTGCCGGTTCGAGTCCGGCCTCGGGTACAATAATAACGCAGTCATTTCCAAAGAGATGACTGCGTTTGTCTTTATAAAATGTTGCCTGGTTATAGTTCAGTTATTGGAATGATTGACGGGTCATGCCAGCTTGCATACATGGTGTACGATTTAGCAATCCGCAATACTTCGCCTTCTAAAAGCTCTTTTTCAACAGTTTTTATCTTTTTCCCCGGAACACCAGCATAAACACTGCCTGATTCAACGACGGTATCTTTTGATATGAGAGCCCCTGCAGCCACTATTGAATTGCTTTCAATAACAGCTCCATCCATGATAATGGCGCCCATGCCAACAAGAACATTGTCGTGGATAGTGCAACCATGAATGATGGCCCGGTGAGCTATTGAAACATTATTTCCAATATTCACAGGAGCTTTTTTATAAGTGCAATGAATGATTGAACCATCCTGAATGTTTACATTATTGCCAATTTTGATGTAATGTACATCGCCACGAACAATTGCATTGAACCATATACTACAGTTGTCACCCATCACAACATCACCTACAATGGTGGCATTTTCAGCTATAAAACAGTTTTCGCCAAAGCTTGGTGACTTGCCGAGGATTTCTCTTATGTGTGGCATGTTTATATTTTTTGAATTAATGAAAAGCTGAATAATTGCCTCTTTTTCAAGAGATTCTCATTTACAAGCTAACCTTTTCTTAAGATTTGTTTTTGTCCTTATCAGGATAGTTGATAGAGTAATGTAAACCAATACTTTGTTTGCGTTGAGAGGCGAATTTGATGATAAGATAGGCAACATTGATCATATTTCTCAGTTCACAAAGTTCCACTGAAATGACAGATTTTTCGTAAAGCGCTTCAGTTTCCTGGAACAGTATTTCTAACCGTTGAGAGGCGCGCTCAAGTCGCAGATTTGAACGAACGATTCCGACATAGTTGCTCATGATGGATTGCAATTCCTTCCGTGATTGGGTGATGAGAATCATTTCTTCATTGAGCACAGTTCCTTCAGCATTCCAATCAGGAATGTTTTCCATAAAAGTTGTTTGACTAATTTGTTCAATCGCATTTATGCTGGCACGGTGTGAAAAAACCAAAGCTTCAAGTAATGAATTGGAAGCTAATCTGTTAGCCCCGTGTAATCCGGTTGAAGCAACTTCACCTGATGCATATAAATTGTGAATGCTGGTTTTTCCGTTGGCGTCTGTTTTTATTCCGCCGCAGACGTAATGAGCAGCTGGAACAACAGGAATCATCTCTTTCATGATATTAATTCCGATACTAAGACACTTGGCGTGAATCCCGGGGAAATGGTCTAAGAGTTCCCTTTCAGGAATGTGTCGGGCATCCAGATACACATGTTCTCTGCCTGAAAGTTTCATTTCGTTGTCGATGGCCCGCGCAACAATATCACGTGGCGCAAGCGATCCTCTTGAGTCATATTTTTGCATGAACTCTTTGCCTTTATGGTCTTTCAGGACAGCACCAGCACCGCGCAACGCTTCAGTAATAAGAAATGAAGGTTTTTCTTTTTGGTTGTACAATGATGTAGGGTGAAACTGAATGAATTCCATATTATCAACAATTCCTTTTGCCCTGTAGAGCATAGCAATACCATCTCCTGTAGCAATTGTAGGATTTGTTGTGGTTTGATACACATTTCCTGCTCCCCCGGTAGAAATCATGGTGGTTTTGGCTAAAATCGTATCAATATGTCCTGTCTCAGGATTTAAAACATAAGCGCCGAAACATTTTGTGTCAGTATGTGTTCTTCGAACGATTTTACCCAGATGATGCTGAGTGATAATATCGATTGTAAAATGATTTTCAAGGACTTCGATATTCGGATGGTTGACTACTTTTTCTGATAAAGCGCGCTGAATTTCAGATCCAGTCCGATCCTGATGGTGCAAAACCCGGAACTCTGAATGACCTCCTTCACGAGCCAAAGCGTAGCGACCCGATGATTCTTTATCAAAATGGGCTCCCCATTCAATCAATTCTTTGATGCGTTCGGTGGATTCGGAAATTGTCATTTTAACGATTTCCTCATCATTCAAAAAACTACCGGCAACAAGCGTATCCTGTATATGTTTCTTAAATGTGTCAGGATTGTACATCACAGCAGCTATGCCACCTTGTGCGTACCAAGTTGCTGTTTCAGAAATACTTGTTTTACTTACTATTAAAACTTTTCCGTGATCAGCCACTTTAAGAGCATAACTTAAGCCTGCAATACCAGTTCCGATGACAAGAAAATCAACATTTCGTTTCATACCTAAAGTCCCAAAAGCGTTTCCTCCGGATTTTTCGATTCAAATAACATCCGGACAGGGTTCTCAAGCATCTCTTTCACCTTCACCAGAAAGCCGACTGATTCTCTGCCATCAATTATACGGTGATCGTAGCTCAGGGCCACATACATAATAGGGTGAATCTCAACTTTTCCATTGACTGCTATTGGCCGTTCCACAATGTTATGCATCCCCAGAATAGCTGATTGCGGTGGGTTGATAATTGGTGTGGACAACATGGATCCAAAAACACCACCGTTGGTGATAGTGAAAGTGCCACCTGTCATTTCATCCAAAGTCAGTTTGTTTTCTCTGGCCTTGGTAGCTAATTCCTTGATCTTTAATTCAATTTCAGCTAAAGAAAGAATTTCAGCATTACGGATAACCGGAACTACCAATCCTTTTGGGCCAGAAACAGCAATGCTTATATCGGCATAATTATGGGTAATAATTTCATCACCATTAATTTGTGCATTGACCTGCGGGAAGTGCTTTAAGGCTTCTGTTACTGCTTTGGTAAAAAACGACATGAATCCTAATCCAACAGCATGTCTGGCTTTGAACGCATCTTTATATTTATTGCGAAGCTCTATTATGGGAGTCATATTTACCTCGTTAAACGTGGTAAGCATAGCCGTTTCATTTTTTACAGAAACCAATCGCTCAGAAAGCTTTTTTCGGAGCATGGTCATTTTCTTACGTTCTACTTCTCTTGATCCCACAACAGAAGTTGGAGTTGCTTTTGCTGCTTCAGCCGTCTGACTTGAGAAGTTGGCTTTCTCTTTTAGGATAAAGGCTACATCCTTTTTACCAAGGCGATAATGCTTTAGAAACTCAATTAACTCATTATCAGTTATGTTTTCCTCCGACAATAATTTCCTTGCAAGTGGTGACATGCTTAAAAACTGCGCATCTTTTGGTTCAGATGAAATTACCTCAGGTGTTTTTGCTGTAGGTGGCAGCGGTGCATCTGTCGCTTTTTCAGTTTTAGCTACGATAGGCTCTTCGGTTTTTTTGCTAGTTACCTGTTTTTCATCCGAAACCTCAATGCTGGCAATAATAGTTCCAACTTCAATTGTTTCACCTTGAGTAACCTTTAGTGAAATCACCCCTGATGCCTCGGCGGCTATACTCAGAGTAGCTTTGTCGGAGTCAACTTCGGCAATATCCTGATCTTTTTCAACATAAGCTCCATCGGCCACCAACCAATTGGACAACTGAACTTCATTGATTGATTCTCCCGGACTTGGGACTTTTATTTCTATGACCATCGTTAAATGATTTTATTCGAGTTTCTTTAAAGCTGAATGAAATTTACTGTCAAGCATATCCACATTCATGGATTTGAGTTCCTTTTCGAAGGATCTCCATTTGTTTCCAATACAAACCATACCACATTGTGTATCGACAAATGGACATTCACATGATTCAAACGCCTTGTCGATAATTTTTTGTTGGCGAATGAGGTGAAATTTTGAAGATCCTGTTGCTGGACTACCACTTTCAGGGCGAGCTATCAAACGTAGCTTCAAATAGTTAAGTTCATGATGAATAAATCGCCATGCACCCATATTCAATGGTTCTTCCTGTACCCAAAGGTAGGTTCTTGCACTAAAATATTTTGCAACAATGGCTTTTATCTGAAGGTGAGGCAGCGGGTAAAGCTGTTCGATTCTTACCAATGCTACAGTTTGATCATTCAAACGTTCCTTTTCTTCCAAAAGATCATAATAAACCTTTCCTGAACAAAACAGAATTTTGGTGACTAATTCAGGATCTGCATTATGATCATCAATTAATTCAAGAAAACGACCTGTTGCAAGGTCTTCAACCGAAGAGATGCACTTCGGATGACGCAGTAAACTCTTAGGTGTAAAAATTACTAAAGGCTTGCGGAAAGGGCGTTTCAGCTGACGGCGCAGTATATGATAAAAGTTTGAAGGTGTTGTGCAGTTCGCAACCTGAATGTTGTTTTCAGCGCAAAGTGTCATAAATCGTTCAATTCTTGCGCTTGAATGCTCTGGCCCTTGCCCTTCGTAACCGTGTGGAAGTAAAATAACGATATCGTTCATTACATTCCATTTTTCTTCAGCACTGCTTATAAACTGATCGAAGATGATTTGTGCCCCATTGTTAAAATCGCCAAATTGAGCTTCCCAAATGGTGAGTGTCTCAGGCGATGCAAGGGCGTAGCCGTATTCAAATCCTAAAACGCCATACTCTGATAACAAGGAATTATAAATATCAAACTTAGCCTGATTTTCTGTAATACAGTTTAGAGGCGTATGCTCCTGTTCGGAGTCTTCAACTCTGAGCACAGCATGACGGTGAGAGAAAGTACCACGTCCAACATCTTGTCCGCTGAGTCTTACTCTATGATTTTCAAGTAAAAGAGTTCCATAAGCAAGCAGTTCTGCCATAGCCCAATCAACTGATTTTTGATTGAAATACATATCATGGCGCTGTTCCTGAAGCTTAATAGTCTTACGGAAAAAAGTCAGTGAATCAGGTAGTGACGTGATTTTTTCTGCTATTAAATCCAATTTTTCCCGCTCAAATCCTGTGACAGGCGAGTTGTTGAAATCATCTTTAGTAGCTTTTGGAATGTCTTTCCAGGTCTCCTGAAGAAAATTGGTGATATTGGCTTTTAGTTTTGCTTTCGCGCCGGTAAGGCTGTTTTCAAGAATTTCGTTGTGATGTTTTTCAAGATCATCGATCTCAGCCTGACTCATAACACCTTCAGAAAGCATCCTTTTCGCGTATATTTCACGTGGATTCGGATGTTTTTCAATTACTTTATAAAGAATGGGCTGAGTAAAACGAGGTTCATCACCTTCATTATGTCCATATCTTCTGTAGCATAACAAATCGACATAAACATCTTTCTGAAACCGTTCTCTGAACTCAAGTGCTGTTTGAACAGCATAAACGACAGCTTCCGGATCATCTCCATTGACATGAAATACAGGTGATTGAGTAACTTTTGCGATATCAGTGCAGTAAATACTTGAACGTGCATCAAGATAATCTGTTGTAAAACCAATTTGATTATTAACTACCAGATGCACTGTTCCTCCGGTTTTATAGCCCTTCAATTCCGACATTTGGGCAATCTCGTAAATGATGCCTTGTCCGGCAATACTGGCATCTCCATGTATAAGAATTGGGGTAACCTTACTGTAATCATCCTTGTAAATAAGGTCGGTTTTAGCACGTGCGATACCTTGAACAACGGGGTCAACTGCTTCAAGATGAGAAGGATTAGGAGCAAGAGTTAATTTAATGGTTTTGCCATTGGTTGCTCTGCGTAATGAAGTGTATCCAAGATGGTATTTTACGTCACCCAAAAGTGTTTGGTCTTCGTACTCTTTGCCTTCAAATTCGCTGAAGATATCCAAGTATGGCTTACGTAAAATATTGGATAAAACATTCAACCTTCCTCTGTGAGGCATTCCGATGACGAATTCTTCAGTTCCAAGCTCAGCGCCTTTTTCCATAATTGCATCCAATGCAGGGATAAGCGATTCAGCACCTTCAAGCGAGAACCGCTTTTGACCCGGGAACTTTTTATGAATGAATTTTTCAAAGTTTACTGCTCTGTCAAGTTTTTTAAGGATAAACTTTTTGTCAGAGGCGGTAAAGGCGGGTGTGTTTCGACTTGACTCCATTTTGTGAATCATCCATTTGTGGATTTCAACATTACGGATGTACATAAATTCAGCGCCAAAAGAACGACAATAGGTCTGATTTAAGGTGTCAATAATAGTACGTAAGGATGTTGATCCGAGACCAATTTCGTTTCCGGCTTCAAAGACAGTATCCAAATCTTTCTCAGTCAAGCCATAATTCTCAATGTCAAGGGTTGGAAAATACTTCCTTCTCTTGCGAACAGGATTGGTTTCTGTAAAAAGATGCCCGCGTTTTCGGTAGTCATCGATAAGGCCAAGAACCTTGAATTCATTTGTAGTCTTTGGGTTCGTTTTTGGTTGAGGAGTATAGTTTCTGGCAGCAAAATCAAAACCTTCAAAAAAACTTCTCCATCCGGCATCAAGCTCTTCAGGATTGTTTTTGAAACGTTGATAAAGATCTTCAATGGCAGCCGGATCGTTACTGTTGAGGAAATTATATGTATCCATGGACAGGGTTGCTAATGATTTTGCTGCAAAATTAGCAATAAATTCAGGAATCCTGTTACCAGAATAGTGTTTTAGGAGGGAGTAAACAAAAAAAGGCTTCCTGTTGCCAGAAAGCCTCTTCTTTTTCAGACTGAAAATTTATTCAGGCATGATAGCCTCAACAGGGCACACATCAGCGCAAGAGCCGCAATCGGTGCACAAATCAGCATCAATTACATAGATATCTCCTTCAGAAATTGCATCAACTGGACATTCGTCAATGCATGTGCCGCAAGCTGTGCAGTCATCAGTAATTTTATAAGCCATAACATAAGTTATTAAAGGTTGTACAATAATTTCGTTGCAAATATATAGAAGTTGGTTTCATTGTTGCCACTGAAAGGATAATTTATAGCAAATCTAAATTAATAGGGGTCAAAAATGTGTGTATTGCAACAAAATTACACATTGTAAAATGTGCATATTTAGACTGATTATAATTTAGCGTTTTATCAGGACAACGATTGTTATGCATAAATCGTTATAAAAATATGTAAATCAAATATTTAAGAGTAAAGATGAATTATTTTGCAATCGTTTTCAGAAAGTTGCGACAATTTGTATTTTGTTATCAGAAGTTGAAATATTTTACCTTTGCCTCAAAATTAATACTCACTTTATGACAAGTAAGAATAGCAAGGTTGTTGAGCTTGAACAGGTCGTAATCCGTTTTGCAGGAGACTCAGGTGACGGGATGCAGTTAACAGGTTCACTTTTCTCTGATTCAACCGCATTTGCTGGGAACGATTTTGCCACTTTTCCTGATTATCCATCAGAAATACGTGCGCCTCAAGGAACTGTTTCCGGTGTGTCGGGATTTCAGATACATTTTGGTCAAAAAACCGTTTATACCTCCGGTGACCTGGCTGATGTTCTGGTTGCAATGAATCCAGCATCTTTAAAGGCAAACATGCGTTGGATCAAAAAAGGTGCAATCATCATTGTTGATGGAGATGCTTTTATTGAAAAAGGAATTGATAAGGCAGGCTATGCTACTGATCCAACAACAGATGGAAGTTTAAGTGGATATAAGTTAATCAAGTCACCTATCTCCACTCTTACACGGGAGGCTGTAAAACATCTCGACATCGACATGAAGTCAACAATGAAGTCGAAAAATATGTTTGCACTTGGGATTGTGATGTATTTGTTTAATCGTGATCCTGAACATGTTAATGCTTATTTTGAGAAAAAATTCAAAGCCAACCCTATAGTTATTGAATCTAATAAGGCAGTTCTTGCTGCAGGATTTAACTATGCAGATACAATTGAATTGTTTGCTACAACTTATAAAGTTGAGCCTGCACCGCTTGAGAAAGGGCATTACAGAAATATAACAGGAAATGTTGCTACAGCATGGGGATTTATAGCGGCTTCAGAGCGCTCCGGCCGACCACTTTTCCTTGGATCATATCCTATTACACCAGCTACCGAGATATTGCAAGAACTTACCTATCATAAGAACCTTAACGTTAAAGCATTTCAGGCAGAAGATGAAATTGCCGGTATAGTTTCGGCAATCGGGGCAAGTTATACAGGGGCTATGGCAATAACCACAACCAGTGGACCAGGACTTTCGTTGAAATCGGAAGCTGTTGGGTTAGCTGTAATGACTGAGTTGCCTTTGGTGATTGTAGATGTACAGCGTGGCGGACCTTCAACCGGGTTGCCAACCAAATCGGAGCAAAGTGACCTCATGCAGGCACTTTTTGGTCGTAATGGTGAAGCTCCCGTAATAATTTTGGCTGCTAAAAGTTCTGCAGATTGTTTTTATAGCGCTTACGAAGCATCCAAGCTAAGTCTGGAGCATATGACTCCTGTTATTTTGCTTACTGACGGGTCATTAGCAAATGGTTCTGAAGTTTTCAAGATTCCTAGAGTAGCTGATTTGCCCACAATACAGCCGCCTATGGCGCAGGCTAATGATGCTAATTATAAACCTTATAAGAGGGATGCAGAAACATTGGCCCGTCAGTGGGCTATTCCTGGAACAGAAGGATTAAGGCATCGTGTTGGCGGACTTGAAAAAGAAGATGGCAGCGGAAATGTTTCACACGATCCGTTGAATCACGAGAGAATGACCATTTTGCGTGAGGAAAAAGTGCAAAGAGTTGCTAATTATATCCCTGAGCAGGAAGTTTTTGGATCTGATGATGCAGACTTGCTGGTTGTAAGTTGGGGAGGCACTTATGGTGTTATGATTACAGTAGTCGAGAAAATGCAGGAACAGGGCAAGTCGGTTGCATTGGCGCATTTCAAGCATATTATGCCTCTTCCAAAAAACACTGAGGAGCTTTTGGGAAGGCATAAGAAAGTTGTTGTTTGTGAAATCAACAACGGACAATTTGTTAAATACTTAAGGATGAATTTCCCTCAGTTTAAGTATCAGCAATACAATAAGATACAAGGATTGCCATTTATGGTAGCAGAGTTGGAAGCCAAGTTTAATGAACTTTTAAATCAATAGGAAATGGAAAATCAGATCATAGAAACTGGAGTTGTTCAGCTCACTAAAGAAGATTTTAGCAGCGACCAGATGGTGAAATGGTGTCCTGGTTGCGGCGATCATGCGATACTTCATGCAGTAGAAAATGTATTTCCTTCATTAGGTGTTCCAAAGGAAGATTTCGTAGTCGTATCGGGAATTGGATGCTCATCACGCTTTCCATATTACATGAATACCTATGGAATTCATAGTATTCACGGCCGTGCTGCAGCAATTGCGACGGGTGTAAAACTAGCGAATCCAAAACTCAGCGTTTGGATGATCACCGGCGATGGCGACTCAATGGCTATTGGTGGAAATCATTTCATACATACAATCCGGAGAAATATTGACATTAACCTGCTTTTGTTCAACAACAAAATTTATGGATTAACGAAAGGGCAATATTCTCCTACAACACCCAAAGGGGCCAAAACCAAGACAAGCCCTCAGGGGACTTACGAAAGACCATTTAACCCCGGCGTTTTGGTAATTGGGGCACAAGGAACATTCTTTGCGCGTACACTGGATACGAATCCAAAAGCTATGACCGTAGTTTTCATGGAAGCTGCAAAGCATAAAGGAACATCGGTTGTTGAGATTCTTCAAAACTGTGTAATTTTTGCCAACAAAACGCACGACCTTATTACAAGCCGCGAAACCAGAGACGATTATCAATTGTTTATCGAACATGGCAAACCCTTGATTTTCGGGAAAGATCGAAAAAAAGGAATCGTTTTAAATGGAACAAAGCTGGAAGTTGTCACAATTGGTGAAAATGGAATTACCGAAAATGACATACTTGTTCACGATCAGTATGAGAAAGATTCAGGAGTTCACACGATGATGGCTTCTATGATGCCACCGGAATTTCCAGTTGCATTAGGTGTTATCCGATCGGTGCCCACCGAAACATTTGATCAGGCAATGATGGCGTCAATCGAAACTGAAAAAGCTAATTCAAACATCAAAACTGTTGATGATTTATTGAACAGTGGTGCTACATGGGAGATTAAATAACATTTTCTTCTAAAAAAAGCCCTTTACAATTGTAAAGGGCTTTTTTTTTAACTTTCAGTTTTATTCTTTAAGTAATCGTAAATAACATTTTGGGAACGTATGACTTCTTCGTTTTCACCACGCTGGCGATACATATTCATATCATGTGAATCAGCTCTGTTTATTAGCCGTGCTTTACAGTTGTCGGCTAGTTGAATATTGAGCATATCGTGTAACTCCTGTTGGATCTTTGGGTCTTCGATAGGACACACTACTTCAAAGCGATGGTCGAGATTACGAACCATCCAGTCGGCTGAAGAAGTGAAATACAATGGGTTACCATTATTTGCAAAAACAAAAACCCTGCTGTGTTCAAGAAATCGGTCAATAATACTGATAACTTCAATGTTTTCACTCACTCCCGGTAAACCTGGAATAAGTACACAAATTCCGCGACAGATAATCTGAATCTTGACACCAGCCTGACTTGCCTGATAGAGTTTTTCAACTAAAGATTCATCGACAACACTGTTCATTTTTAAAATACACCAGGCCTCTTTTCCAGCTTTAGCATTTCTAATCTCAAAGTTCAGTAATTTTAGAAAGTGTTTACGGGTACTGTAAGGCGAAATCACTAACTTTTTTAAAGTTGGAGGGCTGTAGGGGGTTTCAAAGAGTCGAAACATTTGTCCTGCCTCTAATCCAATTTGAGCGTCACAGGTTAACAAGCTGTCGTCAGCATAAACTTGTGCAGTAGATTCGTTGAAGTTGCCGGTACTGATGTTTGTATAGTATACATCACCTTCAGTCTCTTTACGACGGATGAGTATTAGCTTACTGTGAACTTTAAGTCCGGGAATAGTTTTGATAATTTTCACACCTTCTTCATGAAGTTTTTCTGACCATTGAATGTTGGCTTTTTCGTCAAAACGTGCCTGAAGTTCCAAAAAAACAGTTACGGATTTTCCGTTTCGTGCAGCATTAGCAAGAGCATTTATCACATTAGAGTCACGGGCAGCCCTGTACAAAGTCATTTTAATAGATCGAACCTTCGGGTCAATGGAAGCTTCACGAAGCAAATCGATAATATGCATGAAGGTGTGATAAGGATAATGCAACATGACATCCTTTTCCTTAATAACAGCAAAAATACTTTTATAAGGAGGGAGGTCGGGGTGACGCATTGGGGGGAGGGGTTTAGCCCATAGTGCCTTGTTTCCAACATGTGGAAAAGACATAAAATCACGGAAATTATGGTATTTCCATCCAGGAATAAGAATGTCTTTTTTATTGATTTTGAACTTTTTAAGGAGCAAATCTAAAATTTCAGCAGGCATGTCCTTGTCATAAATAAACCTCACCGGAGCGCCTCTTTTACGTTGTTTGAGGCTTTCGGCCATGATTTCAAGGAAACTTTTAGAGAGGTCGTTTTCAAGATCGAGCTCGGCGTCACGCGTAAATTTCATCGAATAGGCATCGAAAATATCATAACCAAAAGGAAAGAAAATTTCCTCGAGATTGTATCGGATGATGTCGTCGAGCAGCACCACAACTGATTCGACACCATCGTCGGGTAAGAGAAAAAAGCGTGAGACACGACTTGTTGGTACTTTAACCAATGCAAAATCATCCTTGATGGTGGATTTTGAGCTTCTGAGACGAACAACAAGGTAAATAGAATTATCGCGCAAACCTTCTACATCTTTTAAACCTCCAAGCATGATAGGGAAAAGGTAAGGATGTACATATTTTGTGAAGTATTTCTTTACCTGATGGATTTGATTGGGGTTTAGATCGCCAAAGCCAACAATATTGAAACCATTGTCACGCAGCTCATCTCTGACAGACATGTATGCATCCATGTAAGCTTGCTCCTGCTGATCAATGATCGTACGAATTTGCTTAAGTGTTTTTGATGGATCAAAATTCAGTATCTCGTGTTTTTCTTTTTGAATTTCTTTGAGCCTTCGCATAGTTGCGACGCGCACGCGGAAAAACTCATCTCTGTTGTTGGAATAAATGCCAACAAACCTGAGTCGTTCAAAAAGAGGGTTCGTTTTGTCAGTTGCTTCCTGCAAAACTCTTGCATTAAAATTTAGCCAACTTATTTCTCTGTTGATGAGGTTACTGTTACTCATAATGATATCTTCTCCGATCTAAGTTATTCTTCTTCAGTCGGCTATGAGTTTTGGATAGGCAACAAATTTTACCTCATAACCTGAATTTTTTATTTCATCCCAATGATTGGTATCAAACGACAAGCAAACAACTGCCGATGTTGGTAGCCAGTCAATGGGTGGTACGAGGAACAAATTTACAAAATTGGTGAATGCAGGATTGTGTCCTACAAGCATAACAGCATTATTTTGATCTGACAGATCGATAAACTGATCAAATATACGCTCATAATCAGCATGATAGAGAGTCGGATCTATAATAACATCCTCCTGACTTAATCCCAGACCAACAGCAAAGTAACCAGCTGTTTCACGTGCTCTGAGAGCAGAACTGCTTATAATGATATCAGGTTTTGCTTTTTTCGACTTGAGAAATTCAATCATTTTACGGGTTCTTTTCTTTCCTTTTTCGAGCAATGGTCTTTCATGATCAGAAAGTTCAGAAAAATCCCAGGAAGATTTGGCGTGCCGGACAATATATAATAGTTTCATAGGTCGATACATTGACTGGTAAAAATAATCAAGAGGTTTGAATAACAGAGTATTACATCATTAATTATTTGTAAAGAATTTCATTGTTAGCTATAACTCCCAGCAAATCAACAAATTATTTTTTGAATTGTATTTATTTTTTCGAAGAAATGGATGAGTCAAAATCTTCAGGCTTTAGTTGGTTGATTTGTTCTAATTTCGCACAACGGAAGCAAATTGAAATTAAAGGTTGAAAATCACGCGATGAAAGTAGTTTCGGTTAATATATCATTACAAAAAGGTACTGTAAAACAGCCCGTTGAAGAAATCAATTTATACGAAAAGGGTGTTTTAGGTGATGCGCATTCGGGCAATTGGCACCGGATGGTTAGCTTGTTGGGAACAGAAAGTTTCAGAAAGTTTGAAAAAGATGCCGGAAGGCAGTTAGCCTATGGCGAGTTTGCGGAAAATATTACCACTGAAGGGATGATTTTATATGAAATGGCCCCCTTTGATCAGTTGCGTTTAGGTGATATTGTGTTGGAAGTGACTCAGATTGGCAAGAAATGTCATGGTTCGGGTTGTGCAATTTACAATGAAGTAGGCAATTGTGTTATGCCTAAAGAAGGCATCTTTGCCCGTGTTATAAATGGAGGAGTTGTTAAAGCAGGTGATCTGATTACCTATCATCCAAAAGTGTTTCGGGTGATGGTTATTACATTATCTGACA
Source organism: uncultured Lentimicrobiaceae bacterium (assembly GCA_964463695.1). Taxonomy (GTDB): domain Bacteria; phylum Bacteroidota; class Bacteroidia; order Bacteroidales; family F082; genus JALNZU01. The sequence goes on along the minus strand of CAYXCZ010000001.1, from coordinate 81,083 downwards.
GGGCTAGTTCAGGTGAATATGAGGATCTTAGCGGACCTGAGATCCAAAAGCAATTAATTCCCTTCTTTGAATTGAATCGCTGGCAGGTGAATTTTGAAGCACAACTTATTCCTGATGACCCTGAGCGACTTAAGAAGCTTCTAATCAAAGCGAAGTCAGAGAAATTCGACATGGTTTTTACCACAGGTGGAACGGGAATTGGCCCCAGGGATTTTACTCCAGAAGTCGCTAAAGAATTCCTTGACAAAGAGATTCCGGGTATAATGGAGGCTATTCGGCTAAAATATGGAATGGAAAAACCTAATGCGTTGCTTAGCAGGGGAGTAGCCGGATTGATGGATGAGACGTTTGTGTATGTTTTGCCAGGAAGCGTACGGGCAATTAAAGAGTATATGGGAGAAATTCTGAAAACACTCAGGCATTTATTGTTTATGCTTAATGGAATCGATAACCATTAAGACCTGAAAACAAACTATTTACATCCTGAAATTGATCTGACCAAAATAATGCGTTAAATTTGCTTTTTTATTTCATATGAAACGATTTTTTCGCCACTTGTCCCGCTTTCGTTACCTTTATTTTTTGATCGCTTTTGGGATTTGGATGATCTTTTTTGATCAAAACAATATTTTCAATCAAATGAAGCTCAAAGGTAATTTGAGGAATATTGAACATCAGAAACGATTTTATGAATCAGAAATTAAAAAGAATCAGGAGCTTTTAGAAGATTTTCAATACGATTCCACCTTTATGGAGCAATATGGCCGCGAAAAGTACCTGCTTAAAAAGGATAATGAAGTAATATATCTGATTGTCAAAGAATAACAACTAAAAAATTAAGTTATTGTTATTCAGTAGATTATAATATTATTTCATGCTAAATCATTTTTCTTCACTTAAAAATGATAAAGCCATTTCACCACTTCCGGACCGTCTTTCTTATCACTTGATGATGAACTTCTGCTGCTCAGCCTGTTTGTCTGTTATCAAACGAAGGAAGAAAACTCCATTTGAAAGCATATCACTGTCATTTAGATTTATCGTTAACTGATGCTCACCGCTCGTTTGATTGCCTGAGTATAGTTTTCTCAACACATTACCTTTGACATCAATAATTTGAAGTTCACATTTTCCGGCAGATGTCAAATAATAGGAACATTGGAGGCTTCCTGACCTTTCAACCGGATTTGGATAAACAGGCTTAAGCGTAGCATAATTGGAATTTTTCTCTTTCGTTGAGATTGATGTTATCAAATCAAGACTAAGCCTGTGAGCCGAATTGCCATAAGTTCCTGCAATGAGTGTTCTTGTCGGTTGATGTATTTTTAAATCGGTTACAGGTACACTTGGCAGTCCATCCATAAGGCTACTCCATTCTATGCCAGCATTTTCAGTGTAAAAAACTCCAACATCTGTTCCAACATAAAGCCATCCTTGACGATCAGGATCAGCCACAATCACGTTTACAGGAAGGGTGGGTAAGTTGCTGCTTATAGATTCCCAATTTTGTCCAAGATCGTTTGACCGGAAAACGTAAGGATGCGATTCGTCCCAGCGAAAACCGGAAACAGTTGCATAAATGGTATTTTCCTCAATTGGGTCAAAAGCAACACGTGTGATCCAGCGTTGGGGAAGGCCTTGCGAAATATCATCCCAGAACAGACCGCCACTTGAACTCAGGTGAATTCTTCCATCATCAGAACCGGTCAGCAGAAGGTTTGGATTGAGTTTTGAAATGGCAATAGTTGTTATGGTGCTGAATCCGCTTTGTGCAAGATTGTGTGTAAGATCGCCACTGATTGGTGTCCAGCTATTTCCTTTATTGGTTGTTTTCCAAACCCGGTAGGTGCCAAAATAAAGAGTCTGTGGTGATGTTGGGTGCATTACATATGGTGACGACCAATTGGTACGGTCGCCCGACCAGGAAGCGATATACGAAAAACTATTCCCACCATCGTCGGATCGTGTGAGGTTACCCCATTGCGATTCGGCGTAAATGATGTTTGAATTGGTATAATCAACCAAACAGTACATCCCGTCACCACCCAGTATTCTTTCCCAATCGTTAAGGTTTCCTGTCCATGTGCGTATGGTGTTATTGTCTTGAGTTCCTCCATAAATGCGTTGAGGATTCAGGTAATCCACATCAATGGCATAAAACTGTGTCAGAGGTAAGTTGTTGATTTTTGTCCAGTTGTTACCCATGTCGTTGCTGCGGTATAAGCCACCGTCATTTCCATGTAGAATTGTGCCATTGGTAGGGTGAAGAAACATGGCATGATTGTCAACATAAATTTCATCAATATTGAAGTAGCCTCCAATCTGAGTGTAACTGCTTCCTCCGTTGTCGCTGCGATATAGGTCAACACCAAGCACATAGAAACGGTTGTCATTTTGGGGATCAACACGTATTTGACCAAAATACCATCCAAAAGTGCTGTTCATATCCGCAATATTTCCATCATTGGTTTGCTGCCAGCTTTGCCCTCCGTTGGTACTTTTATATACGCTGGCAATAAGACTTCCGTTTTCCAGCTTGTCGATGAACGCATAAACAATTTCGGGATTGTTTTGCCCAATTGCCAATCCAATGCGGCCTTTTTGATCGCCGCCAGGCAGCCCGTTTGTAAGTAAAGTCCAATTGTTGCCCCCGTCAATCGATTTGTAAATGCCGGAAGTTGTGCCATGTGAGCGTCGATAGGTAAGTCCGCGCATGCGTTCCCACATGGTTGCATAAAGGATATCAGGGTTTGAAGGATGCTGGATAATATCAACCCCAGCTGTTGAATCCGAAACATAAAGTACACGTTCCCAATTGTTTCCGCCATTGGTACTGCGATAGATTCCACGCATTTCGTTTGGACTGAAAAGTGTGCCACAAGCAGCAGCGAATACCCGGTCACTATCGTTATAATCGACCAAAATACGTCCGAAATAGGCAGATTGTTCCAGACCAACATGATCCCATGACTGCCCGGCATCGGTAGATTTGTAAATTCCATTACCAATAAAACTGTAGCTTGAAGCATTGGCTTCGCCGGTTCCTGCATAGAGAACGTCAGGGTTTGAGGGGTCGATAGCTATAGCGCCAATCGAGATGACCGGTGCATCATTAAAAACCTGCTGCCAGTCCAAACCATTATTGCTGCTTTTTAAAATTCCGCCAGAGGCAGCACCTATGTATATTATTTCTGGTGCAGATGGGTGCACAGCTATATCAGTGATTCGTCCACCGATATTTGTTGGGCCTGCCAATTGCCATGAAGCACCTCTGTTTTTGGCTGCTTTATGCAATGATTGCGCTTGCTGAAGAGCAAACAAATAGTGAGAATAGCTGAAGGAGGGATTAGGATATAATTTTTGTTTAGCCAACCAGTCGTTTGGTTCCATTTTCGGCTCTTTTACTTCGGGAAGTGATTGAAAATGAGTAATAGCCTGGTTATCGGTGTTATTGTTCTTAAACTTATACAATGATGCAGCAGCAGTAATCAATATAAAAATGGCTAAAAGACCGGTTATTTTTCTCATGATAAAAACACTTTAAGTGAATTTGCAAACATAGCTAAAATGAGTATTGGTGGATAGATTAATGTGAGAAGTGGTTGAAGTTTTTGGTTTATTATTATGGTATTTATTGGAAAAATTAAAGCCATGATTTTGAACAATTTTACAGAATATTATAAGTTTCTTAGATGGCATATATTTTGTGAAATATTAGCGAACAAAATGTTAGTTGTGTTGTTAAATAATAAAAAACCAAATGATTTCATACCTTAACAAATTCCTGACCCGCGTTGGACTTCGCAAGTTTTCTGCTACCTCGGTGAGCCACCCTGTGCGTTACAAATTCAATTTCCCCGGGTTTAATAATTTTCATTTGTTGCCATACCGTAATAAAAAATCAGTATTGAGTATCTTCCAACCTGGCTGGAATATGCCGAATATGATTCAAAAAAAGGCAAATATTTCAATCCGGTCATAGTGGAAAAGGTACTTGAAGTAAACCATCTTGTGAAACATTTTGGTGCTGTAAAAGCAGTGCGGGATGTGAGTTTTACCGTTTACAGAGGTGATATCTATGGCTTTCTCGGACCTAATGGTTCGGGTAAAAGTACTACAATAAGGATGGTGTTGAACCTGATACGTCCGGATTCAGGTGAGGTACTTTTGTTTGGTCAGCAGCTTTCCCACAACCGGCGTGAGGTTTTGAGCAAGGTAGGAGCACTTATTGAGCGCCCTGATTTTTATCAGTACCTTTCTGCCTATCAGAATCTGGATATTTTGGCACAGTATTCCGGAATTAAGCATAAGCGTGCCAAAATCATGGAGCTTCTTGAAGTTGTTGATTTGCAGGACAGAGCCAATGATAAGGTTAAGACTTTTAGTCAGGGTATGAAGCAGCGTTTAGGTATAGCTCAGACTTTGCTACATGATCCTGATCTGATTATTTTGGACGAACCTGTCAACGGTCTTGATCCGCAGGGAATCAAAGATATCCGCGAAATGATTGTTCGCTTGAACAGCGAAATGGGAAAAACCCTCATTGTTTCTTCACATATCCTTCGTGAGATGGAGTTGATATCCAACAGGATGATTGTGATAAGCAAGGGGAAAGTGGTAGTAGAAGGCGAGGTGCGTAAGTTACTGGAATCGGATACTCAACAACTTACACTCATCACCACCGATACGTCGAAAGCATTGAAATTGCTGCTTGAGAAATTTCCGGATTTCACTTTTGATCGCAATTTGCTTGATGAATTGCATGCAGAGCTTCCAACAGATGTTATTCCAACTATTAACGAAGCGTTGGTTAATGCCGGTATTGGAGTAAAGCAGCTGATAACGCGCAACAATTTGGAAGACTTTTTTCTACAAAATACATAGATGGGGACACTTATTAAATTAGAATTCAGTAAACTTTTCAAACGAGAGATTACTTACATCGGATTTATCGCGATATTTCTGATCGTGGTGATCATTCAAATTGGAATGTTTATCGAGGGACAGAAACTTCTTGATTTCCTTGTAAAAAGCATGGCAGATGTTTTTGTTTTTGAGGGGAGTTTGATCAATACTTACTCGGTAACGTATATCATTCTCAATAGTTTATGGTTACATATTCCTATTCTTGTTGCGATTGTTGCAGGTGACATGGTTTCCGGTGAAGCAGGGCGAGGCACTTTTAGGTTGTTGCTAACAAGACCGCTGAGCCGTACTCAGCTTCTTACTGCCAAATACATTACAGCACAAGCGTATACCTCCATGCTTGTTGTTTTTTTAATGGTACTAAGTCTTGGATTAGGTCATTTTTTCTGGGAACCTGGAGATATGATGGTTTTGATGAATACGATCAATATTCTTGATGGTGCTGATCTTTGGTGGCGATTTATTGGAGCATTTGCTTATGGTGTCATGAGTATGTGGGTTGTAGCGGGATTGGCTTTTATGTTTTCGACCATGGCATCTAATTCCTTGGGTCCGGTAGTAAGCAGCATGTCAGTGCTAATACTATTTACAATTTTATCTAATTTTAGCATCGGTATTTTTGAAGTACTTAAACCATTTCTGTTTACAACATATCTGAGTGGCTGGCAACTTTTCTTTGATGATCCTGTTGACTGGAATATTATTTGGAAAGCTTCAGCTATTTTGATTCTTCATATTTCTGTTTTTTACGCTGTCGCATTGCGTATTTTCACAAAAAAAGACATAACTACATGATCAATAAGTATATAACAATTTTTGTTTTTTCGATTTTTATTAGTTTAAACATAAATGCACAGAATGATCCTGATAAGATCATTGCTAATGTTCTGGCGAAAGCTTCAATGGTAAAATCTTTCGAAGCAGATGTTAAAATTGATGTTGATGTCGATTTCATCAAGATCCCTGTAAAGAATGGAAAGGTCTTTTACAAGGCACCCGATAAGTTTAGATTTCGTGCCACCAGCTTTGCCCTTGTTCCAAAGAAAGGTATTAATTTTTCCGTTATCTCGATGTTGCAGCAACCCCATACCGCTATTTATGCCGGTTCAGATGAGATGAACCATATTTTGAAAATAGTGCCTATGGATGCTAGTGCCGATTTTGTTATAGCAACTGTTTGGATTGACAAATTGAAAGACCGGATTCAAAAAATGCAGGTAACTTCTAATGGTCAGGGAAATTATACCATGACTTTTGAATATGGAGATCTCAAATTTGATTTACCTGTAATTACTATTGTAGGTTTTGATATTCAACAGATTGATATCCCGATGAAATTTATTGGGAGTTTAAAAGTTGATCCTAAAAAAGCAGGTGAACGAACAAGTGGTAATGTTAAACTCACTTATTCCAACTTCCGGATCAATGGATCGATTCCTGACGAAGTTTTTACTGAAGAGGAAATCAGTTCCAAATAAAAACTCCTCGAGCCAGTATTTTTATACTTTCGGGATTCCATTTATTTAAGACATTAAAAACGTTTTCTTACTAAATTCAACCTAAAACTTGAATCTGCGTTGCTGTGCATCATAATCAGTTACTTTGGCGCACTACAATGTACGATTTATTAAATTTTGAGTTATGAGAACGACTATTTATACTTTGATTTTATTAGTACTTGGCCTGTTTGGCTGGCAAAACCTTATAGGTCAGAAAACTGATACGAAGAACGATTTAGCACTTAATGGATTGAAATTTAGGAGTATAGGCCCGGCACTTATGTCAGGGCGTATTTCAGATATCGTCATCCATCCTGCGAAGCCAGCTGTTTGGTATGTGGCAGTAGGTTCGGGAGGCGTTTGGAAAACAGAGAATGCAGGAACAACCTGGCAGCCTGTTTTTGAACAGGAAGGTTCATATTCAATTGGCTGTTTAACTCTTGATCCACTCAACCCGGAGCGCATATGGGTTGGCACTGGTGAGAATGTTGGGGGGCGTCACGTTGGTTATGGAGATGGTGTTTACCTGAGCGAAGATGGTGGCAAGAGCTGGCAAAACAAAGGATTGAAGCTTTCGGAACATATTTCAAAAATAGTTGTGCATCCAACCGAAACGAACATAGTTTGGGTAGCAGCACAAGGTCCTTTGTGGTCAAAAGGTGGAGAAAGAGGTGTTTTTAAAAGTGCTGATGGAGGTAAAACCTGGAAAAAAGTTTTGGGAGATAATGAATGGACAGGCGCTACAGATATATTGATCGACCCACGAAATCCTGAACGCCTTTATGCAGCAACATGGCAGCGGCATCGCTCAGTTGGGGCATACATTGGAGGAGGAAAAGGTTCTGCTATACACAAGTCGGATGACGGGGGTGAGAGCTGGGAAAAACTCAGCAAAGGACTGCCTTCAGGAGATATGGGTAAAATTGGTCTTGTTTTGTCTCCTCAAAATCCTGATGTAATTTATGCAGCCATTGAGCTGGAACGCAGGACTGGAGGTGTTTTTAAAAGTACCGACAGAGGCGCTTCGTGGACAAAGCAATCCGATGCAGTTGCAGGTGGAACAGGCCCACACTATTATCAGGAGCTTTATGCCAGCCCATTTCAGTATGATAAAATTTATCTTGTTGATGTATGGATGCAGGTTTCTGAAGATGGTGGTAAAACCTTCAATCGAATGAACGAACAAAATAAACATGTCGACAATCATGCAATTGCATTTCGAAAAGATAATCCTGACTATCTTTTGGTTGGCAATGATGGCGGCTTGTATGAATCGTTTGATAATACGAAGAGCTGGAAATTTGTATCAAATTTACCTGTTACGCAATTTTATAAGGTGGCCGTTGACGATGATCTACCATTTTACAACGTTTATGGTGGCACTCAGGACAACAATACACAAGGCGGGCCATCACGTACAGATAATGTTCATGGTATTCGGAATTCTGATTGGTTTGTAACGCTTTTTGGTGATGGGCATCAGCCAGCCACTGAGCCTGGAAATCCTGACATCGTTTATTCGCAATGGCAGCAAGGCAATCTTACCCGATTTGACCGCACAACAGGCGAAATGGTATATATCAAGCCGCAGTCTGAGATCGGCGAACCTTCTGAACGCTTTAATTGGGATGCTCCTGTTTTGGTGAGTCCGCACAATCCGAAGCGCATCTATTTCGCTTCACAACGTGTCTGGAAATCAGACGACAGAGGTGATAGTTGGGTTGCTGTTTCAGGTGATCTAACAACACAGCAAGAGCGCATCCGTCAGAAATTGATGGATAGACAATGGAGTTGGGATGCGGCATGGGATCTTTATGCAATGTCGGACTACAGTACCATTACTTCAATCTCCGAATCGCCAGTAAAAGAAGGTTTTCTTTGGGCCGGAACAGATGATGGATTGATACACTTCAGCGAAGATGGAGGAAAGAATTGGAATAAAATATCCGTCACATCATTGCCTGGAGTACCTTCAACAGCTTTTGTCAATGATATTAAAGCTGATCTTTATGATGCCTCAACAGTTTTCGTTGTTTTGGATAACCATAAAATAGGTGATTTTGCACCATATTTATTCAAAAGTACTGATAAAGGAAAAACATGGAAGTCGTTAAGAGCCAACCTTCCTGATCGAACATTAACCTGGCGTATCGTACAGGATCACGTAAAGCAGGAATTGCTTTTTGTTGCAACAGAATTTGGAATATGGTACAGTATTGATGGTGGCACTAAATGGATGCAATTTAAAAATGGATTGCCGGTTATTTCTTTCAGAGATTTGGCTATTCAAAAAAGGGAAAATGATTTAGTGGCAGCTTCGTTTGGTCGTGGGTTTTACATACTCGACGATTACAGCCCTTTACGTCAATTAACATCTATCAAAGCAGATTCACAGGCAGTTATCTTTCCCGTAAAGCCTGCGTTATGGTATTTTCAGCGACAAGTTCTCGGCGACGATCCTAAAGCTAGTCAGGGTGATGCCTTTTTTGTGGCAGATAACCCTCCTTTTGGAGCTGTTTTTACTTATTATCTTGCTAATGAATTGAAATCCTTAAAAAAAATTCGACAAGAGCAAGAGGCTGATTTAAGAAAGAATGAAAAAGATATTCCTTTTCCTGGATGGGAAGCACTTGAAAAGGAAAGAAGAAGTTTGGATCCAGCTATCTGGTTAGTTATTAAAGATTTAGATGGAAATTATATAAACAGAATTGAAGGAGTGAATGCCAAAGGTATCAACAGGGTAAGTTGGAATTTACGTGCACCTTCTGCTTCAGCAATCCAGCCAGCATATGGAAACTGGACTCCATCGGGGCCGATGGTTTTGCCGGGAAACTATTTAGTTGAAGTTTACAGTCAGGTAGACGGAGTGATTGAGCTGCTTGCCGGTCCAGAGGAATTTGAGGTGAAACGACTTCGTGAAGGAACTTTGGAAGGTGCTCCAATCGAGGTTGTTGTAGGTTTTTGGAATGATATAGAAAAGGTTAGGAAGTCGGTTTCAGCAGCTTCAGTAGTTCTGAACAGTTCGCTTCAAAAGTTGGACTTAATGCAGAAAGCACTTAATAGTACGCCAATTAATCCTGTGGAGATTCAAGCCCGTATTGAAAAGTTGCGACTCGATTTATTGGATATCGATGCTCAGATGAATGGCAATCGTTCCAGGCAATCAGTAGGTGAAATGGATAATCCCACAATCAATGAGCGTCTTTCTGTTGCAACGATGGGAAGTTCAAGATCCACTTATGGGCCAACTCCGATGCTCCAAAGGTCACTGGATATTGCCCGTATTCAGATGGCAGAATTGCGTGAAAAACTTGAAAAGGTGCGCGTCGAACGTATTCCTGAATTGCAAAAAGAATTGATTCAGGCGGGAGCCCCCTGGATTGATGGGATGCCATTACCTGAATAATAAATTTAGTAAGGTTCGTAGTTCTACCTGAATGATGCGATCATTTCACGTATTCCTTCAGGATAAGATGTAGCTTCCAGTTCGGGAAATTGTTTTTTAAGTTTTCCCCATGACATAACATAATCATTTTCAAACTGGTACAACATTTCTTCTGTTTCTTTCAGTGCAGGGATAAAAAGGGATAAAACTTTACGCATAAAAGGCGGCAGGAAAGAGATTTTATAATCTTTACCAAGTTCTTTATTAATCATACTTATCAGTTCCTCAGGTTTAATGGGTTTTCCCACTGGAAGGTGCCAAACCTGACCATAAGTGGTTGGATCCAAGGCGAGAGATACCATTGCAGTTGCATTATCAGTTGTGTTGGCAAAAGTGTGCAAAATGCCCGGTTTAGCTATAGATTGAGGGCCTTTGCCTGCCAGCATTCTGTCAAGGGTTGAGATATAAAACATGCTGTTTTTTGCATAAGGACCATAAAAATCAGCTGAGCGGGCAATTACTGCTTTTAGTTTTTTTTCGTTGACTGCTTCCAAAACCATGTTTGCTACATGCTTACGAACCTGACCCTTTTTTGATGGTGGAAACTGTGAATGGCGTTCATCAAAAGGTACTGTGAGTGGTGATGGTCCATACATATAAATATTGTCAAGAAAAATCAAAACAGCATTGTTTTGAAGACAAGCCTCAATGGTATTTTTCATCATCAAAGGCCAGCTGCTTTGCCAGCTACTCGTTTTGTATTCTACGGCGGCACACATGTAAACATATGAAGATCCGTTGATTGCATTAATGGTTTCTTTAGAATCAAGCAGGTTGGCCTGAGCTGTTTCAACACCCTCAATTGAGCAAGCCGAACGTTGAACAGCACGGATTTTCAGTTCGCGTTTTTTTAATTCTTTTACAAGTGCAATTCCCGACGCGCCGCTTGCACCGAGAACTGTATGCAAGCCAGATGTTTCAAATGGTGATGTTGTTTTCATTTCGAAATGTTTTAGTGTATGACAAAGTTACAAGGATTATGATCTGTTTCAATCTAATATTGATTTAAAAAAAATCCTGCCGGAGTTTTCAGACAGGATTTTTTTAAGAAGCCTTGAGCTTGTTTCTAAAATGTCAATTCGGTTTTACTACCACTTAAATGAAACTACCGATCGTGCCGGGATAGTATAGCTAAACACTTTTTCCCCTTGTTTGACCGAAAAGGTCTTGTAGTTTGAGTCGTAGTTTGTGATGATCAGCACTTTACTACCATCAGTATTCAAGAAAGCAACTGCATCAATCTTTGTAAGAGCCTGTGCATAAAGAAATGAAATACGTTTTGCCCCGGGTCGAACAAGTTTTGAAAAGTGTGCTATTGAGTAAAATTCTTCGTTGAGGGTTACTTGCGCACTCGGTTGATTTATCGTTATCACTCCCCGGCAGTTGGAACATCCATTATTTGTAGGGCCATAATTTTGATTTAAAGCGAGATTCCAAAGCAAAGCTGAACGCGACCAGTTGTTGGCTGTTCCAATGAAGATATTTTGCATATTCCAAATCAGGTTATCCTCGAAATTTGTTGCCCAAGCACCTCCAGAAATTTCGGTGAAATGAAGCTCTTTATCCGGGTGAGCCTGATGAACGGCTGTCATAGCTGAAACATTGCCTGCATAAGCATGAAAGCCGCTGCCAGCAGTGTATTGTCGTGCCTGGGGGTCGTTGAGAATACTGATAGAATAGTTTGTGTTATCCCAATTATGGTCATAATTGATGATTTTAGTTGTTATTCCTGCAGTGGAAAATTTAGGCCCAAGATGGTTTTTAATAAAAGTTGCTTGTTCATCAGCTTGCATTTCCATACAAGGATACCCGGCGGTGAAATACAAAGGCTCATTTTGAGGTGTAACATGCGTAATATGAATTCCTTCTGCCTCCATCGCCTGAATATATTTTACAAAATATTCAGCATAAACGTCATAACAATCCAGACGTAATTTACCACCTTTCAAGCTTTTGTTGGTTTTCATCCATGCTGGCGGACTCCAGGGTGATCCCATCAAAAAAATGTTGGGATTTATTGCGAGGATTTCCTTTAGTACAGGTATAACATCTTCGAGGTCCTTGTTTAATGAAAACGAAGCTAACTCGAAGTCTGTGTCATTCACCGGGATATCATTATAGGTATAATCCGTGAGCGAAAAATCCGATGCTCCCATCGTTAACCTTAAGAACGATATGCCGATACCGTCCGTTACATCGAAGAGCTGTTTTAAGGTCGTCTGACGCTGTGCCGGGCTCATAACTTTATTCAGCAAATATGCAGAAGAGCCAGTGAGAGCTGCACCATATCCATCAATTTCCTGAAACTGTATTGCTGTATCAATCGTTATGACAGGCCACTCTTCGGGCAATGTTGTCCTGATAGATAAATCAGCTTCTTTATTAAAAAGCTTTCCCTTATCGCCTCGGGTAAGCCAAACCTGAGCTTTGCCTATGTCGGGTAATACCGGAATAATTGGGTCGTCAGGAGTTTCTTTGCCCTTACATTGTATCATAAGCAGCGATAAAAACACCAGAGTCAGGCATTTTAAAGTTTTAATAATATGCATCTGATGAGTGTGTTACATTTAAGTAGGTGAAAAATGAGCGGGTGTTTTCGGGCACCCGCTCTGATTAGGTTAATAACCTTCGTTCTGAATCAATTTTGTGTTTTTGTCAAGTTCAGCCTGAGGAATTGGCCAAAGCAATCTGCTTTCTGTGACAACGTATCCAAGTGAGGCGCCATTGGGTCCTTTCACATTATTCAGCACCTCAATTGCCCGGCCTGTGCGTTTCAGATCGTAATAGCGATGACCTTCGAAAGCTAGTTCGAGCCGGCGTTCTTTTTCGATTGCCAGTTTCATTGCTGCTTTGTCAGAAGCTGTGGTGTTGGCTAAATTTACCCTCGACCTGATTTGATTTACAAGAGCCGCAGCACCCTGAACATCACCATTTTCATTCATTGCTTCAGCTTTTAAAAGCAGAATATCGGCAAGGCGCAGCAGGATATAGTTTTGAGAACTGCTTCCGGTAAAAATTCTGTACTTATTCACAAAGGGGAAAGTGATCTGAGGCCAATACGGATCTGACCATTTTCCGGATACATCCAGAAAAATAATAGAAGCTTCCTTGCGGATAAGATCCTGTTCAGCATCAAACACCGACACTAAATCGTTTGATGGAGTGTTGAACTTTTTCCAGTCGAGGCCGCGAAACATGCTGGCACCCCAGTTTCCACTTTGAGGTGTTCCTTCATAGTTGATTTCAAAGATGGCTTCGGAAGAGTTTTCATTCTCATTATTCCAAAGCATATCATATTCAGGAAGTAACGAATAACCACCATTAATGACTGCATCGCAATATTGATTTACTTTGTCCCATTGCTGAGGCTGAATTGTTGCATGCACTTTAGCAAGCATTGCGTTTGCAGCTCCTTTTGTTACGTAACCCTTATGAGTTGCGCTAACCGGAGCGTGTGCAAGAGCCAGCTCGAAATCACTGATTATTTGAGCATAAACTTCAGCCATTGGTGCACGAGCAGGAAACAACTGTGGGTAAACCTCTGGAAGAAGTTCAATACTGATGGTTGTGACTTCCGTTAATTGCAGCGGAACATCACCCCAGAGTTGTACTGCCTGAAAATACATGTAGGCTCTGATCCATGCTACTTCAGCTTTAATTTGTAGTTTACGAGCTTCATCAACTCCTGGAGTTTTTTCTGCATTATTGAATACAGCATTAGCCTTACCAATCGTTCCATACAAATATTCCCAGTCGCGGCTTACATTTGTGTTTGTTGCGTCAATAGCGTATTCATCAATTTGAAAGTTTGCCGGATTATCAGCACCTGCATAAGCATCATCAGACTGAGCATCGCCATTGACAAAATAATCGAGTGAAAAATACTCATTGCGGAAGTCGTTGTAAACACCTGATAATGCAGCCTCAAGTTCAGAACTATTTTTATAAACCAATGAATCTGCACTTGTGTTTGATACAGCAATACCTTGTGAAACAGGCTGAATATCCAGGAACTTATCGCAGCTATAGATACCCGTTAGGATCAACAGTAAAATGAGGTTAAAAATTATTTTTTTCATAAGAGTAGGCATTAAAATTCAACATTTAAACCAACAACAACCGAACGTGACTGTGGATATGTTCCATAATCGATGCCCATTTCTACTGCACTTGATCCAAATGCATTCACTTCAGGATCAAACCCACTGTAGTTAGTAAGGGTGATAAGGTTGCGGCCTGTGACATAAACTGACAAGTCCTTTATAAATTTCACTCCCGAATTCTTTGTTAGAAGTTTATAGGAAAGTGTTATCGATTTCAACCTTACATACGATCCATCTTCGATGAAGCGTGAGGAGTTCCTGACATTATTGATATTTCCGGGTTTTGGAATGTCGGTAATATCACCTGCTTGCTGCCATCTGTCTAAAACACTTACTGACTGATTCTTGCTATCGAACATTCCTTCCAAATCAATGCGGGTGGCATTATAAATTTCGTTGCCATAACTACCCTGAATGAAGAAGTTGAAATCGAATCGTTTGTAGACGAAAGTGTTTGTTAAACCAAAAATGAAATCAGGCTGAGGGTTGCCAATGACTGTTCTGTCGCCGGTGTCGAAGATTCCGTTGTTGTTAACATCTTTGTATTTTAGGTTACCTGTCTCAGGATCAACACCATCCGAAACGTAGCCAAATAAGCTTCCAAGTGGCAAACCTTTTTTAAGAATTGAAACATCCTGATTGTTGCTGTAGATTCTGCCAAAATAATATACATCTGTATATTCAAGGTCGGTGACAAGGTTTTTATTGAAAGACATATTGAAATCGGTGGTCCACTTCCAATCTTTATCAACGTTAACGGTATTTATATTAAACTCGACACCCTTATTTTCGGTATTTCCGGCATTTGTCATGATCGTTGTGATTGGCAGCGAACTCGAAAGTTGAACATTGAGTAAAACATCTTCTGTTTTCTTGATATAAGCATCAAAGTTAACAGTAACGCGATAATTCAACATGCTGAGGTCGAATCCAATATTGGATTGCGTTGTTGTTTCCCATCTCAGATCGGGATTTCCATAAGAAACCTGAACTGCCGAAGGTCCGGAAAGAGGATTGGCAGTTTCTGTGCGATAATATTGAACAAGTCCGTAGCGGGCATAATTAGGAATACCTTCCTGGTTGCCGTTTTTTCCCCAACCACCACGAATTTTGAGATCGTTGATAAAGGTAAGATCTTTCATAAATTTCTCTGATGACACTCTCCAGCCAGCTGAAAATGAAGGCATGAATCCCCATTGATTAGCCAATTTTGAAGAACCATCATAACGCATACTCATGGTTACGTAATATCTGCCATTGTAGTCATAAGCAGCCCTTCCGAAGAATGAAGCAAGTGCCCATTCGTTAATCCATGTGCTTCCGGTAACATCATTGGCAGCATTGATGGTAGTCACAGAAACATC
This sequence comes from uncultured Lentimicrobiaceae bacterium, assembly GCA_964463695.1. Lineage (GTDB taxonomy): Bacteria > Bacteroidota > Bacteroidia > Bacteroidales > F082 > JALNZU01. Next base: position 65,746 of record CAYXCZ010000001.1, on the reverse strand, counting down.
AGCAGGGAAGTCGGTACCCTCTATATAGGTTTGATTTCCTTTATAGCGCTGAATACTACTTCCTCCCATTGCATTCACATTGTGATTGCCAAAAGACTGATTGTAGGTAAGGGTATTTTCCCATAAAAATGTGGTATGATTTTGCTTGTCGGCTCTGCCAATACCGTTATTGTTTCTGCCGAAAGTCGTTCTTACCGGATCAAGGTAATAATCCCACTGATGTGACAAGAAATCGAGGCCAAAGTTAGAACGGAATATCAGATTTTTATGCAATTTTATATCGGCAGCAAAGTTTCCAAAAATTTGATTGTCAATAGATTGCTGATCAGGGCCTTCCATATATGCGATAGGATTTTCCCACGAAGGCTGGAATGGGTTAGGGTCGAACCAACCGCTGCCGTCATCTTTATATACATTCAGAAAAGGAGGAGTATTGAGCGCACTCATAATGACACCACCACGTCCGGAGCTGGCGTTGTCGGGTGTATCTTTGGTGTTGAGGTTCATGAGGTTGATGCTGGCTGAGAACTTCATCCAGTCGGTCACTTCGTTATCCAGGTTAATACGTGAAGAAATACGATCGAAACGGGCAGGTTTCACTATTCCCTGATCGGTAAGGTATGCCATCGAAATAAAGTGTTTCATTTTTCCATTTCCACCAGATACCGAAAGTTGATGCGATTGGGTACTTCCTGTGCCAAACACCTGGTCCTGCCAGTTATTGAATGAGGTCTGAGAAGGATCGAGACCTCCGGGAATGATTTCTTCTATGAGGTCGCGGTATTGCTTGGTATTAAGAACGTCGATGGTTTTGCGGATATCCGACATTCCATAATAAGCGCTGTAACGAATGGATGATTTATTATCGTCGCCACGTCGGGTTGTAATAATAACAACCCCATTAGCAGCTCTTGCTCCATAAATTGAAGAAGAGGAAGCATCTTTTAGAACGCTCATGCTAACAATATCTGAGGGGTTAATTCCTCTGATATCAGTTGTTGGGAAGCCATCCACAACATATAAAGGCTCGTTTCCAGCAAGAGCTGAGGTGGTTCCGCGAACACGCACTGCAAGCTGGCTCCCGGGTTTTCCGGAAGGTTGTACCACCTGAACACCGGCAGCTTTCCCTTGAAGACCTTCAGCGGCTGATATTAGAGGTCTGTCTTTTAGTGATTTTTCATCCACAACTGATACTGCCGTGGTAAGGTCTTTTTTCTTTTGAGTTCCATAGCCAACAACGACTATCTCGTCAAGCATTTCAACGTCTTCTTCAAGGGTTACATCAACAATGGATTTTCCGGCAGGGTTAATGATTTGTTCAATGTATCCAATATAGGAAAATTTGATTGATTCCTTGTCAAGGGTGATTTCGAACTTACCATCGAAATCGGTGGTTGTGCCTGTTAAGGTTCCAACGAGCTGAACGTTAACGCCGGGTAGTGGGCTGCCGGTGTTGTCTTTAACAGTTCCGCTCACTTTTCTGCTTTGTCCGAAAACATTGACAGCAAAGAGTAATAGAATCAGGATTGATGTTATTTTTAGTGCGTAATTTTTATGCATATTTGCAATAATTGAAATATTGATACTGGTAAAAAGCAAAAAGCCAGGGACAGGCTTTATCTTGTCCCTGGCTTTATAATGATTAGGAAATTATCTTTCCATAACAACAGACCATGAGGCAGTGCCTGAGTGGTCACCTGAAATATCAACAGTTACGATGAGTGTTTCTTTTGTTCCATCGTTGGTGTAACCCATTACTTCATAACGGTTTACAGTGATGCCGCCGTTTGGTGGGTTTGCATTACTTGTATTTTCACCACCATAATAGCCTTTCATAAATCCAATGAAAGCGGCTCTTGTTGCGCTATTGGTTAGCTCAATGATTGCACGGGCTCCTCCAGTTGCTGGGGTGAATACATAGGTATGAGCGTCAGCACCAAGGGCACTGCCAAATTTGGCTCCATTTTCGCCGCTGGCTGCAATTTCAGCATCTGTGATGCATCCGTTAGTGCCACCGAAATATCCATCATTACGTGTTGAACCTTTGGTATCATAAGTGAAAGTGCCACCAGCAACAAAGGTAAACTCGTCGTCAACCATACATGACCAGTCATCGGTTGTGCCTACCTGAGAACCATCAAGGAAACCGACAGGTGTTTGCCACCATGAAGGATCACCCATTCCTGGACCTACATAGATTGAGTTAGGAGCTACACGAACTTTCCATGGTGCACCTTGTAATACTTCGTCAGTAAGAACTGAAGATGAGAGCAGTACGTCAACGCTTCTGGTGTTGCTTCCAAGATCGTTGGTAGCGGTAAGTGTGATAGTGAAGCTGCCATCGGTAGCATAGGTATGAGTTGGACTTTCTTCAGTTGAAGTTGATCCGTCACCAAAATCCCATGAGTAGCTGGTAGCATAGTTGGATGTATTGGTGAAAGCTAGTGTTCTGCCATCAACTGTGTAGGTGAAGCTTGCTGCTGGTTGGTTACCAGGAATTGGTGGTTCATCAGCAGGGTTGTCGTAATGAACAAGAACAAATCTCCAATATCCGCCTGGACCAGCATCGCCAGCAGAGAATTTATATTCAACCTCAACAATCAGGGTGTCGGTTGTGCCATCATACAAAGACATAACATTGTAGGTAACATCTGGTTGTGGAACCATGTATTCAAGGTCGGTACCAACTTTAGAAAGACCTAAGAATGCTCCTGTGCCAATAACTTTGAGTGTTGGCTCAGTTCCAGGAGTAAGTTCAAAAGTATGTTGACCACTAGCCCATGCCGAAACATCAACACCGTCAACATTTAACATAGGATCGGTTGATGAGGCACACATATCATCAAGATCATCAGGATAGATACTTCCTTCAGCCCAATAATCGCCTTTATCGTCAAATACCATTTTACCATCACGATGGAATGTCCATTCGTCGTTCAGCATACATGGACGAAGAGCAAGTTCGTCATTATTTAAACCAACAGCCCACCAAATGGTTGAACGGTCGATTGGACCAACTTCCAATGGATAGTTTTCGGTAGAAACATCACGGAGCAACTTCCAAGTTTTGCTGGTTTCGCCAACAAGCATGGTTAGCATCGCATTTGGGTCAGCGATTGTTACTTTTGTTGTGTACAAGTCGGTTTTTGTGCCTTGTGGTGATGTTGCAGTTAGTGTAACTGTATATTCGCCAAGGGCTGCAAAAGTATGAACTGGATTAGTTTCGGTAGAAACAGCAGTATTGTCACCAAAGTTCCACGATAAAGCGGAGAAATTGGTTGACTCATTGGTAAAAGTTACCTTTTTGTAATCGGCAGCGTCAACAACGAAGGTAAAGCTGGCAATTACATCGGGATCTGGTTCATCTTTTTTACAAGATGAGAAGGGTACTAGAAGCACAGTTAACAGCAGTGCCAGACTGATTCTTAGCATTTTTTTCATGTCTGAATTTTTGTGGTTAATAAATAAGTGAATGTTAAGTTATAAATTTATTTAATAGTTAATGAATTGTTAACTTTAGATAATCAAAAGTAGTTATTTAATCGTAATAAGCATCATTTTCAATAGAAATATTTGAGGTTAAACCAGCAACAGAAAGGGTAAATTCCCCTTTTTCAACGGTCCATTTATTATTTAGTCCAACAAACGCCAAATTTCTTACAGGTATCTCAAATGTAACTAATTGTTTTTCTTCAGCTTTTAGCATTATTTTTTTAAAGGCTCTTAATCTTTTTACGCTTGGAGTCAGAGAAGCATAGAGATCTGAACTATAAATTTGCAGGGTTTCTTTACCGTCGAATGATGAGTTGTTGCGCACTTCAACGGTAAGTTTTATAGTTTCAGAAGATTTATAAGAGGCTTTATTTGTAGTGATTGAAAGGTATTCAAATGTGGAATAACTCAAACCGTGTCCAAAGTGATACTGAGGATTGTATTGTGTTCCGGTAGGTGAACCTGCAATTTCAAGCTGTTCGGCATGCTTGATATAGTATGGCTCGAGGCTGTTAGGAAATCTCGGATAGGTGTATGGAAGTTTTCCTGATGGATTTACATCACCAAATAAAATTGAAGCAAGAGCTTTTCCACCAAAGTTTCCGGGAAGGTAGGTTTGAATAATGGCTTTAGCCAACGGTTCAATTTTACTTATGACACGAGGGCGGCCTTCAGCAAGCACAAGTACTACTGGTTTTCCCGTTTTGTAAGCAGTTTCTACTAGTTCTTGCTGGTAATCAGATATATACAAATCTTCAAGGTCACCGGGCTTTTCGGTGTAAGAATTTTCACCGATGCATAGAACAATGACATCTGAGGTTTCAGCTTTTTTTGCAAAGGCTTTCAGATCATCTTTTATCTCAGCTTTATAGTCAGCTTTGTCATCATATCTGACACCTTCTTCCAGAGTAACATTACCAGCAACTGATGCTTTTGATTGTATCGCCTCGAAGAATGTCAAAAAATCAGATGCAAACTCATCAACAAGGTTACCTTGCCAACTATAACTCCATCCACCATTAAGCGGGCGCATGGTATTTGCCGCAGGTCCGCCGACAAGAATCTTCGTGTTTTTAGCAAGTGGCAAGATCTGATTCGTGTTTTTTAATAAAGTTATCGATTCTTCGGCAGTTTTTAGTGAGGCTTCTGCAAATTCATCTGATCCGAATAATGGATAGTCGGAACGGTCTGTGGTAGGTCGTTCGAATAATCCCATTAAGTGTTTTACCCTAAGAATACGGGTTACAGCATCATCGATTCGTTCCATTGTGACCTGACCTTCGTTAACAAGTTCGATAAGATAGTCAGCAAAATCAAAATTATAAGGAACCATCGACATATCAATACCAGCATTGATCGCAATTTTTACGGCTTCTTTCTGGGTGGATGCAATTTTATGGCGGGTATGAAGATACTCAATATCCGACCAGTCGGAAACAACAAATCCATTGAATTGAAGCTCGTTTTTAAGTAAATCTGTCAACAAAGCAGGGTTGGCATGCACAGGCAATCCATTGATTTCTCCCGAGTTGACCATTACAGTTAACGCACCTGCTTCGACGCCTGCTTTAAACGATGGAAGATGATATTCCCGCAGTTTATTCTCCGGAATCCATGCAGGTGAGCGGTCTTTTCCGCTTAATGTTTGTGAATAGCCAAGGTAATGTTTTAAGCAAGCTGTAATATGTTTTGGATCGGATACTTCGTTTTCAGGTCCTTGTAAACCATTAATAAGATGTTTTCCCATTTCGGAGGCAAGATAGGGGTCTTCTCCGAAAGTTTCCCATTGGCGGGGCCAGCGAGGGTCAACGCCTAGATCTAAAACCGGAGAGAAAGTCCATGCAACACCGGCAGCCCGCGTTTCATAAGCAGTAATTTCGCCAGCCTTAACAAGCAATTGTGGGTTCCAGGTGGCCGCCATGCCAATCTGCTGTGGAAATAGGGTAGACCCAGCCACATAACTCGCACCATGAATCATATCAAGTCCATATAGCATCGGAATTTTTAAACGGCTGTTTTCCAATGCATAACTTTGAATGGAATTTACCATTTGGTTCCATTCGGTAGTGCTTCGGGCACGATTATTTGCGGTATTAAGTATTGAACCAACCTTATATTTTCCAAAGGCCTGCTTCATTATCTCAGCATCCAATTCGACAGGTTCTAAACTAGATAATGGGCTTCCTCCAGTTGTAAGCACATCAAGTGTCACCTGTGTCATTTGGCCGACTTTTTCTTCTAAAGTCATAGCGCTGACAAGCTTAGCAACCTTTGAATCTAATTCGGTATAGGGGTTCTCTTTGCTTTTTTGAGGTGTATGATTACATCCAAAGGTTACAAGCAGAATCATAACAAGAAGCAAAGCGATTCGACTATTCATTATTCTCTTCATTAACTCTGAAGTTTGCTTTATTTTTATTAAGGCTGTTGAAAGACACGTACATAATCAACCTGCATTGTTTGTGGGAAAACAGTTGTTTCATCAGGATATCCCGGCCATACGCCGCCAACAGCAACATTCATTATAAAGAACTGGGGTAGTTTGAATGCTTCAAATTTGACATCTATATCATCAATGGAATAGAAAGGCTGATAATCAACATACCACCGGATACCATATTCACTCCATAAAATGGTGAAAACGTGAAATTTAGCATTGAATCCTTCTGATCCGCTTAAGGTATACTGGCCTCCAATATATCTGTGTCCACCATCATTGTAATGTACTGTTCCATGAACTTGTTTTGGGATGTGACCCAGATACTCCATAATATCGATCTCACCACATCGTGGCCAGCTGACCTGTGAAATATTTGCACCTAACATCCATAAAGCCGGCCAGATACCTTTACCAATTGGCATCTTTGCACGAATGTCAATGCGGCCATAAGTGAAATCTTTTTTGTTTTTCGACAAGAGGCGAGCAGAACTGTATGACGCATATAATTTTGTTGCAACAATATTGAGTTTCCCATTTTCAATGAATGAATTAGTAGGGGAAGAAGTGTATGACTGAAGTTCTTGGTTGCCCCATCCTCCGGCTCCAATGTCATAGCCCCAGTTGTTCGTATTGATTGAGCTTCCGTCAAATTCATCACTCCAGACAAGCTCAAAACCATCATAAGAATCAGGTGAGACAGGCCCGTCATCTAATGATTCGAGGCTAAAATTATCATCATTATCCATGATGATAACAATATCTTTCGGTACAAAAGTAGCGTTTTGCACATCGGAAAAATGGATGAAAAAGCCCTCATCCAATTCCATCATATTATCTCCCAAAACTTCAACCTGAATTTGCTGCGCAATGACTCCTGCATTAAAAGTCAATGTGTTATCAATGCTTTGAGTGAAATCGCTACCTGCTTTTGCAGAACCTTCCACTGTGCTCCATTTGATGGTGACGGGTACGGTAGTTGCACCTGATAGCCTAATGGTAAGCGGAATCATCGTTGAGTTGGTTCCTTCTGTGACACGAACCCTGTCAGGAAGAATCACTTCAGGCACAAACGAATCGTCATTAATGATGGTAATATTGCACATACTTTGTGCAAGTTTCCCATTGCTTACTTTATTTACAACAAGCAGAAAGCTTTCGTTTTCCTCAAAAATATCATCATTTATCAAGGCTATCTTTATCTCTTTACTTGTTTCCCCAACATTAAAAATCAATTCTGTTTCCAAGGCGCCAACATAATCTTCACCTTCAACTGCAGTTCCATCAGTGGTTTGATAATACATTTTGACTAAGTCGTCATAGTCGTTGCTAAGCTTAACTAGTATCGTAACAAATTGCTGGTTGGCAGTTCCTTCTTCCAAGCTTACAGAAGCCTCAAAGCTAAGAGTAGGAATGGCTTTTTCAGTCTTTTTACACGAAAGTGTAAACAAAATCAGCGCAAAAAGTGCCAGATTGATAAATAGTTTGTGAGTGAGTTTTGAATATTGCATCATGAGTTTATTTAGAAATCATTTTAAAAAACCGGACATAATCAACTTCCATTGACACAGGAAAGATGGTATCATCAACGCCTTGCTGTCCGCCCCAATCACCGCCAATGGCAACGTTAAGAATGAGATGGAAGCGTTTGTCGAACGGCCATGCCTTGTAACCTGTTCCATCATTGACACTTGTAAAGATATGCACATCGTCAATATAACCTCTTATCGCATAAGGTGTCCAGTCGATACGATACAAATGAAATTCTGTAGTAGCATTTTCTATAACTTTTGTCGCTGTTCGCTGTGTGCCAATACGCCAATAATAAGCCTCGCTGTGCGTGCTGATGTGTATTTTGTTGAGATCGTAACCAACATGTTCCATGATGTCAATTTCACCTGAACTTGGCCATCCGCCGTATTCCCAGTCGGTTGGGAGCATCCATATGGCTGGCCAAGTGCCTCTTCCGGCAGGAACCTTTGCTCTCACCTCAACACGTCCGTATAATATGTCGCCTTTGAATTTAGAAACAAGGCGGGTGGAGGTGTAATTTTTACCATCACGAACTTCTTTTATGGCATTTATAGAAAGGACACCATCACCTACAACAACATTTTTTATGTCATCAGTATAGTATTGAAGTTCGTTGTTTCCCCAACCACTTCCACCAATATCATAGCCCCATTTTAAAGGATCAGGTAAACCTTGATAGTCAAACTCATCAAACCAAAACGGACTTGTTTCAAAAGCCCAATTATGGTCTTGAGGTGGTCCAGGTATGATGATATTTGGTTTAAGTGGTTCATCATTGCAAGAGAAGGCAACAATGTTCAAGCTCAAAGCAAGGAGAAGAAACACAATCAGGTTTTTCATGATCTATTGAATTAATTTAAAAAATGAGGGGCCGCCAGCAACAGCGGCCCGCTCAACTCACTAACCGCAAAAAACTATGCTATGAAAAATTAATAGTTCGGGTTCTGTATCAGTTTGGTGCCATTCAATTCGCCAATCGGAATTGGAAGTAACTCATGCTTACCTGCAACGAAACCTTTAAAAGCTAAGGCAGTAGCAGCTTTTCCGGTACGTACAAGGTCAAACCACCTATGTCCTTCTGTTGCCAGCTCAAGGCGGCGCTCCATATAGATATTGTCTAAAGTAGCAGTAACGGGAGCCAGTCCAACCCTGTCGCGAACCAAATCGAGGTATGTTTGAGCTTTACCGGCATCACCTGCTCTAAGGAAGGCTTCAGCTGCAAGCAAATAAACATCTGCCAAACGGATTTCGATGTAATTAACAGGCCATTCCAGAACAGGTTCGCCAACACCAAGACCGAAGAATTCTTTAAGAGGGGCATATTTCTGAATAAAATAACCTGTGTTTTGATAGCCTTTTTCATAGGTTGCAACACCAGCTTGTTCGAGGCTGTCGATATTTGCTATTGTTGATGCGTAGCGTGGGTCACCTTTGAGAAGGTTTACTGTTTCAACGATGATTGGATTAAATCCCCATCCAGCCTGATAAGTTGGGCCTGTGTAGGCACGCGGGCCACAGAACTGTGTAAAAATATGACCTTCACCTGCTGGTGGCCATGGACCCCAGTAACCTACAGCTGCTGAAGTGTGGGTGATTTCGAAGATAGATTCTGAATTGAATTTATTGTCAGGTCGGAAAATATCTCCGTAGAAAGGCAGCAACTGATAAACACCGCTTGTATGAATAGTTTCAAACAAATTAGCAGCTTCGCTCATTCTGCTATCAACATTTTGAGTCAATATTACTTTTCCCAATATAGCCTGAGCAGCACCTTTGGTTATACGACCGTTTTCTTCAATCGGCACTGTCAATGGAAGGTTTGGGATTGCTGCGTTTAAGTCGGCTTCAATCTGTGCCCAAACAGCCTCAGGGGCTGCTTGTTCAACGTTAAATACATCGGCTGGTGAAACGGGAGCAGTGAATAATGGAACATTTTTAAATAACCGGACGAGATCGAAGTAGTAATAAGCTCTAAGAACATATGCCTCAGCTCTGAATCGTTCTCTTAAAGCTTCGTTCATTTTAGCTCCATCAAGTTTACTAAGCAGAACATTGACTCTGTAAATTCCAGCAAAGCTCCTGCCCCAAAAGTCATTTTGCGGGCCAACTGCAGGGTCAAGGGTATAACTGTTCCAGGCTTCCCACGTGGCACGGTCAGCAAACGCACCTCCACCTGCATAGCACTCATCAGAAGCAGTATTCATATAGCCCACCTTGCTTGAGTAATCACTTACAACTTCCCATCCGAGTGGGTCGTAAGCAGCAACAAGACCGGCGAAAGCTTCATCAGCATTCTTGTAATAATTATCTTCCAAAGTGGTACCTTTTGGTTTCACTTCGAGCCATTCTTTGTTGCAGGCATTCAGAATGAAAGCGGCAACCATTAAAATAAGTATAAATTTTATAGTTTTCATGTTGATTTCGTTTTATGAGTTAAATACCTACGTTAACACCTGCCATAAAAGTTCTGGCTTGTGGATAAAAACCACGATCGATACCATAGCTTCCACCACCGATTTCAGGATCGTAACCACTATATTGTGTAAAAGTGAAGAGATTGTTAGCTCCAAAATACACTCTCAGATTATTAAGTCCAATCTTTTGAACTACATTTTTTGGCAACTGATATCCTACCTGCATAGTTTTGATGCGCATATAAGCTCCGCTGCTCAGGTGGAATGTTGATGGATTGGCAAAGTTTTTATTGGGGTCGCCTTGTACCAGACGTGGGAACGTGTTTGACGTGCCAACACCTTGCCAACGATCCAATACATCAGTTGTCCAATTGGCACTGGTAATATCAAGGCGGCGTAGTCCGTTGTATATATCATTGCCGGCAACTCCCTGAGCAAATACCATTATATCAAAGCCTTTCCATGCTGCTGAGATAGTAAATCCGTAGCTGAAATTTGGAGTTGGATCGCCAATTACTGTGCGGTCTTCGCTGGTGATAGCACCATCGCCATTGAGGTCGGCATATTTAAAGTCACCAGGTTTGGCGTTAGGCTGAATCATGTTACCATCGGCATCCAAATGATTCTGGATATCACCATTCGACTGGAATACACCAAGAACTTCAAAGCCATAGAAAACACCTATTGGTTGTCCAACCATCAAACGACTGATTTCATAACTGCTCGACTGGAATCCTGCACCTGTGCGATAATCAACATCGTCACTAATGAAAGTAACCTCATTTTTCAGGTAAGAACCGTTTGCTTTAACATCAAACTCAATATCGGACACATTGAACCTATATGACAACTCAAGTTCAATACCCTTGTTGGTCATTGAAGCCACATTGCCTGTTGGATCATCAGCACCTGTATAGGCTGGCATTTGTATTGGCTGAAGCATTCCAGTTGTACTTTTATCATAAAGGTCAAATGTAATTCTAACATCATTGAATAAAGTAGCTTCAAAACCTATGTTTGATTGACTTGTCTGTTCCCATTCAAGATCTGGATTTGCAGGAGCATTAGGACTGTATCCTACAACATAACCGTCATAGTTGAAAGTGTAGTTTCTGCCACCACCTATTGTTGAAAGGTATCTGAAATCACCAATGTTATCATTTCCGGTAACACCGTACGATCCTCTGATTTTTAAGAAATTAAACCAGTCGATTTCTGGAAAAAATGCCTCTTTTGAAACTACCCAACCAACTGATACAGATGGGAAATACCCAAATTTCTTGTTGCTTCCGAAACGTGAAGAACCATCCCTTCTTAAAATACCTGTGAACAGATATTTCTGATCATAATTGTATGTCAAACGTCCGAAAAGTGAAGCCACCTTATGGTCAGCGCCTTCCCAGCCACTACCAATTCTGTCTTCATCAGCAACAGAGTAGTTCATGGATGCGTCTTCAAAATTGTCAACGGGTACGTTTTTATAACTTACGCTTATGCCTTTGCTGTTTTCTACAAATGCTGCAGAGCCAATAAGTGCTGAAACATCATGCCTTCCAAATTTACGTGAGTATGTGGCTGTGTTTTCCCAGTTCCACATCAAGCCTTGGTTCTGGCTTCTGTCAAAAGAAGTTTTAACATAAGATGTAGCTGAATTCAGGTAAGCGATAGGAGTAAAGCCTTCACCACCCCAAAAAGCCAGCTTTGTTCCAATGTCAGACTTTAATTTTAGTCCTTTGATAGGTTCTAATTCAGCATAAAAATTACCTACAAAATTGTCGGACCAACCATAGTTTCCAAGGTGGGTTGCAATGTAAGCCAGCGGATTGGTCATTTCCTGTGCAACATAAGGCGAAATACCATAAGGATTGCCATTTGCGTCTCTTACCACAGGGAAGTCTGAATAAGGAGTTGAGTTGGCTATTGCTGGATCAGTAACTACAAGTTGAGTGATGGGATCAAGATTGATTGCAGAAGCTAATGGACCACCATATTCGCTATTGGTGTTAAGTGAGCCTTTACTCTTAATATGACTATAGCCAAAGTTATTACCAACTTTTAACCATTCATTGATTTTATGAGAGGAGTTTAACCGGAGATTTAGTCGTTTGTATCGCGAAATATCTGTGGCAACAATACCTTCCTGATCAAAATATCCAAATGACATATAATAGGTGGAACGATCGTTACCTCCGTTAATGCTGAACTCGTGATTCTGAATCATAGCGCTCTTATTGAAAATCGCGGCCTGCCAGTCAGTTCCTTCACCATATTGATCAGGATTTGCAAACAAAGGTTGCTGATTTGCATTTGTCAACATTTCATTACGGATAGTAGCATATTCCGTTGCATTTAAGAGGTCCAATTTTTTTGCAGGGCTCTGAGTTCCAAAATAAGTATGGTAATTCACACGCATGCTGCCTGAAGAACCTTTTTTGGTTGTGACAATAATAACGCCGTTAGCAGCGCGTGTTCCGTAAATAGCAGCAGAAGCTGCATCCTTCAGAATTTCAATACTCTCAATGTCAGCAGCATTAAGATAGTCAATACCACCAACATCAACTGGTGTGCCGTCAACTACATAAAGAGGGTCGCTGTTATTAAAATTTGTTGTTCCCCTCACACGTACAGTGGCTGAAGCACCCGGCTGTCCAGAGCTGGCAGCAATTGTAACGCCTGATGTGCGTCCTTGCAGTGCTTGCTCCAATCTGGAAATTGGCATGTTTTCGAGGTCTTTGGCCTTTACTCCCGAAATAGCACCTGTTACAACACTTTTTTGCTGAACTCCATACCCTACAACCACAAACTCTTCAAGTTCGTTTACATCAGATTCAAGTGCCCAATCTAGTGTTATAGTTTCACCTTTAGCAATTGAAATTGTTCGTGTAGAGGTTTGATAACCAACAAATTTCACCTGAATTGCACGATTGCCTTCAGGAATTTGCAGTGTATAGTTCCCGTCAAGGTCGCTGACGGTTCCATTAGTTGTTCCCACTACCATGATATTCGCACCTGGCAGGGTTTCGTTAGTTGTTTTGTCAGATACTTTCCCTTTGATTGTTGATTGTGCGTACATCAATCCGAAAGGAAGTAGCGACATTAAGATCAAAAATGTAAATCTTTTCATACTTCTTGATTTGTGATTGCGATTAGGTTTGAAAATGTTAAAGCAATATTAATGTATAATCAAAAATGAAATCAAAATTATTCGTACATCACAGTTACTTCGTAATGGTGTAGTTGCCACATCAACACTACTACAAATGTTATTTAAAGTATTGATAAATAATGTAATATGATCATTTTATCCTTACAACTGCAATCTTTTTTAAACTTTTAGAAATTACTGTTGTTGTGCAACGAAATTAATATTTGCACAACCTAAAGTCAAGAAGGTTAATTGAGGTATTCGGAAATAGTATGAAATATGCTGGTCTTGCAAGAAAACCTTATGCTAACTTGTATAAGCTAAAGTAAGAAATCTTTGTTAAAATGTAACTGAGCGTGCAGTTAGTCCATTATTTAACTACTGGTAATAAACCCATTTTTTCATTAAACAGCGCTGATTCAAAAGGATTGATTTGTTGCGTTTTTTGATAGGCTTCTTTAGCTAAATCAATTTTTTTCAATGCTACATAAATGTCTCCTAACAAAAAGTAAACTGCTTCGTGGTTTTGATTAAGAGGAAGACATCCTGATTTTATTTCTTCAACCGCTTCATTGTATTGTTTGAGCATAAAATGAGCCTCAGCTTTCCATAAATGAATAAGATAGGCGTTATTGATGGCAACGGCTGTTTTTGAAAGTTGAAGTATTTTAGCAAAATCTCCCTGTTCCTTTAAAAGGTTGAATGAAAATAGTTTTGGTGTTATATAATCAGGGAGAAGTTGCAGCGACTGATCAATACGCGACTGAGCTGAAAATAACTCTAATAGTTTGGATTCAGCATAACCAAGGTAAAACCATGCCGGAGCAAACTGACTATTTTGCCTAATAGCAAGTTCAAAGTTAAAATCAGCTTCTTTCCATTTGCCAACTGACAAATTCTTTTTGCCGGCATTTAAATTATTTCGGCTGCTTTCTGATAAGTCTTCGCTAGTCAAATCATAGCTTATTTTCATGAGCTCCATTTGTTCGATATCCTCATAGTCAGCACTTAGATTTATGCATTCCTGAATCTTTTCAACAAAAGAGTTGTCGCCGTTAACCGCACTGTTGGCAGAAATAAAAAGTTCATAATATGGTTTTGGCTGATTGGCTCTTTGCTGCTCCAGATTATTGATGATTTTTTCGTTGAAAATATATGTTGTTGGAAGCGAATCACTTTTAAAAGTAAGTCCAAATATCATATCATCAAAATCTTGTTTCCAGCCACTTGTTTCCAGATTCAATTCATCATCTTTTGAAAGTGATTTATTTAAACTTAAGTTTGATTTTACAGATGTAAAGCCGCTATTTTGAAGAATTATTTTTTGTAAAAGATTGACAAAGAGCCGGAATTGATACTGATCGAATGTGCCCGTTTCTAAAAGCTGGATTTTTTTTGCTGCAAAGTTGTCGAATTGGAACTTCCTTTGTTTAGCAAAATCTTCTCTTATCGATTTTACAAGGTTAAGGCTTTCAGTTTTCTTAGGGAAGTCTAACTCGCAGAATGTTTCAACTTTACGAAAGAAAACTTCTGATTCATCAATAATTTCATCAAGTTCTTCTAAGTCATTGATATCATAGCTTTTGCTAAATTTTGATTCAGTATTCTGAAACTTGTTTTTTAGTTGCGTGATTGGCTCTTTGATTGCTTTAAAAGGTAAAGAATCAATCAAAGCATCGTAAAAACTTAGGTGTTTGAAAAAATCAGATCCTTTTGACTCATTTAATACTTCTTTAGAAGTTGATAGCATTTCTTCAAATTTCTTTTCTTTTTCCAGCTTAAGGAGGGTGTTATATTTCGTTGCAAATAATTTAAAATCATCATAATAAGTTTCATTCAAATAGATAGGTTCTGATGAATCTATCGCACTCCGGAAAACAAACGAAAGCCAAAGTTTAACGTCTTTCTTTGCGTATGTCAGCAGTATGCGTGTAATTTTACCATCTTCTTCGATAGATTGTATGTTTTGAGCAAATTCAACTTTCTTTTCTTGAAATAGTGCTATTGATGCAATTTCATCTTTTACGTCGCCCTCTTTGAAGTAAGCGCGTTCACTTTTTTCATTGGGCTGAATAACAAAATAGATGTATTCAGAAGCAATAAATTGATCAGGAGTGTTCCCGACAATTCCTTTAGCATCAGATAATGAAATGGTTAGGCTATAAGTTGTTTTGCCTTTTTGTTTATAATTAAGTTGTGTGGTCTGGCTATTTAAGGTTGTGGATATCAATACTATAACAGTAGCGAAAACAGCAATAGTTGAATTTTTCATATCACGTTATGTTTAAACTTTTCTTTTTGGTTTACAACTATTTTTCTATTTTATTTGGTAGATTTCACATTAGTTAAATCAATCGTAAACGTACTTCCTTCACCTGGTTCTGACTGAACATGAATGCTAAAGCCATGAACATCAAGAATTTTTTTCACAATACCAAGACCAAGACCAGTGCCTTTTTCTCCATAGGTGCCGACAGTTGTTTTTCGGGTAAACTCAGTGAATAGCTTGTCTATAGTTTCCGTATTCATTCCTATGCCTGTGTCTTTGACCAATATTTGGTGACCGTTTTCAGTCGCTTTAAACTCCAGTGCTATGACGCCATTTTCAGGTGTAAATTTTACTGAGTTTCCAACTAAGTTATTCAGCGCTTGCCCAATCAAAGTTTCGTCACCTTTCATTTCGAATTCAGGATCAACCTTAGTTTTTAAGGTAATTTGCTTTTGCTTAAGCTTCATTGCCTGCATTTTTTCAATGTAAGTAATGAGTCTTTGTGGCAATATCAAATTTTTTGTGATTTTATAGTTTCCTAATTCTAAATTCGACCATTGAAAAAGTTTATCGTTGTAGTCAAGTAATCGAAGCATCTCCGATTTAATGTCGGACATGAGCTCAAATTGTGAAGGACTAATTTTTGAAATCATTTCATTGTCTGAAAGCAGAAGGTCTGTAAGCCCAATAACTGCGCCTATCGGAGAGCGTAAATCGTGAGAAATTATCGAAACAAATTGATCTTTAAAACCCAACAATTGTTTTAGTTTTTTTTCTGTTGATGCTAACTGATCAAGGGTAAGTTTCTGTTCTCTTGCCTTTTGGATAAAACCATCATTGAGGTCAGTTTCTTTATTTAATGGTTTAATAAGCAAATAGTTGCGTTCTTCATGACGAAGCGCTAAGGCTTGAAGGTAAATTTTTTCAGATAAATTTTTTGATTCTTCCCATATGCCACTTACCTTTTTGCCATCCTCTTTACTGTTCCAAAGTTCGTCAACTTCAACTTGAAATACTTCGATATAAGGAAAAGTTTCAGTTAAGTCAACGTATTTCCCGTTGTAAACCAATGAATTACGCAAGTTTTTAAACCAATTGGGTGTTGTTCCAAGTAATCTGTAACCGTTTTTCGTTTTCTCAAAACTCAGGTAGTCCAATAAATATAAAGCCGAAAGCGTACCGCGTGCATTTGATTGCTTTTGGTCGGTGACTTTGCTTAACTTTTCTTCATTATAAAGTTGAATGATGGGATGTATGATCTCAACTTGTCGTGTTTGATCAACAATAAAAACCCAATTATGGTTTGTTTCATCATTAAGGATATGTATTTCAACATAAATTTCTTCACTTACACGAACATGTGAAATAACCATTGGGTTGATCACAGGAGGAATCATGCCGATTAATATGTCGGTAAACTCACTAATTGGCATTCCTTTGGCAGGGCTGTTCTCAAAATATTTTTCAAGCGGACCAAACCAATTCAGGATATTGCCGTTTTCATCTGTATGTAAAATTACCAACCCAATATAGGGAGGTATCTCCTGCAGAATGTATCTGACAATTGAAGCAGATAAATCACTAAGTCCGTTTTTATTTCCAGCCTGATTCATAACCTGTGTTTATTCAAGCATACGCCGGGCAAGTTCTTCAAAAGCCTCTTCAACCATCAGATTCTCTTTGGCACTCGTTAAAAGCACCTTCCATCCTTTTTGTTGAAGTGAGTGAATGGTTTCGGCTGGTATCTCCCAGGTTTCTGCGAGGTCACTTTTATTTATTAAAAGAATAAAAGGTGCATTGTTGGTGGTAGCTGATGCCATAGATTGCAATTGAACAGCAACTTCTACCGTTTCATTTCTTGTCCCGTCTGCTACCAAAAAATAGCCGGATGATCCAATAAGATAGCTGGGTTTCATCTTCATGAAATCATCATCGCCGTATAAGTCCCACAGCATGAGCGTCATGTCTTGACCATCAATAGAAATTTGTTTTTGATCAATTTTTACTCCAATAGTGGTTTGGTATTTTTCCGAGAAAATACTATTGACAAATTGCTGAACAAGACTGGTTTTCCCAACAGCAAATGCTCCCAACATGGCTATTTTTTTCTTGATCATTTTTGAGTTGGTTTAGTGTCAAATACGGCGAAGTGTACAGAACGCAAATATACACTTTCTGTTAAGTCTTCAGCAAACAAAACCTGTCCTTTTAGCAGATCTTTTTTTACTCCAGCCTGCTCTAGCAATGTCATAAATTCCTCTGCTCTCTTGGCTGCAACCCGCTCATTTGCCTCAATATTTCCGTTTCTATTTGTGAATGACCGTACATAAATTGCCAACATTTTACCATATAATTGATTATAGGCATCAAGGTTCACTGCTGCTTTCACCAATGAATCAAACTGTATTTGCTGCTGACTATCAAGCGATACCACATTTATTTCAAATAAAAACCGATGTTTTTCAATGGATGGGATAATCCATTTAAGATCAACTTTTTGCTGATTGAGTTCTGAAATATCAATTCCAGCTATTCCATAAATTGCTGAAATCTTTCCTTCAAGAGCATTTTGCCACTCCTGACTTGAATTGCCCGAAATGTAAAGTAAATCTTTATCGAACCAAAGCTTTACACCTGCTGGTGGTTGAAGTGCCTTCTGTGCTCGTTTTATTACAATGGCCGAATCAGCCGAAATGAATGATTCCAAATGCATGATAATCTGAGATGCTTCAATACCCGCATCACCGGCAATCTTGCTGTAATCATCAGCTAGCGGATCTTTTAATCCTTTGATAATGATAGACTTGCCTTTGATTGAATAACTTGTCAGGTGATATCCTGGGATTGATTCGAGTTTAGATGCAAACTTCGCATATTTTGAATTTCGCTGGATTCTTTGTGTAAAAAGATATCCTGCGACTGATAATAGGATTAGTGTAAATACAATAACTATATATGGAGGGCGCGATTTCTTTTCCTTTTTTTCTTTGATTAAACTCGTCTGAAGGAATTTTGAAGTATGAACAAAAGAGCTTGTGTCACCGTTAAACTTTTCCAGATCAAGCCCATGGTTAAAGTGAACTGCTTCAATGGTTTCCATCAGTGTAAGCCGGTAATCAGCAGGTGGTTGACCTTCAATAACTGCAGCAATTATTGCAAAAGGACCCTGTTCGACAAGAATTTTCAACTCGCCAACCTGAATTTCATCCAACGAACCAGGAGTTGCCGACTTGAATGAATCATGAGCAAAATCTCTGATTGCTGTTAGCATCGAGGAAATCAAATCTGATTCCAGCGGCTTACTCTCAGGTGCGAGCTCTTCACGCAGCAAAAGACCTGTTTCCCTGTGGATAAGAAATACATGACTCACATGATACACATAACTGTTTGCCAGCACAATTTCAGCAAAAGTTCGCTTACTGGTAAGTGCCTGAAGTCTCCATTTGATTGTTTTTGGAGAGAACCCAGTCTCTAATGAGGCGTTGATAGCCGCTATCATACGTTTTAAGTCTTCCGCAACCGCTTTGCGAATGGCCGGCCCCATCACAGGAAAGAGAATATCTGCCAGTCGCTGCGGGTTTTTCTGGATGCTTTTGTGCATTGCATCCTCAACAAATGGCAAAAGTGTATCAACAGTTAATTCCCCCTTTTCAATCATTTTGCGGATGGCGTATGGTAAAAGAGTGCTTAACTCCTCCGCAAATTCATGGGGATCGTTTAAAAGATTTTGAAGTCGGTTTAACTCCTCCTGACTTAATCCAATCAGGAGTTTTCGTAACTCATTAAGCTTTCCGGCTTCAAGCAAACCTTCAGTTGAGGTATATGTTTTTTTTTCCATCCTGCTTGCAAAGTGCTTTGTTTCTAATTGTCCTCCTTTTTACCAGCCAATTGCATTGCAATTTCTGAGAACAAAACTGCCAATGAACTCCTGTCAACTTTTGAGCTTTGTATTTCACCAAAAGAATCAGTCACATGTTTCTTGTATTCATTAAGCAATGTGAGTTGTTCCTGGTGAAGCGACTCCGATTTTTCTGCCATCCATTGCCTTGTCTCACGCAACGATTCCTCAAAACTTATAAGTGTTTGATTTAACCGTTGATCCAATAGATTTATCTCTTCTTTTAATCGAGATATAGAATTTGTAAGAGCTTCTTTTTCCTTTTGAACTAAAGTTTGCTGAAGCTGCTTATTTTCTTCCATCAACAGACGCATCTCGGCTAATTGCCGGCTAACCTGCATCTCAAGAGAAGAAAGGGAGTCGCGCGAAACTTGATCACTTTTTTCTAACCTTTTTTCAAACTCTGTCAGGTTGTTTCCAAACAAGATATCTCTTATTCGTGAAATATTTTCTGCTTCCTTAGTCATGTGTTTTTCTGTTTAACTCCGAAAGGCCCGGAATGTTCAAACGGTAAATGTACAAAACTTTGTTTATTTTGATATCTTCCACTAAAATCCCATGTTTGAATTTTCATTATTTTTGCAGCCCCTTTCGGGTAAAAATTCTAAAATTAACTGAATCAACGCATTAACTTTGTTCCATATTCATGAAGACCGATAACACCCACACGATTTTATCAGTAAGGCATCTAACAGCAACTGCTTATGTGTTGCAAATGACCAAGCGAGGCCTAGGTTTTCGGGCTGGTCAGCATTTGCTTTTGGGAAAGTCGGGAAGCATCCATAATAGAGAGTATTCGGTTTATAGTGGTGAAAACGAGGATTTTTTCGAGGTGCTTATAAAAGAAGTGGACGACGGTCTTGTGAGTAAACAACTTAAAAAACTTCAGCCGGGCGACCATGTTCAAATTGAAGGACCTCTTGGTTTCTTTACCATTGATAAGGATTTTATCGAAAAAGGAAAATTTCTTTTTGTTGCTACAGGTAGCGGAATTGCTCCATTTCATAGCTTTACACGAAGTTATCCTGAACTAAATTATACACTCCTTCATGGAGTACGAAAAGCTGCAGAAGCATATGAAAAAGCTCATTATCCAAAGCCTTCTCATATTTTATGCACTTCTGCTGAAGCAACAGGTGACTTTCATGGAAGAGTAACCGACTATTTGCGAAGCCATCCGGTCTCTCCTGATACGCATTGTTACTTGTGTGGCAATTTTAATATGATACACGAAGCGTTTGAAATCCTTGAACAGCAAGGCGTTCCTGCTGATCAGGTTCATGCTGAGGTTTACTTCTGATTTTTTTACTTAATGTTTGCTTTTTCATGAAATACCACCTTATATCTCTTGGCTGCCAAATGAACCTATCCGATACGGAAAGGGTTCGTACGGTGATGCATCAACTTGGATTTTCTCATACCGATAAGGAAGAAGATGCCAGTATTCTTGGAATTATCGCTTGTTCAGTGCGCCAGAAAGCGATTGACAAAGTGTATTCCCGCATCGCTATGTGGAATAAAATGAAGCACCGCAAAAGCTTGCTTACTTTTGTTTCGGGTTGCATTCTTCCTTCTGACAAAGAGAAATTTCTTAAGCTTTTTGATCTTGTTTTTCCAATGAGTGAGTTGCCTGAGTTGCCTGATATGATACATCAGTATGGAATTGTGACTCCTGTTTCACTTCAGCAATTCGACCACGGACGTCAGACAATGGAAAAAACTGTGGCTTCTGGTTCTCCGGAAAAGCAATCCTTGTTGAAACCTTTGGAAAACCAACCGGGCAACAAAACCAGCATCAAAATGAATCCTTCGGTTGGAATTGATGATTTTTGGCATGTTGAACCAACCTACACTTCAGATTTTGAAGCTTTTATCCCTATTCAAAATGGATGTGACAAATTCTGTACCTTCTGCGCTGTGCCTTACACTCGTGGAAGAGAGGTGTCACGCCCTTCATCAGAAATAATGGAGGAACTAAAACGATTAGTTGAGAAAGGATTTAAATCGATCACATTGTTGGGTCAGAATGTTAATTCCTATGGCCTTGACAAAAAAGGGGATGAGGTTACATTTCCCGATCTTTTGAGATTAATTGGAGAATATGGACTTCAGACAAACAATGAGTTTTGGGTTTATTTCACCTCCCCGCATCCGCGTGATATGACAGATGAGGTTATAGAGGTTATTGCGCGCTATAAAGTTTTAGCCAAGCAAATTCATTTACCTGTTCAATCGGGTGATGATGGTGTTCTTTTACGAATGAACCGCAAGCATGCTATGGATAAATACCGTCATATTGTCCAAACTATCCGGGAGCTGATTCCTGAGGCAACCATTTTCACTGATATTATTGTTGGGTTTACTGGTGAAACAGACGAGCAATTTGAGAACACCAGGAAAGCTATGGAAGAGTTCAAATACAATATGGCTTATATCGCACAATACAGCGTTCGGCCTGGTGCGGCTAGTTCCCGTTGGGCTGATGACGTTCCTAAAGAAACAAAAAAGGAACGCTATCATTTGTTAACCAATGAATTGATGAAACACTCAATGGAATATAATCTATCGATGATTGGTCGCACAGTGCGGGTTCTGGTAAGAGGGCGGGATCGAAAAAAAGGGTACCTGTCAGCATTAACAGAAGGTAAGCTGGTAATACGTTTTGCTTCCTCGAATGAAATGTTGATCGGCACATTTGTCGATGTAACTATAAAATCAGCTACTCCTTTATCGCTTGAAGGCGAATTAGTTGAAGTGAAAGAATTTCAAGTAGCGGCATCATGAAAAAAATCGCTTTCAAAACTTTAGGCTGCAGGTTGAATCAATATGAAACTGATGCGCTTGCATCACGTTTTCATTCAGGTAGTTATGAGATAGTTGATTTCAATGAATCAGCCGATATTTATGTTGTTAATACATGCACCGTTACAAATCAGAGTGACCAGAAATCACGTCAAACAATCAATCAGGCTAAACGATTGAACGAAAATGCAATGGTGGTTGTAACAGGTTGCATGGCAAATAATTATAAGGAATCACTACTTGAATCGAAAGCCATTGACTTTGTTGTTGACAACGAACGTAAGACCTCCATTTTTAGCCTTGTTGAAAAACATTTCAGGGGCGAAGTGGCTGATCCCGAAGGATTTGATCATGATGTGTTTAGCTACGAAGCTGCTTACAAAACTTTTCATACACGCAGTATGATCAAGATTCAGGATGGATGTGATAATTTCTGTACTTTTTGTATCATTCCTAAAGTGAGGGGAAGAGCAATAAGTCGCCCAGCGAAAGAAATCTTGAATAATATTCGTGAAGTTATTGATTACGGATTCAAAGAAGTTGTGCTGACTGGTGTAAATATTGGTCGTTATCAGGATGAAGAAGTAAATTTCGAACTATTAGTTGAGCAAATTCTTAATCTTCCGGGTGATTTCAGACTACGCATCTCATCCATTGAACCTGATGGTTTTTCTGATCGTTTCTTCGAGCTTTTTGCTCATCCGAAACTTACACCTCATTTGCATTTATGCCTGCAAAGTGGTGCTGAATCAATTTTGCTTAAAATGCGGAGAATGTATACGGCGAAACAGTTTAGGCAAATGGGGGAGAAGTTGAAAGCGCTTTATCCTGATTTTAATCTGACGACGGATATTATTGTGGGTTTTCCTGGTGAAACCCAGGAGGAGTTTGATCAGACAGTTCAATTAGCTAATGAACTGCAATTTAGTCACATACATACATTTAAGTATTCAGTGAGAACTGGAACAAGAGCCGAACGCATGCCGGATCAGCTGTCAGAAAAGCAAAAAAATCAACGAAGTGAGGTTGTTCGACAGATTTCTGATCACAATAAACGGGCGTACTACAACAGAATGATTGGTAAACATCAGCGAATGTTGATTGAAAGAATCGGGAGTGATGGCGTTGCACGAGGTTATGGTGAAAATTACATCCCAATTCGATTGAAAGCAAAGAATGTTACAAGGAATACTTTTGTTGATGTCGTTTTAACGCATTTACATGAAGGAAAGGAACTGGAAGTATGTGCA
Organism: uncultured Lentimicrobiaceae bacterium; assembly: GCA_964463695.1. Taxonomy (GTDB): domain Bacteria; phylum Bacteroidota; class Bacteroidia; order Bacteroidales; family F082; genus JALNZU01. The sequence continues at coordinate 42,506 of CAYXCZ010000001.1, read as the reverse complement.
ATCGTTGCATCTGATCTTGTAAATTCATGATGATGCAGGACATTCTTTTATCTCAAGGGACTTTTCAACTAAAGTACGCGGAGATAATGGTTGATTTTAGTCAATGAAAATGCTTATCGCCCTAATTGAATGAAAAATAAATCAAAAAATATTGATCTACGTTTTGTAATCAAATAAAATTCATTACTTTTGCAGCCCGAAATTGATTCAGAATAATAAGAAAGAAAAAAATGGCAAATCACAAATCGTCCATCAAGAGAATTCGTCAGAATAATACCAAGAGATTGCATAACCGCTACTATGCCAAAACAATGCGTAATGCTTTGAAGAAATTCAGAAGCCTTACCGAGAAAGTTGAAGCTGATGCAATCCTTCCAAAGTTGCATTCAATGATTGACAAGTTGGCCAAGCGCAACATCATTCATAAGAATAAAGCTGGTAACCTGAAATCAAAGACTGTAAAATTTGCAGCCAAGCTGTCTTAATTAGATTTAACAGAAACAATGAAGCCCCTCCTTTATGAAAGGTGGGGCTTTTCTGTTTTGAGTAAACCTGACATTTTTCTGGTCAGGCAGAACCGATAGGAAATAGCAGTTTTTTTGGATAGATTAAAATTCCATCATTCCTTCATCACCTTCCATGTTTCTTCTTTCAGGTGCGCGTTTCTTTTGCTGATTAATCCGGTAGTTGAAATTTAATGTCACTGTAGTTGAGCTCCAGCGGAAATCGTTCATTGAGTAGAAATTTTCGCCAAACGTTTCAAAAGAATGACTTCTTGTGTTGAATAAGTCTCTTACGTTGAGGGTGATGGTTCCCTGACCTTTTAAGACATCTTTACCAAAACCAAGATCCAATGTCCATGAAGGAAGTCTGCTTCCTTGGGGAGTATCCATCTTGCCCTGATAATTAAATGAAAGTTGTGAATCGAAACCTTTGGCAATGGTGAATTTTCCTGAAATCCTTGATGTCCAGGAATAATTGTCGGTTTTATAATTTATTCCGTAAGCATCTCCTTCGGTCAGTGATCTGAAAAGATTCACGTTTCCATTGATATTAAACCATTTGGATACTGTAGCCATTCCAATAAATTCTAAACCGTAAGCATCGCTGGATGCAAAGTTTTCAGGTCGTGAGATGGAAATTCCTTCCTCAGTAACTCGCTCAATACGCTGAAAAACATCAATGCTATGACGATAATATGCATTGGCATTGAAACTGGCATTTTTCCAAAAACGGAGATAGCCTGTTTCGAATGAATTGGTGTAAACTGGACGAAGGCCAGGGTTTCCTGACCAAATATTTCTATTGTCGGAATATGTTCGAAATGGATTCAGCTGCCAGAATCCAGGGCGTCTGATCCTTCGGCTATAACTGATCTGTATATTATCTTTTTCTGTCATTTTATAGGTGAAATGTGCCGAAGGAAAGAGATCAGGGTACTGATTACGGTTGTCTTCATTTGTTTCATACAAGATTGTCCGAATATCAGAGTACTCCGTTCGTAAGCCTAACTGATATGAAAATCTTCCTGCATCATTTCCAAATTGTGCATATGCAGCATAAATTTTCTCGTTGTAGTCGAAATGGTTTGTAAATTCTGGGTTGATCGTAAGATTTCCGGATTCATCCTGATCTTCAACCTGATAATTATTAGCTATTTCCCTGATTTGTAATTTAATACCAGTTTCTAACTTTGCCTTTTTCCAAAAGGGGTGAAAATAATCTGCCTGCATTTGTAGGTTGGATTCCTTTTCTTTATTTGCTGTTTTTTGAAGGATATCCGCAGCATAAGGCAATTCAGGCATAATTATGTGTTCTGTAATGTCAGATGCAGCATCTTCTGAATTATTGAAATATTGCACGCTTGCCGTTAATAACTGGTCTTTTTTCTTAAACTGCTTACGGTAGTCAAGTGCATATTGAAGGTTTGGCTCTTTTTCTTTTTGCTCTTCAATTCGGCTGCTTTTACTCATTAATGTGCCTGCAGGTTGATAGTCATTATAAGTTATAGTTGATGTGTTGTTTTGATCAGCAAAACGATACATAATACTAAACGTCAATGAGTTGTTGGGGTTGATGAAATATTCTGCACCGGTTCTGAAAGTATTGCTAAGCCCCCTGCGATTGCGTTCGTTTTCTTGTTCTGTTATAAAAGTAGGTTCTCTGTAATATTCTCTGTATGATGTTCCTGACCCAATATTTTCACGATAATTCAGGTTGTAGTTTGCGAACAAGTTCACTTTCTTTAACCGGTAATTTGTGTTTATCCCCAAACCTCCCTGAAGCGGATACCCTGCGCTAACATCTATTGAACCATTGAAACCCTTTCGGCGATCTTTCTTTAAAACAATGTTGATAATCCCCGATGTTCCTTCAGCGTCATATCTTACAGATGGATTGGTAACGATTTCAATTCGCTCAATCATGTCGGAAGAAATGGAACGCAATGCATCGCGACTGCTGATTCCAGCCAGTCCTGATACTTTTCCATCAATAAGTATTCTTACTCCGTCATCACCGCGTAAACTTACATTTCCTTCGATATCTACCGTTACAGATGGGATATTTTCGAGTACTTCAATAGCATTTCCAGCCTTTGAAGTCATGTCTTTCCCAATATTGATAATACGTTTGTCCAAACTCATTTCAACAGTTGTGCGTTCGGCAACAACTTCAATTTCATCAAGTAACTCGGAGTCAGGTGTAACGCTGAGTTCGCCTAAATCTTTTGATTTTGAACCTTTTTCGAGAATGATATTGTTAAGAGTAATGGATTTGTAAGCTATAAATTGAACTGTAACATAATATTTGCCAGGTTTAAGTTTTATATCGAACTCGCCTGATTTTCCGGAAATACCTCCTGCAACAAAACTTGAATCCTGTTGGTTGTATACCATTACTGTTGCGTATTCAAGAGCAGTATTGCTGGCTTTGTCAACAACCTTGCCTTTTATACCGCCATCAACATCTGATGGAGTAATATCTTTCGAAAATGATAAAAAAGGTATTGAAAGTGTAAATGCTAATAAAAGTGTGTAAAAACGCATAAATGAATGTTTGAAAATAGATGACAATTAGAGGTTCTGATTTGTTCAATGTGCATTAAACATTGAAAGGAATAAAATGATTCCTTTTAAGAAATGTTTTAAGATTTTTTATTGTGGGTCAACGTCGATATGCACTCTGACCGATTTGTAGTTTTCAGTAGTCTGAAGATTATAAATATGATCTGCTACCATTTTTTTAATTTCGGCAGCGTTTTGTGACCGGGCAAATTTTATAATTATTTGTTTGATATAGAGCGATTTAATTCTTGAAATTATTGGGTACTCGGGGCCAAGCAAGTCGTAATTAGGATTGGTTTTAAGCATCTTTGCCAAATCATAAGCTGCCAGATTCACAAGATGATTGTCGCGGTGAAGTAGCTGAATCATAATAATCCGGTAGTAGGGTGGGTAATTGAATTTTTTTCGTTCACTCATTTGATGAAGAAACAGCATTTGGTAATCGTTCGTCAGCACATAATTCATCATCTGATGTTTGGGCTGATAGGTTTGAATAATTACTTTTCCTCTTTTGTTTTTCCTTCCCGACCTGCCACTAACCTGTGCCATGAGTTGAAAGCTTCGTTCAAATGCTCTGAAATCTGGATAAGATAGCATATTGTCAGCATTGAGAACGCCAACCACACTTACTTTATCGAAATCTAATCCTTTTGTAACCATTTGTGTTCCAACAAGAACATTACTCTTTCCATTCGAGAATGATTCGATTATCTCCTGAAATGCATATTTACTGCGTGTAGTATCCAGATCCAGCCGGGCAATTTTTAATTCAGGTAGAATTATTCCCAGCTCTTCTTCAACCTTCTCAGTACCAAAGCCGTGCATTTTTATTCCGGTGCTGTTACATGTGGGACAATTGGAAGGAACGGCGATCGCATACCCGCAATAGTGACAACGGAGCATGTTTTGTTTCTTGTGATAAATCAAACTCACATCACAGTTACGACATTCAGGAACCCAATTGCAATGTTCACATTCGAGCCTGAGTGAGAAACCACGACGATTCTGGAAAAGTATAACTTGCTCCTTTGCTGCAATAGCTTGCTTGATTTCTTGCAAAAGAACAGAGCTAAAATGCGACTGAAGTGTTTTCCTTTTTTTCTCCTCACGCATGTTTACAATTTGTATATCAGGCATTTGAATCCCGCCATACCGTTCAGAGAGTGTTGTAAGTCCAAATTTTTCAGCTTTTGCATTGAAATAACTTTCAAACGAAGGTGTCGCTGAACCCAATAATACTTTTGCGCCACTCATTTGCGCAAGCACAATAGCAGCATCTCTGGCCTGATATCGGGGTGCAGGCTCATTTTGTTTGAATGAACTATCATGTTCCTCGTCAACAATGATTAAACCTAAATCGCTGAAAGGTAAAAAAAGTGCTGATCGGGGACCAAGTATGATTTGATGTTCATTATCAGCATCTTTTTGATAATCAAGTACTTTATTCCAAACTTCAACTTTCTCATTTGGATTATATCTACTATGATAAACTCCGATCTTTTTTCCGAAATATGCCTTAAGCCTTCCTATAATCTGAGTGGTAAGTGCTATTTCAGGTAAAAGGTAAAGAATCTGTTTTCCTTGAGAAAGATATGATGCAATGAGCTTGATATAAAGTTCGGTTTTCCCACTGGATGTTACCCCGTGTAACAACACAACATCTTTATTAATAAGTTGTTGTTGAATGCTTTGCAGAGCTTCCTGCTGATGAGAAGTGAGAATAATTTTTGCAGGGTCATGTGTGGCAGTATAGGTTTGGAGTCGGCTAACCGTTTGTTCCGAAACAACAAATACCTGCTTATCAGTCAATGCCTTGAATTGACTACTGCTTGCACCAGCCCCTTCGAGCAGTTTTTTCAAAGGGACATTAATTGAATCACCCTGTGGAAATCGAGTTTCCCTAAGATAAACCATCAAAATTTCCAATTGTTTGTAAGCTCGTTTCGATAATGAATCCATTAGTTGCCTCAGTTGGTCTTCATCTCTGTATAGCTCATTGATGCAGGCAACTCGTTCTGTTTTAACCCTGTATTTTTCCTGAAGTTCTTCTTCCATAACGATGATCTTTTTTTCAATCATCGTTTTTATCAGTGGCATTACTTTTTGAAAACCAACAATTTGAGAAACTTCGCCTATACTTAGCTGCGGCTGAATCGAAAGTGCTTCTGTGATAAGGAACTCATTATCACTCAATATTTGCGTGTCGAAAGTGTACTGATCGTTCAACACAATCTTAGATTCGCTTGCTAACTTCAATGCGCCAGGAAGAGCTGCAGCCATTACTTCGCCGGGATAACACATATAATAATGGTGTATCCAATCCCAAAAATGCAGCTGAGATTCATTTACGATCGCTTTCTCATCCAGAATTCCTAAAATATACTTGGGTGTATAATCAGATGGAATTTGTTCATGGAGCTTCCTGACAATAGCTGCAAAGATTTTCTTTTTCCCAAATTGAACAATAACCCGCTGCCCGGTTCTTATGAGCGAATTCATTTCGTAAGGTATCCTATAGGTAAACAAACCCGGTACAGGTAATGGTACCAATACATCGGCAAATAATGTAATTCTTTCGGTTTGTGTCATGGGAAATCCTATGGAGCAAAGGTAAGGATATTCTGTATTGCTTTTAGTTCCCGCTAATTTTGTAAGCTGGATCAGTAACAAACTATGAAACTAGTTCGTTCGAAAATCCATCTTAAACATAACAAAATATACACGCAACCTGTTGATTATGAAATCACTCAAAATCAGTATAGAAAATTTCTACCCGACTACTTAGCTACAGGCTGATACACTTTTTCTTCATTCCTGTATCCTTCCGAATCCTTGTACCAGTCGTTGAAAAGCTCACCGCCACTTTCAGCCCATTCACCAAATTTGAGATAAACATCTAAAATTTCAGCTTTCTCAATTGGGTATTCAAACCTTTCGATAATGTTTATTGCCCAGGGCAAGTTATTTATTGTTTTATAATACCTGCCACTTGAAGGTATACTATTATCATGTCCGGTTCCAAGCAATGCCTGATTTGCCAGAGATGTAGGTGGCAGGTCAGGTAAATGTACTTCCAGGCCGCGATCTTTGTTAATGATAATGAAAGGATTATAAGGTGGAATTCCCATTTCATTCAAAGGCACAGCTTCCTTAAGCGTGACTGTAACTTCAAGTGTATCTGGTACAATAAATGGTACTTCAGGAGTTGTATTGGCACCTATGCTACTTCCTTGCGGAGGTAAAATATTGTAGGAATCGTCCCAAACAATAATAGTTGCGTTGGTCTGATCTTGTTCAGTTCCATTACTTTGTAGAAGAATATAATCATTTGTAACGACTTGGCCACTCACCGATTCTATCTTGTCAGCAGAAATTGGAAGCTCGAATCCAAACCCATTGTGATAAAACGCGCCATGAGCTCTGAGGATAAAAGTTGCCTTTAATTCAACAACTTTGTTCGTTCCATTTGTAATCTGATTAAAGTTATAGTCAATTACTGCGTCATTAAAATCGTAATCGCCTCTGTAAGGCCATAAGTCTTCAAAAGCAAGTGTTCCAAAACTACCTTTGTTAAAGAAATAATTGTTAAATGCTTTGGTGGGATCATCCGGATAGTCATCAAAATTGTTAGGGACTTCATCACCATCGGTGTCATCACCAGTGTAATCAACAATTGGAAGGTCGGTTGGGTCAACAGCCTGAACCGGATTGGCCGTCACAAAGAAAACAGCATCGTTAAAATCGTGGTCGCTTCCAGTTTGATTGCGTTTAATGTCTTCAATACCAAGCAAAAAGCGCTGCCTTCCCGGGTCGCGAAGCAAAACAGTATGTTGACTGTGTAGTGGATTTGGTGTTTGATTTAATGGCTTTGTAGAATAAACAATCCACTTTCCGTTTGTTACCTGACCATTCCATCCATCTGCAATTAAAGCCCATGCAATGGTGGTGTTGGCGTTGAAGCGACCAATCTTGACTTTGTTTCCGGGTTGTAATCCACCACCGCTTCCTGCAAGGGAGGCATTTGGAAAAATAATTGTGATGCTGTCAATTTCAGCAGGTACTTCCGGAGGGTTATTTGTCGGATAGGTATAAAATCCTAGAACATTACGATATCCTGCTCCTTCAGTCACAAATGTTACCCAAACATCGCAGGTTTCAACTAAACGGATGTTATGATCATAAATAGGGTTAAAATATTCAGGATGAGATACTGGCAAGGCAATTCGTTCGGGTAATGTATTGTTAATATCGTTTAGAAATGCTGCTGAGATGACATCATTTTCTGGTTCAAGGTAGTTTGGAACACCCTGAGTGTTGTATGTACCAAGGTATTTATAAACAGTATTTACCGACTTATTTATAATTTCCGATTTTGAAACCATATTGGGAGTGCTTCCTCCAAAAACAATGTCGAAGCCATTGGCGTCAAGCGCCACAATTTGGTCCGACACAAGACCTACATAGTTGGTTGAAACATAAAGTTCGGTGTAGTATGAAGGTACTTTGTAATCAACACTATATCTGCCTGTTATATCTGTTACCCCACTCAAAATCAGTGTACCACCTAACTCAGGGTCTTTTGTAAAAATAAAAAACTTTGCTCCGGTAATTGGCTGATCCTGATTATCTAAAGCAGTGATAACCAATTTAACAGATTTAGTTGTAGACCAGTCGAATGAAGCAGGAACATTAAGTTTCTCCATCTTCGTTTTGTCTTCAGGAGTGTTTGGAGGTAAGTTCTTATTGCAGCTATAAAATCCGGTAATGATCAGGATGAAAATGAAAATGATACTATTTTTCATGATACTTGTTTTTGAAAATATTTCAATTTTGATACCAAAAGTTAAAGAACAGTCTAACAATGAATTATGAGTTCTAAAGTTAAATTAATTTCCAACATTTGGAAAATAATGTATTAATGAGAATTTATCAAGATTGTGCCAATAAGTTGGTCGTAAGATGTTCCTGGTTTTCGGAAGTAAAGACTTATTAAATATTCATGCTGATTATCCCAATGAGAACCTTCAATCTCTTCTGTCAGGACAGCTTTTTCTCCTGTTTCTTTAATTCCGTACAGATAATTATAATAGCCTTGTTTTAAAAATAGTGATGCTTCATATCTTTTCATTTGATAATTATAGCGCATTCTGCTTGTGGCATCAATATCCCAATCGTTTGCCGCTCCTAAAATATGTATCTCCCCGTGAGTTAGGGGAGCAGAGTAAGGCAGCGAAAATTCAACCCAGGCATAATCACCTTCTATATCAGTATCCTGATCTTGACGCGCTTGAATAAGTTTTTTGCCATGTATGTCGATATCAGATGCATACACCTGTCTGTTTCTGCGTTGGTCTTCCCAAAGCTTAACTGTGAAATAATCATCACCTGTGATAATGCGGTCGATCCGTTCCGATTGATATTTAAAACTCTTAAGGTCAAGGTTTCGCCAGTGGTTACTGCCTTCGAAAACAGTTTCGTTTAGATATTCATAAACCAAATGGTCAGTATAAGTTTGACTAGGTTGCAGACCTTCGACAATATTGTCGGTTCTGCCATTTTGCTGAATGGTTAAAAAGAATGAGTTGGCAGGAATGTTTCCTAAGTAGGCTGGTATAAGAGCTTCAACATCCACTTGTTGATGAGTTCGCCCATACTTTGAATCACGATTATGCTGAGGCACACTTGCTTTGAGCGTTATCCTGGGATCAACAACCTGCAGCCGACGGGTAAATAACAAATTCTCCTTAACCAATTCTCCGTTGTAGACCACTAAAAGGTAGTTGCCTGAAAGCTTTGGCTTTAAATAGGATGTTGGGAAAACAAGTTTGTAATGAATATACGGTGTCAATGTGTTGAGCGAAAATCTGTAATCATTAATTTGATCTTCATGGTAACCTTCGATATATTCATTAGGTCGTAAATCACTCGGCTCCCACTGGTGATTGCAGTGAATCAAGGTATAATTATAGGTGTAGGCAATATCTCCAATTACATCGAACGAAAGCGATAATGCATTTGTGGCATCAGCTAAAATGAGTGCCTGCGACAAGGGCTCATCAACAGGATGAAGCAGAACTGTTTGAACCTGATCGTTGTATCTTTTGTTTTGAGATTCAAATGGAAATTGGGCGTTACAAACAACAGAAACAAACACAAGAAGTAGTGTTAGTAATTTTAATTTTTTAATATGTTTAGAATTTTGGAAGGCAATCATATCATCAAAGACATAGGTGTTTTACAGAAATCACATAACAAAGATAGTATATCATCATTAAATCAGCATGCGATTCTTTGCTAATTTCATAAATTGATTTAGATCAAATGTTTTATTGATAAAGAACTTAGTTTATAATCGTTTTTTTATTCATTTCCTTAGAAATCTCCCAAACTAATTTTGTTTCTTTGCATAATATTAAATATTTATCAAGGTAGATATGTCAAATGTTATAAAAATTAAAAAAGGCTTGAATATCAATTTGATAGGCGAAGCCGAAAAAACCATCAAAGAACTTTCGACAGATCAGTTTGCCATTAAACCCACCGATTTCATTGGTGTTTTCCCTAAATTACTTGTGAAAGAGGGGGATGTTGTTCAGGCAGGTAGTCCACTATTTATGGATAAATACCGCGATAACATCCTTTTTACGTCTCCAGTAAGCGGAAAAGTAAGGGAAATTAAGAGAGGTGCCAAACGAGTTTTGCTTGAAGTTAAGATTGAATCTGATGGTAAATCAGAAGCCATTGATTTCGGTGCCGGCGATCCGCTTAAAATGAAGCGCGAAGATGTTGTGGATAAATTGCTTAAAAGTGGAGTTTGGCCTTTTGTAAGACAGCGGCCTTATTCTGTCATAGCGAACCCTGCTGATCAGCCAAAATCAATCTTTATTTCAACATTTGATACTTCTCCTTTAGCTCCTGATAATGATCTTATTGTGCATGGACAAGGGGAAGCTTTCCAAAAAGGATTAGATGTTTTGTCAACACTTACCAAAGGTAAAATTCATTTGAATATTGATGCCAGTGCAACTCAATCAAAAGTCTTTACCAATTCAAAGGGTGTTCAAATCAATAAGTTTTCAGGGCCCCATCCGGCAGGAAATGTTGGCGTTCAAATCAACAAGATAGATCCAATAAATAAGGGAGAAGTAGTTTGGTATCTGTATCCTCAGGATGTAATTATTATTGGAAAACTATTTCTGACAGGCCGTTACGATTCCACCAGAATTGTTGCACTTACAGGTTCAGAAGTTTTAAAACCTACATATTACAAAACGAATGTAGGTGCAAATCTTGAAAGCCTTGTAAAGAATAACCTGACTTCTGCTGAAAAGAGATTTATCAGCGGAAATGTGCTGACAGGGACTAAAATTGATCCTGATGGATATGTTGGTTTTTACTCTTCACAAATTACAGTAATAAAAGAAGGTAATTATCACGAATTTCTAGGTTGGGCTTTACCCGGTTTTGACAAGTTCAGTTTCAGCAGATCATTTCCATCTTTTTTATTTAGCAAAAGAAAATATAGCTTAGATACCAATTTACATGGTGGAGAGCGCGCTTTAGTAATGACAGGTCAATTTGAAAAAGTTTTTCCTTTTGATATTTATCCTATGCAGCTTCTGAAAGCGATCATGGCTGAAAATATTGACCAGATGGAGCAACTGGGTATTTATGAGATTGATGAAGAAGATTTTGCCTTGTGTGAAGTCATCGACACATCTAAAACCAATATTCAGGAAATTGTACGCAAAGGACTTGATCTGATGCGTAAAGAAATGAGTTAACACATACATAATCAATACGTTAGAAAAATGAAATTCTTAAGGGATTTTTTAGATAAACAAAAGCCACAGTTTGAAAAGGGTGGTCGTTTTGAAAAGCTACAGTCAACTTTCGATGCTTTCGAAACATTTTTGTTTGTTCCTGACAAAACAACGTTCAGCGGCGCCCATGTGCGTGATGCAATTGATTTGAAACGAACAATGTCAGTGGTAATTATCGCAATGTTACCAGCCTTGCTCTTTGGAATCTGGAATGCCGGGTATCAACATTTTCTTTCGCTAGGTCAAGCACCTGGTTTTTGGCCAATCGTTTTCTATGGATTAATGAAAGTGCTGCCTATAGTCATAGTTTCTTATGTGGCTGGTTTGGGAGTGGAGTTTATTTTTGCCCAATACAGAGGTCACGAAGTGAATGAAGGATATCTTGTCTCAGGGATGCTTATACCCTTAGTAATGCCTGTTGATATCCCTTTATGGATGGTAGCTTTAGCAAGTATTTTTGCTGTTGTAATCGGTAAAGAGGCTTTTGGAGGTACTGGCATGAACGTTTTTAATCCAGCGTTACTTGCAAGGGCTTTCGTCTTTTTTGCTTATCCAATAAAAATTACTGGCGATACAATTTGGACCGGAGGATTATCAAAAGGTGAAGGGGTTGTAGATGGCTTTTCAGGGGCAACACCTCTTGGAAATGCTGCCGCTGGAGCAATAGATAAAATCCCCTCTCTGCAGGACCTGTTTTTTGGATTTATTCCTGGCTCTATAGGTGAAACTTCAAAGTTGGCAATCCTAATTGGTGCAGCAATACTTATTTTAACTGGTATAGGCAGCTGGAGGGTTATGCTTTCCGGACTGCTTGGTGGTTTGAGTATGACACTCATTTTCAATCTTTTTGCAGCAAATGAGTACATGAAAATAGACCCGCTTACACAGATGATGATGGGCAGCTTTCTTTTCGGGATTGTATTCATGGCAACTGATCCTGTAACTGCTGCACAAACTACAAGAGGGAAATGGATATATGGATTTCTGATTGGCTTTATAGCTATAATGATAAGGGTATTTAATCCTGCATATCCCGAAGGAATGATGTTATCTATACTCCTATTGAATGCATTTGCACCTTTAATTGATCATTATGTGGTTGAGGCCAATATTAATAAAAGATTAAAAAGGGCTACAACTACGGTGAAATCATAAAACTCAATTAGACATGGAACATAGTAATAAATACATATTTATCTACTCCGTTATTATGGTAGTAGTAGTGGCTGTTTCACTTACCATTGTAGCTGTGCAGCTTAAACCTGCACAGGAAGATAATATTCGAATCGAAAAGATGCAAAACATACTTGCATCGGTAAACATTTCAACTGCCGAAGTTCAAAAGAAGCAAGTTATTGACGTTTACAACAAATATATTGTTTCAGCTGAAGCTGTTAATATTAAAGGTGAGGTCGTTGAATCGGATCAGGCAAAGGTTTTTGCAATTGATATGGGTAGTGAAATAAAAAAACCTATCGAAGATCAGCGGCTGCCACTTTTCAAAGCGATCTTGGATAATGGTGACATCGCGTTAATTATCCCGCTAAGGGGAAAAGGTCTTTGGGGTCCTGTTTGGGGTTATATTTCTCTTAAAACTGATTACAATACGGTAGTTGGAACCATTTTTGACCATAAGGCAGAAACACCCGGGTTAGGAGCTGAAATAAATCAAGATTGGTTTTCTTCTCCATTTAAAGGTAAAACCTTGTTTAGTGAGAATGGAACCTTTACTTCTATTCAGATAGTAAAAGGTGGTGCAGCTGATGATGACCCTCATGGAGTTGATGCTATCTCTGGTGGTACGATTACTAGTGATGGTGTTGAAAAAATGATTTATGATAATTTACTAAGTTATCAAGAGTATTTTAAGAAAATGAACAATCAATAATACTTTGACAATGAGTGACTCTAACACAAAAGTAGATAAGGAACCAATGTTCTCAGCAAAGGTTTTTAAATTGCTGAAGAATCCTTTAAATCTGGAAAACCCAATCACTGTGCAGGTTCTGGGTATATGCTCAGCCTTAGCTGTAACGGTTCAAATGAAACCTGCACTTGTTATGGCTTTGTCAGTAACAATAGTGACAGCCTTTTCAAACCTGATAATTTCTTCTCTGCGAAATACAATTCCTTCGCGCATCAGAATCATAGTTCAGTTGGTTGTTGTTGCTGCTCTTGTAATTATCGTTGACCAATTATTGAAAGCATATGTGTATGATGTAAGTAAGAAACTTTCAGTTTTCGTTGGTCTAATTATTACTAACTGCATTCTTATGGGAAGGCTTGAGGCATATGCAATGGGTAATAAACCATGGCCATCTTTCGTTGATGGAATAGGTAATGGGTTAGGATATGGATTGATTTTGGTTTTAGTTGCATTCTTTCGTGAGCTACTTGGTTCAGGTAAAATCTATGGGATGAAAGTTATTCCACAAGCTGTTTATGAAAGCGGCTATATGGATAACGGCTTAATGATTCTACCACCAATGGCGCTTATTACTATTGGTGTTATTATTTGGGTGCAAAGATCAAAAACATCAGAACTTCAGGAGGATTAGTACCGTTTAATAATTAGAATTCTACAATTTATAACTATGGAAAATCTATTTAATCTATTTGTTAGAAGCATCTTCATAGATAATATGATTTTTGCCTACTTCCTAGGAATGTGTTCATTTCTGGCGGTATCAAAAACGGTTAAAACATCAGTAGGTTTAGGTATAGCAGTAACATTTGTATTGTTAGTTACAGCCCCCGTAAACTGGCTTGTTGATACTTATCTATTGAAACCTGGTGCTTTGATATGGCTAAGCGAAGATTTTGCAGATCTGGATTTGAGTTATCTCAGTTTTATGATATTTATTGCAGTTATTGCTGCTATTGTGCAGTTAGTGGAAATGGTAGTTGAGAAATTCTCACCATCACTTTATAACGCGCTTGGAATATTTTTGCCCTTGATAGCTGTAAATTGTGCCATACTAGGTGTAGCACTTTTTGTACAGGAACGAGATTATCACAGTATTGCAGAAGTAACTGTTTATGCCGGAGGTTCAGGTGTTGGATGGTTTCTGGCGATCGCATCCCTGGCTGCAATTCGTGAAAAAATTACTTACTCAAATATCCCTAAACCTCTAAGGGGTCTGGGAATTTCTTTTATTATCACAGGATTGATGGCTATCGCTTTCATGAGTTTCATGGGCATTAAAATCTAATCAAGTAAAACGGATATGAATATGTCAAACTTATTATTCCTCGGTACACTTTCTGGTCCATTGGTAGTTGGAACAATAGTGTTTTTACTCGTTACAGTGGCTTTGGTTATGATGTTGCTTTTCGCAAAGGCAAAACTAGCACCCTCAGGACCAGTAAAAATAAAGATCAATGGCGAGAAAGAAATTACCGTTAATGGTGGATCGTCACTATTAAGTACTTTGGCCAACGAAAAAATCTTTCTACCTTCTGCTTGTGGTGGTGGAGGAACTTGTGCCATGTGCAAATGTCAGGTTACTCAAGGCGGTGGTACAATATTGCAAACCGAAAAAGGCTATTTTAGTAGAAAAGAACAACAAAATAACTGGCGTTTGGGATGTCAGGTAAAAGTAAGGGAAGACATGGAAATTATCATCCCTGCCGAAGTTTTTGGAATAAAGAAATGGGAATGCGAAGTTGTTTCCAACAAAAACGTTGCTACTTTTATTAAGGAATTTGTTGTTAAATTACCAGAAGGAGAACGTTTGGATTTTCTATCCGGTGGCTATATTCAAATTGATGTGCCTAAGCTGGAGGTTGATTTTGGTAAAGACATTGAGGTAGAAGAAGAATACAGAGAAGAGTGGGACAAGTTCAAAATGTGGGATCTGAAAATGAAGAACACAGAAGAACAGTTCAGGGCTTATTCTATGGCCAACCACCCTGCTGAAGGAAACATTGTTATGCTTAATATTCGTATTGCTACGCCCCCATGGGACCGTAAATCGGGTGGCTTTATGAATGTCAACCCGGGTGTTTGCTCATCTTATATTTTCTCACGTAAACCAGGTGATAAAGTAATGGTTTCCGGGCCTTACGGTGAGTTCCATATCAAACCAACGCAACGTGAAATGATGTTTATAGGCGGTGGAGCTGGAATGGCACCTATGCGCTCACACCTCTTTCATTTATTCCATACAGAAAAAACAAATCGCAAAACAACTTTCTGGTATGGAGGTCGTTCTGTACGCGAGCTGTTTTATATGGAAGATTTTGAAGCAATTGAAAAGGATTTTGCGAATTTTAAATTTAATGTTGCGCTATCAGAGCCTAAACCTGAGGATAACTGGAAAGGCTATACCGGATTTATACATCAGGTTATTTTGGAGAACTACCTGAAGCAACACTCAGAACCTGAAGAAATAGAATACTACCTTTGCGGGCCACCTATGATGAATGCAGCAATCTTTAAAATGCTAGACGAACTCGGCGTTCCAAAAGAAATGATCGCTTTCGATGATTTTGGGGGATAATCCTGGCTGCTTTGCAATTTGCAGTAAAGAAAAATCGGCTCGTGAAGCCGATTTTTCTATTTTTGCCAATACCAATCGTTTATTATGAAGCTGTCGTTGTATTTAATCATCATCTTACTATTTGTTGGCGCTTGTAGCCCAACAAAAAATTTGCAGCGATTTAACCTTGCCGGTGAAGCCCAGGGGACATATTATGCTATAACTTATTATGATGAAAAGGGGAGGGATCTTCAGCAAGATGTTGATTCATTGCTTAAAGCTGTCGATCAATCAGTATCACTTTGGGTTGATCAGTCGATCATCTCAAGAGTAAATGAGGGTGATACCTCCGTTGTTTTGGATTCAATTTTTTTAGCTAATTTCCTTTTGTCGAAAGAGGTTAGTGTTTTAACAAATGGGTATTTTGATTTTACCATAGGTCCTTTAGCACAGGCATGGGGATTTCACAGAAAGAATAAGCTTGACCTGAAGAAAGAGCAGGTTGACAGCCTCCGGCAACTGGTGAATTATCGGAAAGTGCGTCTTGAAGGTAGCAGTGTAGTATTTGAGCAACCTGGTATGCGGTTTGATTTCAACGCTGTTGCTCAAGGTTATACCGTTGATCTTATTGGTGAAATGTTTGAAAAATTTGATATTGAACATTATTTGATTGATGTTGGAGGAGAAATATTTGCACGTAATCAGAAACCTGATGGAGTAAAATGGCGCGTAGGTATTGAGCAGCCTTCAAAAGACGCGAATGATGGACGTGTTATTCAGGTAACCCTCGAGTTAGAGAACAAAGGTCTGGCAACATCCGGAAGTTATCGAAAGTACTTTGAACAGGATGGAAAACGCTTCTCACATGCGATAAGTCCAAAAACCGGCTATCCTGTTGATCATAACCTGTTAAGCGTTACTGTTTTAGCGCAAAATGCAGCATATGCAGATGCATTGGCAACAGCTTTCTTAGTGATGGGATTGGAGGAGTCAAAATTGTTATTGGAGTCTATCCCTGATGTTGAAGCATTTTTTATATTCTGGTCGCCGGAACATACGTATGACACTTATTCTACTAAAGGAATGAGTGAGATTATCGTCAAACAATAGCCAGAATACTTCCTGGGATAAGCCTAAGCGTGGTCGTGGGCTTTGCGTTCACAACTACCTTCTCCTCCTCCACATGCACAACCAATGCGTTGACCATTAGGATCGGTGCTAGCACATTGTTTTTTGAACTCGCCATTCTTTAAGAAAAACATTTTAACAGCAAAGCCAGCAATAGCAATTCCGATTAAAATTATACTGAGTAATATGAGTTTTAAGTACATCTTCTTTTTTTTGCAAAATTAATGTAAAAAATGGTTCTTTAGTTATTGTACTTATTCAGTATTGAAAGTTTTAACTCTTTTTGAATATTTATTGGGGAGGTAAGTTGTCAGAAAAGTGATGACAACGCTTTCTATAACCTGATATATGGTCATTATATTGATGATACTACGTTGAAATTATGAATTATAGGAGATTCTTCTGAACTCTCCCAAAATAAGTGCTGTGGCAATTGATGCGTTAAGGGATTCAGCCCCTTGTTCAGAATTTTCGGAAAACGCAGGAAAAGTGATGGGATATTTTATAAAAGGAAGAATGTAATCCCGAATTCCATGGGACTCGCTTCCAATTATTAGAAATGATGACTTTGTCGTAAGTTGGGTTTTATAAATATTATTGCCTTGGATTACCGCACCAAATGTGCATATGTTTTGTGATTTAACTGAGTTAAGAAAGGACGAAAGCTCCGTCTCATAAACATGAATTCTGAAAAGTGAGCCCATGGTTGATTGAACTACTTTAGGGTGATATGCATCAACTGTATCCATGCTACATATGATATGTTTCACCCCAAACCAATCGGCAGTTCGGATTATTGTTCCAAGATTTCCCGGATCATTGATGCCATCCAATACTAAACACAGATCGTCTTGAATTTTTTTGATTTCAAGATCGTAGGTTGGCATAGCAGCAATTGCAAGCACACCTGGAGGAGTCGATAGCTGGCTGATCAGCTTCATCTCATCTTCTGAAATGATTTCGTATGAAAAGCTTGAATGAAGTTTTGGATTGTCATCAACCCATCTTTGCGTTACAAAGATGTCAGACACGTCAAAGTGACTTTTAATCAGTTCAAATACGACTTTTGTTCCTTCCGAGATAAACTCTTTATGAAGGGCTCTGAACTTTGACAGGCTCAGGCTACGGATGTATTTAATCTTGTTTTTAGAAAGCATAAAAAAACCTGACTTCTTGTGAAATCAGGTTTAAAAATACAATATTTTGGAGTTTACTCGGCAAAAACTTCGAAATCAATTTCAAATTGAACTTCTTTGTGTAATTTGATTTTTGCTTTGTAGTTGCCAAGTTCTTTTATCGAATCATCATTCAAATGGATCTTTTTGCGATCTATTTCAATATTTCTTGATTCTTTGATTGCGTTTGCAATTTGAACTGAGTTTACAGAACCAAAAATCTTGCCTGATGCGCCAGCTTTGGCAGCAATACGCAAACTGAGGCCTTCAAGTGCTTTGGCAATTGAGGCTGCTGCTCCTTTGATTTTGTCAGCTTTAAAAGCTTGTTGTTTCTTTAATTCAGTTAAGATTTTGCGATTTGTTTCATTTGCAATGATGGCAAAACCTTTTGGGATGAGATAATTACGTGCGTAACCATCTTTTACCGTGACGATATCATGAGTAAAACCCAGATTGTTTACGTCCTGTTTCAGAATGACTTCCATGTGTTTTCTCCTCCTTTATTTTAATAAATCTGCAACGTAAGGCATTAATGAAAGGTGACGAGCTCTTTTTACAGCTTGAGCAACTTTCTTTTGAAATTTTGTTGAAGTACCGGTGATACGACGTGGTAGTAATTTACCTTGTTCATTCACAAACTTCAGTAAGAAATCAGCATCTTTATAGTCAATATATTTGATGCGATTTTTTTTGAACCGGCAGTATTTTTTCTTTTTTGTGTCAACTGCTATCGGGGTCAAATATTTTATTTCTGAACTTCCTTGGGCCATTGTGTTAAATTTTAATGGTTACTGATTCCGAAGCTTAAGCTTCATTTTTTACGTTTGCAGCATCTTTTACTTTTTTACGTTTTTTCTCGTTGTAAGCAACTGCGTGCTTATCGAGTTTAACCGTAAGGAATCGGATGATGCGCTCATCACGTTTAAGCTGTGTTTCCAGCTCGGCAATCAACGTGCCATCGGCTTTGTATTCTACCAAATGGTAAAATCCTGTTGATTTTTTCTGGATTGGATACGCTAATTTACGCATACCCCAGTGCTCTTCGTGGACGATTTCAGCACCACTTTCGCTCAGGTATTCCTGATACTTTTTTACCGCTTCCTTCATCTGTTCTTCAGACAAAACGGGAGTTACAATGAAAACGGTTTCGTACTGGTTCATAATTAATGATTTAGTATAAACAAATTTGATTTATAAAATGGAGTGCAAAAGTAGTAATTTTATTTGAAAGTACAAGTCGGCAACGCAATATTTGTTTAAAAATCAATTATTTCTATCACCACGAAGGATTGTCAGGTATCTTAGGAAAGCAGATTAATCTGTACGAAAGAAGTAACAATTCTAATTAATCGACTTTAGTGAGCCTGTGCTTATCGCTTTTTGCGTTTTAAAATTTCTGATGTTGTTTATTCTGGAGTATTATTTCACAAATAAAGTTTGCCGCTTTTCCATCGCCAAATAAAGGAGGGAAGTTTGTCGGTGGTTGATTCAGGTATTCCAATGCGCCAGCTACTATTTTATCTTCATCAGCATCAACAACTTTTGCTGATCCTGTTTCAATAATTTCAACCCATTCAGTTTGAGACCTTAGAATTACACAGGGTTTTTTCAGGAAGAAGGCTTCTTTCTGTACACCTCCTGAATCGGTAATAATGAGTGAAGCGTTTTTTTCGAGTTCAATCATTTCGGTATAGGATGCCGGCTCAATAAGTTGAATCATATCACCCTGTAAAACAATCTCATGCAATTTTTCATCAAGATTTTTTGAAAGCATTTTTAACGTCCTTGGATGAATGGGAAGTATTATTTTTTGACCTGTTAGGGAAGATAGGCGAATCAGGGCTTTGAAAATGGCAGTTAACCGGATTGGATTGTCGGTGTTATGATCGCGATGAATAGTACACAGAATATAATTTTCAGAAAGTATATGGTTTTTAGTATGATAATTTTGAGTGTTACTATCTCTGTTTGAGTAAAACATGCAATTATCGAGCATTATATCACCGCAAAGAAATACACCGGGGTTGTCAGCTGAGCAGGGGGCTTGTTTAAATGGGCGAAATCCTTCTCTCAACAGGTTGTCAAAGCCATTTTGCGTTGGTGTAAATAGTAATGTTGCACAATGGTCGGTTAAAATACGATTAATTTCTTCAGGCATTTGCTTGTTGAAAGATCTAAGTCCTGCTTCAATGTGTACAATATCAATATGCATTTTTGATGCTGCAAGCGCTCCTGCCAGTGTTGAATTTGTGTCGCCATAAACAATGACGTAATCAGGTTGCTCATCCTGAAGTATTCGTTCTATGCCTTCGAGCATATGAGCTGTTTGCTCGCCATGAGCAGCTGATCCAACGTGTAAATTGTAATGTGGTTGAGGGAGGTTCAGTTCAGTGAAAAATACTTCAGACATTTGTGTGTCGTAATGTTGTCCGGTATGGATGATTAATTCATTAAGCAGGTCACTAAAATGTGTTCGGATGGCTCTGCTTAATGCAGCAGCTTTAATTATCTGAGGTCTGGCTCCAACAATAGTTACTATTTTAATAGCTTTCATAGGTTATATAACTCTAATCTGCATGGCTTATTGCTACAAAATTCCTTCATCGGCAAAGCTAAAGAAACCATCGATGCCGATAATTAAATGGTCAAGAACTTTTATATCAATTATTTCGCCTGATCGTTTGAGCTTTTCTGTTATTTTTATATCTGCTTCGCTGGGTTTAAGCTGACCTGAAGGATGGTTATGGCATAGAATGATATTGCATGCATTTCCTTCAAGGGCAACTTTGAAAATCTTTTTTGGATCGGCGATAGTTCCGGTAATGCCTCCCTCACTTACTTCCACAATACGAATCACTTTGTTGGCCTGATCAAGGAGCATGACCCAGAACTTTTCATAATTGAGGTCGGCGGTTGTAGCATACATCTGTTCAAAAGCATCGTTGCTTGAGGTAATTGTTTTCCTTTCTCTGGCCTCGGCACTCCGACGACGTTTGCCTAGCTCAAGTGCTGCAATAATACTTATTGCTTTTGCCTCTCCAATACCTTTGAATTTGATGAGCTCATGCAAACTCATCCGCGATAAATCGACCAAATTATCATTATTGGCATGAAGTATTCGTCTTGACAGTTCAACAGCCGATTCTTCAGTATTGCCTGATCCAATTAAAATCGCAATTAATTCGGCATCACTAAGGCTTGTTTTACCTTTAAGCATGAGTTTTTCGCGAGGCCGGTCGTCGTCAGCCCAGTTTTTAATAGATGTTTTGGTTTCGTAAGTCATGATTGTTTTTTAAAAATTATTGTTGGTGACTTATAATTCGATTGGCTTTAAAGTTTGAATTTCAAGATGTTTTTAACTTCGATATCATCAGGTTTTTTGCTACTAATGGGAACTAAAATACTGGAGTTTAAGCTATAATATCGCTTGTGAGTTGAAATGGTACTTTTCTCCTTGTAAAGATATATCTTAAATCAATAAAATTATAGAACGAGGACTGATAAGAGGGTACAAGATTGATACTGTTGTGTGAATTGACTTCCCATCTGAAATATAAAACCAGATGTGTCGTAGTCGGTAAAATACCGCTCAGTATTGACTTGTGCCAAAGCAAAATCAGTTGTGAAAAAAATCAGAATGAATGAAATAACATCTCTCATCTCATATCAACGACTTCAACTCCGGGGTACTGTTTTGGATTAAACTGGAAAAAAGTGGCCGTAAGGTTTGAATCAGCAACCATTTTATTAAGGTCATAAGTAAACACGTTTCCACCGTTATCAAAGATCGACAGGTTCATCAACTGAAGTTTGGATTCACTGATGCCTAACTGCATTTTCGAAAACTTTTTGCCTGTCGTAGGTTTTAATTCAATGGTTTTTAATCCTTTGGAACTGTTTTGTTTATCGTTTACAAAGGTAGTCTTGTAGTCTTTATAATAAGAAGTAAGCAAGGTGCTGGGTGTCATAGCCTCATCTCCATCACCGGTATTACTTACCATCACTTCATTTGAATCCTCAAGGTATGTCCACACAGTTTTACCATCACTAATCACCAACTGGCCATCAAGTTCAATACGATAAGCATCACCATTAATGTACAGAATTCCTGATTTCGTTTCGTTTATACTTGCTTTTTCATTAACCATTGAATACACAAAATCTATTTTCAGATTTTTAAGTGCACGTGTTTTATCTACAACTTGTTTTATTAGGTCGTCGGCTGATTTTTGTGCATAAACTGATCCAGATGTCAGAAGCAGAAGAATGAGTAAGGTTTTCAAAAATGTTTTCATGTGTTGTTATGAGTTTTAGCATCTAAGTCTCTCAAAAATTGTTCCAAAGCCATTTCGCCCGAAACTTTTACTTCGCGGGCTTTTGAACCTTCAAAAGGACCTACAATTCCTGCGGCTTCAAGTTGATCGATAATTCGACCTGCGCGGTTGTATCCCAGTTTAAGTTTTCGTTGAAGAAGTGAAGTTGAACCCTGTTGGTTTTGAACGATGATTCGTGCGGCATCCTCAAACAAATCGTCACGCTCTGAAGCGTCAAAAACATCCGGAACTTCATCTTGTTCGTCAGCAAACTCAGGAAGATGATAGGCATCAGGATAGGCTCTTTGCGAACCTATATATTCAGTAAGACGTTCAACTTCAGGAGTGTCGATGAATGCACATTGCAAACGAATCAGGTCATTTCCTGTCGATAAGAGCATGTCTCCGCGCCCAACCAATTGATCAGCTCCGCCGGTATCAAGAATCGTACGTGAGTCGATTCGTGAAATAACCCGGAACGCAATTCGAGCGGGGAAGTTTGCTTTGATAGTACCTGTGATGATGTTTACTGACGGACGTTGTGTTGCAATGATTAAATGTATACCAACGGCACGCGCCAACTGGGCAAGACGTGTTATCGGACCTTCAACTTCTTTACCTGCAGTCATTATAAGGTCGGCAAATTCATCAACAACGAGCACAATATATGGAAGGAAATGATGCCCGTTCAAAGGATTAAGTTTGCGGGCTTTGAATTTATCGTTGTATTCCTTGATGTTACGAACCTGCGCATCTTTAAGCAATTCATAACGGTTGTCCATCTCGATACTTAGCGAATTTAATGTTCTTACCACTTTGCGGGTATCAGTAATGATGGCTTCTTCTGAATCGGGCAACTTGGCCAAATAATGTCTTTCTATTCTGCTGAAAAGGCTCAACTCAACTTTTTTGGGATCGACCATTACCAGCTTCAGCTCCGAAGGGTGTTTGCTATACAGAAGCGACGTGATGATAGCATTCAATCCTACCGATTTTCCTTGTCCGGTCGCACCGGCCATAAGAATATGCGGCATCTTGGTAAGGTCGGCTACGAAACTTTCGTTGGCAATTGTTTTGCCTATCCCGAAAGGAAGTTCGTAATTGCTCATGGTAAAACGTTCAGAACCAAGGATGGAACGCATCGAAACAATTTCAGGTTTTAAATTGGGAACTTCTATACCCACGGTTCCTTTTCCCGGAATCGGTGCGATAATACGAATTCCAATGGCTGAAAGGCTTAGAGCAATATCGTCTTCAAGGTTTTTTATCCTTGAAATACGTATGCCCGGTGAGGGAACGATTTCGTAAAGTGTGACGGTAGGCCCGATAGTTGCCTTAATCTTTTCGATTCCAATAGAATAATTCGCCAGGGTCTCAACGATTCGGTTTTTGTTGGCTTCAAGCTCTGCTCTATCAACATTCACAGTGCCATCGCCATACATATTGAGTAAATCAAGCGGGGGCATTTTATAATCAGGAAGGTCAAGAGTTGGGTCAAAGTGTGTATCAAGTCCCTGGTGTTGAATGGGGCCTTTTGTTTTTACCTTCTCTTCTGAAACAGGGGTTACATTTAGTTCAATTCCGGTTACAGGTAGCGTTTGTATTAGTGCTGGTTCTTCTTCAGGGAGATCTACCTCCATCTCAATTCCTTTATCTTCTGAGACACGATTTTTACTTGATGCAGGCTTTTTATCAATTACAAAAACCAGATCATCCTCTTTATCATCCTCATCAACAGCATATTCAACGGTGTTGTATTTGTCGGTAAGACCAGAATTGATTGATTCAGGGATTTGACTTGTGGTATTTTCCGATTTCTTTTTGAAGAATTGAAAACTGAAAGAAATTGTAAATACAAGATAAACAACGAAAATAAAAATGATTGTAATGAGAAGTCCTGCCTTTCCGAGTACAGCACCCAAATAGGAATTTAGGAATAGACCGACAACACCTCCAAAAGCATTAAGCGGATCGGTGGGCATGGCAAAAGAAAGGAGCAGCGGCGCCCAGATAAGACTCATCATTGCGTATTTCCATAAGCCCCAGCCTGTTATGAATGTTTTTTTCCATACCAATCGGATGCCTGCAATAAGAAATAAGAATACGAGATAAAAAGATCCCAACCCGAAGCCATCTTTTACAAGCATTTGCGATAAGAAAGCTCCCATATTTCCCGACCAGTTGTTAATTTTCATTTGAGTATCGGTAAGCACTAACCCAATTGGAAGGTCGGAGAAATAGTCATCCGTTAACTGAGTGAACCAATTGAGATAGAAAGAGATAAATGAAAGTGTGAGATAGGCTGCCGTAAATAAGAAAAAGACGCCGGTAATTTTCACCCAACGTGCATCTGGATTCCATTTCTTTCGGGGAGGGCGCAAAGTTTTCTTTGGCGGCTTAACAATTTTTTCTTCTTTGGCAACAACAGGAACCGGATCGGGAAGATCTTCAGTTTCTTTGAGGTTGTTTAATTTAAGTGTATTTGCGTTTTTTGCCATGAGGGCTATTGATTACGCTGCAAAAGTAGCAAAATCAACTGAATTGTGAAGTAACAAAAGAAAGGGTGTAAGCATTTGAATAACAAATAAAAAGCCCGGCTGTGAGCCAGGCTTTTTATAAAAATATTGTTTTGACTAATCTTCGGTGATCGTGATGGAAACAATTGTGTCGCCTTGACGAATGAGATCAACAATATCCACATTTTCGATTACCTTACCGAAAACAGTGTGGTTACGGTCGAGATGCGCTGTATTCCTTCTGCTATGACAGATAAAGAACTGTGATCCACCTGTATTGCGGCCTGCATGTGCCATTGAAATGACGCCTCTGTCATGATGCTGTCTGTTTCCTGTTAGTTCACAAGGAATTTTGTAACCAGGGCCACCAGTGCCATCACCTTTAGGGCAGCCACCCTGGATCATGAAATCAGGAATGACACGGTGAAATTTCAACCCATTGTAAAACCCTGAATTGGATAGCTTTACAAAATTTTCGACAGTGCCGGGTGCATCGTCATCAAAAAGTTCAAGCACCATTGTGCCTTTGTTTGTTTCTATTGTGGCTTTTTTCATAGATGTTATTATTTAACGAATCGCATGGATTTACTTAACCTAATTTTCCCGTTGAAGAGTGATTTGTTCTTGTCGAGTGACAGCCATACAAAAACTGCTTTGCCAACAATGTGGTCGTTTGGAACAAATCCCCAGTATCTTGAATCTGCTGAATTGTGACGGTTGTCGCCCATCAGCCAGTAATAGTCCATCTTAAAGGTATAAGAATTTGATAATTTTCCGTTGATAAATATTTCATTTCCTTTGACCTCCAGCTTGTTGCCTTCATAAGCGGTGATTATTCTTTCATATAAGGGTAATGTAACAGAAGTTAAATCAACAGTTTTGCCGGCCTTTGGAATCTCTATCGGGCCATAATTATCGATATTCCAAGGATAATTATCTTCATTTGGAAAGGTCTCAGGATTCCAGATTCCTTCAGGTTCAGTCACCCTCGTTACTGATTTTATTGAGGACATTTCCCTTAAATTATTCGCGATTTCTTCGCTGATCCAAAACGTGTATTCACCTTGCGTTGTGCCTATTTTACCTTCAGTAATATCAAATTTATCCAGAACTTTTTGGTTGATAGCACTTCCGTCAGTTTTTACCGAATATCTGAACTGTATGATGCCCGGAGTAGGATTGGGCTGTCCGTTAACCATCAAATCGCCATTCACAACCTGGATCACGTCACCCGGCAATCCCACACATCGTTTTATGTAATTCTCTCTTTTGTCGACAGGACGCGCAATAATTTCGCCAAAATTCCTTTCATCGGTCCACACTCTTTCACGGCCATATTCACGAATGAGCGAATAATAACTTACATTACTTTGGAATCTTACACTTAATGTATCGCCGGCTGGATAGTTAAATACAACAGCATCATTACGATTGACAGGGCCAAGACCAGCAAAACGGTAATAAGGCCATTTCACCCATTCAACATATGATTTTGCTGTTTCACTCCATGGCAGAGTGTGATGAACGAAAGGAAAAGCGATAGGCGTATTTGGAATTCGAGGACCATAACTGATTTTACTTACGAAAAGAAAGTCGCCAACGAGCAGCGATTTCTCCATACTCGAAGTAGGAATTGTATATGCCTCAAAAAGGAAAGTGCGAATGATTGTTGCTGCCACTACAGCAAAGATGATGGCGTCGAGCCATTCTCTTACCGGTCCTTTTTTTATTTTCTTTATTTTATCTGGATCGGTGTAATACGATTTGGAATCCATGCCAATCATCGGCAAATATACAAACGGGAGTACAGCCGCAAAAAGATGCTGGATTAAATCATTTTTGCCAAAAGCTTTAACTAACTCTATCACCATCAACATATAAACAAAAACATTGATGAAAGGGGTCAGCAAAAAGATATACCACCATAATGGCTTTTTAATAAGCTGTAAAAAAATATAGAGGTTGTAAAATGGAATAAGGGTGAGATAACCCTTCTTGCCGGCTTTTTCAAATAGTTTCCAGGCAAATACCGTTGGAATAGTTAAAAGCAGCGGCAATACGATAATAAGCTGAAGCATAAAAACGATGTTATTAGGCGGCTAAATTATAAAAGTTGATTCAATTTTGAACAAAATCATTGTTAAATATTCATAATCAGCATGATGCGAATTTAAATTCAGCCTTAAAGTGTGATTTTTTGAATTATTAATGGATGAGTAACAGTTTTATTTGCTTTACTGATACTAAACTTTCAATAGGTCATCCATTGAAAAAACGCCTTTTTTATCATAAAGAAATTCTGCAGCTAAAACAGCACCTAAGGCAAATCCTTTTCTTGAAAATGCTTCGTGTCGCAAACTGATTGTGTCCTCTTCAGAAACTGCATAAATTTCGTGAACTCCATTAACTTCACCAATTCGCTGAACCTCAATTGGAAGAATGCCCTCTTTTGAATAGGTACCAATCTCCCATTTTTTGAACCCTTCATGGTTTTTGATCGCATCATTTGCAAGCGTAATGGCTGTCCCGCTGGGGGCATCAAGTTTTTGAATATGATGGGATTCCTTGATGGATATTTTGTAGTTTGTGCCCTTTAACATCTTTGCCAGCTGTTGATTTAACCGAAAAACGATATTCATGCCCAGAGAATAATTTGAAGCATAAAAAAGGCTACCATTTTTTTCGATACACAAAGTTGTTATTTCAGGAAGTTGATTATGCCATCCAGTTGTTCCAACAACAACCGGGATATGCATGTTAAAACAGTTATGAATATTATCAGTAACAGCTTCTGGCAAACTGAAATCTATTGCCACATCACAAGTTGAAAAGGCCTGTTTTTGTGTAATAAAGTCGTCGGCTTTGTCAATGATACAATGAATGGAATGTCCTCTTTCAACACAAATGGATTCGATGATTTTGCCCATCTTTCCATAACCAATCAGTGCGACAGATAGCTTTTTCATACTAAAAACGTAAACTTAATGAAAGCCCTGTATATCCATTGCCATATGCAGGTTTAGATTGATAGCGGTTTTGTGGTTGGATATAAGATGGCTGAAGATGAAGACTTAGGTTATCGCTTATATCGTAGTCAAAGAAATGAGCGTCAACGGTGGCGTCAACAATATTAAGCACATACCATAAGCTCATTACAATCCAACTGAGTTCGGTGTTTCTTCGGTAATAATCCCTAATCTGTGTTAAATCTTGCTCGGTGTATTTTCCAACATATTTGTTATCAGTTTCATACACTTCGCCATTTGTGGTATACAGGAATGCTTCTTTAGCAAGCAAATATTCCTTACGGTTGGTAACAACAAAATAGGTGATGGTGCCAAAACCAGCGTAAACAATGGGGATTTTCCAATATTTTTTATTGTAAGCCTGACCTAAACCAGGTAATACAGCAGAATAAATACTGGCTTTATGAGGTGAATGTTTAGGTTTAATTTCCATATTGTCAGAACTGGCAACCTTTTGAGCAGAAACCCCAAATGGCATAAATGATAACGCCAGAATGACAAACACGAAAATGTACCTGGGCATGAATTAATTCGAATTTAATTTTGCAACAAGGCGCTCAAAATCAGCATCTGTATCAAAACCAATAACAATCGTCCCTTTGCCATTTGCTCCGCGACGTACATCAACTTTAGTATTTAAATGTTCTGAAAGCTGACGTGATTGTTGCTTGAAAATTGCAGGAACGGCCTGTGTTGCTTGTTTTTTAGGTTTTGGTTCAGGATGATTGAGTTTACGCACCAAAGCCTCAACCTGACGCACATTGAGTTCACTGTCGATGATCTGTTGAAGAATCAAAAGCTGATCCTCCGGACTGATGATGTTTATCAAAGCGCGTGCATGACCCATTGTTATGTGACCATCGCGAAGGGCAATTTGAACTTCAGGCGGAAGTTTAAGCAGCCGAAGAAAATTGGTAATAGTGGTTCTGCTTTTTCCAACTTGTTCGCTAAGCTGTTCCTGAGTTAGGTTGCACTCGTCGATCAACCGTTGATATGAAATAGCAACTTCTATGGCATTGAGGTTTTCGCGGTGGATGTTTTCGATGAGTGCCATTTCGAGCATTTGCTCATCATTGGCAACACGAATAAAAACCGGAATTGATGTCAGACCGGCAAGTTTTGATGCTCTGAGTCTTCTTTCGCCCGAAATTAACTGATATTTATCAAATCCAAGTTTTCTGACAGTAACCGGTTGAATGACACCTTGTGCTTTTATTGAAGCAGCAAGCTCACGGAGTGCCATCTCATCAAACTCAGTTCGGGGTTGAAATGGATTAGCTTCAATTTTCTCCAATTCAATTTCTGCAATAGCACCGGCAACATAATTACCCGAAATATCACCGGAAGTTATATCGGTGTCGGGGCTTTGAAGTATTGCTTCAAGACCTCTTCCCAAACCGCGTCTTTTAAATTTATTTGTATCCTGACTCACAATTTGAACCTCCTATGATTTACTGCTTTTTTATGAGATTGTTTTTCTGCAGAATTTCTCTTGCCAGATTTAAATAATTGATTGCGCCTGTGCTTGTTGCATCATGCATTATGATGGTTTCTCCAAAACTGGGAGCTTCACTCAAGCGGGTGTTTCTGCTTATAATGGTATCAAAAACCATTTGCTGGAAATGAGTCTTTACCTCATCAACCACCTGACGCGAAAGACGCAAACGTACGTCGAACATAGTAAGGAGGATTCCCTCAATGTCCAAACGCGGGTTTAACCGGCCTTGCACTATCTTGATCGTGTTGAGAAGTTTTCCAAGACCTTCCAGAGCAAAATACTCGCATTGAACCGGAACGATAACCGAGTCGGCAGCAGTTAAAGCATTCACAGTGATGAGCCCTAATGAGGGGCTGCAGTCGATTATGATGAAATCATACTGACTTTTTATCTTTTCTACTGCATAATACATCATCTTTTCACGGTCAGGCAAATTGATCATTTCTATTTCAGCACCAACAAGATCGATATGGGCTGGAAGTAAATAAAGATAAGGAGTAGTTGATTCCCTGATGACTGTCTGAGGGTCGAGATTTTCAATGATACATTCGTAAATGCTATTTTCGATTTCTTTTGGGTCGTAGCCTAAACCAGAAGTCGCGTTGGCCTGTGGGTCAGCGTCAATAAGCAATGTTTTGTATTCAAGAACAGCAAGGCTTGCAGCCAGATTAATAGCTGTGGTGGTTTTGCCGACACCTCCTTTTTGGTTTGCAATTGCAATGGTTTTACCCATATCGTTTGATATTCAGTATATTGTGAATGATTTTATTTTCTTACGTCAAAGGGCAAAAGTAAGCCTTTTTTATGCATCTTTTTAAAAATGGCATTACCAATCTTTAACGGTTTTGTCACTCTTTTGTTATGTGACGATAAAAAAAGCTGCCAAAGCAGCTTATAGATTGGATGAAAGACCTGAATAATGGCTAATTAATCAAGATCTTCAAAGCTAATATCTTCTCCGCTTTCAGTTTTTTCGCCTATCACTGCACCGTAATCTTCTGGAAATTCTCCGGTCTCAATGAAATTGATGGATTCGTTCAACCCTCTGAAAAACTTTTCAAAGTCTTCTTTATAAAGAAATAACTTGTGTTTTTCGTAATAGAATTTACCTTCTTCGTTACTGAATTTTCTTTTGCTTTCAGTAATCGTCAAATACTTTTCATCACCGCGGGTAGATTTTACATCAAAAAAATATGTTCTCTTACCTGCTCTGACAGCACGTGAAAAATGCCCTTCTCTTCTTTCCTGATTTTCACTCATTTCCATGGCAAACTAGTTTTGGTTTTGTCGAAATTCTACAGAGCAAAAGTAAAAAAACTTTGTAACCAGACACATTCAAACTGTTATTATTCGAGTGATTGCTATTTATTTCCTTTTTCTGGAAAAGAACTATTCATTGTGAAATGGCATAATACAAAGATTATCAAAGTAATAAAACGTATTTGAGATAAGAACTTCTTAAGTAAAAAAACTAATGTTTCGTCAACCAGAATCCAGTCTCTGTGTAAGTCATTTAAAATAATGTGTAATTTTGCACCTCATTTACTGAACAAAAGACATGTTCAATCAGTTATTTTAGCTAAAGAAATACAAAAAATATGGCAACATTTGAAATTATAATGCCAAAATTGGGTGAAAGTATCATTGAAGCAACCATTACAAAATGGCTCAAATCACCCGGAGATGTAATTGCAGAAGATGATGCGCTGGTAGAAATAGCCACTGATAAAGTGGACTCAGAAATTCCATCACCAGTTGAAGGTAAATTGCTTAAACGCTTTTTTGAAGAAGGAGATGTAGTTGCGGTAGGTACTCCAATTGCATTAATATCTCTTGACGGCTCTGACGAAGTGCCGGCAGAAGGAGCTGTCGTTGAGCAAGCTGTTGTTGATGCAGTTCCTTTCGTTGCTGAAACTGTTGTTGCTGAAACGGCAGACGAAGCTACTGAAGGCCGTTATTATTCTCCTCTCGTGAAAAGTATTGCAAAAGAAGAAGGGATCTCATTGAAGGAACTCGATTCGATTGCAGGAAGCGGAAAAGAGGGAAGAGTTACCAAGGAAGATGTGCTCGTTTTCTTAAAAAACAGAGGAAATGTATTACCTGCTGTTCAGGTAGTTGCGCCTGTTCAAAGTAGTGCCTCAGCAAAGCAGGTAACAAAAATTGATGCGCCGAAAGTAATCTCTGATGCCGGAGATACAATCGTTGAAATGGATCGTATGCGCCGTTTGATAGCGGATCATATGGTTATGTCAAAGCATGTTTCTCCACATGTCACGTCGTTCATTGATGTGGATGTTACTAATATTGTTAACTGGAGGAACAAGGTAAAAGATAGTTTCCTTAAAAAAGAAGGCGAGAAAATTACTTTTACTCCTATTTTCTTTGAAGCTGCTGCTCAGTCACTTAAAGCATTTCCTCAAGTAAATGCTTCTGTTGATGGCTACAATATCATCCTTCGCAAGAATATCAATATTGGAATGGCAACAGCATTGCCTAATGGAAATTTGATAGTTCCTGTAATTAAAAATGTGGATGAGAAAAGCTTGCTGGGTATCACCAAGAATGTTAATGATTTAGCAAATCGTGCTCGGGCTAATAAATTACAACCTGATGAAATACAGGGTGGTACGTTTACAATCACGAATTTTGGATCATTCGACAGCTTAACAGGAACACCTATCATAAATCAACCACAGGTCGCAATTTTAGCTGTAGGCGCAATCAGAAAACAGCCGGCTGTTATTGAAACGGAATACGGTGATGTTATAGCTATCCGTCATGTTATGATCCTTGCTCTTGCCTATGACCACCGTGTGGTTGATGGGGCTTTGGGCGGAATGTATCTGAAGAAAATGAAGGAACTACTTGAAGGTTTCGATTCAAACAGAGCTATATAGATATATATCAACATAAAAATGGGTTGGAAAACAATTTTCCAACCCTTTATTTTTTTTATTATGCAACTTCAACTCAAACGTCCCATCGCCTTTTTTGATCTCGAAACAACTGGTTTGAATATTACTACTGACAGGTTGATAGAGATAAGTATTCTTAAAGTTTCGCCAGATGGGAGTGAAGAGCAGCGAACCTGGAGAGTGAATCCGGGGGTGCCCATTCCTGCATTTTCAACACAGTTTCATGGTATAACCGATGAAGATGTGAAAACAGCTCCTGCTTTTAAGGAAATTGCGAAGGATATTAGTAAGTTTCTTGTTGGTTGCGACCTTTCGGGTTATAACGCGTTGAAATTTGACATACCATTGTTAATGGAGGAATTTTTACGTGTTGATATACCTTTCGATTTATCAAACAGAAACCTTATTGATGTTCAAAATATTTTCATGAAAATGGAACCGAGAACACTCAAGGGGGCTTACAGGTTTTTTTGTAATAAAGAGCTCGAAGATGCACATTCAGCAGCAGCTGACACTTTTGCAACTTATGAGATACTTAAAGCGCAACTAGCTCGCTATGAAGGTGTTGTTTATGAGGATGCTGCCGGAAACACATCGCAGCCAATTGTGAATGATATGTTGTCGCTACATCAATTTTCCTCGCATCACCGCTTTGCTGATCTCGCAGGCCAAATCATTTATAACGAAACAAATCAGGAAGTTTTTAACTTTGGCAAGAATAAAGGAAGAACAGTTGAAGAAGTCTTTCAGAAAGATCCTTCGTATTACGATTGGATGATGAAAGGCGAATTCCCTCTTTACACAAAAAAACTCATCACAACAATAAAACTACGAATGTTTGGAAAGCAAGTTCAGTTAACCAATCATAAAAAGTAATATCATGAAAATCATTTGTATAGGTCGTAATTATGCCGAGCATGCTAAGGAATTGAATAACCCTTTGCCGTCGAAACCAGTTTTCTTTATGAAACCTGATACAGCTTTATTGCCGCCACACAATCCGTTTTTCTATCCATCTTTTTCTAGCGACATTCATTATGAGGTTGAACTTGTTATGAAGGTGAGTAAAAACGGGCGAAGCATTGCTGAAAAATTTGCTCATAAGTATTATCAGGAAATTGGAGTAGGAATCGATTTTACTGCCCGTGATCTTCAGACAGAGTGTAAGCAGAAAGGCTTGCCCTGGGAGATTGCTAAGGCTTTTGATTTCTCAGCACCTGTAGGACAGTTTTTGCCTAAAAGCGAATTCAATGATTTGAATAATATTGATTTTGGTTTGAAAATCAACGATGAATGGCGGCAAAAAGGTAATAGTAAGGATATGATTTTCAGTTTCGACCGCATTGTTTCATATGTTTCCCAGTTTGTAATGTTGCGAAAAGGAGATTATATTTTTACAGGAACTCCAGAAGGCGTTGGACCAGCTCAAATCAATGATCACTTTGAACTTTTTATTGGTTCCCATAAGTTATTGGAATTCAATGTTAAATAGATAATTATTTAACATAATTACCACATATAATCAGGGCTTCGGAAGTGCAAATTCATTCATTTTAGAGGTGTTTTTTTGAGGAAGGAAGGATTTTCTTTTAATTATCTTTGCTCTTGAATAAATCAACTATGCGTCATTTCCTGTTACTTGCCCTTTTAATTGTTTTACCAGGTGCCAGTTTTTCACAAGACTATAAGTATGTGGAGCAGGCAGAT
Organism: uncultured Lentimicrobiaceae bacterium; assembly: GCA_964463695.1. GTDB lineage: Bacteria > Bacteroidota > Bacteroidia > Bacteroidales > F082 > JALNZU01. Next base: position 8,859 of record CAYXCZ010000001.1, on the reverse strand, counting down.
AGCCTTAATTACATTTTTCTTTCCAATGATCAAAGCCAGACAGAAGCTTTGCTCGAATCATTAAAGAATTTTGATGGTTGTGAAACTGCCTGTATGGAAGACCGGCAAAAAGCACTTGTTTTTTTATGGGAGTTGAGTCGTTCTGATAAACGTTTCGACAAAAACAGGATCCAAATAGCGCAACTAATTTCTGAACACTATTCCAATCACCTTCAGCGTGATCTTGTTTTTGAAACCCTGTTATTTTGCAAAACTTACTACAAAGAGACTAAAGATTCTGGCCATTTATTCCAATCCCTTTATTACTTAACAGGATTTTACTTTCAGGATGAAGATTATAAAAAAGCCCTTTCCACAGGAAAAGAAGCACTGGATATCGTAAATTACGATACTCTAAGTTTTCAATCTGGATTGATAACCAGTTTGTTAAATAATATGGGACTGATTTATTACTTTGCAAACGAATTGGATAGCTCAGTTGTATTATTTGATAAAGCCATTGCTATTGCACATTCCAATTCCGATTCAAGCTGGTTTGGATTGCTTGCAGGAAATAAAAGTTTGACAATGTTGAAAATGGGTGATACACTCGAGGCGCTGCGACTGCTCGAAACAGATATTGAGATGAGTTTGAAGTATCAGATGGATTTTAGTGCCCTAAATGCAATGGGATCAAAGCTAAATATACTTACTGCTATGAACCGAAAAAGAGACGCTCAAATAGTTCATGATGAGATGCTTGCTATCATTAATGATTATCCGCTTGATACACTTTCTTTTAATAGCGCATATTTAGCTTTGGCGAATTATTATGAAAACGAAGGCAATTATAACGAGGCACTTAAATATCGCAAAAAGCTGAAAATAAGCCAAATACACGAAAAGGAACTGGAGTTAAAGAAGAAAAAAGACGTTGAGCACCAACTTTTTATAAGCCGCCATTATGATCGGTCGTTGCAAGAATACCTGAAAACGTATGACGAGCAAAAGAAAAAATGGAGGGTTGCCATCTTTATAAGCATTATTCTGATGACATTTTTGGTTGTATATGTCTTCATGATTTTGAAGAAAAACAAACTTATGCGTAAAATCAACAATCAAAATGACCAGCTGAGAAGTGCTTTTGAGGAAATTGAAAAAGCAAATGAAATAGTTGTAAAAAACCAACTGGAACTTCATAATCAGTCTGTTCAATTGATAGAGGCTAATAAAAAACTTGCTGAGTTTGACAATTTTCGGCAGGCTACGACAAATATGATCGTCCATGATCTAAAGAATTCATTGTACAACATCATTAGCCTGAGTGCCGGCAATCCCGACAAGGATAGGATGGAAATTATTAATGAAGCTTCAAAGAAAATGCTCCGAATGGTACTTAATATATTGGATATAAGGAAATTTGAAGAGGCAAAATTACAACTTCGACCGACACAGGTTAAATTACTGGATCTTATTCAGGAAAGCATTAGTGATTTAGAGCTTAGTTTTAAGAATAAATCTTTGACAGTAGAAGTGAAAAGTCAGGAAGCTATTGTAATAAATGTGGATAAGGAATTGATAAAGAGGGTGTTTGAGAACATCATACTGAATGCTGTCAATCATTCCGCAGAAAGCAAAAAAATTGTTATTCGAACCAGTTTAATTCAAGATTACCTGAAAATCGAGATCGTGAACTGGGGTCCTGTCATTCCATCAGATAAACAAGAAGTTATTTTCGAACCATTTGCACAAGCAGAGCCTGCAAAGGGTGAAATCCGATCAACAGGACTTGGGCTGGCTTTTTGCAAAATGGCTGTAAACATGCACCTTGGAGCGATAGGTGTCGAAAGTGATCCTGAAAAGCCTACCTGCTTTTGGTTCACTTTGCCATACACTCCTGAAGCTTTAAAAGGGGAAACTATCAACGAACAAAGAATCGACTTTTCGAATAACCTAAGCGAATTAGCTACAGAAATCCATAAATTAGCTCCACACCTGACGATACTAAAATCATACGATGTATACGAAATGAGTAAAGTTTTGAGTGTCTTGAAAAAGTTTAATCCCGATGGAAACAAAGCAGCCATGGAATGGAAGACTGAACTCGAAAAGGCTGTATATCATTGTAATAATGATAGATACCGTGAGTTGGTAAATCTTTTAAGTTGAAATATAAAGTTGATACAAGAGATAAGAAATTAAAATATTATGGTTGAAACAGAACTTTCCATTCTTGTTGTGGATGATGATCCCATGATTGTTCAGTCCATTTTTGAGATGCTGAACGATGAAATCAAAGCCTATACTTTTTTACAGGCCAACAGCGGGAGAATCGCATTTAATGTGGCTCTGACTAAGTTGCCCAGATTGATAGTTACGGATTGGGATATGCCAGATTTGAATGGAATCGAGCTTATTCGTCAGCTTAAAGCAAATCCGCTAACTGCTGATATACCGGTGATTATGGCAACAGGTGTCATGGTAACTTCAGAACATCTTCGCCACGCACTTGAGGTTGGGGCTATTGATTTTCTTCGGAAACCCATCGACCAGATTGAACTGAAAGCCCGCGTAAATGCAATGCTTACACTTTCAAATCATATCGAAGAGATTAAGCTGATGAATGAAACGATTCAGGATTCCAATGTTTTTCTTCAGTACCTTATCAATATTATTCCAAATCCTCTTGTCCATTACGATATCACCGGAACTATCCTCGTTTTTAATCAATCGTTTCGATGGGCTTTCGACACCGACAAAGACAATTTCCAGTCATTTTATAATTATTTTTTGAAGGATGGTGTTGAGATTCATTTAACGAATGACAGAAAAATTATTGAAGGTCAAATACCTATCGCAAAATATGAATCTCACATCACCTATGCTGATGAAACAAAACATGATGCGCTATTTACAAAAGTACCGGTGAAAAATAAATCCGGCGATGTAAAAGGAATACTATGTGTGATCAATGATGTGACTGAAATGAAGAAGCTACACGCTGATGATATTCAAAAACACAAGAGCGAACTCGCCGGTATCAGCATGCGTCTCATCCAATCAAGCGAACTGAATGAGAAGATTATGCGTGATATTGAGAAATTGGTTGAAATGGGAAATGAATCGAATCGTGATTTGCTCGAAGGTTTGGCAACAAGCTACAAAACTGCTGTTAATGATAATATTTGGGTTGAATTTGAAAAACGGTTTAATGATGTACATGTTGACTTTTATCACAGCCTCAGTATTTCACATCCTGACCTGACCGGAAATGAGCGAAAACTTTGTGCTTTCCTGAAATTGGATATGAGCTCAAAAGAAATCGCAACGATAACATTCCAAAATGCTAAAAGCATCGATATGGCACGTTATCGCTTGAGAAAAAAACTTGGTCTTGAAGGCGAAGAGAGTCTGCAGGGTTATCTAATGAAGTTTTGAAAATGAATACACACAGAAGTAACTTTTGAGATTTTCAAACAATTGTATTTATATTGATTCTAAATAAAAGAATTGTAGTAATTTTGTGGCATAATATAATAAACATCCACTCTTAAGTTACGATCACAATAATAAAAGTATATGGTAATTGAAAAAAATAAAGTTGGCGTGATTGCGTATGCTATTCATGTTGAAAATGAAGCTGGTGAGCTACTTGAAAAGGTAGAATACAGCCAGCCAAGGACAATGGTTTTTGGAACTGGAAGAATGTTGAAAAGTTTTGAAGACAAGCTGCTCGGCCTAAGATCCGGAGATTCTTTTGAGTTTTTGCTAAACTCTGAGGAGTCTTTTGGCGATTATAATAAGGATCTTTTAATGGAGATTCCTAAGACGGTTTTCATGGTAAATGGTGAAATAAAACCAGATACCTTAGTTGTTGGACGTGTGGTTCCAATGATGGATGGAGATGGGAATCCATTTGATGGGCGTGTTGTTGCTGTTAATGAGTCGACCGTTTCAATGGATTTTAATCATCCGTTAGCAGGAAAAAGCCTGTTCACAAAAGGTGAAGTATTAAATGTTCGTGAGGCAACTTACGACGAATTATATCCAGCCGCATCGGGTTGTGGTTGTGGAAGTCACAATGATAGCTGCTGCGGAGGTGGTGATCATGATCATCACGATGAAGAAGAAGCATGTGGTGCGTGTGATCCTCATGAAGGGCATCAGCACCAACACAGTCACCACCACGGTGGTGGGTGTAATTGCTAAAAAAAAGGCTGGACAGTTAAGTTCAGCCTTTTTTTCTTCCATCATCTTATCTTATCAGCACGACATCATTGCCCAATTTTGCTGTCGTCACGCTCCTCAACAAAAGGAGCGTTTTTAATGGCATGTATAACCGCTACAATACCAATTGCCGAAAAGATAACTAAAACAATAAGTGCGATCATGACAGCATTTTTTAAGAACGTTATCCCAATCTCTTTAGATTGATGCCTCAAAAATAATTTAATTATTGGCATACCACAATACTTCTCACTATTAATTTTAACAATAGTTTATCTATTTATTAACAATTAACATTTTGTTTAGAAATTGATAGGTTTTTTTGAGATCACTGTATTAATTCTTTTCCTTAGGAATTGATTTTGAGATAGATTCGTTGGTTAAATGTTGTTGAGCATCAAACGAAAACCAGACAGAAAAAGGAACGATGAGATTTGATTTTAGATTGAATGTGATCTGTTCAAAAGCTTTAGAAAAAGACTTTGTTGGGCTTTTTGGATATTATCTGCTTTATGATCATTATTTCAGTGAATATGTGATCGATGATAAAATCTTTTGGTGTTTCTCATTTTAGCCTTGTTTTCATACAACTTCTGTTGTAATTTTACCATCACATTTCTTTTGAGAAAACAAAATAACCCATATGAAAATTATCCTATCTACTGATTTTAGCGAGGAGAATACGATGCTATTTCCCTATGCAATTGATTTATTGAAAGTTACAGGTGGTGAAATCGTTCTTTTCCACGCCTACATGGATCAGATTCTTATGGGTGACAGTAGTTTTCCGGGTGGACTCGACTCTGATACTTTTTTTAACAGGGAATTACTTTCGGAGATGGAGCAGCAGGCAGCTGCTTTTATGAAAGAAAAACGCATGGTGCTTGAAAATGAAATACAGGTACACGGTCTTCAGGGAATTACGATTCAAACTGTGTTAAAAGGAGGTGATCCTGAACAGGAGCTTCTGCAACTGACTGATGTTGAGAATCCTGACCTGATTTTAATGGGGACTTCAGGGAAAGGTCATAAAGGGTTTCTTGAAGGAAGCATCGCCAAAAGCATTATGGCAAAGGTGCACGTTCCAGTGTTGGCTATTCCTGTAGGATATCACTGGAGAGCAGGCAATCAGGTTATGTATGCCACAAATTTCAGTCAGTTTGAGGTTTCCGTTCTCAATCAGCTAATCCAGCTTACACAATTGTATCAGCCCGTAATTCATGTTGTACATTTTGTGCTCGATGACAATGATGCAAAAGCTGCTGTTTTGATGGATGAGTTACGGCAGGCATTCAAATCGGAAGAAGCGAAACAAATGATCCGATTTGAGTTAATACGGACATCTTCTGCACGCGAAGCGATGAAGCTTTTTTGTGATGAACATCAGATAAGTTTGGCTGCTTTCATCGCCCACAAACGAACATGGCTCGATTACATCTTTAAAGATAAGGTTGGTAAAGATGACTTTTTCAATCTTGGAATACCTATGCTAACTTTCCGCTTGCCGGATTAATACTTCTTTTTGAGGGCTTCTTCATACAAGCGTGAAAGAAAGTAGCTCACCGCTTCCCGGCTGTTTTTATCTACTACTGCTTCCCTGATTTTTTTCGAATTATAGGAATCGTGGTTATCCATCATCCAAACAAGTGCGTTTAGAAGTTGTGATTCGTCACCGACTTCTATTAATATCCCATTTTCAGAATTGATTATTTCAGCTATACCTCCAACCGAAGTTGAGATAACTGGTAACCCACAAGCAAATGCTTCAGGAATTACAACCGGAAGGTTTTCATAATTGCTGAACAACACAAGCGCATCACTTTCAGCCAAAGACGTGGCCAATTCTTTTGATTGTTGCAATCCGGTAAATTTTAATTCCGGTAATTCAAGGCCCGACTTTTTTGCCAGATCATGCATTTCTTTCTCGTCCTGACCTTCGCCTACCATTACAAACTCAAAATCGGTTCTGATCGCTTTTAGCTTTGCTATTGTTCGCAGTATTCCTGAAATGTTTTTCGACCGATCCTCAAAACAACTGATATGAATAAATCTGAAATTGTCTTTTTTGGATTTAGGAATTGGTTGAAACATGTTAACATCCACCACGTTAGGTAAAATGATAAAATTTGCATGCAACTTAAAACTTCGCATTGCAGATGCCAGGTTCTCGGTTACTGTAGTTACAAAGGAAGCCTGCTTAACGGCAATTCGGGTAAGGAATATTCTTCCCCATCCATGAAATTCGTTTCTTACTTTTAGGTAACGGGACCAGTGTTCAGTGATCCCGTAAGGAATCCCTTTTGTTAACTTTAGCCAAAGTGCCACTAATGCCAGGCGGGTTAAAACATGAACGTGAGTCAAGCTGATTTTTCCATTTTTCTGCTCAGCTATATTAAGCCCTTTTTTAACAGAAATATAAAATCTTAAGAGGTTAATTAGCTTAGCAACAGGTCTGATAAAGAAAGTTGAAAGCTGATAGTAAACGCTGATTTCGTTCAGGCTATCATTTGATTTAACATCAATTTCGTATAATTTGCCTAGTGGCTTTTCTGTTCCATGGGCATAAACCACTGAAACTTTTTCTTTCAAAGCAACTGCTTGAGCATGACGTTGAATAAACAAACCCAACATTGGATCATAGCGATGGGGATACCATCTTGCCAGAAATACAATATGTTTTGAATCAGTCATTTGATGTATTTTTTAACCATGTTTCAATGGAACTGACAGCATGCTCCAATCTGATATCGCCAAAGCCACTTATTATAGTATAAGGTAAATTCCGTGTTTCGAGCTCTGCTACATAACGATCAAAAAGCTCTTTTCGTTTATGTGGATGTTCTCTTAACGGATCAGGTTCCCATGGAAGATCGATATCGCAAAGTAAATACAGATCAAAATTTTGTAGTAAACACAATTTCGAGATACTTTCTGGCACGACTTCACTTACATAAGATGCCCATATATAACAAACAATCATTTCAGTATCAGCGAAGTAAATATCTATTGATTTCTCTGATCCGAGCTGGTTATTGTGGAATTGATTCTGGGCTATAAACTCAATATCCTGTATAGTATAGTGTCGTTGTATGGAATTCAAATATGTTCTTGCAAACTCGGGAACCCAGCTTGATTTGTAATGAACGGCTAGTCTTTCGGCAAGCCATGATTTTCCGGTGGATTCAGGTCCGAGTATGGCGATCTTTTTAATCACGCACAGCCTCCTTTCTCCAGGCGATGTATCCAATAATTGCAAGTATCAAAAACACAGAATACTGAAAACTGGTTAAAACCAACCCCTTATAGAAATATAGTGGGATAGAAACGATATCTCCAATGATCCAATAAATCCAGTTTTCAACTTTTTTAGTGGCCATCAACCACATCCCGATCAGGAATACAGCTGTTGTAAATGCGTCTATTCCAGGAACGTTGCTGTCGGTGTATGCTACCAGGATAAACCGAATAAGGAAAAACGAAATAATTGTAGCAGCAAGTGCGATCAGATTTTGCTTCTTGTTGGCATAAGTAACGGAAAGAATTGACTTGTCATTCTGCGGTCGGGTCCAATTATACCACCCGTAAACACTCATAACAAAATAGACCGCGTTTATACCCATATCGGCATATAAACCAGCAATATAGCATATGTAAACATAAATCAATACACTCACAATCCCTGTTGGATATACAAGGATATTTACTTTCATGCTGTACCAAACACTTAGTAAACCAAAGACAACAGCTATGACCTCTATCAAGGTTGTTTGGTAGATGTTCTGTAAAAACAAGTCAAAAAATTCAGTTGCTGCCATCTTTATGATTTAAGTCCGCATTAATGATCTTCATCACAAAAACGGAATGGGGCAGCTCGAACGACTTTTTGATTTCATTTTTCAAAATGTCCAAGGTTTCATCAAATTCTCCAAAGACTTGCGTACTCATGCCGTTTGTCTGCACATGAATTTGTGAATATTGGTTGAGCCGGCTTATAAAATCCTTGATAGGAGGGATGTAAGGTGTGTCGAGGGGGTAATAGCTGATTTCTATGGATATTTTCATTTTATGACTACTTTTGTTTGCAAAAGTACGAGGATTTGTTGGGAGCACAAGTCTGAATAATTACACTTACTTAAACATTGATAATGAAGCATATGAAAAGACAAATGATGATTACAGGCGCTTTTTTGGCCGCGTTGGCGGTTGCCCTTGGGGCGCTGGGCGCACATTGGCTGAAGACGAAGCTGGGTCCGGCTGAGTTGTTAAATTTTGAAACCGCTGTACGTTACCAGATGTATCATGCGCTGGCGATACTCTTTTTAGCTGTGTTGGCCAGGGACACCAATTTGAAGCAGTTACGTTTTCCGTTTTATGCATTTACACTTGGCATACTGTTCTTCAGCGGTTCGATTTATTTTCTGGCAACACGCACCCTCACCGGATTATCAGCCTCCTGGATCGGCCCGGTGACACCATTGGGTGGTTTACTTTTCATAAGTGGTTGGATATACATTATTTATCTTTACACTTCAAAAAAAGCAGTATAATACTTGACTTCTATAGATTAGCATAAACCCAACAAAAAAAGGGGAGCTGTATGGCTCCCCTTTTTGGTGTTATTGACTTAGGTTATCTGTTGATAACGATAGTTCT